>JBFMDN010000049.1:0-19546 GCA_040753915.1 Thermodesulfobacteriota bacterium | reverse complement strand
CTCCATGTAGGGTAGCCTTTCCAGGCTGCCTCTTCTTCAGATGCAGGCTGGAAAGCCTGCACTACATGCCTACACAACAACGCAATGCAATGCATCCCTCCATGTAGGGTAGCCTTTCCAGGCTGCCATCTTCCGCAAATGTAGGGTAGCCTTTCCAGGCTGCCATCTTCCGCAAATGTAGGGTAGCCTTTCCAGGCTGCCTCTTCTTCAGATGCAGGCTGGAAAGCCTGCACTACACGCCTGCACAACAACGCAATGCAATGCAATGCATCCCCCCATGTAGGGTAGCCTTTCCAGGCTGCCATCTTCCGCAAATGTAGGGTAGCCTTTTAGGCTGCCTCTTCCCAGCTCATCGCATAGACCCTGCGATGCCAAACAATACGAGCACAACAGATACTCCAATAATGCCACAGCAGAGAGCCATCGGCACGGCCAACGCGGCCACAGACCGACCCGTGCCAATATGGTGGACCTCTCGGATCCCACTGACCAGAAGATAGATCTTCCACACGAAGGCAGCCAGCCATCCAATGACAGGCACGATGTTTAGGAGATCAGCGGAGGAGGAGTACGATACCACTCGGAATGTTGCCTCGAAATCTTCCCTGGTGCTACTAACAAGCAGCAGGGAAACGTGCAGGAGCACGGACCACACAAAAAGCATTAGCAGGACGATTAGCGGCGCAAGAATCCCTATCACCGCCACGGTTCCCGCAGTGAGCTTGGGTTGGGCA
Organism: Thermodesulfobacteriota bacterium; assembly: GCA_040753915.1. Lineage (GTDB taxonomy): Bacteria > Desulfobacterota > Desulfomonilia > Desulfomonilales > Desulfomonilaceae > JBFMDN01. Next base: position 18,812 of record JBFMDN010000049.1, on the reverse strand, counting down.
AAGAATGGGGTATTCACCACCATTCCGGTGAGGTATGCCCCGAGGTTCCCAATCGTTTGAACGATCATCGCGTAAAGGAGGGGATTGAGAAGACCGCCCCTCTTTGGGAGGACGGAGAAAAACTCCACAGGTCTGAAAAGACTCTGCTTGACCGTTACACACAAGGCCTGAAAAAAGCCGAGGCTCTCCAGATCCTCCCACGGGCAATAAGCGATGGTAGAGTGATGCGCCCTCTGTGTCACGGATGCGGGATCTTCGGGATAGTCTTCCTTCAGCGGCGATGTCGATTCCCGGTCCCCCGTTTCGAGCGCACCTCCGCACTGCGAACAGAATTTTTGACCCGGAACAGGCTCAAATGTACGGCCACAGTGAGGACAATTCACGCGAGGCTCCTTTGTTGCTTCAACACGCAGTTATATCATGTGAGCGGCGATCCACTCGTCATCAGCAACTGCGCTGACAGACAGGAATCTCTCAGGGGAACCGGGCCTTTGAGCTCCGATCGTATCTCTCCGTGAAGATGCCTTCGTGTATCGCCTGACCAGCGCTCCGATAAGCGCTTCTTCTTCAGAATCAGGAATCCCGATCGCCAAGGCGGTGGGCCCCGGAAATCCAACGGGAAAATAGAGAGATCCCGCACCGCTGAGACTCTCCAATCGCTGGTTTTCCATTTCGTTGCGCGAGACTACGACTCGCAAACCTGACCTGAACCGTATGTGCCGGCCGACCCGCAGCAGCTCGAGCTCCTCGGGCGAAGGGTCTCTCGTATCCTCAAGAACAGCTCGAAGCCTTCGAGAAAAAATTGGGTCCGTGAGCAAACACCCTCCTGCCGGAGGCGAATAGCCTCGGAGTCCGATTTCCGCGGCAAGCTTAGTCTGGACTTTTCTCCCTCTGCCCGTTATGTCCAGGAGTTGAGCCCGATCGAGCATCCCGGCAGTTTCAGGGAGAGACGGAGGAAGGACTTTCGCGGACAGGGGGCGAACCACGATCCCGGTGCAGTCTGCCTGCTTCTCAATGAGACGGATTGTGTCTTTGCGCTGGGACATGGGCCTTTGGCCAACGACTTCACCAGTCACGATGAATGAGGCCCCTAGTTCCTCCATCAGCGTCTTCGCTTTGCGGAAGGTGTAGATGCGACAGTCAATGCAGGGGTTGAGATTCTTGCCGAGCCCGAACTTCGGATTTCGAATCAGGTCCAGAAAGTCCCTTTCCTTCGCCATCTCGACCACCGGGACGTCCAATTGTTGGGCCAGGGAGCGTACCGGGGAATCCTCGTTGATGCTGCCTAGGGGGGAGAAGAACGACGTGAAGTGCACAGCAGTTACATCCACTCCCTGGCGCTTAACGAGATAGATGGCTAGGGCAGAGTCCAACCCACCGGATAGCAGTGCCACAGCCTTTCTGTTCAGACGTCTTTCCTCCATCGGTCAGGGGGGTCAGGTCTTGTTTCTTGATCTTCCCCTCAAGCCGTTAGGGTCCGTACATTTGCGGTCAGTGATCCATTCGCAGGCCATGGTGAGCATACGTTGGTCAAGAAACAAGACCTGACCCCTTGCGCTGGATTAGAACACATCCGCGGAAAAAACGTACAACTCCGTATCCGGGTCCTTCCACGCATCCCGCGGAAGCCCGGCTTTTCTACACGTTTCCTCCAGAAACGTCACCCGGTCCCAGTTTCTTTCCGCCGCCACCTGGGGGAGCAACAACCCGGATTGAAATCCTTTTCTTACCACCAGCCCGTGGGGCCCGACCTGCACATCCGCAGGATCTTTGATTTGCCTGAAGGGAGTCAGAATGGAAATCTCGATCTCGAGATACGGAAGCTCGTCCTCTGTTACGGGACGGAATCGAGGATCACGAAAGGCAGATGCCTCGGCCATCTCCTGGACTGCCTTGTACATAGGATCTTTCGCTTCGAGAGTGCCTATGCAGCCACGCAGCATCCCCTTCTTGTATATGCAAACAAAGGCTCCTCGCTTCTCATTCAGCCGCTCAGTGGCCGGAGTGAAATAGGGCACCGGCTCGCCGCGAGTCTTGGCTTGAATGACAGTGCGGGCTATCTTGTGAAGCTCTTTCTTTTCCAGCTCAGTCAATCCCAGATCCGTACCAGCGCTTTTCTTTGACGACGACATCCTTGTCTCCCTCTCGATACGGGAATGTCTTGAGAGTCAAGGAGGGTTCAGGTCTTGTTTCTTGATCTCCCTCTCAAGCCATTTGGGTCTGTGCATTTCCCGTCAATCATCCATTTTGAGGTCACGGTGAGCATAGGCTGATCAAGAAACAAGACCTGACCCCTTGGGTTGTACTAAGGAAACAGCGGTAATCCTTGGAGCCCGGCTCGCTCGTCTAGCCCGAACAGCACGTTCATGTTTTGAACAGCAAGTCCCGATGCACCCTTGGTGAGGTTGTCAATGGCGGACATCGCTATCGCCCATCCGGTACGTTCGTCGATCTCCACGCCGATGTGACATTGATTGGAGCCTCGGACCATAAGGGTGTCAGGGAAAGTTCCCAGGGAAAGCACCCTGACAAACGGCTCCCCCTTGTAGCGCGCGCAATAGTGCTCTCTCAGCTCCTCGCGAGACAAGGGTTTTCGGAGTCGAGCGTAAATGGTACTAATCATGCCCCTGCTGGCGGGTATAAGATGTGGGGTAAATCGTACTTTAACCTCGCTGCCCGCGATTTTCGACAATTCCTGCTCCATTTCAGGAATATGCCGATGGCCCGTCACCCCGTACGGCTTGAAGCTCTCACCGACCTCGCAGAAGCTCGTCCCAAGCTTTGCCCCGCGACCGGCTCCGGAAACTCCTGACTTGGAGTCCACCACCAAATATCCTTTGTCAATTTCAGGTCGAGTTAGAAGAGGACCTGCCCCCAAAATGACGCTCGTGGGATAACATCCGGGATTGGCAACGAGATCTGCTTTACGAATGAGCTCACGATGGACTTCGGGAAGTCCGTACACCGCGCGGGTAAGGAGCCCCGGGTCCTTGTGCGAGCCGTACCACTCGGCGTAGACCTGTGGGTCGGCCAGTCGGTGGTCCGCAGACAGATCCACCACCTTCAAGCCCGTGTCCAGGACCTGACGAGCCACAGTGGCAGACTCCCCATGGGGAAGAGCGAGGAACGCCACGTCAGCTTGGGGGCTTGTGACGGCATCCTCCAGTGTTTGCAGTGGGAAATTCTCTGATTCACCCAGGAAAGGGAATATATCGCAGGCTGACTTCCCCGCCCAATTGCGCGAGCTTCCTCCGACAATCCTCACATCGGGATGGGTGGACAGTATTCTCGTCAGCTCGATGCCCGTATACCCGGTTGCTCCAAGTATGACTGCTCGTATCATTAGTAGCTCTCTGCCGGACTATCTGGAATCCATCCGATAGTTCGGCGCTTCTTTCGTGATTACCACGTCATGCACGTGAGATTCTTTCAGTCCTGCTGCAGTGATCTGGATGAACGTGGCGCGTTCTTTCAGATCCGCGAGAGTTCTGGCTCCAACGTAGCCCATTCCAGCCTTCAGACCCCCTACGAGCTGATGCACCAAACCGGACATTGGGCCTTTTGCCGGCACCATACCAACGATACCTTCGGGGACCAGCTTGTGTTCCGACACACCTTCATGCTGACCATACCGGTCGCGTGACCCCTCTCTCATTGCCTCGAGCGACCCCATGCCGCGATAGGACTTGTATGACCGCCCTTGATAGAGCACCATCTCTCCAGGGCTTTCGTCCGTACCTGCCAGAAGCCCCCCGATCATCACTGAATCGGCCCCCGCCGCGAGCGCCTTGGTAATATCGCCGGAAAATTTGATTCCTCCGTCTGCGACGAGGGGAACCCCGAGGCGTTCAGCAGCCTTTGCGCATTCCAGAATGGCGGTGATTTGAGGAACGCCGACACCGGCAACTATTCTGGTGGTGCAGATCGAGCCAGGTCCCACACCAAGCTTGACGCCATCGGCTCCTGCTTTGACAAGGTCCTCCACAGCTTCTGCTGTGGCCACATTCCCGGCAATCACCTGGATGTCCCCGAAGTTTCGCTTAACATCCCTCACCGTCTCGATCACGTTTTTCGAATGACCATGCGACGTGTCGACCACTATGACGTCAACACCACGCTTCACCAGTGCCGCCACTCGCTCCTCTGTGTCCGGCCCAACTCCCACGGCAGCTCCGACCCTGAGCCTTCCCATGGCGTCTTTCACGGAGTTGGGATACATGATGGCTTTCTGAATATCTTTGATTGTGATCAGACCCTTGAGACGGTTTTCCTTGTCCACCACCAGGAGCTTTTCGATGCGGTACTTGTGAAGAAGTGCCTTGGATTCCTCGATGTCGATCTTCTCGTCCACGGTGACGAGATTCTCGGAGGTCATGACCTCCTCCACTTTTCGGTCCAGATCCTCCACAAAGCGTAGATCGCGATTCGTGAGAATTCCTTTCAGATAGCCGTTCACCGTGACCGGCACGCCGGAAATGCGGTATCGCCTCATGATCTCCAGGGCATCCGAAATTTTCTGTTCAGGCCCGATGGTGATGGGGTCCACGATCATTCCCGACTCAGAGCGCTTCACCCGATCCACTTCTCTCGCCTGGTCTTTCGGAGACAGATTTCGGTGGATAATTCCCACCCCACCCTGACGAGCCATGCTTATGGCCATCTCGGATTCTGTCACCGTGTCCATGGCTGCGCTCAATATGGGAATGTTGAGTCTAATTTCCCGTGTCAGCATCGTGCTGACGTCCACCTCTGACGGAAGCACTTCCGAATAACGAGGAGTGATAAGGACGTCGTCAAAAGTGAGCGATTCTTTGAATAGCATCCGGCGATTCTCCATGCTCCAGTAAGGTTATGGCGTTCCCTGGGGGACCTGTGAGTACTCTCCAGGATGATCTACCCCTCCCGGGATTCGGCCACAGTCCTCTCGGTCTGACGAATCTCCTCGCCCCAGTCGCCTGGAGTACAAGGAAATTGGGGCACTGAGCTCCCCGTGCGGGGACCGGCACGGACGAAGTGTCCGCTTCCGGGATGCGGGTGAGAAAGTCTTTCCGAGCGCTCCTCCCTCTATCGGATTTCAGGGGTACGTTGGATCAACCGAAGGTGTTCAGAGGCTCTAACGATCCCGCGAGAAGCCGACTCAAGGAAGAGATCAAGATAGTTATCCCAACGCTTCTTCGGATAGAGCACATCCACTTCTCCCTCTATGCCTCCCAGATTCCCCGCGAGTTTCACAGCGTCGTAGAAATTGCCTATCGTGTCCACGAGTCCTAATTCCATGGCCTTCTTTCCGGTAAAAAAACGCCCATCTGCCACTGATCGCAGCTTCTGCTCGTCGATCTTGCCCTTGCGACCGGCTGCCACATCATGGATGAACTGATCGTGGATTTCGTCGGCAAAGTTTTCCAGTATCTTACGCTCTTCGTCTGTGAGCGGTCTCACCGTAGATCCGATGTCTTTGTACTTTCCTGCCTTGATGACGTTAACATCGACCCCCAGCTTCTGAATCAGCTCCTGCAACTGCGGCAGCATCATTATCACCCCTATGCTGCCCGTTATGCTCCCGTCGGAGCAAACAATCCTATCCGCAGCGCTTGCAATGTAGTACGCGGCAGAAGCGCCCACCGTCTCGATTGACGCTACCACCGGCTTCTTCTGTCTGGTTCTTTCGATCTCTCGATAGATTTCCTGTGCCGGCGCAACCGCGCCACCCGGCGAATTGATGCGCAACACCACTGCCTTTACCGAGGACTTCTTCCTGTATTCCCTGAGCTGCTTCAACGTGTCGTCCGAGGAAGTGATGGCCCCTTCGATCTTGACCACACCCACTTTCGTGCCGAATCCAAAGACATCCGCCCACGAGGACGACGAGCTCTCTTGCCGCAACACGATCGAAAGGGCTCCGGCAACGATGATGAACACGGCCGTAAGCACCAGCAGGAATATTATGGTCACACCTGTTCTGGACTTCTTCATTGGGGCGACCTCTGAATCTCCGATTCCCATACCGTATACTCGTTTCTTCCCATGTGCCGCAAACCTTAACAGAATTCAGGAAGGCTCGCAAGACGCACCGCCTGCGTTGGATGCGCGTGCGCGAATATAGCGCTTGCCGATAATAATTTCCGTTTCTCCTCCTCAACAGTGACGGGCGAGACGAAAATGAATCGAAACTTGGGCCACACCAAGCATCGTAGCACGATTTTGCGTCGCTGCGTGGAAAGGCACCCTCACCCCAACTCTCTCCAGGAGAGAGAGCCCAAAGAATCTGCTCTCCCCCGTTTCTGGGGAGAGGGTCAGCTTGAGGGTGTGTGCCACGATTATCACGGACTGCCGGCTTTTGAGACACTTTCGGGCGCCCGTCCACCCGCCTGAGAACCTTGCTGACGCGTGGTCGATACATGGGAATGCGAAGAAGCTTTTGAAAATTACAACCGGAACGAGAGACTACTCTTGACGGCCGCAGTACCGTGGCGCACATGGGGAAATGAAGGGCTCGGTCTACGGGGATCTGGAGCTGCACGCATGGGAAGCGTGACGATCCGAGCGTGTGGCGGGGATGAGCTCCATCACTCGTTCGAAGGCATTGGGGTTGCCGCCGTGGGATGGGGCCGGCAGGGAGAGACTGTCTCGGAATTGCGGCAAATGTTAAGATCGTGGCACGCTTCTTTTTCAGCACCCTCGCCCTAGCCCTTTTCCGAAGGGAGAGTGGACTTGCAACTGCCCGGAATGACAGAGCCCTCTCCCTCCGGGAGAGGATGGGGTGAGGGCTCCATGGCCAGCATCCTCCCTCACCGTACCACTTTTTCTGCTGTTTCCTGAGTTTTGAGACAGTTTCGGGACGCTGGCCCTCCCGATGGCGGAGCTCACGTGCCCGCGCAATACGCGCGGGCTATCACTATCATTATCCGAAAACGACGCTAACAATCAAAGTACAGAGCGAATTCATAGGGATGGGGCCTCATCCGAACGGGATTCAATTCAGCCTTGGTCTTGTATTCAATCCACATCTCCAATGCATCCTGGGTGAAAACGTCGCCCTTCAGGAGAAACTCCTGGTCGGCTTCCAGGCATTTCAGAGCCTCAGCAAGACTTCCCGGGGTGGAAGGTACATCTTTGAGCTCTTCGGGGGACAGGGCATAGATGTCTTTGTCCAGCGGCTCTCCGGGGTCCATCTTGTTTTCGATACCGTCTAGGGCAGCCATGAGCAAAGCGCTGAATGCCAGATATCCATTGCACGACGGATCGGGAGTCCGGTATTCGATCCTCTTGGCTTTCGGGGACGGACTGTACATCGGGATACGACAACAAGCGGACCTGTTTCTCGACGAGTACGCGAGGTTTACGGGCGCCTCGAATCCAGGCACCAATCTCTTGTACGAGTTGGTAGTCGGATTGCAGATCGCACACAGAGCAGGAGCGTGCTTCAGGATGCCGCCGACAGCCCACAGGGCTTCCTGTGAAAGTCCAGCGTACTTGTCTCCCGCGAAAAGCGGAGTGTCCCCCCTCCAGATGCTGATGTGGGTGTGCATCCCCGATCCGTTGTCTTCAAACAGGGGCTTGGGCATGAACGTGACGGTCTTGCAATGGCGCTTGGCAACGTTCTTGAGGACGTATTTGAACCACATGAGCTGGTCGCCCATCTTTACGAGAGGAGCGAATTTCATATCGATTTCGCCCTGGCCTGCGGTCGCGACCTCATGGTGCTGTGCCTCGATAGAGATGCCCAGGCTCTCCAGAATCATCACCATTTCCGTCCGGATGTCCTGAAGCGAGTCTGTGGGAGATACCGGGAAGTACCCTTCCTTGTGCCGGGGCTTGTACCCCAGGTTCGGGTTTTCCTCTCGACCCGTATTCCACCACCCTTCGAACGAATCCACTTTGTGGAAGCCGCCATTGGACGAGTAAGAGTATCGGACGTCGTCGAAAATGAAGAATTCGGCTTCCGGACCGAAATAGGCCGTGTCGCCGATCTTGGTGTACTTCAGGTACGCCTCAGCCTTTTGCGCTATGTTGCGGGGATCTCGCGAGTACCTTTCTCGGGTAACCGGATCGACGATGTTGCAGATCAACGACAGTGTCTTGACCTGCATGAACGGATCCATGACCGCCGTGGCCGGGTCCGGAACCACAAGCATGTCCGATGCGTGGATCGGCTGCCAGCCACGAATGGACGAGCCGTCAAATCCGAACCCATCCTCGAATGATTCTTCTTCCAGTTCATGGAGCGGTACACTGAAATGTTGCCACATGCCTGGAAAGTCCATGAATTTGAGGTCCACCATCACGACCCCGTTTTCTTTCGCATAATCAAGTACCTCTTTTGGTCCCATCTCCTACTCCTTCTGATCGAAAGGTTCTGAATCTCCCAGAGAGCTTGGAAGTCTTCGGGGTGAATCTTGACCGGCCCAAGGCCTGGAACCAGATTCCGGCTCCAAGCCCCGGGAATCTGATGTCGGTCATAGCGCGTCAGAGTCTCTTTCCCCAGTACGAATTCGTACTACCGTCTCAACGTCCATGACGAATATCTTTCCGTCGCCTATGCTGCCGGTCCTCGCCGCAGAAACAATCTTTTCTATGACCTGCTCCACGCGATCGTCTGCAACAACAACTTCGATTTTTGTCTTCGGAAGAAAATCCACGAGGTATTCAGCGCCCCTGTAGATTTCCTTGTGCCCCTTCTGCCGTCCAAAACCTTTCACCTCGGTGACTGTCATTCCGTGAACACCGAGCGATCCAACGGCTTCCTTCACCTCGTCGAGTTTGAACGGCTTTACGATTGCTTCTATCTTCTTCATTCATGCCCCTTTCTTCGCATCCTGACACTCCGCTGGATAGAGCCGCCGGCTATGTTCTCGCCCGACCGTCCGAAGACGCAAGCGAGTGGAAGAGGACGAACTCGCGTTCGTGTTGCGGGAGCAATCCACGTGCCAAGATTGTATCTTTGGGAATCGACGATACAGTTACCTGGAATTACAGTAGATAACCGACCTCCTCCCGGGTGTTTGTTACCTGAGTTCTCGTGAGATGGATACCTGGAAGTAGGATTCTGCCGCGAAAAGTTACATTTTTGTACGGTGCTGACCACCACCACCCCGCGGATCCGATGTCCAGGACAGTATTCTGACTCTCAACCCTCTCGAAGTCACGTTCTTTCCATCGACGTCTATCTTTGGGTTCGCCCCGCCATCCGTGACGCTCGTGAGCCACACACCCATCCTGCCGGCATCAACATCCTTCACCTGACCTTTCCACGAAGATCCTCCCGACAACCGGCCCAAGGCCTGCCATTCCCTAGCTCACCAGACAATCACATCCTGCCTTTCCTGAAATCGATGCGGATCCCTCGGCCTATCTCGATTCCAGGCATTGTCTTCGTTTTCGGCTTCATCGCAAACGCCCTCTGGGTATTCAAGCAGTTCAGGAGTGTACACCTACAGATCCGGTTTCGAGGCGAGTTAGAGATTGTACCCTGCCTCCCCGTGAACGGAAGTGTCCACGCCAACCACTTCTTCTTCCTCTGCCACCCGCAGTCCTACGATGGACTTCACGATCATGAGGATGATCGCGGATACTACGAACGAGTAGATGAGTGTTGCCACCACTGCCACGATCTGGATCCCGAACTGGGACGCGTTACCAAAGAAAAGACCGTCCGTACCGCCGATCTCTTTTGCTGCAAACAAACCCGTGGCAAGAGCACCCCAGATTCCTCCAACACAGTGGATGCCCACAACGTCCAGAGAGTCGTCATACCCTAAGGAGGCCTTTGCCAGCACTGCAAAGTAGCACACCGCTCCTGCCATCGCTCCGATGATAACGGAGGAGACCGGACCGACAAACCCCGCTGCCGGTGTGATGGCAACAAGTCCGGCCACGGCGCCTGAGGCAACGCCCAGAGTCGTCGGCTTACCCTTCACTGCCCATTCCGTGAATACCCAGGACATGGCAGCCGCAGCGGTGGCCATGTGGGTTACGACGAACGCCATAGCAGCGCTCTGGTTAGCAGCAAGAGCACTCCCCGCGTTGAAGCCAAACCACCCGAACCAGAGCAAGCCGGCTCCCAGGAGAGTCAACGTCAGGTTATGAGGCATCATGGGAGCAGTTCCGTACCCCTTGCGCTTGCCCACGATAAGAGCGCACGCGAGCGCCGCTATACCTGAATTAATGTGAACCACCGTGCCGCCCGCAAAATCCAGGGCTCCCATCTCGGCTAACCACCCGCCCGGACCCCAAACCCAGTGACACACTGGCGAGTACACGAACGTGAGCCAGAGAAGCATGAAGATGATGAAAGAGCTGAACTTCATGCGTTCGGCGAATGCTCCGGAAATGAGAGCCGGAGTGATGATGGCGAACATGCACTGGAAAATCATGTACGTGGTTGAAGGGATCGTGGTTTTCGGCCATACGTCTCCCCCGATTCCGGCAAGGGCAAAATGGTTCAACCCGCCAACAAACCCTTTGACAGCATCAGGGGCGAAAGCCAAACTGAATCCCCAAAAAAGCCACACGATCGACGCCAGCCCCATGAGAAAAAAGCTGTGCATCATCGTTGACAAAACATTCTTGGAACGGGTCATCCCGCCGTAAAACATGGCCAGCCCCGGTGTCATCAATAAGACGAGGGCCGAGCTGACCAAAACCCATCCGTTATCCGCAGCATTCATCTCCAGACCACCTCCGATGTTTTTCTGCATGGGCGCAGATTCTGTTTCCGCCTCCCGATACCCCGGGGATCGGGGAATCCACGGGGGGAATCAGGGAGTCGAGCCACGAGGTCGTGGCCTTCCGGTTTGTTCTGGAAATGGAAAAGCAACGAAGGTGCCACGCAGATCAGAATCTGGCTGATGTGTTATAACTGGTTGTTATCGCAACTGTTTTTCCCAGGATGCTCACCAGGATCGGAAGAGTTACAAAATTGAAATACTACCTTTGGGTAGGAAAAGGCATGGTCCGGTTACGAAACCGTACGAAATCTGCGAGGCTCTATGCCATACTTTTTCACCCGAAGACCCATCACCCGCTCGCTTATCCCCAAAGCCCGGGCAGCCTTCGCCTTGTTGCCCCGCGCTGTCTTGATCGCATCGATCAGAAGATCGCGCTCCACGGCCTCCAGCGTGCTATCCAGCGTGCCTTTCATCCACGTCCCGCTTGCCTCGGCCGTCTGAAGCGTCGGCGGCAGATGGTGCCCGTGAATCACTGAATCCGAGCTCAAGAGAACGGCCCGCTCTATACAATTCTCCAGCTCCCGCACATTCCCGGGCCAATGGTACGCCATGAGCATGTCTATGGCCTGAGTGGCAACGCGCAGGATGTTCTTGTGGTTGGCTTTACTGTACCTTTCCACGAAAAAATCGGCCAGGAGCGGTATGTCGGTGCGTCGCTCCCTCAACGGCGGAATATGGATGGGGAAGACGTTGAGACGATAGTACAGGTCCTGCCTGAAGTCGCCGTGCTCGATAAGATCCTCCAGGTTCCGGTTTGTGGCCGCGATCACCCGTACATCGGTCCGGATGGTCGCGCTTCCCCCTACGCGCTCGATCTCCTTTTCCTGGAGCACGCGCAAGAGCTTGATTTGCGTGGAAGGCGAAAGGTCGCCCACCTCGTCAAGAAAGATTGTCCCCCCGTGAGCAAGCTCGAATCGTCCCTTGCGCGTTGCGATCGCCCCCGTAAACGCGCCCTTCTCGTGACCGAAGAGCTCGCTCTCCACAACACTTTCAGGCAGAGCCCCGCAATTTACCTTGATGAATGGCTTGGACGCGCGCAAGCTGTTAAAGTGAATGGCCTGAGCCACCAGCTCCTTGCCGGTTCCGCTCTCCCCGCGAATAAGGACCGTGGTGTCGCTTTTGGTAACCTGGGCGATAAGGTCGTACACCATCTGCATGGCCTTGGAATTTCCTACAATATTCGCGGGCCTGAAGCGCTCTTTGAGCTGATTCTGCAGTCTTTGGTTCTCCTCTAGGAGACGATGTCGCTCCTCCTCCACCGATTGCCTCAGCTTGACAGCCTGAGCGATCATGGAGCTGATGATCGAAAGCAAGCGCACGTCCTCGTCAAGAGAGATTCCCTCCTCGAAAAGCCTGTCCGCGCTGAGGGCTCCCATCACGTACGACCCCAGCTTGACGGGAACGCAGATAAATGAAATGTCCTCCTTCCGGAGACCTTCCCGAGATCGGGTGCGATCCAGGAAGAGTGGTTCGTCGGAAATGTGCGGAACCACAGCCGGCTTTCCGGTTTCTACCACCATTCCTGTCACCCCTTCACCGGGTTTGTACCGACCACGCACTTTCTGGCTTTCAGAAAGACCGTGAGCAGCCTCGATAATTATCTCTCCCGACGCACGATTGAGGAGCGTCAGGGTACCTCGGAGCATTCCCATATGCTGAGCTATCGCATCAAGGACCGGACCCGCCACTTCGCGCAGGTCCATGCTTCGATCAAGGATTTGACTTATCTCGAACAGCAGGAGTAGTTCCTGAATTTCACGTTTGACCTTGTGGGTGCTATTGTTCTGCAACATAACCTTTCCTAGGGCTCGTAGTTCCTCTGACGAAAAAATCTTACCAAAATGTACTATTCCAAGTAAAGGGCTACGAAGGGGCCGGATTCAGTTCCTCCACCCACGCACGCCCGTGGGGTCCGCGGCGCGCACAAGGATTACCCGTGGCAAGGTCTTCTCAGATTGGGCAAGATGCGGTATTAATACCATAATTTTCCCAGGCCGCCCCAGGCGAGACATGGGACTGAGGAGGGGTTCTTGTCACGGGTCCGGAGAATCACGATCGCCTGTCTCGTACTTCTGACCGTTGCCTTCACCATCCCTCGCTCCGGCGCCTGTCTGACGGTTTCGTCTTCCCCTGTAAGCGAGCTTGTCTTCAGCGAGGGATACCGCCATTACACCGAAGGTGACGTGGCCGCCGCAGAAAAGCTATGGATCGGGATCCGTTCCGATTCGGTCTATGGGCCGGTAACGCTCATTCTTCTGGCACGAGCATTCCAGGCGGCCCGTGATCCACGAAACGCTGTGCGGCTCCTCAAAGATTTCGTGGCAAAGGGCGACCTAGGACCGTATGGGGAAATAGCGCGCACGATCTATGTGGAAGCTCTCTGCGCGGCCCGAGACCCAGAGGCCATTCCACTGCTCCAGGCCATGATCAGAAACGGATCGGCACACGAAAAGCCAAAACATATCTACGCCCTTGCAAAGCTCTATCGATTTTCCGGCGATCATGCCAAGGCTGCCGAACAGTACCGGACCCTTTTCCTCGAGCATCCAGCATCAGTTGAGGGGCTTAGAGCGTCGGACGAGCTCGCGTGGATGGTCGTGCACGGCAAGATAGACAAGCCGGTTTTCTCGGAGTCGGAGCAACTGGGACGGGCAAGACGCCTTTCTCAGGAGGGAAGATTCGATCTGGCTGCCGAATCCTACACGTTTCTCTTGAAGAGCCGGCCCGCGGACGCGGATTTGATGCTCAAGCTCGCGTCGTGCCAGTTCAGGGCCAGAAAAAACAAGGAAGCGATCCGCACGCTCAAGGAGATCTTGGGAAAAAACATTTCGCTCCACGACCGCATGGAAGCCCTGTATCTGTTGAGCCGAGTCTACTGGAGACTGGACCGCACGCGGGAGTTCGAGCGCTGTTGCCAGGAGATTGTCGAAAAGGCGCCCCCCAGGCTCAAGCACAAAGTGATGTTCAACCTCGGCGCATACTACTACGAGCGGGGGAATTTTCCCGCGGCCTTCGAGCATTTCAGTCGTCTCGTCAACAGCCCTATCAATGACACCATGAAGTCCGACGTCACGTGGAAAATCGCCTGGATACACTACCGAACGGGGAAATACAGCGAGGCAGCCGAGGCCTTCCGAAGCACCAGGGTGATTGCACCGAACGGGCGAGTCGCCAATCCGTCGCGGTACTGGCAGGCACGCTCCTTGATGCACTTGGGCAAGACATCAGAGGCCAAGGCGTTGCTCCAACAGATTTGTTGGAGCGCACCTCTGGATTACTACGGTCAGGAGGCTGCGCGGCTTCTTAACACTTTGGGGTCTTCTATCAATCCCAACGGGTCTCGTCCTCCGTTTCCGGACATAACACTTTCCGAAACCGTGCTGGCGACGGAGCAGGTGGCTGCGGCCAAGAAACTTATGGACCATGGCCTGTATGAGCTCGCGCTGGCCAACTTGGAGCATCTCCCCCGGTCTGCGAGGAGCGTGCCTTCAGTCGTTTTTCTCATGGCTCGGGCTGCGTATGGAGCCCAGAAATACAAGCGAGCACGCGAGATACTTGCTACCGCGTTCGGCCAGTTCATGGACAATCCGCCCGAAAACGCTCCACCCGAGCTCGTGGAAATTGCATTCCCTCGCATCCATAGGGACGTGACGGTCCGCGCTGCAAAGGAGCAGGGAGTGGATCCGCACCTCGTGTGGGCAATCGTACGCCAGGAAAGTCTGTACGATGCAACCGCTGTTTCCCCTGCGGGTGCTCTTGGCCTGATGCAGGTGACCCCGAAAGCCGCAGGACTGGGAGACAAGAATGGACGGATCTCACCGGACGAGCTCGAAAGGATATTGACCCCGGAACAGAATCTCGCTTCAGGGATCCGCATCCTCTCGAAAAACCTCCGGAGCTTTAGAGAAAAGGTTGTCCCCGCGGTAGCATCGTACAATGCGGACATTCAGAAGGTCCGGGAGTGGGTGAGCCGGAACGGTTCTCTGAGCGAGGACGAATTCGTAGAAAACATTCCCTTTTTTGAGACCCGGACCTACGTGAAGAAGGTACTGGCAGGCTATCGTGCGTACGCTCAGCTTCACAGAAAATTCGATCTCGCGGGGCTGTGGTGACCTGCAGTTGCGGCCACGGGCTACATCTCCGTGGAAATCGAATAGCCTCCTGCTCGTTTCACGGTGACGAATCGGCAACTTTTCGGAATGGAGATTTCATGACTGGATCGAGTGACGGCACTTCAGCCGAGTTCTTTGATGCTACCCCCTTCTTGAAACTGGTTATCGACAAAGACGGGCGATGGTTCCAGAATGGAACAGAGATCGTTCATCCGAGCGTGTACCGCCAGTTTTGCGCCATGCTCGAGCCTACTGCGGACGGCGGGTACCAGGTGCGCATGGATAGGGAAGTCTGCCGGGTGGAAGTGGAAGACGCTCCCTTTGTCATTCTTCGGGTCATGGAACAGGACAGTGGCTCCTTCCTCCTCCTGCTGAACGATGGCACCACTGAACCGTTCGACCCGGATCAGTTCTGGATCGGGGAGCACAATGTCCCCTATTGCACCGTAAAGAACGGTGTGTTTCACGCGCGCTTCTCCCGGCCAGCGTACTATCAATTGGCAAGCCACATCGTTCAAGGGCAAAACGAAAATGAATTCTTCATCGAGGTCGAAGGGAAACGCGTCCCGGTGAAGAAGTATTGCAGGCATGTAGTGCAGGCTTTCCAGCCTGCATCTGAAAAGAAATGGCAGCCTAGAAAGGCTACCCCACAGTAGAGAAAATATGTTGGCCCGCTCATTGTGGCGCACACATGTAGTGCAGGCTTTCCAGCCTGCATCTGAAAAGAAATGGCAGCCTGGAAAGGCTACCCTGCGTAGGGGATTGCATTGCCACACATTGTGCAGCGGGCTTTTCACTTAGCATTCACTCTTGCACACCTCCCTCTCGCGCCGTGCAGACACTGTCCTCCTGCAGATTCTCGACCCGTTCGTGCCAGTCATAGGGGATGTCCAGCAAGAGGCGAAGCCTGCGCATGAACCTCAGCACACCCAACTCGAGATTGGTTACAAGCTCCCAGGTTCGGGGATCTCCCAGACTGGTGGCATGCGATCGAAGTGAGCTCAAGTAATCGTGCACGCGAGCGAACGCGTCCGAAAGGAACCTGAGCGGGTCTTGCCGGCCGTGCCAGCCCAGGACACATCGACGGGGATTGCTCTTCAGGTCCAGATGGCATCTGAGCCGTTCGCTGTCGGTAAGAAACACATGTTCCATGTTTTCCGCCAGCAAGCACGCCTGGGGATCGTCCATGCTCTCCGAGCAAAGTCGGATGTCTCCCAGTTGTGCAGAGATCTTATCCAGACAATTGGCAATGAGTGGTCGAGTCATGATCTGCCTTTCTCGGGGAAAAGGGGTGACCGGGCGAAGAGCCGCGAGGGCAGGGAACCCGAGCGGTCCTGCCCGCAAGCAGGGACCTCACGAGAGTGCTACCGTCCGATTTTGATTTCTCCCGCCCATGAGGGGGGATTCCGGCTGTTCGTCCTCCGGCAGGAATGGCAGATCCTGTTTCGGGTCGTATCCCATGAGGAAAATTCCCTGCCGCATCTCAGACATCGGGTCCGCGCAGGCTCCAGAGACCTCAATCCGAGGTCAGACCTGAGCTCGCCCACCGGGTCTGTAGTTGTGCCCTTCATACAAGACTCCTATCGAGGTGTTCTCCGGATTCTTTTTGTGGACGCGGGAAGGGCGCTTTCTGTCAGAAAGATGAGCCCTCCGCACACTCCTCTGCAGGAGAGTAAGAGGTTTCGCCGGGCAACCCGCGTGACGGCTGTCTTACGCCCCGTTGGCGGGTATGGCTTTCACTGCAGGAAGAATCCTGTGCGTGACAAAGTTCCAGTATCGCTCATACTGGTCTTGGGCTATGTCTTCCAGCTTCTCGATGCGGAACTCATCCCGAATTGCCTTGAAAGCCGCCTTCCTCCCGTGCTCGTCAATGCGGTTGTCATCGAAAAGGGCTCTCGTTGCCAGTGCCAGGGACGACAGGGCCCCTCCGTTGCCGCCGGTGGGGCCGGACGCCCCCTGGTCACTCGGCTTCGATTCAGGGTTGCTTCTGGAAAGCCACCGGCTGAGAATACACGCCAGGTCCGCCCCCGGCTCGTGAAACACTCTCTTGTGCAGATCCGGACAGCGGGTCTTTGAGATGACGAGGTTGTTATCCAAGTCCAGGTCGCCCACTACGTCGAGCTCATATTCCAGTCCCTCTCGCTGAACTGCTTCGAGACCGACCTTTTTGACCTGACTTTTCCCTTTGTCGTCCTGTTCCAAGATGTACTTCGTCCGAGCCCGCAATGTAACGATACAGTGGAGCTGGGATTGGAGAATCGTCTCAACAAGGGCATTGTGCAGCGGTGTGACTAGGCGCCAGGCAGGGGCAGCACTGTGCGTCTTGCTCCGCTTCGCCGCCTGATCGACCAAATCCAGAGCTCCATCCTTGCCGCTCCACGCGTGAGAGAGGGAATCGACGATCAGGACATCGTACTCCTCCCGTTGCGCGTGGTGAATCGCCTCCACATATCGATCGGGATGAAATGAATCGAGCTCCATCATGTCAAAATCGAAGATGTCGGCATACGCTGCCGATGTTCCGTGCTCGGTGTCGATAAGCGCGACTCTCGATCCGAGCTCCGTTGCAATGCGAAGCGCACTGTACGTCTTTCCGCTACCGGACGGACCTACAATGCCCATCCGCAACCTGTTCCGACATCTGGTTGCCTTTCTAAACATCGAGAAACGCCTCCTCGAGGTGCTCGAGCCTGACCATCCAGGGGAATTGGCGCTCGAGCGTGCTCTGTTGACAGTATTCGGTGTCGGACAGCCACCAAGGACAGAATTGCCTGTCAGGCTCCCTCCAGTGACACGAGATAAACATGGGATTGAGGGAAGGTTTTCCTGTTAAGTTCCTCCCCCTGGAATAGCGCCAGTTTCCCAGTTGCCGTTTCCGACACTGCTCTCGTGTGATTCGAATGCCCCGAATGCGACAGGGATTGACTTCATCTTGCGGCGATATCATGGGATACCTCTCGACAGCCTTAGTATGAGATTTCGTGAATACAGTCGTGTACTTGCTTCAGCTCGGGTCAGCAGGGAGCGGGTTGGAAGCCCGCCCCTACCTTTTGGGGAGAATATCGATGGGCCGCACCACATTGACCTTGGCTGCATTGCGCGAAAACGCGACGTTGCTTTTTCCATTGCGCACGCAGCGATCGGATACTGGGCTGTATCGCCTGTTGACCCGGGGCTCGCATTTCATGTGACCCGGAGCCACGCTATGCGGCGCTATCGTTCATGCTTGATTCGCGTATCGCGAGGGTCGTTTGTGTGCGTCGCGGGCCGCTACGCGAGAGATGCTTTGAGTTTTCTGCCGGCCTTGAATTTCACCGCCCACCGGGGACCGACAAGCACAGGCTCGCCCGTTTGTGGATTACGTCTGGTGCAGGTATCCTTGAATCTCGGCGCGAAGCTGCCAAAACCGGAAATGGTGACCGTATCCTTCATGCCAAGAGCTTGGAGGATTTCGGCAAAAACGGCTTTTACGAGGGACTCTGCTGTTCTGTGGGGAATGTGGTGTCGGTGGGAGACGAGTCGGATGAGCTGAGCTCTGTTCATGGAGTCCTCCTTTTTGTGGTGTGCAGTGGTATTGCGGGTGTTGGCGCGGACAGCCGCGTCTTAGAGTACGTTTGTTCTCCTTGACGCATAGTAACCAATAGGTTACTAATTGTCAAGACTTTGCAATACCAGGTGACGCATGGCCAGGAAACCTCGAAATATCAATACACTCCCCTGGTCACACTTCCTCAGAAGACTCTATTGGTTCAAGCACCCCCAGGAAGAGGACTCCCTCTTCCTCGCGAGGGCTGGGCTGACGAAACACAACAAGTCCAAATGGCTAAACGCTGTTCAGCCAAATCCCTCCATTGACATGATAGAAAGAATTGCCAAGCACCTGGAATTGTCGGACGAAGAATTGCACTGGCTTACCTTCGGCTCTCGACCCCCTCTTCCCCTCCCCTCCCCCCCCTTTTCTCTGCGCGCTCTC
>JBFMDN010000048.1:0-43619 GCA_040753915.1 Thermodesulfobacteriota bacterium | reverse complement strand
GGGAGCCGGAAGAATCCCCTCTCCTCCGCTTCGGGGGAGAGGGTCAGGGTGAGGGGGTGTGCCACGATCATCACGGACTGCCGGCTTTTGAGACACTTTCCAAGGCCCGCCCCTAAAGTGCCAACGATGCGCTCACCACGTACCCCACGGTGCAGACATAGTACCGCATTTGTGCCGTCGACCACTAAGCAAATGGAGAAAGGCCCCTGAATACGCGACCGTATTTGTGCCACAGAACACTAAGCCAGAGCAAAGTACGTGAAACCGGTATGGGTGCAGTTCGTAAACTGGGCTAGATAGCGGTTCCCAATGATGATGGCCGGCTTTCAACTGTGAAGAGCGCCCCGCAGAATCCGTGCGGGGCAGTTCAGAGCTTGCGCAGCCATCGCTCTATGTAGAGCCGCAATTTCTCCATGTGCTCGGGGGGAAAATCTTCAATCAGTTTCCTGATCTCGTCGTAACGAGGGTCTTCCCTGAGAGAGCGGTATGGAACCCCTGACGCCTCTACCCTGGACACAGGCCTCGTTGACACGTCACTTCTCCTTACTCCAGTTTGCCCCCGTTCTGGACGCCTTGGCTCATAGTTGAAACCGCGGTGCTTGTCAACCCGAAAAGACGTGGGGAGGACTGATCCTCGGTGCAACGGTGGCCGCAGGTCTGAAACCAGTAGTGCAGGCTTTCCGAAAGTGTCTCAAAAGCCGGCAGTCCGTCATAATCGTGGCACCCCCTCACCCTGACCCTCTCCCCCGAAGCGCATAGGCGTTAAGTTAGAAGTGGAACGGCCAATTGTTCGTCATTCCGGCGAAAGCCGGAATCCAGTCCTTCCAATATGTTATGGACCCCGGCTTTCGCCGGGGTGACGGGGTCCTTGTTAAGTCAACGGACTGAAATCACGTGATGTCATCCACGAAGTTAACGCCTATGCCCCCGAAGCGGGGGAGAGGGGATACTTCCGGCTCCCTCTCCCTCTGGGAGAGTCCGTCATAATCGTGGCACCCCCCTCACCCTGACCCTCTCCCCCGAAGCGGGGGAGAGGGTATTCTCTTAGCTCCCTGTCCGTCTTGGAGAGGGTATTCTCTTAGCTCCCTGTCCGTCTTGGAGAGGGGATTCTTCCGGCTCCCTCTCCCTCTGGGAGAGGGTTGGGGTGAGGGTGCCTTTCCATCCATCGACGCCCAATCGTGCTACGATGTTTGGTGTGTCCCGAGTTTTGAGACATTTTCTTCCAGCCTGGGTTCTTGGGGTTCAACCCCGCCCTTCCCTGAACAGGCTCGGTGCGGATACGCAACCGCGTTTGCGGACAGGGCGGTGCTCCGAGCGGGCTTCGACAAATTCCGTCTCGAGGCGGAAAATGTCTGAGAAAGATTGTTGCCTTTTGAGTATCCTTTTACTAGGATTTCACCCTGTGGGTCAGCGGACGATCGAAAGATGATCGTCTTCTGCGAGTGGGAACGCCACGCGAAATTCTTTTCGACGGGCTCTCCTTACCCGATTAGGGCAGGATCCCGTGGAGGTGGGTCCCAGGAGTGCATGCGGTCGGCCGCAACACTCGAGGTAATACGTCGGCCCAAGGAGCACAAAGGATGGAACTTACTGAGGCTGTTTTGAGCGATTCCAATGAGGAAATCATCGAGGTCACTCTCACGGGAGATGAGGACGAATGGCGCGAAATTGCAGCGGTCTTGACTGAATCCGATTCAGATCTTGCCACAGAGATCGGCCTGAAGCTTCGTGAAGCTATAAGATCGGCAGGTGATTAGTGCCACACATACTCGTCCTGGACAGTGATCCAGATCCTGTCCCACTAACGGGGAAGAGGACCGGTTACCTTCGGAAAACATAAGGCGGGGGAAGTAGTGATTCCTCAAGCGGAGCCGGAGATTTCGGGTGGCCCCTCCGGCATTGTGAGGCGTCTGAGAATCGCGCCGGCTCTGTATGAGCTCCTTACCAACGGTCCGGACTCGACCCACTTCATGCCGCGCGCGAGTGCGGCTTCAGCTAACTCGTCAAACTCGTGGGGAGGGAGAAACCTCTGAACCGGATAGTGGCGGTGAGTAGGCTGAAGATACTGGCCGATAGTGAGGACCGATACGTCCGCAAGAACCAGATCTCGAACCAGCTCCAGGATTTCGCTCCGATTTTCCCCTACGCCTACCATGATCCCCGACTTGGTGATGATGTTACGACCAAAGGAGGCTACGCGGCGGAGAAGCTCCAGCGATCGCGAATAGGAAGCTGCAGGCCTCAGTACGCCATAAAGCCTGGGAACGGTCTCCAAATTGTGATTTATGACGTCGGGTCCGGCATCGACCACCATCTCGAGAGCATCCAGCGATCCTCTGAAATCAGGAACCAGCACCTCTACAGTGGTTTGCGGGGAGATGTTTCGGATTTCCCGAATGGCTGCAGCGAAGACCGCTGCACCTCCGTCAGGAAGGTCATCTCTCGTCACCGAGGTGATCACCGCGTGGGTCAATCCGAGAGAAGCAACGGCGTTGGCAACCTCGCGAGGCTCGTCCTCTCGGAGGGGTTCCCCCGGGCCATGGCGCACCGCGCAGAAGGAACAATTTCGTGTACAGCGGTCACCGAGTATAAGGAATGTGGCTGTGCCGCGGTCCGCGCACTCTCCTTGGTTGGGACAGCAAGCTTCTCGGCAAACAGTTGCCAATCCACGGGAGTACGTGTGTGCAGTGACCCGTGCCATCGCATAGGCAGCCGGAAGCCGCGTACGGATCCACGGCGGTAACCGTTTCATTTTCGTCTCATGTTTCCAGCAGTGTCGATGCGCGCGCGAAATGGTGTCGTCTCTGGGGGCGCGCTGGCCGCGACGCGCATTGGGCGACGCCTGAGTCTGTCGTGCGTCCGTTTCAGCCCCTGCCCCCGGAAAAATAGGGGCCCTAAAAAAACGAAGACCGTCTCCGGTAAGGTATCAAGGGGGGGGAGTCATGATACAAATGGAAGACGGCCTTGCTTGGTCAAACATAGCGTTGCCCACAAAATAAGTCAACCCCTGCGAACCAAAAATCCGCAAGGGCCAACTTCGACTCCCAGATCCTCCGATACCACCGGTTTAATCAACACAATATCTTTGGCATGGAATTTGTCAAGGGTTAAAATACGGGTATTGATTGGGTAGCCAATCTACCCCAAATTGTGCGCGCTCCTTCATATTCTCCCATCCGCTGATGGGACTCTCTCTCACTGTGCGAACCTCTGTGAGCAGCGCGCCGGAAAGATCGACGCGTCTGCCACCGGGCAGCATGCGGAAAATGACCCAATCCAGACCGGTGGGTTGTAATGATCGGCCCTCGCGTGCGATAAGTACTCGTCCTGCTGCGTCCGGCTAAAGCATGCCGACACGAGACGGCAGGCTTTATCACAATTCAGCACATCAGAGGCGGTAATGGCGAAGTCGTATTCCGTAGCGGTAATAGGGGGGGATGGCACAGGTCCTGAGGTGATCCGGGAGGGGAAGAAAGTACTGAACGCGCTCTCATCTCTCTATGGGTTTTCCCTCGAATTTGTGGATTATGACGTTGGGGGAGAGCGTTACCTGAGAACCGGTGAAACGTTGCCCGATTCGGTTATCGCTGATCTGAGGACCGTGGATGCGATCTATTTGGGAGCCATAGGTCATCCCGACGTTGCGCCAGGAATACTGGAGAAAGGGATCCTGCTCCGCCTGCGGTTTGAGCTCGATCAGTACGTCAACTTGCGTCCTGTAAAACTCTACCCGGGGGTTGAGACACCGCTGAGGGATAAGGGTCCCGACGACATAGACTTGCTCATAGTGCGCGAAAATACGGAAGGCTTTTACGTTGGGAGCGGCGGTTTCCTCAAGAAAGGAACTCAGGACGAAATAGCGATTCAGGAATCGATAAATACGCGTAAGGGAGTGGAGCGCCTCCTTAGGTACGCCTTTGAGGCTGCGCGGTCGGGAAACAGAAAGGGCAAGCTGACGCTCTGTGGTAAGACCAATGTTCTCACATACGCCTGGGACTTGTGGGAGAGGACATTTATGGAGCTTGCCCCAGAATATCCTGATGTGACCACGGATTACGCGCACGTAGACGCCATGTGCATGTGGATGATCAAGAATCCTGAATGGTTTGACGTTGTGGCAACGGATAACATGTTCGGGGACATCATCACGGATCTGGGGGCTATGATCCAGGGCGGAATGGGGATAGCGGCAGGCGGAAACATAAATCCTGAAGGAGTGTCCATGTTCGAGCCCATCGGCGGATCCGCGCCGAAGTATACCGGCAAGAACGTGATCAATCCCCTGGCCTGCATCCTTGCGGGATCTCTGCTCATAGGGACTCTAGGGGAAGCACAGGCAGCAGCGGCAGTGGAGAAAGCTGTTGCTGAGGTCATCTCGAAATATCTCGTGAGCCTGGAAGCCGGGAAGATGGGGCGGTCCACTACAGAGGTAGGGGACTTGGTCGCCGCGCGCCTCACGTGATCGCCCTGGAGAGAGTAAATCGTGGGGTATAATTGGGAACGCGCAACGAACCCGGCATCAAATACCAAGGAATACGTTCAGATAATGGAATCGATGCCCAAAGAAAAGGGGGAAGGCTAAGATAAAGCTTCTATGGATGACACTAACAACCCTACCGTACAGTTACTGCCGCTCGGGGGAGTGGGCGAGATAGGTATGAATATGATGGTGGTGGCGTTCGGGAAGGACGCCTTCATCATTGATTCGGGTCTCATGTTCCCCGACGATTCTATGCCGGGGGTCGATCTGGTGATTCCCGATGTGGACGTTATTCTCCGCCGGGGATGGAACATTCATGGGATCGTGCTCACCCACGGTCATGAAGATCACATTGGCGCGCTTCCCTACGTTCTGAGGAAGATTTCTGCTCCGATCTTTGCAACCGGCCTCACGATGGGGCTAACGGAGGCCAAGCTGGAGGAGTTCGATCTCCTCTCCTCCACCTCTCGACACATCGTCTCACCGGGCAATTACCTCGAGCTGGGGCCGTTTCTCATTGACTTTTTTCCCGTATGTCACTCCGTGGCCGATGGGGTAGGGCTGGCCATACGAACCCCTGTGGGCGTGATCCTTCACTCTGGAGATTTCAAGCTGGATCCCACCCCCATAGACGGCAGGCTGTGCGATCTGGACAAGATAGCGTCCTATGCTCGCCAGGGCGTCCTTCTTCTGCTCTCGGACAGCACCAATGTAGAGAGCAAGGGCACCACACTCTCCGAGAGCATGATACGTCCTGCTTTCGAGGGAATCTTCAAAGAAGCTCGGGGTAGGATCCTCGTTGCCACATTTTCCTCGAACATTCACCGAATTCAACAGGTCCTGGATTTGGCCAGCGAGTTCGGCCGCAAGGTGGTGCTCGTGGGGCGATCCATGGTTGGAAACACCAGAATCGCTTCAGAGAGGAAGTACCTGGAGATTCCCCCCGGAATACTGGTGGACATGAAGGACTTGGAGAGCTATCCCGATGAAAAGATGGTGGTGTTATCCACGGGATCGCAGGGAGAGCCCATGTCAGCGCTGTCCCTTATGGCGTTCGACCGCCATAAGTATCTCAAGGTGAAGCCGGGGGACGTGGTTGTGCTGTCATCGCGGTTCATTCCAGGCAATGAGCGGGCAATAAATCAAATCATCAACGAATTCTGTCGTCGTGGCGCCAAAGTGATGTATGAGAAGGTGTCGGACGTTCATGTGTCGGGACACGCGAGCGAGGAAGAGTTGCGATACCTGATTCGGTTGGTCCGGCCGCGATTTTTCATTCCTGTTCACGGCGAGTACCGGCATCTTGTCAGACATGCCGTCCTGGCTGAGGAAGAAGGGGTTCCCGCGGGAAGGGCACTAGTAATTCAAGACGGCGATCTGGTGGACATCTCCCCGGAGAGTGCTCAGGTATCGGAACGCGTAGATTTGGGTCGCATATTTGTGCATGGCAAAGGAGTCGGAGACATAGGGTATGAGGTCTTGAGGGAGCGTCGAGTCCTGTCGGAAACCGGGGTGGTTGTCGTCGTGTTTGCGGTAAACAAGAGCTCAGGAGAGCTGGTTTGCGAGCCCCAGCTTCATTCCGTGGGCGTTACATTTCAGGATGTGGAGCCGGAGTTGCTCGAAGGTGCTCGTCGCGTTCTTCACGAGCTTTTGCAGGAGCTCAATCCGCGATCGTCTCTCTCGTGGGAGGAGGCGAAGGAAGAGATCAGGTTGGCGGTGCGACGGCATGTGAATCGCGTTTTGGGAAGGAAGCCGTTAGTGTTGACGATTTTGCAGTATACGTGAGGAAGGAAGACTCTGGCCGAAACGATTTTTCTTGCAATTTGTGAGCGCTTCGATTAGGGGAAGAAGTGAGGAGTGCTTTGTGAGAGAGATGCACTCGTGGGCGCCAAGATTGTGTTTGTCATGTGCAATCCTTTTACCGGCTTACCGGCTTTTTTCTTGACAAGCGCAAAGGAAGCGTGCTAGGGTGGGTCAAATCTGTGGTATAACAGCTCTTGTAGTGGAGTATGCTTCATTTTAAGGAGGGTTTAGGATGAAGAAGTCGTTGTTGTTGCTGGTAGCTCTTGTCACGACGTTGGCGTTCGCCGGAACAGCGTGCGCGTGGTGGGATTGCTATGAGATGCCCCCTGCGCCGAAAGTCGTGTGCAAGGACGAAGTGCTGTGCAAAGGGCAAGCCAAAGGAGCAATCAAGCTGTGTGGTCCTTGTGCTCCGACCATCAAGTATGCCGGCAAGTGGATTACCATGTGCGTGTGTCCCAAGCCGGAAGCGGCCAAGCCCGCAAAGAAAGCCAAGAAAGTCAAAAAGTAAGCAACGCTTGATTTCAACGGCCCACGGAAATCCGACCGCAAGTGCCGTTGTAAACATAGGGATACGAATATGGAAGGCCCCTTCCTCGAAGGGGCCTTACTTGTTTTTGCACGACGGGTTTCGCGGCCGACGCCAAGGCATATGAAGCACGCATTGGGCCTCAAGGGGCCCCACACTGACGATACGCGGTGACGGCTCAAGACTTCCATGGCCTCTCTCCAGATGCAACCGGGCATTCCCGCTCGAGAGATCACGTTCCGTTGGGAACCCACGGTCCTAGGAGCACAAGCTCAGTGAGATTTGAGATACGGAATCGAGTTTCTGGCGAGATTATTCTCGCAGGAGAGGCCGACTCCATCCGCGATTTGATTCGAAAAGGAGTCCGGGGAGCGCACAGGTTGAACAACGCGGAGTTGCCTGGGGCCAATCTGGCGGGCATTCATTTTTCCAGGTGGGATTTGGCAGGCGCGAACCTGGCCGGTGCGAATCTGACAGGCTGCGACCTCTTGGAGGCGGACATGGCGCGCTGCAACTTGACGAGAGCAATCTTGACCGGAGCCAATCTTCGAGGCGCGGACCTGACCGAGGCTAACATAACGGGAGCCGATCTGACCCTAGCGGATCTGGAAGACGCTATTCTGGTGAACGTTGACATGTATATGGCCAACCTTACTCAGGCCCGGCTTGTAAGAGCTGATTTATCTCAAGCCAATCTTGCCAAGTGCAATCTGACCAAAGCTGATCTGACCGAGGCGGATCTCTTTTGGGCCGATTTGGGGCGAGCGAATCTCACTATGGCTCGACTTTCCAAATCGTCGCTCACCGTGGCGAATCTCTCGAAGGCCAATTTAACCATGGCGGATTTGACAAGAGCCACTTTGGCCGGAGCAGACTTATCGGGGGCCTGCCTTTCTGATGCCGATCTCAGGGGAGCCGATTTAACCGAGGCAAACCTGATGGGGGCTAATCTGGACGGGGCCGAATTAAATAATGTGGACCTGAGCAGAGCCAAACGATGAGGGTCCGACACGCCGGTTTTGCTCTCGACCGTCGCCAATCCGCCTTGTCAGATAAGAAAGAGCAGAGCCGATGAGACAAATCAAGCGCTTCCGCAGAGTACTGAGGGCCTTGGACGGTATGACCGTCTGGGTGCATGAAATCGAGGAAGAAGCCTCAGCGGAAGGTTTGTCGAGGCAGCATCTGCAGGACGCTGTTGTCATTCGACTTCTAGACTCGGGTATCAAGGCCCTGGGGATCGGGAATGTACCGGAGCCACCGGGAAATCCTTGGCTAAACATTTTCGTTAACACCACAAAATTGGAGAAGCTTTTCTTCTACTTGGTGACAATCAGATTGGACGAGGTGGTCCGCCTTGAACGCAACCGGGGATTAAAGACGATCGGAACGACGTGGGAAACCTCCTCTCGGGGAGTGGCGCTCGGCGAACAACTGGCGGAAGAGGTAGAGCAGGCAATGGACCGTCTCATTGACTTCTTTGTATACGACTATCAACTGGAGAATCTCCGGTGAGCCGGGATCGTGTTGCGCCCAATTGCCGAAGGGGAGGTGACCCTCCCCTTCAGAATCGGGATGTTGAAGAGCTTGCGCTTTTCAGAGGACCGGTCCGCCACCGGCTCGGGGACAACCGTGGAAACCGCCGAAGCCTCCACCAAAGCCTCCCCCAAAGCCCATGGGGCCGAATTTCTTCTTTTGTTCAGGAGTCAGGAGGCCCCGCATCTTCGTGCCAAGGGCGCGTCGCTCGTTGCGCAGCGTGTCTTTGAGCGCCCAGATCTCTTCACGAAGCTTTTCTATCGCGGCTTCATCAGGGGTGTCTTTTGCCGCCATTTCCAGCATCTGGATGCGTTTCTTCGCTATCTCGGAGCGCACAGACTCAGCCTTCTTGAGAAACTCTGTCCTCAGCGACAACGCCTGCTGTTGCTGTTCCTTGGAGAGATCTTGCCAGATTGCGCCCCCCTGGCCGCCCATGGCTCCTTTGCCAAAACCGGCCCCGCAACCGCCGCCCCACGGGCCCGCGTATGCTACGGTCGCACCCAACAGCATGATCACGGATACGATAGCTAAACTCGATCTCGCGCCTTTCATGAATGGTCTCCTTGCAATTGGAATTTCTGCATCTGCCATTCATTACTCTCCACCCTGTAGAATCTCGCGGATCGATCCTCACTTTTTTCGGGTCGGCCGGATTGTGAGGCTGCAGACCTGCCGTCATGGTATATATGGTCATTACTGGAAACCTGGACGGATCGAGGGTCTATTCGACATAACATAAATGTTTCCTCTATGATAGGGCGATTGCCGAGTACGCAACGATGGAACAGTCAGGTCAATACCGTCCTTACCTCAGTTGGATTGAGTCCCAGCAGAACGCGATGCGTGACATGGTGCATGCATGGGCCGAAATCAACTCCTGGAGCCGAAATCCGGACGGACTGGCGCGCATGGTGGATGCTGTGGAGACTGAATTCACGGCGTTGCGGGGAACCTCCGAACGACTGAATCTCTCGGTTCACAGTCTCCCGGAGACCCTGGAGAT
This sequence comes from Thermodesulfobacteriota bacterium, assembly GCA_040753915.1. Taxonomy (GTDB): domain Bacteria; phylum Desulfobacterota; class Desulfomonilia; order Desulfomonilales; family Desulfomonilaceae; genus JBFMDN01. The sequence goes on along the minus strand of JBFMDN010000048.1, from coordinate 34,274 downwards.
CGAGGATGCCCCAAGGCTCGGAGACGCTTTGAGAATTCGCAAGCGTCCCGGCGCGCCCGTGCGGGTCTTCCTTTGCTGCCATATGGACACGGTCTATCCTCCGGATCATCCCTTTCAAGGGGTCTCTCTCATTGATGGCAATACTCTGCGCGGGCCGGGTGTTGCAGATGCCAAGGGCGGCATTGTCGTGATGCTCAAAGCCCTCGAAGCACTCGAGCTATCCCCGTGGGCAGAAAACGTTGGATGGGAAGTTCTGGTGAACCCTGATGAGGAAATTGGCTCGCCGGGTTCTGGCATGCTCTTGAAAGAGGCTGCCACGCGGCACCACGTTGGTCTCGTTTTTGAACCGTGTTTTCCTGACGGAAGTATCGTTGGCCCCCGCAAGGGATCCGGCAACTTCACCGTTATGGCCCGAGGTCGAGCTGCGCACGCAGGCCGAGAGCCTCACCTAGGCAGGAACGCGGTGAGTGGTGTGGCATGGTTCGTCGTTCTCCTCAACGCGTTCGCTGCATCCCAGAAGGGCATCACCGTGAACGTGGGATATATCGAGGGTGGGGGACCGGTGAACGTGGTGCCGGACAAGGCCGAGTGCCGATTTAACGTGCGAGTCAACTCCAGGGAGAATCTCTTGCTCATAGAAGACTATTTTACGCGAGTCATAGCGACTGTCAGTCTGGTCGAGGGGATATCTCTCGAGAAGCACGGATTCTTCCAGCGTCAGCCCAAGCCTCTCGATTCGTCATGGCAGTGGCTCCTAGAAGCAGTTGTCGAGTGCGGAAGCGCGTTGGGGCTCGATCTGCAGTGGAGAGAGAGCGGAGGAGCATGCGATGGAAACAACCTCAACGCCGAGGGTTTGCCCACCGTAGACTCTCTCGGGGTGCGTGGGGGTGACCTCCATAGCCCCAGCGAGTATGTGCTGCTGCACAGTTTGGCGGAGCGCGCCAAGCTTGCAGCTCTTTTCCTCATGAAACTAGCCTCAGGAGAAATTGTCGTTCCTCCCGCGCGAACCTCGTGATGAAATAATGCAGGTCGATCCCCGCGCTCGCTGTTTGCGTATCGGAGCTGGGGCTGGTATTAGTGACTGGGGGTGTTCTGGCAAGGATGCCCCCTGAGACCGATCTGCTTGCGGAGCTCACCGGTGGCGTTGGTTCCCTGTCGAGAGTGTGGAAAAGACGTCAGTAAGTGGGCATGGATGTGCCCCCGCTGCGGGGCCCCGGTTCCGGCAAGGCCCACGTGGAAAGGCTATTGGGGGATCAACTGGCGATCACGCGCGACGGTATTTGGATTACCCCTGATTCACGTTGCCATCGGGTTCACCGCTCATCGGCGGCCCCTGGTCGCTAAGGGAATCATTGCTATAGGTCAGTTCGCAGTCGGCGTGATCACCGTTGCCCAGTTCGGGATTGGTGCCGTGTTCGGTCTCGGGCAGTTTGTCCTGGGTCTGGTCGTGCTGGCCCAAGTTGCCGTAGCAGGGTTGATCGGAATCGGTCAACTTGCCACCGGGATCATCACTGTGGGCCAGATTGTCATGGGTGTGTACGGGCTATGCCAGACAGGAGTCGCCAAATATATGTGGAGTCCGACTCGCCAGGACATGGAAGCCGTGGCGCTCTTCTACACGATCTACGAGCGCGTCTGTCAATTGTTCTGATTCAGGACACGAAAAGCCCCTTGCCACAAGAAATGCGTGACGGTATAGCGCCAAATATAGCTTACAAACTGTGTTCCGTTTACGAAGCGTCGACCGACGCGCAGCATTAGAACCCTCAAGCCCTTCCGGGTGGGCAGAATCCCCCGGAGAACCAACCTTGGTTGTTGTATTGATACGGGCTCGCGTAATAAGACGATCCAGTTGATTGCGTCTGCTGCGGGGAATAGGATCCGTAGTAGGGCTGCGGTGGAAAAGAATTGCTATACGGCTGGCTGACCTGTTGTGGCACGGGGGCCGGCCGGCGGTACGTCGTAGGGTTTCGCGACTGTAATTGTGGGGCACGGCGGTCCTGGCTCGCCGCAACGTGCTGCCGAGATGGCTTCGGAGAGACGGCCGTTCTCCGCACACCTCGCCCGGGATCCGCCATCACTTGTCCCTGGGGTACGGTTTGCTCATACTGCGGAACCCCTTGGGCTGGGGAGGCTGAGGCGTATTGGCCATAGGGATTCGCCGGGGACTGCGGGTACTGTTGGTTGGCTCCAGGGCCATGATAGGTCACCTGGTATTGATACCCGTTGTTCGCGTTGTACTGAGAATAGTAGCCCTGAGCCTGGACATCTTCAGGGTAGCCTGAGACGTATGACAATATGTCGCCAAGTATGCCTGCTGGAGCTTCAGTAGCCGCGGCGGCCGTGACAACGAGAAGAGCTGCTGCGAAGAGAGTGCGAGTGATAGGCAAGATTCATCCTCCTTAGAAATTGGCGTGCCCTACACATTATGCATGCATACTAATATATGAAGAAATAGATATCGTCAAGCCCTTTTTCAGTTCCGCCGTGAATCGGAGGACATAATGCTAATCTTCTAAACGCGGAAGACGGTCCCATGAAGAAGCTTCGACAGGCAAAGGGGACGGGGCAACCCGCCGGCGACGGATCCTTTGTAACGACCGTTGAGGGACTTGCCGACCGGGACCTGAGCAAGGGAAAACCACGGAGGCCTCGAAAGCTCCCAGTGTGAAAAACAGTGTTGTGTCCCTAGAATTCACAGAATTCTGTCCAAAACCGATACCGGCACCTGATAGATAAGGTGCCTGCGGAGAATCCGCACCTTCTCCTCGCTCGTGAAATTCCTACTTCGCCTCCTCATGCCGTGTGCTGCGTCTGCTCGTGAGACTATCTTAACGGAAGCTTTGTCCCTTTCCTACTGAGGCGGAACAGACACTCGACCGCTCGGATGGACGCCGTAACTCCAATTCCTTCACGGATGTGGAGTTATTGCTATGATCGTAATCTCGCCCTTCTTAGGACCGTAACACCAGAAAAGTCGGTAAGCGCCGGGAGAGTTCTGCTGAATATACGCCTCGAACACTTTCCCTCCGGGCGTATGAGGATGTTCCTTAGAATGGAATTCGTGGGTACTCAACCCGGGGTGCCGCGGGTTCTCCTTCAGGAAATCGACGCACTTCTTTACTTGCTTGAAAAGACCTTCGGCTTGAGAGGCTTTCGGCTTCCTCTTCCTTTGTCTTGCTTCTAACGAGGAAATGGCGTCGGCTTTCAGCCGGTCGTAGGTCTCCCGTGCCTTTTGGGTCCAAACAAGGGTAAATCCCATTCTAATCCTCAAGCTGATCTACTAGGGCTTGGTCAGCATCGAGATCAGGAGGAGATGCGCTGAAGACTCCTGCTTTGGCTTGCTCCAAACCGATCTCAAGCAGAGCCTTTGCTTCAGGATTCTTATAGAGCCAAAGTTCCCTTTCCGGTATGACGGCGGCGAGCTCCAGCTTGAACTCCGTTTCTCCGATCTTTTCAAAAAAGAATGTCCTGTTGGCGAACTCTTTGCCGAGATTGATTCGACCTCGTGAATCTACTTTCCTCGTTTCCATGATGGTGTTCCTCCTCGAATAAGGTACCACCAGAGCCTATTCATGTCAAATGGGAAAATGGGATGAACCCATTTAGTAAGACATTTCTGGACCGGCATGTCCTCCCCTTTGGTGAAATCTGACTCATGCCCGGATAGAGGGCTTCCGATGAACGAACAAGACCTTTCTCGGAGAATTTTCAGTTTGGGACCCAGCCGAATGTTTGTCAGCCGTCTCCCCCAACTCATTTATTGGACGCAAAACAGTGTCAAGATAGATTCTTATACCAGCATCCCAACTCCGAACCGACAAGCCGTGGCTTGTCCTCCTGCAGATAGTGGAGCCCTCGTCCGATGTCTACTGTCTTCAAATGTTTCAGGTTTTGCTTGCACCATTCCAACACCGGCGCCGTGATAAGCATCCCCGGATTGCCGTAGAATAAGAGCTTCGGCAGGTCTGTCTGCTGGAGTCACTGATTGTAGGCTTCAACAACAGCTACAACGTCAGCGGGTTTTCCTTCGATGGGGAGCTCATTGGGCCACCGCCAGATAGGTTTACGGGTATTCGATCCTACGCGACCTGAAAGAGGCAAGGCCGTCGTCATGTAGATGAAAAAGCCTTTTTGTCGTGGAAGTACAGAGCACAATAGGGCCCACAAATTATGTTCCGTTTACGAAGCCTCGATCGACGCGCAGCATTAGAAGCCTCAAGACCTGCCGGGTGGCTGTCCATGGCCGTCCGGGGGTGCGGAACATGGGATCTAATGTAAGGTGATCGCCTTCTCAGGACACATTTCCTGGCAGCAGAAGCATGTGATGCAGGTACTTTCCTCGACTTCGGGGAGGTCGTCGTTCATGGTCAGGGCAGAAACCGGGCAGTGATCGACGCACGTTCCGCATCCCGTACAGCTATCGGGATCGGCTTTGGGTCGCAAACGAATGCGACTGGTGATCGCAGCCTGCAATCCCTCGTTGTTCAGGATAGCTTCCCCTCCCAAAGGCGGGAGCCGGAAATCAGGGAGGCGTCTCAGCTCTCCCAGGAGCTCGACACGCTCCAGATCGTGATGCCCCAAGCCCATCTCCTGGGCCTTCTGAAGGAATCGGAGACGTGCAGGGTCGCAACCCATCATAGTGGCGATTACCGTGTCGAGCGCGACAGCATTATCTGAAGCCAGTATAAGCCCGATGTCACGCAGGTCGGGAGAGGCCGGACCGTTGCCTTCCATTCCGACCACAGCGTCGACGAGGATCAGATCGGGCACGCGGATGCGAAACACCTCCACAATAGCTTCATGGAAACGCGCGGGACTGCCGGCCGCCTTGTGTAAGGCCGCTTTTTGCGCACCAGGCAGGAAGCCGTAGCTGTTCTTTATCGCTCCGGTCACAACGGTAAGCCCGTGGGTCTTGAATTTGGGGAGGCTTATGAGGACATCTGTTTCCAGCACGACGCGGGAAACACTGACAGTAGGCAACAGGTCGGGATTGAACGGTACTCCGACGGAATCGGTCCCGATGTTCTGATAATAGCCCTTTGCCGCATCCATGAGCCCAGTTTGCCTGAAGCTTGCTTCATTTGCCCCGTAGCTAAAAATGCCGGGATTGTCGCCGACCACAATGGATGCGGGCTCCATGGATTCCACTTTCTCGACCACCGCGCGCAGTACCCTCGGGTTCGTGACGATACCCTCCCGGGCCTCGGACGCGCGCAACACGTTGGGTTTTATTAGTACCCTCTTCCCGCGAAACTCGAGGGGAAAGAGCTCGAAGGCTCTATCTACAGCCGGACGCACATCTTCGTACGTAGCCGGGTGAATCATGACTTTCGACATGATTCCCTCCTTTGGAGATAGTGGAGTGCGACCGGTGCTTTCACGCGATCGTCTATGGCCCAGTTTGCGAATGGGGCTCGGACCTGTTTTCCATGCCCTCCGCTGTAGCATGCTCGACTGCGGCATCGCGGATCTTGACCAATTCCTCCGCAGCAGCCAAGGGGTCTGCTGCTTTGAACACCGCAGAACCCACGATTGCTGCCGACGAAGGCCCCACAATCTCTGCCCATTGCCGAAACTGCTCTTCGACTCCTCTCCCCTGACGATCCTGACGACCGAAGCCGGGGCACCAGAGGGGACGCCGGGTAATCGACCGGTAGCGCTGCAGATCGTGGGGTCTCGTTGCCGGACCGATGTATCCGTCCACGTTCAACGCCTCTCCGAGCAAGAGAATCCCTTCGGTCACATCCGAGCACGGCAAGTCAGGAAATTTCAGCTTTAGACCGGCCTTCTCGCATGCATAGATCAGATCCGTCCTTTCCATTGGCCGAGAAAAGAACAGCCTGGCGCCGGCGTGACTCATGAGGGGCAGAAGCAGAACGCCAATCCCGGCATCCTGTCCAGCTCCAACCGCCTCGGCCACGGAAACGGGACCGGGAAATCCATGGACCGTCACGTGGGTAGCTCCGGAATTCGCCAGTTTCCCTATTATCTTGGCGTTGGTTCCCTGCCATCCCTCCTGACTCGAAAAACCGATGTCCGCGACCTTGAGGTCGACCAACAGAGGCTTGCTTCCTATCTCATCGCGGATTCTCCCCAGAACGTCGATGGTTGATTCCAGCATAGTGGAAACGGCCACCTTGATTCCATCGAGAACGGGGCCCACGACTTTTACCATGGATAGGACCTCCCTCGGGGTGGGGAGATCCGCGGCGAGCACGAGTGCGTAATCCTTCATTCGTTGTTCCTCAAGTCGTAGCGGTTGGCCACGTATCAGCGGAAGTCAAAGGGTCAGTTCGCTTCCGCTGCGTCACCGTGGTGATCTTCCTGATCCATGTCCAGCTTGACGAGCCGGTATCGGAGGGATCTTAACGTTATTCCAAGCAGTTGGGCCGCTCTGCCTCTATTGCCTTCCGCCAAATCAAGTGCCCTGATGATGAGCTTCCTTTCCATAGACTCGAGCGCTTCGTTGAGATCGATACCTTCAGGAGGGATATCGATCTCGTATGCAGGGATTGAGCGGCGGCACACTTCGATCAATTTTGGGGGCAGATTCTCGGCGGTAAGCTGATCCGATTGCTCCAGGGTAACACACCGTTCAACGATGTTTTCCAGTTCTCGCACGTTTCCCGGGTAGTGGTAATTGCACAATACCTGCGCGGCAAGAGAGGACACCCGTACGATCCGTTTGCCCTGCTCGGAAGCAAACTTTCTCATGAAGTGGTCTACCAGCAGTGGAATGTCTTCTTCTCGCTCCCGTAGAGGGGGAACTCGAATCCGGATCACGTTGAGGCGATAGTAGAGGTCTTCCCTGAAGTTCCCCAATTCCATTTCTCTTTCCAGGTGCTTGTTTGTGGCCGCAATGATCCTCACGTCGATTGTTTTCTGATCGGTATCTCCCACTCTTCGCAATTCCCTCTCCTGCAGGAAACGCAGGAGCTTGGCCTGTGTGGCAACAGGTATCTCCCCCACCTCGTCGAGAAACACAGTTCCCATATGTGCAGTTTCCAGAAGCCCGCGTTTGTCAGTCACGGCACCGGTAAAAGATCCTTTCATATGCCCGAAGAGCTCGGATTCCAGCAAGCTTTCGGGAATAGCGGAACAGTTCACAGCGACAAACGGGTAGCTCTTTCTGGGCGAATTGGCATGTATGGCTTTGGCGATGAGCTCCTTACCCGTTCCCGATTCTCCTATGATCAAAACGTTGGCCCTTGATGGAGCAATGCGATATATCAGCGTGAAGATCTCTTCCATGGCAGGGGACACGCCGATGATCTCGCCGAAGCGCCTCCCGCTGTCAACACACCGCCTCAAGTCCGTATTTTCTTTGCGTAGTCTCCGCATCTCGAGCGCATTACGGATGATGATACGCAGATCGTCTATCTCAAAGGGCTTGGAGACATAATCATACGCGCCTTCTTTCACCGCGCGCAGAGCATCATCTGCCGATGCGTACGCTGTTATGGCGATAACCGGCACAGAAGGATCGATCGAGTGAATCTGCCGGAGCAAATCAAGGCCGCTCATGCCCGGCATTTTCACGTCCGTCAGAACCAGGTCCGGCTCATGTTGACGATAAAGCTTGATCGCTTCTTCGCCCGTCGCGGCAGTTCGCACCTCATAACCGTCGTGAGAGAGCATTATCTCAAGAAATTCACGTATGCTTGGCTCATCATCCACTATCAAAAGACACTCGGCCATTATTCAGCTCCGTGATTTGTGGGTTCATGTCCGGCTTGGCCAGGGGTAGCTTGACAACGAATACGCTTCCGGACCCGGTTGCACTGTCCACGTCAACGGTCCCGTGATGGGCCTTCACGACGCTGAGGACGAATGACAAGCCTAGCCCTGTACCCCGCTCTTTGGTCGTTGTGAACGGATCAAAAATCCGATCACTGATTTCGGGAGGTATGCCGCAGCCCCAGTCCTGAACCCTTAGGATCGCACACCCTTCATCTGCGTCGCATTCCAACACCACCTGGATCGTTCCACCCTCTTCCGTGGCGTCAGCGGCGTTTGAAAGGAGATTCCAGAAGGCTCGTTTGAGCTGAGTCGGCTCCCCTTCCACTTCCACCCCCTTGTTGATGAGTGCCTCGACAGCGAGCTTTCGCGTCGAACGCAGCGCGGACGAAAAGTGGGCAACCGTTTGCTCAGCCAACGCACTGAGCGAAAACCGTTCCCTCTTAGGCTTGCGGTTGGATACTGTCACCAGGAAGTCTGTCAGCAATCCATTCAGACGATCGGATTCCCGCAGAACTATCTCGAGCAACCGCTGTTGATCTCCCGATCCGTACGACAGTTTGCCAAGGAGCTCCGTGGCTCCTCTGATCGATGCAAGCGGATTGCGTATCTCATGTGCCATTCCCGCAGCAATACGCATAAAAGCGGCTTGACGCTCGCTCTGTCTCACCCGCTCCTCCATCTTTCGCCACTCGGTTACATCCTCAAATACCACTAGCCTGCCGTGAGGAACGCCGTCAGCATCTTTGAGGTCCGACACCGATAACTCCATATGTACTTGCCTTCCTCCAACTTCCTTCACGGTCCGGTAAATCTCTTGCCGTACGCCGGATCTGGCAATACTGTCGGAGACGACTGGGAAGATGGTGCGCAGCGGAAAACTGATTAGGTCGGAAAGCACTGTTCCCAGCAGCGCAGACCCTCGCGAATTAACAAACGTGATCCTGTCCTCAGCGTCAGTGGTTATGATTCCACTGGGAATGGAGCGCACGATGTTCGTATACAACTGGGAAAGCTTCTGGTAGTCGAGCTCTCTTCGATTTAGCGATGTCCGGACGGTTTGGAGTTGCTCGGCAGCGGAGCTGGCGATTATTGCAACGATAAAGAAGATCGTAACATGAACGAGAAGGATCCACAGGAGATAGCCCCAGTTCTGACTTCCCCAGGGGCTTTCCCAAGGCCACGCGCTCGGTGGAAGAACCCCGTGAAAGAGGGAGGTGGCCAGGAGTGCGAAGATCACCGAGCACATCGACGCTATGATCAACGCGCCTCGTCGCAAATGGAGAATCCCTGATGCAACGATGGGGAAAATGTACAGGAGGGTAAAGGCGCTGGAAGCTCCCCCCGTGAAGTAGATCAAGACCGTGGCATACCCGACGTCTATGATGACTTGGCAGAAGGAGAAGATCTCCAGGTGCGGGATTGCCGGCAAACTCAGCGCGTAGATGAGGCTCAGGACAAAGATTGTGCCAACGAGGACGTAGAGCGGAACTACTGCATCAACGAAGAGGGAGTGACTTTCCTGAAGCTGAAAGAAAAGGGTCGCACCCAGGAGAAACGTGGTTACGACCAAACGAAGCAATATCAGCCATTCTACCCGTTTCCTGTAATCGGGTACCTGCCCGAGTTTGGGCGGGAGGATCAATTCAATAGCGCGCGAGAAAAGCTTCAATCACGAGCCCTCCCATTCGAGAGGCAATTCCATCCTCAGGGACCCGTAAGCTCTCGGCTGGATAAGGTTCCCCTCCAAGCCCGTGCGTGCAAGTCGGTCCTCATATGAGTTGGAGCCTGACTTTCCGGCCCATCGGTGACATGGTGCCGGCGAGCCACACGAATCAGCTCCAAGTCACGGGCTTCCCGTGGGCATCCCTGACAATCTCAGTCACGAGGGCCACCCGACGCGGGCACTTATACCGAGACAGATACTCCCTGCAAAAGCGGATGATGTCACGCTCTTCCGGTTTCGTTCCCGGTTCGGGAACGACAAGGGCTTCGATTACCTGCCCCCTCATCAGATCGTCTACGCCTACAAGGGCCACGTCAGAAACCTGGGGATGGCGGATCAGAATCTCTTCCACTTCCTGGCAATAGACATTGAAGCCTGATGTTATGATAAGGTCCTTTTTCAACCCGGTTAGCGTAATATAGCCATCCTCGTCCAGGAATCCTAGGTCGCCCGTGTAGAGCCACCCGTTTCGTATCACCGTCTTCGTTTCATTGGGTTTATCAAAGTATCCGAGCATTACGTTGGGACCGCGAACGACGACTTCACCCTCCGTTCCAACTGGCAAAGCATTTCCGTCGTCGTCATGGATCTCTACCGTGACATCCGGGATCGGTGGCCCGACGGTGCGGGGCTTGTTCGGAACGTTGATGTTGTTCCACGATACCACAGGGGACGCTTCGGTGAGCCCGTATCCATGGAACACATCGATCCCGTACCGGGCACAGAATTTCTCGTAGATCTCGTAAGAGAGAGGCGCCCCCCCGCTGATCGCTATTTCCAAGCTGGACAAGTCAAGAGCCTTGCACGCGGGATGGTAGAGCAGCCCGTAATATACCATGGGCACGAGGCCCGTATAGGTGATTCTCGCCTTCTGGAGCCACGGTATCAGGGCAGGAAAATCGACTCGCTCCACGAGATAGACCGTTCCACCAGCCTTCAAGGTGCCAAGCAAATTTACCGCTGCGCCGAACGCGTGGAACAGGGGTATGAGAGCCAGACCGTGGGTCTCGGGGCCCCGGCCGCAGACGTCCCTCAGCAAGTTAGAATTCGTATCGAGATTGTTGTGACTCAAGGTGGCCCCGAGGGCTTTCCCCAAAAGCCCGGCGGTAAAGATGATTACCGCAGGGTCGTGGGGATCCATGTCCGCTGCCTTAAAAGAGTCGGAAAAATCTCGCTCGACCTCTTCGAAAGGAACGGCTCCATAAACAGGCTCCGTGCTCACCACGACCTTCAACGACCCGAGAGCGTTGCTCAATTCGGCAACTTTCGGCATCTGGTCCGCACGGCATACAATCGCCGACGGTTTGCAGTCCGCCACGTAGTTACCCAGCTCGTACACTGTGGAAACTGGATTCAGTGTGACGGCTATAGCGCCGATCCGCATCGCTGCGAAGTACGAGGCAACGAGCTCCGGCCGGTTCCCCAAAAGGGTCAAGACCCGGTCTCCCTTCTTGACGCCGGCTTTTGCAAATGCGTTGGAAAGCTTGTTAATCGTACCGAGCAGTTGGGCGTAGGAAATCACCCGGTCCTCGTACACAAGAGCAGGGTGGTCCGGCTGGTCGTCCGCGAATCGGTCGACTATCTCACTGAGATTCATGCTCACTCCCGCGGGTAAAATTGGTGGAATGAACCCAACTTACCACGGCTGTAACGCCAAATCAATTAGCGAAAAGCCTGAAATGCACGATCGCGTTGCGTCACGGTGCGAGAGTGGCTTTGCTCGACAGCAGGTATGGCGAAGTCTTTGAGAGACCTCCTGCAAGCCCCCGGAGATACTGCCTCAGAATCTCTTGGCTGCGAAGAAGAACAGCGAGACAACCCCTGCGCAAATCAAGAACCAAACAGCGATGAACAGATAGAGATCTCGGAACATGGGGTCATGTCCATCGCGTCCGCGATCGCTGTCTCCTGATAAGAGTCTAAGGATGAAGCTCATCGTGACCTCCGGGCTCTCGGCCTGGTAAGCCCCAGACCTACATGAGCTCACATCGGCAGGATTTTCTTAGACGCCCCTTTGTCTGCGGAGCTCCCTGCCGGCTTCCACTAAAGCCTCGTGCTGATAGTGGCGTTTCAGTCTCTTGGCTCGATCGAGCTTCTCGGAAAGCTCTGCGACATCACAAGGCTTCGTCACATAATCGAACGCTCCGATCTTCATCCCCTCCACGGCCGAGCCTATCGATCCGTGACCGGTTAGAATAATGACGGATATGAGAGGGTTCAGTTTCCTGATCTCATCGAGGGTCGCCAGACCGTCCATGCCAGGCATCTTGAGGTCCAGCACAACAACATCCACTGTTGGATCGTGCTTAAGCTTCCGGAGCGCTTCTTCACCCGTCAATGCGGTGATAACCTCCAGCCCTCTCCTCGCTAAACGTTTTTCCATAGTCGTGATGAAGGCCTCTTCATCGTCAACAAGTAACACACGTGTCTTTAACATTTTCATATCTCCTTGGCTCTCGGAATGGGAAAAAGTAAGAGTTGCCGCGTCTCGGGAACTGGTGGCCGAACGGCAACAGAGGAACAGGACCGCCAGTCCTGCTATAGCCGACAGTGAGGATCCAAGCAGGATGCCGATTCTCGCATTGTCGAGGGATTCAATGCTTGAGAATGAGAGATCCGAAATGAACAGCGACATCGTGAAGCCTATGCCGCACAGCAGCGAACCTCCGTATATATGTTTCCAACCGATCCCCACAGGGAGACGTGCCAAGCCGCTCTTAATGCACAGCCACGCACTGCCGAGAATTCCGACCTGTTTCCCCACGAACAAACCAAGCAAAATTCCCAGCGTTTCTCTACTCGACAGGGCTGTCTCCAAGGAACCTGCACCTAGATGTACCCCGGAATTTGCCAGCGCAAACACCGGCATGACCCCAAAGAACACCCATGGATGGAGGGAATGCTCTATTCTTTGGAGAGGAGGCTCGACGTTTCGGCACATGCTCCTGAGAGATTGGATTACATCCTGGTTATTGTTGCTCAGGTGTATCGTGTAATCGCGTTCACCCTGAGCCCTGAATCGCTGTAACAGCTTTGCAGCCACGTCCACGAATCTGTGCGTGTTTACGCGTGAACGGGCAGGAATAGTGAGAGCTGCCACGATTCCGGCTATCGTAGCGTGGACGCCCAACAGGTACACGAATAACCACAGAAAGCATCCGAGAAGGAGGTAAGGAAGAGGACGGCGAAAGCCGAGAATATTGATGAGAACGAGCCCCAATACTACCCCTAGTGCCGGATAGAGATATTCAAGGTGCAGAGCGTCAGTGTAAAAAGTCGCAATAACGATCACCGCGCCGAGGTCATCGAAGATCGCCAGGCTCACCAAGAAAACCGGTAGAAACGACGGTACTCTCGAGCCGATGAGCGCCAGAGCGCCCAACACGAATGCGATGTCAGTGGCCATGGGAATGGCCCAACCGCGAACCGTGGGCAAGTCTTGATTGAGAAAGAAGTAGATTGTCGCGGGGAGTACCATCCCGCCAACGGCGCCTGCGGCCGGTAACACGACCTGTCTGAACGAAGAGAGCTCTCCCACGAGGACCTCTCTCTTGATCTCAAGCCCCACTGCAAAGAAGAAGAATGTCATGAGGCCTTCGTTGATCCAAAAGTGCAACGGTCGGTCCAGCGCGAATCCGTTCAATCCCATGGACAAGAACGAATGGAACAACTTCTCGTACAGGTGAGATACTGAAGAGTTAGCCCAAGTCAGGGCAAGAGCTGCGCAAAGGAGCATCACTATCCCACCGGAAGCCTGAATCGCGGCAAAGCGCTCGAAAGGCTTCCGTAATATGGTCCCCAGAGTCTCACCTCGAAGAAAGAGCTCCCTTCCTAGAACCATGTCCCTCATATCTTTACTAACCTCAATTCCTTGTACGTGGACACGCAAGTAGTCCACGAAAAGATTAGAGCACGAGTCGTGCCAAAAGCATGCTCGGGAGCTCAAAAGATAATATGAAAGTATTTCAATTAGATATGGCGGCGTTTTTTGGTGAGCTATACGTGGGGAAGGTGTCGCTCGAGGGAGGAAAATCGCGATCATCGGACATTATTCCCGTGATGAGCAGGGAAGAAGGTACAGGTGTCAGATGATCGCGACTAAGACCTGAATCGCGTCAGCTTGGCGCGCTTAAAACCAAACTTCCGTGCATAACGGTGCATCGAATCACGTGATATTCCTAGAAGCCGAGCCGCCTCCTTCTGATTTCCTCCTGTGCGTCTCAGAGCCTCTAAGCACAGCTCTTCGGTGACCCGCTCATTGATCTCTCGGAGACTCTGCTCCTCAGGGAACCTGACCTGAAACGCCCAGTCCTTGGATGGCTTATCGGCAAAAGAGAGCCAGACGCGAAAGGGGCCTTTTCCTGACAGCATTATCGATCGCTCCAAAACATTCCGGAGCTCTCTGACGTTCCCCGGCCAGTGATATCTCTTCAGCGCGGCCATGTCAGCCGCATCGAAGAGTGGTATCGAGGGTAGCTGCATTTCCAGTGCCAGCTTGGCCACAATGTCTTTGGCGATCATTGGGATATCCTCTGACCTCTCCCGAAGCGGAGGAACCCGGATGGGAAAGACCCCCAGCCTGTAGTAAAGCGGCTCCAGGAATCGGCCTTCTTGAACCTCCTTTGCCAGGTCTCTGTGGGTAGCTGCTATGATCCGCGCATCGATGTGTATGCTCTTTTCGCCTCCCACTCGCAGGAAAGACTTGGTGTCCAGAAATGTGAGCAATTTTGCTTGCAACGCGAGCGAGAGCTCACCAATTTCGTTCAAGAGAATCGTACCTCCCTCGGCCAGCTCAAGCAGCCCTCGCTTTTTTCTGTGTGCCCCGGTAAATGCCCCGGACTCGTGCCCGAAAAGCTCTGATTCGGCGAGCTCAGGGGCGATCGCGGCACAGTTTATCGCGAAGAATGGGCCATCCGCTCTCCTCGATCGATCGTGTATCAACCGTGCCAGAAAATCCTTCCCGCTACCGCTCTCGCCCTGAAGGAGAATTATGCTGTCGGTGGTGGCTGCAAAGGAGGCCTTGCTGAGGGTTTCTCGCATAGCCCCGGATGGGTAATGCTCGACTGCAATCGAAGACTGTCCCACCAGCTTGCTTCGCTCGGTTATGTCGCGACTGATGCCACAAATGCCGATAACTTCACCGTCATGGCTTCTCAGAGGCACTCTGATGTCGTGGAATGTCAGGTTCACGCCCTGGACGGGTCTCGTATGCTCCTCCTCGATGGCTTCCCCCATCAAGGCTCTGAGATCCGATTCCCGGATATGCTTGCCTGCTTCCACTCCGAAGAAGTCCTCTGACGTGCGGCCGACTATTTCGGAAGCCTTGCGACCAAGCAGCGCTTCCATCGCGGGGTTCACATAGGCAAATCTCCGAGAGGTATCCTTGATAAAGATGCAGTCCGGAAGGCTCTCCACGACGGTCCGGAATCGCTCCTCGCTTCTGCGGAGGGCCTCTTCGGCCTGTTTCCGTTTCGTCTCGTCACTGCATACAGTAACGATTTCCCCGGTGGGAAGCTTGTATACGAAGTAGTCTCTCCATCCTTCCAGCCTCTTATCCTTGTACTTCGTTACCGGATGGTCGATCGGAGTGCCTGTCTTGACAACCTCCCGAAAGACCTCCAGGAGCCCAAATTCTTCGATTCGGGGAAAGACTTGCGATATGCTCTTGCCACGAACTTCGCTCCTCTTGATCTTGTCTATTCTCTCGGCAGCCTTGTTCAGATCGACCAGGATGAAGTCTTTCCCGCCTTCCGCGGGTCGATAGATGACTACGCCGTTGAGCATGTAATCGAGAAGAGCTTTGTACCGCGTTCTGGTCTGCCGGAACTCCTTCTCTAGTCTTTTCATGCGCTTGAGCTGGGATTCACACTCCGAGATTTTCGCCAGAAGCTCTTCGACTTGTTTCGATGCCACGTATGGTGCCCTCCCTTGGAGTCACATTGGGAACGCCCTCGTTTGACCACTCGGCAGAAATGATAACAGAACTTCCGAGACCTTGGCATCCCATTCGCGGTTCCCCCGCCGGTTCGAGGGGATGCGACGTCTATCCCATCCGTGGGATGCCGGCTGTCCCCATCCCAGGATCATCAGCCGATAGATTCGGATTGTAGGGGCTACCGGCGGTCGCCTTCTGGGGTGCAGGTAAAAGACGAGCCGAACCGTACGAATCACCACCGTGCCTGGATAAGAATTCGGTAAAACGGGCGTCTGGCTCTCTGGTATGGGTAGAACGGGCGTCTCGCCCGTTTATTCTTAAGGATGACGGGCAAGATGAAAATGTCTCAAAACTCGGGACAGACCAAACATCGTAGCACGATTGGGCGTCGATGCGTAGAAAGGCACCCTCACCCCAACCCTCTCCCAGAGGCAGAGGGCTTTGTCATTCCGGGCAGTTGCAACTCACCTCTCCCTTCGGGAGAGGGCTAGGGTGAGGGTGAAAAAAAGAAGCGTGCTACGATCTTAACATTTGCCGAAATTCCGAGACAGTTTCTTCAGCCCCGCCCATCCCTGAACAAAGCTGAAGCAGCTACGCAATCGTATTAGGGAAAACGTGTCCCACGTTCCCCGATTCCACTACTGATAGGCAAAGAGCTTATCCCCCGTGGGGAACCTTTCGCACCTTGCCCATCGGTCGTGGCTCGTCGGTCACCTTGAACCATTGGGGCTTCATGACGCGGCGGGTGACGTGTTTCGGCTGAAATTCGAGGTCCCGTACGGCAACAGGATTCATGACGGGGATCACCGTCGGGTTAATTGCAGGCTTGCATGTCGGCCTGGGGAAACACTCGAGACACGGGCCTGCGCCTTCTGCGCATCCCACAGGTGTCTCATGACGCAAGACCGGCACGCCCCGTATGGAAGCTCGCGGCACGAGAAATTTCGGAGTCACCGGCCGGGGGACGGGGATTGTCTCCGTGAGCACGCAGGGGACCAGCTTCTGATAATATGTCTCGCATGATCCGGGCTCGGGTTTAATAAAGAAGGTGTACTGACCTGTCATGGCCAAGATGCCTTCGCCTTCGGCACTTGCAGGTCCCGAGAGAGCCAGGCTCACCATCAGTGCGCCGATAAAAACTAAAGCGGTTCTTGACATAATGGACCTCCACGAGGGTAAGCTATTATAGCAAGTTAGACAGAATTCATCAAGTGGTTTCAAGACTCACGACAGTTCGTAGAAGATTTCATGAACGTCCATGACCTCGCAACCACAGCCGACCAGGAAAGTCCGCGTTTGGCGGGAGCCCTCGATGGTGGCCTCGAGCCTCCGAGCCCCGGTCTTCGTAGCGCCGGCGTCTCGCCGGCTATCAGGAAACTCTCAGAAAAATACGATTACGTACTGCGACAGCTCCTCTTAGGGAACGGCAGGTTCAGAGACTGTCCCAATCCTGGGCAGGTTTGAAAAGACTGTCTTGCAATCCGGCACCAGGCCTGAATCAACGCGCGCTCCTGGAGGGGCGGTTCGTGAGAACAGCGCGGAATCAGGGCGCTTCTCGAAGCCCCCTTCAGGCATATCACCACCACAAACGGTCATGAGAGCGTTTCTGAAACCTGGCCTTACTTTGGGGTGGGGCCTTGATCTTTACCTGAGAAGTACCATAGCCGTGTATGTCGGGGCGGGTCTGAGAAACTGTCTCAAGACTCGGAAAACAGCAGAAAAAGTGGTACGGTGAGGGAGGGTACTGCCCATGGAGCCCTCACCCCACCCTTTGCCAGAGGGAGAGGGCTCTGTCATTCCGGGCGGTTGCATGTCCCCTCTCCCTTCGGAAGAAGGCTGGGGTGAGGGTGCCAAAAGAGAAGCGTGCCACGATCTTAAAATTTGCGGCAATTCCGAGACAGTTTCCTCAACCGCGCCCTTCTTTGAGCTCATGAAAGGAGAAATTATGGAAAAGATCGTGTACAAGCCAATCGGTATTATTCGCACCCCGTTCACCAAATTGGAGGACATGCCCATACAGCCGGTGGGTGGGCAGGGAATTCGCGGCGAAGTTAAGGTGCATCCCGAATTCTCAGGCGGTCTCAAGGACCTGGACGGGTTTTCCCACATAGTCCTTCTCTATCACTTTCACCTGTCGTCGGGTTATTCCCTGGAGGTCAAACCATTCCTCGACGATACTCTTCGTGGCGTCTTCGCAACCCGTGCGCCGGCCCGGCCGAATCCTATCGGACTGTCCGTGGTACGGCTCGTCGAGGTGCAGGGCAATGTACTCGTAGTGGAGGACGTAGACATTGCGGACGAAACGCCGCTCCTCGATATCAAGCCTTTCGTGCCCCGGTTCGACAACCGGGATTCAGAAAGGATAGGCTGGCTTGCTGACAAGGCGAAGAGCGCCGGTACCGTGAAATCGGACAGGCGATTCGTCTGACCTGAGGCAACATGGCTCCAGCCAATGGTATACCCGATACCCAGAGTTCTTTCCGCTTCCCATATGCCGAAAACAGTTCTGGGAGGTTCGCAGACCGGTGGGACGGGCGTCTCGCCCGTCAGTGTTGAGGAGGAGAAACGGAAATTATTATTGGCGACCGCTATGATGTCCGTGGGACTACCCTACATGGTGGGGTAAGTTCGATCGCAATTGTATCGCCGACATGTAGCGCACGCTTTCTAGCGTGCGATCTTAAGAAATGGCAGCCTGGAACGACCGTCCCACAGCGAAAGAATGAACGGGCGAGACGCCCATTCTACCGGCCGTGGTTCCACCGTAGATGTCCGTGCCCCGGAAGCGGGACAAGACTTCTCGCAACGTATTGGGACCTAGACTGAGTGCGTCACCTCGTGCTCGTGGAACGCTTTCTCCACTGTGCCCCGAGAAAGGTCAGAACCGCGAGCGCGATGGCTGCTGCTGCAAGGCCAGATTCAGCGTAATACGGCGCATGAATGCACAGAGCATACAAGCAAGCGCCAACCTCGACGCGGAAGAGAATCCTGAGCCAGGGGCGGGAAAAATCAGGTTTGTCGGGGATGGACTGACAGATCCGGGGCCAGACCAGCCAAGAGAACCCAACAAAAAGGCCAAGCGCGAGGAGGGTTCCTCCTACCACGTCTTTCGGGAAATGGGCCCCCACGAAAATTCGGGACAGGGACACGAGCAAGGCGAGGCCCAGAGCAACCATGCCTGCCAAACGAGAGCTCAAGTGCTGGATCCCCAAGGCCGCGGCCATGCTTGCCGCCGTATGTCCTGATGGGAACGAACCGGACCGCAATAATGGCCCTACCACGTGAACAGACTCGAAGACTGCCGCAGGCCTGGGGCTGGGGGCAACGAGCTTGATGGAGTGCATAGCAAGTGAGGTGAGCACCATAACGCTGAGAGCCAACACGGTGATTCGTGGATTGACCATGACGAATGCCCCGATGATGATGGCGAGGATTACCCCGTCTCCCAGGGTGGTGAAGAAGAGCCACAGAGCGTCGGTCGCGGGGCTATGCGCTTCATTCATCACTGAGAAGAGCGCCCTGTCGAACACCCATACAGGCACGAGCGCGCATATTAGGAGGATAAGGGTCACGAGATGGGGCAGTGGAAGCCGGCGCCAGCCCTGTTGAGTGCCAGGGCGATCCATTCTCGGGGAGGGACGTGGTTGTTCTAGCCCGTCGTCAGCCAAGGATTCCCGCCATGAACGGGAATCCGCCGGATGCTGCGCGCTCGCATCAGACATCGAACAGTACCCGGGTTTGATACCCCTGGTCCGTCCGATCCACGGATACGCCGTGATAGGTTACCGCTTTGATCTCGTACGGAGGAACCTCTTCCGGCCGAAGCCTGCGGACTGAGACCTGACCACGCAAACCGGTGCTCGTCAATTCCGTGATCCGGACGCCCGTGGGAACCAGGCGCCTCGTCTCGTGGAGAAAGAGGAGCTCCCGAAGCCAGTCTATCATGAGATCCGCCTCCGTCTCCCCATGGGCTTCTACTCCAACTTCCTCTTCCGTTTCCTCAGGGCCGCCTTCGCTGACGAGACAGCCAAATGCCTCCGCCCCATGGACGAAAAGCTCCTCTAGTGTGTCCCCCCACACTTCGATGAGAATATCTGCGGGATGATCGAGCATGCGCCAGTGGTGGCCCTGGTCCTGGTTCATGGTGTCAGTCCCCCGGCGACTCGCCTGGAGGCTCCCCGCTATCGAAGGCTTCCTCGTCGGGTCGGCCTTCGTCGGCATCGGAGGATTCCTCGTCCATAGCCACGGCACGGGCCACGTCGACCACTCGTTCCCCCTCATCCATACGCACGAGAGTTCTGCCCATGGTGTTGCGGCCGATCACGCCTATTTCTTCCATTCTCAGACGGATGATTCTCCCACCGGAGGTGAGAATGAGCAAATGGTCTGTGTCTTCGACGATTTGGATTCCAACCACATTGCCTATTCGGGGCGAGTGCTTGATGGTAATGACCCCTTGGCCTCCGCGGTTGATAACTGGATATTCGGACAACGGGGTTCGCTTTCCGAATCCACTGTCCGTTATGGTCAAGAGGCTTCCTCCCTCAGAGGAGATGATTTCCATGCCGACCACGGTATCGTCGGATTTCAGGCGGATGCCTTGCACACCTCGAGCTTGGCGTCCCATAGGTCGCACCTGGTCTTCGTGAAACCTGATGGCCTTGCCCTTGCGGGTAGCAAGAAGGATATGGCTCTCCCCTGCAGTCAAATTGACATCGATGAGCTCGTCGTCAGGGTCGATGGTGAGAGCGATCAAGCCTCTGGATCGAGGTCGCGAGAATTCCGAGATAGAGGTCTTCTTGATTTTCCCCTGTGCGGAGACCATGACCACAAAACCTTCCGTACTGAGCTCCTGCACGGGAAGTATTTTCCGGATGCGCTCGCCGTCGTCCAGGTGGAGCAGGTTCACAATGGCTTTCCCCCGAGCGTACGGCCCTTCGTCGGGAAGCTGAAAGACTCTCAGCCAGTGAACCCTGCCCTGATTGGAGAAGCAGAGAAGAACGTCGTGAGAGGAGGCGTAGAGCATCTGACTCACCACATCCTCGCTCCCTACTTTGGTGCCGATTCGTCCCTTGCCGCCCGGCCTCTGTGACTTGTACGTGTTGGCCTGGACACGCTTGACGTACCCTTTGCTGGAGAAAGTGACGACAAAGTCTTCCCGAGGGATCAGATCTTCGTCGACCATCTCCACTGTTCCTTCTACGATCTCTGTGCGTCTGGGGTCTCCGAATTGCTCCTTGATCTGCTTGAGCTCATCCACGATGATGTCAAGAACCCTCGCAGGGGAAGCGAGAATCGCCTCCAGCTCCGCTATCTTCTCGTGAATCTCCTTGAGCTCCTGAAGGATTTTCTCTCTCTCTAAGCCGGTCAGACGCTGAAGCCGCATATCGAGGATTGCTTGAGCCTGGACCTGACTGAGGGCGAATCGTTCCATGAGAGCTTCACGAGCCACTCCTGGATTCTCAGATTGCCTGATCACCGCTATCACTGCGTCCAGGTTATCCAGAGCTATCTTCAATCCTTCCAGGATGTGGGCACGTTCCCTGGCTCGAGCCAGCTCGAACCTGGTCCTGCGGATTACTACTTCTTTGCGGAAGTCGATGAACCCCGTCAGGATTTCCTTCAGATTCATGGTTCGGGGACGCACCTTGTCCACGCAGAGCAACTGCACCCCGAAGGTTGTCTGGAGCTGGGTATACTTGAACAACTGATTGAGGACCACCTCCGGGTTCTCGTCCCGCTTCAATTCAAAAACCACTCGCATCCCATGCCTGTCGGACTCATCCCGTATGTCTCGAATTCCGGGGATCCTCTTGTCCTTCACAAGCTCCGCGGCGGTTTCCACCATGCGGGCTTTGTTGACTAGAAACGGAATCTCGGTCACGACGATTCGCTGATAGCCCTTCCCGGCATCTTCTATTTCCGTCCTGGCTCGCATTTGAACCGAGCCCCTGCCTGTAGTGTACGCAGCGAGTATACCTTCCCGGCCGTGGATGAAGCCGCCGGTGGGAAAATCAGGCCCTGGTATGAAACGCATGAGCTCCGGAATTGATGCTGTGGGATTGCCAATGAGATGAATGAGAGCATCTACGGTCTCTCCGAGGTTGTGTGGGGGGATGTTGGTGGCCATGCCCACTGCGATTCCCTGCGAGCCGTTCACGAGGAGCACCGGGAACCTGGCTGGAAGTACGAGAGGTTCCTGAAGCGTGTTGTCATAGTTCGGTATGAAGTCAACCGTCTCCTTGTCCAGATCCTCCATGAGGGCCTGAGTGATCCGGGCCATGCGAACTTCCGTATACCGCATCGCCGCGGGAGCATCCCCGTCCACGCTCCCAAAATTGCCTTGGCCATCGATAAAGGTGTGGCGCATAGAAAACGGCTGAGCCATTCGTACGAGCGCATCATACACAGCCGCGTCACCGTGCGGATGATACTGACCGATGACATCACCCACGGCCCTTGCAGCTTTTCTGTAGGGCCGGTTCCAGAAGTTTCCTGCCCGGTGCATTGCATAAAGGATTCTTCTGTGGACCGGCTTCAGCCCGTCCCTCAGGTCGGGAAGCGCGCGACCCACTATCACGCTCATAGCGTAATCCAAATAGGATTTCTGGATTTCTTCTTCTATCCCTACAGTGGTCTTCTCATGAAGAACAGCCAATGGTGCACCCTTCCTCAATTGGATACATACGCTCGACGGTCGAAATTGCCGGAAAATCAGATCGGCGACAGGGCTGGTGGCACGGTACGTTTTCCCTTGCAGCCGCTATTCGCCGAGTCGGCGGGTTCTCGGACTCCCCCTGGAACCGCCGCAAGGATATTACCACTGCACCGGGAAGGAATGCAAGGGTGCTCAGGATGACAAAAAGGGAGTAATAAGAAATTGTTATACTAATACTCGAAACGTCTGCCCTTTGACGGCGGCCTTCGCTGTTCTCGGCTTGTCCACGAACGCGTGATGCTGAAGAGCAGATCACGAAGCAGCAGGATTCATCTGCGCCATGTATTCGGACAGTATCTTCATAGCTTCCTGCTTTCTAACAGATTTCGCCCACATTAGCGCGTTCCACCCGTTCCGGTCTTTGGCGTGAACGTTTGCCCCTCGTTTGAGCAATTCTGTCACCACGGCCACATGACCTTCCGCTGCCGCAAGAATGAGAGGGGTGGCCCCATACTGGTCCCGAGCTTCAATGTCTGCTCCATGTTCGAGCAGTTCCACCACTACATCGATGAAACCTCCTCTCACCGCTCTCATAAGAGCAGTCCACCCGAACTCGTCCTCTGCATTGACGTCCGCACCACGGTCAAGGAGCAGCCGTACCACTTCGGTGTGTCCTCTGCGGCATGCCTTCATGAGCGCTGTCGCTTGGTACTGATCGCAGGCTTCGATATCTGCGCGGGCATCGAGCAGGGCCCTCACTGATTCCGGGAAACCATTTGCAGCCGCCCAGATGAGCGGGGTCCATCCGAGCTCGTCCCTCACTTCGGGATCTCCCCCTGCGGACAAGAGGCACCTGAGCTCTTCCAGGTCTCCAGAGGTAGCGGCCGCTAAGATGCGCTCATTCATAAATCTTTCCTCCTGACCGACAATAACGGGCGTTCCGAGCATGCGGCCGAAGTCAGGGCTGTAGGTCATTGCCGAACTGTGTGCCCTCTTGCGGAGCGGTTCTCGGGCATGCCAATCTTTGAATAAAGCAATAGCCGTACCAGAACGCGATGTGGCCCACGCGAACGTACCGGAGTCACAATCGTGATAGCCAAACCGGAGGGGTCAGAGGTCCCCTGTCAGGATTTTTTACACTGTGTTAATTGTCGTCATTGCTAGGCCCTGAATGGAACACCTTCGGGGCAAGTAGCAATCCTCGCGTGCTTGCCTGAGCGCCAGTGCTAGCCTTTCCATCTGCACGTGAAGTGGGCCGCCGGGGCATGCGGTGGCATCGGAATTGCACTGAAAACAAACGTGAGACCGATCTGCCGGAAGCCTCGAGCAGGTCGGCTTACAGCCCCTGGGAAGCCGTGACGCGGGCACTATCTCGTGCTAGAATTTTCTCGGAGAGCCGAGATTCTTACATGTCTCGGGAATTGGTTGCTGACTGCACGGATCAGGGAACGGCTAACGTAACATGCACGAGCTCAGGAGTGTTCGGCTCAAGACTTGTGCAGCTCGATTCAGGGCTTCATTACAGCGTCGCAAAGGAGATCCGGAATGTCCCTCGTGAAGGTGCTTGTCATTGATGACGAGGCCTCGTTCATGGAGACCTTGAAGATAAGGCTCGGAAAGAGAGGCTTGACGGTGATACCGGCCCGCAATGGCGCTGAGGGCTTGAACAAATTGGCAGAGGACTCATCGATCGATATAGTGATCCTTGATGTGAAGATGACGGGAATGGATGGCATCCAGACCCTAAAGCATATTAAGATCGACCACCCATTGACCGAAGTCATTATGCTCGCGGAACCCGACACAGTGGAGGCAGCCATTGAAGCGATGAGACTGGGGGCGTATGATTACCACATGAAGCCGTGCGACATAGATATGCTGGTCGGTCAAATTGCGGAGGCAGAAGCAAAGAGGGCCAGACACGAACAGAAGATTCACGCGGCTCGTATGAAAGAGATCGCCATCAAGGGAAGCTCGTAACGCTATTGCCGGCAGACCCGCTCATTTTAAGCCGCGATGATAAGCACCGCTGCTTCCTGTTGTCACTCCGTGTGCTAGCGATTGCCCCTTTTTCAGGGCGTCGGTGCCTCGTGGGCTGTTTCTGGAGCTACCCCATGCCATGCGAATCGAGAGAACAGCCGTCGCTCATGCAGCAAGTCATTGCGTCCGGCCATATGTTCATGGAGGTGGATGGGGATTTCACGGTACTGGTCGTGGATCCGGCTTTAGAGGCCCGTTTCGGGGTCCGAAAGGGATCGAAGTGCTTTGCGGCCCTCGGTCATGGGAGCGATGTGTGCAAAGACTGTCCGGCAAAGCGGGTGTTCCAGGGAGAGCGATCTGCCGAGCTTCGCTTAACCGTGAAGGATGTGGCCGGACGGCCGACTGTCTTGCATGTCATTGGAACCCCCCAATGGGATGTGACGGGAGATCTCACAGGCTGTTCCCTGCTCGTAGTGGAAGAGGTAAAACCCGAGGAGCATGAGCCCCACAAATCGGATGGCTACGATTTCCACAAGCTCCTAGATAATCTCCCGGACACTGTTTTTGCACTCCAAGAAGACGGCCGGTTCACGTATGTGAATCGATCGGCCCAAGAGTTTCTCGGCTGTACAGACCAGGAGATTCTTGGCAAGTTCTTCTGGGATTTCGTCGACCCGGCAGAGGTCGCTGTTGCGAAAAGACTGCTTCAGACCCCGGTGGGCTCCTGTTGGGACGAACAGCTCTCCATCCTGGATTCGAGAGGAAACAAGAAGTATTGCCGCATACGTTCGGCCCCCTTTCTCGATGCCCGCGGTGTCGTGTCCGGTCACGAAGGTGTCATGCGTGACAGGACCTCTCAGCGGAAGATGGAGCTGGATCTTCAGGAGTACCAGCAACGGTTGAGTGAGACGACGCAACGCTTTCAGCAATTGCTCGAGGAGGTGCCCGACGTCATATTTTCCATGGATCCGAAGGGTTGCCTCACCTTTGTGAACCCCCAAGCCCGTGAGTTGCTCGGTTACGAGAGAAAGGATCTGGTGGGCACCTTTTTTCGAGACCTCGTCAGCTCGGAAGACATGGCATCGGTTGAAAGCCTTCTGCACGTAGAGCCTGGTACCACGTGGGATGAGGAGATCACCGTGCATCACCAGGATGGGTCGAGGAGATGGGTGAGGATACGGTGCCGTCCGGTATGCGACCAGGAAGGGCGCATCGTTGAATTTGAAGGAGTATTGAGGGATCGGACTGACAGGAAAAAGCTGGAAGACGACCTAAAAGCGTCCAAGGGGCAATTACTCGAGAAGATAGGCATCATAGACGAATTGTACGAGCACATTGTGCAGTCTGAGAAGTCCCGGGCCATAGCGGAGCACACTGCGGAAGTGGCGCATGAGCTCAGACAGCCCTTGGCCGTCATCGGCGGATTTGCCCGCAGAATGTATCGCCAGATTCAAACGTGCAAACACGCGAATCCGAAAGAACAGGAAGAATGCTTCGCCATTATCGTCAAAGAGGTTGAGCGATTGGAGGACATTCTCAAGGGGCTCATCGATTTCACAAGACAGAAGACTCTCACGAAGCGACGGGTCGACCCGAACAACCTCATCCAACTCGTCCTCGATATCTACAAGGTGCGGTTACAGGAGAAAAGCCTTCGATTGGAAGTCGATTTCGGAGAAATCGGAGAGGTGTTGTTGGACCCGGACAGATTCCAACAAGTAGTCCGGAATCTCGTGAGCAACGCTATCGAGGCTTCTCGGCATAGTGGCATGATTCGGATCGAGACGGCGGTGTTCGTGGTGAGTGACAAGGCCCAGATGACCGGAGAGCTCGATTCCGAAGCTTACTTTGAATTCAAGATCCGAAACGGCGGCAGAAGGATACACGAGGACGAGCTCAGAAAGATATTCGACCCCTTTTACACGACCAAAGAGCGCGGCGCCGGCATAGGACTATCGCTTGTCAAACGGATTATTGAGGAGCATGGCGGGTCTATCTCCGTAAAGTCTGACGAAAAAGGGACGGTGTTTACCACATGGATTCCCATCGACCACAGCGTGAACGGCGAATCACAGCTTCAGTCAGGACTTGTGAACTAATGGGAACATGGGCATATGTTTTGACGCACAACGAACGACAAGCGGGAGAGACAGGCATGTTGGTAAAGGATTGGATGACCGAGCACGTAATCACTATTGGGGCCGATGACTGCCTGTTGAAGGCGGCAAAGCTCATGGATGATTTCGAGGTCAGTTTGTTGCCGGTCACCGATGGGGGGAAATTGATTGGAATAATATCGGATGGAGATCTCAAGAGAGCATCGCCATCCGATGCAGTGGGATTGGACTCGGATTTGGTCACAGATCACATGTCGAGAGTGAAAGTCGGTGCTGTCATGACCCGAAATCCGGTGACGGTTCCTGAGGACTACACCGTCGACGAAGTGGCCAAAGTAATGCTCGATAACAAAATCTCCGGTTGTCCGGTCCGTGACCGAGAGGGGAGGATAACGGGAATCGTGACTAAGAGCGACCTCTTCCGAGCAATCATTGCGGTGACCGGCCTGGATAAGAAAGGACTGCAAATAGGGGCCGTTATCGAGGATCGCCCCGGTTCCATACGGGAGATCACGGATCTTATTAGATCGCACGGAGGACGTCTGGTGAGCATTCTCACGTCGTACCACAAGGCCCCCAAAGGATGTCGGTACGCGTATATCCGGGCCTTCAACGTGGGCAAAGATAAGCGGAACCAGCTCAAACGCGAATTGCATGAAAAGCTGCACCTGATCTATCTGGTCGATCACACGGAGAACAAACGCGAGCTCTTCAATTCCGCATGATGCCTGACGATTCTTTCCCCCCACGTGGTTCGTCTGAAAGGGTAGCCTCTTCAAACGGAGCAATGGGGAACAGGCCTTAATTAACGGGCATTGTTGGAAAGGCGGTGCGCGAACGGCCTTAAATCAGGGCGCTTATCGAAGTGCTCTCCGAATACATCCCCCGTCCGAAACAGGTTCCGGGACTGGGCACTTCCTCATATGATCGGCGTCCATGCTTTGGCTCCGAATACATCCCCCGTCCGAAACAGGTTCCGGGACTCTTTCATTTTGCTCGTGGGCCGGGCATCTGAAAGTGTCTCAAAAGCCGGCTGTCCGTCATAATCGTGGCACACCTCCTCGCCCTGACCCTCTCCCCCGAAGCGGGGGAGAGGGGATTATACTGGCTCCCTCTCCCTCTGGGCATAGGCGTTAAGTTAGAAGTGGAACGGCCAATTGTTCGTCATTCCGGCGAAAGCCGGAATCCAGTCCTTCCAATATGTTATGGACCCCGGCTTTCGCCGGGGTGACGGGGTCCTTGTTAAGTCAACGGACTGAAATCACGTGATGTCATCCACGTAGTTAACGCCTATGCTCCCTCTGGGAGAGGGTTGGGGTGAGGGTGCCTTTCCACGCATCGACGCTCAATCGTGCTACGATGTTCGGCGTATCCCGAGTTTTAAGACACTTTCATATTGCCCGCCATCCTCAAAAAATTAACGGGCGAGACGCCCGTTCTACCGGATTCTTTTCCGGCTAGTGGTGATCCGGAAGCTCCAACTCCCCGTACCCCATTACAGTGGGGCGACCGCCGGTCGCCCCGACCGTGGGACTCTCATCCCGAATTTCCGTAGCGCCGGCGTTTAGCAGACTCTCACCTCAAACCCGTTTCGAGGGTCAAGATCGATCTCGTAGCTGCATGGAGCTACGAACCGTGAGCACCGGACAGTGAGCGGTGCGCACCACATTCTCTGCGGTACTCCCGAGTATTAGATGTTTGAAACCGGTCCAGCCGTGAGTGCCCATAACGATCAGGTCCACGTTGTGCTTCTTCGCGAACGGGACTATCTCTACAGCCGGTTCCCCCGAGCACAGGTGCGCGGTGGTCTCCGGGACTACCTTCCGGCATTCGCTGAGCGCCTGATCAAGGTTTTCGCGCACGATCTCGTCTATACTTCGTTGAATATCCGTCCAATCTACAGGGATGTGATCGTCAAACGCGGGATACCCCAGCAGCCGCGGATTCACCACGTGGAGTAGCATGAGCTCCGAGCCAAAGCGTTTCGCAAGGGCGAGAGCCTTATCGCGAGCAGGAAGCGAGTTTTCCGAGAAGTCGGTGCACACGAGGATTCGTCGAAACAAGGGCTCCACAGGCTCATGCGCTGCAGTGGCTCCCTGAATGATATGGCCTTCCTCGTACTCTTCCCTCAGGCCCTCACGATGGTCAACCACGTAGAGAAGGCGGCCCTTGTGCTTCAACTCGTCACGGAGTTGCGGCATGCGATCCCGGTCAATGAGGTGAGCGCGAATGTACACGTTCCTGCGCCCCTCGGCTGCCCGATCGTACGAGGAGAGAATGCTCACCAAACGGCCGTCGTATCTCCTTATTACGTCTGTGATTTCTTTGATCGACCCGGGGCGGTCTTCGATCTCGAACGCAAATTGCACGCCTTGGTTTCTCAGGCCGCTCACCGAAACCAACGCCTCAAAGATCTCTCGCTGAGAAATAATGCCGGTGATCTCGCCTGAAGAGTCTAGCACGGGAGCGCCGGAGATATTGTTTTCCAGCAGAATCGTGGCAGCCTCTTCCAGGGTAAAATCTTGAGGAACCGTTATTGCTCCGCTCGTCATGATCTCCGAGACTTTGATCTTCGAGAGTAGGTATGCAAGCTCGTGCACATCGAGCGTGGTTGCGTCTGAGGCGGAAGCTCTTTTTACGTCTCGGTCCGTGACAACTCCGACCAGTTTTCCCTTGCGGAGGACCGGCAGAATCGGGGTTGAATTCTCTTTCATGAGCCGCGTGGCTTCCTGTAATGAATCGTCCGCTCCGACTACGGTGACGTCTTTTCTCATCCAATATTTCACTAACATTGCAACCTCCTCGAAGCTCTGCGCTGAAGAAAACATCAGAGGGGAGTCGTGGTGCAGGCTCCCAGGGAATTCGTACTATTTATGGAGCAACTTCCGTGCCATCGATTTGTTGGCTCACCCCTCGGATTTTTTCGGAAAGACCCCGAGGTACCGGAAGCCCAATTTCCACAGAAGCCCCAGATACCCGATCATAGTGATGGTAACAGCGACGTGCTGACCGACCACCGGCCTGGCTATCGCAAACGCCGCGACTGTTAGCAGAGAGACAGCCATGGGAAAGACGAAATCCGTGAACGTGAAAAAGCGGAAACGGACCTGACAATAAACGAAGGCAAGCATCGTCATGGTGAGCTTGGTAAAGACGAGTACGAGACAAGCCCCGAGAGGACCCAACGGTTCCACCAGCAGCACATTGAGAAGGAGATTCGTCACGGTAGTAATTGCCTGAAACAGCAGCAGCGTCCGTGCAGCCCCCGCGACCACCATCACGTATTGAAATAGGTTGCTTTCAAAGGATAGCAGAATCGACCAGACCAGGTATGTCTGCAGGGAGGCTGCTTCCGCGAATTCGGTGGGGTAGAGGAATCCAATAATCAGCCCGCTCTCCGTATGGAGCACAAACATGATGGGCACGGCGATAGCGATTAGCCACAGGGCCGTATTCCGCACAAGCGAGGCCACCTCATCCTTCCTGGTCCACCAGAGGACCGAAAGGACGGGAAAGACCACCCACCCCAACAGTTGTTCCGAAGCGAGTATGGAGACAGGATCTACAATGTTGTATGTGGCGCTGTACACGGCCACACCGTCGCGGCCCGCAGCCTGCTCGAGAAAGAAATAATTCAATTTGTTGTACACAGTGCCGAGAATCTGAATCAATGCGAAGATGGCTGCAGTTCTGAAGGTAGAAATCACCGGAGACCAGGCTGACGGTATCACGGCCAGCTTGGAAGAGTAGGTCTTCGCATACCAAATCACGCCTGGCATGAGACGGATCAAACCCGATACAAGCTTGAACAGGGCAACGCAGACCGGCGGCAATCCCAACAGTGCAGTCACGAGACCATATCCGTAGGAACCCGCAGAAGCCAGGATCTTGATCCGAGCTTCGGTCTTTTGTAGCCCTCGGACCCGCATGTCCGCGAAAAACGTGTCTGCCAATTCTTCGATACCAAAACCCAGAGCGATGACGAGGACAATCCAACCGAGCTGGACGGAGTATCCGCGGTACCCACTGACTCCCCAGAGAGCGAGCAACGAGACCAAGAGGAGACACATCTTTATGATGTTCACTCGGCTCGTGATGGCCGCCTTTTCCTGCTCATCTGCACGGCCGAGATCCGCAACCTGCGGGTAGTAGAGGCCGAAATTCACCACCTTGGTGAGAATCGCGCCGGCAGCCAGGGCCAGCATGACCTCTCCGTAGAAATCCTTGTCAAGCCATGCCAAATACAGAAAGAATAGGGTACTGGCAATTCCTTCCACTCCCTGTGCACTGAGGAGATGTGCGAAACGCAGGAGTATGCTTTTCGCGTACCCGTCCGTCTTGGCAGTTTTCTTGACTGATGCCATAGCCTTCTGACCATTGAGAGAGTGCACATGGAGTGCTGCGTTGGCCATGATCGAATCGAGCACTATAGCACCTTTGATTGCAGAGGAGAACGCTGGATCGCGGCCGTGCCGGTTTCACGCAACAACAGGTTGAACGTGTGCGAACTGTCTGTTATCCTGAAAGACCGCGGGCCGTGCGTTACAGACCGGTCGCTTCGGAGGCATGGACCGCATCTTCCGGGCAGGGGGCGCTAACCTGAGTACAAGATTTCATAAGTACGGTTACGCATTTGAGAAACAGCTTCCTTTTGGGAAGGAAAGGTTCAGAGCCTGTCTCAATACAGGGCCGGTTTGAAACTTGCCTTACAACGGTGGGGTGGAGCTTTGATCTTTGCGTCAAAGGTACCGTAGCAATGGATGTAGGGGCGGGTGTCAAACCCGCCCTCGCCTGAATTTGATCCTCCTCGCCATTCCCAACTCGTGGCACTGCAATCGGATCAACAGCGTTGCCGTGAATATGCAACCGTATTTGTGAAAGGGCGTACTATGCATCCGAGGGAGGAATTGGTGCACAACTCTGGTAGTGCCTGGACGCCAGGAGTACGCTAATATTCTGCAAGGTCTACTCCGGGAAGCATACCCGTTGATCGGAGATGAGTGATCGGTGCAATTCTTTGTCGATTCTTTGCTCAGCGCGCTTGCCCTTATTTCCAGCTTCGATCCCGAAGTGTACCTGGTGGTCTGGACTTCCCTGAAAGTCTCAGCCATAGCCACGGCTATTGCCGCGGTGGTGGGAGTGCCCCTGGGGGTGCTCTTCGCTGTCAAACGCTTTCCCGGTAAGCGCGCTCTCGTCCTGATTCTGAACACATCCATGGCCCTCCCCACGGTGGTCGTGGGCTTGTTCTTTTATGCTCTGCTCAGCCGTCGCGGGCCTCTGGGGCATCTCGGATGGCTCTTCACGCCCCAAGGGATAGCAGCGGGTTTATCGGTGCTGGCCTTACCCATCATGGTCAATCTTACCTTGGCAGCAATCCAGGGTCTTGACGCAAGGCTCGCCATCACCTGCAGGTCTCTCGGTGCGAGCGTGGCACAGCAAATAGTTCTCATCCTTCGCGAAGCCCGATTCGCGGTGACTGCCGCTGTGGTTGTAGCGTTCGGGCGAGTGGTCTCGGA
The DNA here is from genome assembly GCA_040753915.1 of Thermodesulfobacteriota bacterium. Taxonomy (GTDB): domain Bacteria; phylum Desulfobacterota; class Desulfomonilia; order Desulfomonilales; family Desulfomonilaceae; genus JBFMDN01. The sequence goes on along the minus strand of JBFMDN010000048.1, from coordinate 2,602 downwards.
AGTAGGCATCGCGATGATGCTGGGGGGTAACATCAAGGGTTTCACCAGGACCATGACCACGGCCATCGCCCTGGAGACCAGCAAGGGAGAATTCGAGTTGGCACTTGCGCTGGGAATCTTTCTGCTCGCGGTGGCTTTCCTCGTTAACGCGATGCTGTTTCTGGTTCAGAGGCCTCGGGTATGACCCTCGCGTACTCACTTACCGACATTAGCTTCTACCATGGCCCGAGAAAGAGTCTCGAAGTAGCCAGGCTAGAATTGCGGGCCGGAGAAGTTGTGGCGCTCGTCGGGCCCAATGGAGCGGGCAAGACAACACTGCTGCACCTCATGGCATTCGTGGAAAGTCCGGCATCAGGTGCTATTCAATTCTTCGGAGCTCGAGTGATGCGGCACAACATGTTGACGTGCAGGCGTCGCGTGGGTTTGCTTCTGCAAAATCCCTATCTATTCCACACGACCGTATTGTCGAACGTCATGTTGGGGCTGAAGATCAGGGGGATATCAAAACACGCCGGTCGATCCATGGCTCTGGAAGCTTTGGAGAGAGTCGGGTTGGCCGGCTTTGAGCACCGGCCTGCGAAGTTGCTGTCCGGCGGCGAGAGCCAGAGAGTTGCTCTGGCAAGGGCCATTGTGCTCAACCCGGATGTCCTCCTGCTGGATGAACCGGCCAATCATCTGGACAGACAGAGCGTCGTCCGGACCAGGGAAGTCGTGCTAGACCTCAACAGGAGTCGCGGAACCACAGTCGTGCTCGCAACCCACAACTTGGCTGAGGCCAAGACCATGGCCGGGACCATAGCACACCTTCTCCAGGGACAGATCATCCCGGGATCGCCGGAGAATCTTCTCTCCGGCCGCTTATCCGATTCGGGTTCGCTCTTCGACACGGGAAGAATCGCCATACGACTCCCTGCCAGAGTTTCGGATGCAAAGCATCTGACGGTAGATCCCGGAAAGATCGCCTTGTCACGCCATCGTCCCGCATCCGAATCACCCAACACGTTCCATGGACGAGTCGTCTCCCTTGCCGCGGAAAACGGTTTGGCCACCGTCTCTGTGGAAGCAGGAGAGCGGTTTCAAATCAACCTGCCCTGGACCTCAGATATGCTTCCGGACCTGCGCCTCGGGCAGGAGGTTTGGATAACGCTCAGCCACGACGGCATCAACCTATTCTAGCGCACCCTGCTCGGACTCTGATTTTTTCTTCTGCGTCTGCCAGAACAGTTGCAGCAAATCCTCAACGCTCATGGCATTGAGAGAGAAGCAGCGAGATAGGGGAGTAATACTGCAGTGTTGACATCGACCGATAAAGAATCGATACTGACGAAACGCCAGTTGCCTTTGGAAGCGGCTCACTCCTCGTTCATTTTGCCATTTCGCCTTAGGGGGTAGAATTAGTGCTTTCAGCATATTGCCCGTTCCCGAAAGGACGCTGAGAAACACGAAACTCCGCAGATTGAGAGGGGAAAATGATGATCATGGCAGGCGCCCCTACACGGTTTCCTGAAGATCGACCGCTGAAGGCCGATCTTGGGCACTGGTGGGTGGTCCACGTGAAGCCGAACTGCGAGAAAATGATGGCAACCTATCTCTTCAATCGGGGAATCAGCTACTTTCTCCCCATGTACCGGAAGAAGCAACGCCAAGGGCATTTCAAGCGGTTCAAGATTATCGAGGAGCCGCTTTTCAGAGGATATCTCTGTTTTGCCTTGGAAAAGGAGGATCATAATCTTCTCTACGACACCAAGAAGCTCGTGAGAATTATCCAGGTGAAAGATCAGGAGAAATTCGTTCAAGAGCTCGAAGCGGTCGCCCGCGTAGCGGAAAAGCTCGACGATCTCGTGGTAAAGCCCGGTCTGGCTCCGGGAAAGAAGATCATGATCCTGTCCGGTCCTCTCGAGGGCACCATCGGAGTCATACTTCGACGTCGTGAAACAAAGCAGCTAGCTCTTTCGGTGGAAATGTTCAATCAAACGGTGTTGGTCAGACTGGATCCGGACACTGAGGTAGAGGTCCTTTCCTGATGTCGGAGGAGAGGCTCGCGACCGGCCAAAGCGTGGTACGCAAGCACATTCTTTCCTCAATACTGCTACGCATTCCCTGGCAATGGGGTTAACATCATTGCAGTGGACCGGCCTCAGAAGGGTGGCCGGATCCAAGCAGGAGCGGGATTGAAACCCTCTCCGCGAGGATCTCGGCGCGAATTTCTGTGGCGCCGGCGTCTCGCGGGTATTCTTGTCTTGAACTGGTATCGAGAGAAGGTTTTTTGGAGCCTACCCCAATGGAGAGCACGTTTGAAACCTGCCCGCTGCGAGGTTACGTGCAATCTCATTCACGGCATGGTCTGCCAGGTAGGGGCGCTCCTCGTGGGCGCCCTCGAACACGGTTTTCGTGCCCCGGCCGGTGATGGAATTCGGGCAACCACAAGGAAAGTGTCTCAAAAGCCGGGACACACCAAAAATCGTAGCACGATTGAGCGTCGATGCGTGGAAAGGCACCCTCACCCCAACCCTCTCCCAGTGGGAGAGGGAGCCGGAAGAATCCCCTCTCCCCCGCTTCGGGGGAGAGGGTCAGGGTGAGGGGGTGTGCCACGATTATCACG
>JBFMDN010000047.1:0-44276 GCA_040753915.1 Thermodesulfobacteriota bacterium | reverse complement strand
AATTGAGGTTGGCTGCCCTGGTTCCAGCACCGTTGTCCACGTTGTACGGTCCGAGGAACCCCTTGCTGCCTCGCTGGTTGTACCACTCATAGCTCCAGTTGAACGACCCGGCCAGCTCGAATTCCCAGGCCTGGACCGGTGTGGCAAGGAAACACGAACTTGCTGCGAGTGTAAGGACCGCCAGCATCAGAAAATGAATTCGTTTCATAACCCCTCAATCCTCCTTATACATGCAAGGTCGGCATAGCCGACGACAAAAGAAAAAAACGTGGTGAAATGCGTTGCCGTGAGCAAACGCACGGTTTACGGTTGCATGCGAGCGGATGAAGCCCCTCGCTCCTTTGTCTTGCAGCATGGGGAGAGCAAGCTGTTGTTCATGACACGATTCCGTTCTTTTCCGAACGAGGCATAACAAGGGCCGCCCTCTGGTTCTTTAGTGTCGTTGTGCCTTCTCGGCCTGGTTGGCCCGCGAAAGGTCGCGCTCTTCTTGTTCAGAAGTGGCCCTGCCGAACCTTCCCGTCAGAAGGAGTCTCATTCTCTCCCTCGTCAAAAGCGCTGTCGCTGTGGTCCCGGTTACATGCAAGGTCATGACCGGTACAGCATGGGTTCGCACATGAGCACCCGTGTCCACACGAGCAGGTTTTTTCGTTACTGCTCAGGCTTCCTTGGAACGACCGAAACAGCCCGACCGCCGCAACCAACAGGATTCCAACAAGCAGCGCAACTTCCATGGCAGAGTCCCCTCCGGAACGTAAGTTTGGAAATTCTGATTATGTTTGTCGTCTCTAATTCTATGGCCAAAAAAAAGACGGCTAGCGATACCAATATAGGGGAAGGAGGCAGCCCCTCGTCTTGTTCCTGCAAGCGCCTCACACAGTCGCGAAACAAGGGGCTGCCCTTGGGAAGGCACGAGGTAAAACGTCACTCTCCTCGAATTCAGGGAGCGACTGACTGACGGGATCCATGTTCCCCATTGAGTGTACCGGCGATTCCATTCGACTCTCGTCCGAATAACGGGATCATCTCGATGGAGGACTCTTGGCACAGGCTCGACGTCCCTTCGCTTCTCGAAATGAGGGTCATTTCCAACCGGTAAGCGGGGTGCCTCTACAAACATTGCAACGATTCCTCAATTGATCCGCGCGGGGAGAAACATTCGTGCCGTTCCGTGCACGGCTATGGTGGACGGCCTCAAAAACCGGTCCGAACCCGATAGGCAAACTGAGTCATGGTGGCCCGTCTGAAAGCCCTAGCCGCGCTCTACTATAGGAAACTCCTAGGCTACCTGGGACTCGGAGAAATGCTCCTCTATAGCCATCCTGAAACCACTCAGTCCCGCTGTGCGGGGAAAGCAACACGCAACACCATACTTCTTGCAGAGTTTCTTCACAGACTTCACGGCATTGTGGCTGTTTACCTCGACCGGGCAGACGACCAAGTCGGCCCTACGAACGCAGTCTTGGATGAGCCATTCGCCTCCCCGGCAGTCCCCGTCGTGTCGTTGAAATGTGCCTCCCATTGCCTCCACGACGTTCCTGTAATGGCACTCGAGGCTACTAATACCGCCTACCATGGTCACATGTTTCTGACTCAAGAAATCCCGGTAAGGACAGTGACAAGCGCCGGGTTCTTGGCTCTCGGTGGCTTCATCGCGAACCGTCTGGGAAACCTCTCGCGCCAGAACCTCGATCTCCTTGCGCAGTCGAGAGCACTCCTCTTCCAGGCTTTGCTTCTGAGCTTGTGTGTCCTCCAGAAACATTTGAAGCCGCACCAGCTTCTCGGTCTGATCCACTCGAACAGGCTCGACCGGTGCCTGAGATCTTCCGGATCCCGTTTGGGACGCTTGTGCTGCCTTCACCTCTTCGAGCTGCATGCGGAGGCGTTCATTGAGCTTTTCATGCCGCTCGACCTCCCCTTGGAGATCCAGTATTTGCCTCTTCAACCTGGTAGCTTCTTCAGCAGCCTTGTCCTCTTCCGCGCGCTCGTTGGCTTTCTTGGGTGCAGACTCCCAGAATTCTCGCATTAATCTATGCTCGAGCATGTGAATGAATCCAAACAGCGCGGTTTCGACAGAAGCCCCGTTTTCCAATCCTCTCGTACTAAGATCCCATAGGATAGCCCATAGGGGAATTTCCCGATTCCCGTCGCTGTCGGTGACCGACTCGATGAGCTCACAGGCTTCCAACGCGGACAACCGGTGCGAATACCGGGCGAATCTCGCTTGGATCATCTTCTGGATATGCCGGGCAACCTTGTTGTCGCTGCCACAAAGCTGAACGGCAGTGGAGTGAAGAGCGAACTCATGATCCATCAACGGATCGTTGTGCGAGATTCCGAACTTCCTCGCTATCTTCTTCAGGTCTTCCAGGTCAAAAGCCATACCGATGACCTTACAAATTGTTTGATGCTGCAATTCCCACAATTTCCTCTGAGGTTTCATGCGTACTTCCCCGAAGTGACGAGGTTTCTTCACCCGCCTCCTGAACACCAAAGGTAATGGCGAGTCTGGTGTTAGACAGGTCTAACAAACGTAGCTTGGCCTGTCAAGCTTTTTCTTACCACACCTCACCCCTCCTTTCCGAAATCCTCCCCCTCTAACCCTGTCGTCCGGCAAAGCGGATTTTCACTGCTGGCACAGCCTGTGCGGTCCGTTAGTAGTTGTAGCGAAGCGTAGTGTACCCGATGCCAAAAGTTCTTTCCGCTTCCCATATGCCGAGAACATTTATGGGAGGTTCGCAGACCGGTGGGACGGGCGTCTGAAAGTTTCTCAAAAGCCGGCAGTCCGTTATAATCGTGGCACACCCCCTCACCCTGACCCTCCCCCCGAAGCGGGGGAGAGGGGATTTTTTTAGGCTCCCTCTCCCTCTGGGAGATAGTTAGGTTGAGGATGCCTTTCCATGCATCGCCGCTCGATTGTGCTACGATTCTTGGTGTGTCCCGAGTTTCGAGACACTTTCGTCTCGCCCGTCAGTGTTGAGGAGGAGAAACGGAAATTATTATTGGCACCCGCTATAAGAGCAGGTCGGGACCTCACCAGCAAACCGAGTCATTAACGACAGCGTGAAAGCAACGGCCGCGCTCCACTGTCGTGTCGGCCATAAGCCAGGAGGTCCCGAGGCATGGATAGGAAATCTCAACCTCCATTTACGGCCACATTTCGAACGAAGGCTCATTGGCTTTCAACTGCAATGATTGCCACGCCTGTTCATTGCGTGGCAGTATAGCAACGGACGGAGGCCTCGAACCTTTGGCTGAGACGGGGGGGCGAGTCGAAAGGAGCCAGGAGCCGAGGGGACCGGCCGCGTTGCTTGACAGGAAATGCCATCGGACGGGTCACGACTTGAGACCCGCCGCGGGCCGGACAGCCCTAGTCCCGGTGAGCCCGTTCGATGGAGCGGTGTTTAGTCCATTGTTGGCTCGGTGTTGGCCCAGATTGCTCCTCGTTGCCTGCAAGCAAGCATGGAGTGTCCGGCGCGCCGTGTGAGTGCTCCCAATCTGTGGGGTGCATGCATTACTGCCCACGAGATCGATTCTTCGTTCCCCTTGTGATCGGGAAGGGTAACGTGAACGCACGTCGTTCACGTGGCGAAGAACGAAACGGGCAATGGCGCTCGGGTCGACCGTTCAATGAGAGGTACAGGAGGGCTAGATGAAAAAATCCTACTCTGTCGAAGGGCATTGCGATCCCGCCTTTGCTGCCGTGAGAGAAGCCTTTGCAGGTAACTTCGAGGCTGGTTTGGAAGTGGGGGCTTCGTGTGCGGTCACGGTCGATGGTGAATACGTAGTCGATCTTTGGGGAGGCTACGCTGACGCGGCTCATACAGTTCCTTGGCAGCGGAACACGATCACAAACGTTTACTCAACTACAAAGGTCATGACCACTCTATGCGCGTTGATGCTGGTTGACCGGGGACAACTGGACCTGGATGCCACGGTTGCCTGCTACTGGCCGGAGTTCGCTGCGGCTGGAAAGGACCGAATACTGGTCCGCTGGTTGTTCTCTCATAGTGCTGGCCTTTCAGGCTTCAACGAGCCGCTTCCCCTGGAGGCCCTCTACGACTGGGAGCGCGTTACCCTGCTCCTGGAAAATCAAGAGCCGTGGTGGGAACCAGGAACCCGAAGCGGCTATCATATGCTGACCTTCGGATATCTGTTGGGGGAGCTCGTCCGGCGTATATCGGGCAAGACCCTCGGTTCTTTTTTTCGGGAGGAGGTGGCCCTACCGCTGGCCGCGGATTTCCACATCGGCCTCTCAGAGGAGCATGATACTCGTGTGGCAGAGCTGATCCCTCCCCCGCCAATGGAGCTCCCTCCTCTCGACCCGGAATCGATCGCAGGCAGGACCTTGGTCAGTGCGCCGATCATGCCTGCCTATTCCGATAGGGCCTGGAGAGGTGCTGAAATCCCTGCCAGCAACGGGCATGGAAACGCTCGTTCCGCTGCGAGAGTTGGCTCTGTCCTGGCTTGTGGCGGTGAAGTGGATGGTGTGCGGCTGCTTTCACGAGCTTCAATCGATCGTGCGCTCGAAGAGCAGTCAAATGATATCGACCTCGTGTTGGGTCTGCCGATACGGTGGGGGCTCGGCTTTGGGCTGGCGAGCGAGAAGCTCCCGGGCCTGTCTCCGCGCTCATTCTACTGGGGCGGCTTTGGAGGCTCGTGGCTGGAAATGGATCCGGAGGCCAGAATGAGTTTTTCTTACGTGATGAACAAGCTTGAGGTTGATCCTGCTGGAGACAAGCGAATGCTCAAGGTGAGAAACGCTGTTTTTTCGGCCATGCGGGCAAAGAAATAGCGGGGAATACGACGGTTATGGCTGCCACGCATATTCAATGTATGGCAGCCATTGCTAACCTTCTCGCAACCTCGACGCGGCCGAATCGGAATTCTGTCGAAACCGTTTCCTTTTTGGACTCGAGCGTATATGCTTTAGGAGTGGGGCTGGCAACATGAGCGGAGGATTGAGGTCAGATGGACAAGGTTGTCGTAGTCCTCGCGTGTCTGGGGTCGTTTTCCATATTGTGCCAGTGGTACGTATTTGTTTCATTGCGGAAGTACCTTTTTGGACGCTACGCGCCGATCAGCCGGTCGGTAGCGTATCCGGTACTGGCCGGCCTGGCAGCATTCAATTTCTTTGCGCTGCTCTTGTCGTTTAATTCCTCTTGGCTTCCTCCGGATTCTCTGGGACGGAAGATCGCGACCGTTATCTATTTCAGCTACCTCGGGCTCGTGCTAGTGCTCTGTCTGGAATTCTTGTTGATCGGGGCGCTGTCCATAACGTGGAGTATCAAAGACATTTTCGCCGGCGTTTCTGGGCGCGTACGGAAAGGCTCTCATCTCCCGTGCGCGGATGAGCGTGGGTGCGTAGGGAGCAACGAGAAAGTGAGGTTTGATCCGGCCTCGGATGAAGCTTCGACGCAGGACCGTGCCCTCGGCCCTTTTGCTAACGATGACGCGCCATTTTCAGCCACTCGACGGAGTTTTCTCAAATGGACCACTGCTGCAGGAGTGACGACCGCTCTCGCCTATGCCGGTCGCGGCGTAGCGCAGGGATACCAGGGACCTGTGGTTGAAGAGCTCGAATATATCCATCCATTGTTGACCGGGTCCAGCCGCCCGATCACTCTTCTCCATGTCACGGATTTTCACTTCGGACTGTTTATGGGAACTCCTGAGCTCTATCGTCTGGTGCGCAGGCTCAATGAGATTGATGCGGATGCCTTAGTCATCACTGGCGATGTTTTTCATTCGTCTCATACACCGGTGGAAATCGCTGCCCCCATTCTGGAGACGCTTCGCCCCAGAGAATTCGGCACTTACGCGATTCTGGGAAATCACGACTTCTATGCCGGGGAGTGGCGGTCCGTGCGGGCGCTCAAGAAGAGCGGGATTACCGTGCTAAGGAATGAATGGATAGAGTTGACCCACGGAGAGGTCCCAATCCTGTTGGGAGGGATAGACGATCCGCTTGGGAATTGGGTTTGGGGCAAAGATTTTCCGAATTTTCGCGGATTTCTCAAGAAAGCTCCTTCCCAGCGAGGGCTCCGCATCCTTCTCTCCCATCGTCCGAACGTGTTGCCTTTAGCAGCGCACGGCAAGATTGACCTGGTCCTGGCTGGGCACATCCATGCCGGCCAAGTCATTCTTCCTGCAGGAGGTGAGGGTAGGGGAGTGAGCCTCGCAAGCCTTGTTTCCCCCTATACCCATGGATGGTACCAGGAACGGTCCACTAGCATGTATCTCAACCGTGGAATAGGGTTGACATTCGTGCCGTGGCGGATCAACTGCCCGCCGGAAATCGCTTTGATTCGTTTGAAGGGCGCGGATGCTGCAACCTCCGGAAAGGACGGGGCTATAAAAGATGGATAGAGAGCTCATGTTGCACCGTCACCGCGAGCTCGTTGAAAATGGTTGGGTACGCCGTTTCACTGTGGAGGAGCCCCGGCTTTCAGAGATGCGGGAATTATACGAATCCATGGGGCTAGAAGTCCTTGTCGAACCGGGAATTCCCGAGGAAGGTCAAGAGTGCAACTGTTGTTTTGGGGCAGACGGATTCCAGCAGTATTGCAAGACGATCTACACGAGAGGAGAGATGTTGTCGGATACGGAAGACGAGCTGTTCGACTAGATCGCCTGCTTTCGGCCCCCCAGTCTGATCGAGACGCGATTACCTGCCGGCGGACAACTCTACCTCGATGGAGAGGGGTATTTGTCGCGATGCCGGCTTGCGCGGGTGGCTGAAAACTGTTAAGGAAAGGTACGAGGGTGCTTCCCCCAGTCGGCTGACCTGTTGCGATCAGAGTTGGAAATGGCCCCTTGCCTTCGAGGGCGGTCCATACGTATACGCGTAGGGTCCGTGTCAGGCGAACAGTCGCAGGGGAAAGCTCTTACAGTGCGATGAAACCGTAGCGGAGCGGACTAAGAGCAGCTCCGAACCCAATTTGCAGACTGGGGCATAAGCGACAGCGTGAAAGTGCTGGCCGCGCTCTACTATCCGTTGGTCATGAGTCAGGGTCTTCGCAGGCACTGTTCGGAAATTTCGACCTCTTTCATGACCACATGTCGATCGAAGGCTCATCGGCCTTCGACTGCGATCACTGCCACGCATATTCAATGCGTGGCGGTATAGAGTGTTGATTTGGAGTCCACTATGAGAATTCCCGCATCTGAATCTACCGCAATAAAGAAGGTTGTCGAATGCGAGAATAAGCACAAGACCGAGGTATGGTATATCAGAACACCTGACGGATTGGTTATTGAAGCGTTCGGCATGCCCCATACGTTCCTCCCGAAGAGCCGAGACGACGCCGCGTACAAGAATGGAGATTGTTGTTTCAGGGCCGCGTGTGAAGCAGCATGGGCTGAAGGGTTTTATGTGTAGCATCCGGTCTTGGTGATGAACAGGCCTGGGGTTCGGCTGGGAGCTTTAGCGCTCTGATTTGGCGAATATCCTCTTGAGCTGGAGATAATATTCGACCGCGTGCCTTTTCTCGAAGCTCGCGAGAAGAGAGAAGGGGTTCTTGTGTCTTCGCAGGAAATGGAGGGGCCGGATTATCGAAAGCTCGTACGCTAACGCCCGTGTGAAATGCCGGGCATATTCGTCGTCGGATCCGGCTAGCTTCCGGTTGGCTTTCCGATAGATCTTGGGCCCCCTCTCCCCTCGGTCTGGCCCGAGCAAGCCGTCACGAAAGATGAGGTGACGAATATCCGGCGGGGAGACCTTCCTGTTTTGGATTCTGCACGTAACCGCCACCGTAGGCTCGGCCAGCCTTGGCCAAGGGTAGATGGCGCCAGCAATCAAGTTGCCGAGCCCATAGAATATGTATCCATCCTTCCAGGGTTCATGGGCTTGGATGCGATGAGGGTGGCAACACATTACAAGCGTTGCGCCCGCTTCAATCGTTTCCCGCGCCAGGCTCCTGTGACGGGGAGACGGCAGTGCAACGAAATCCATCCCGCAGTGAAAGCTCACCAGGACTAATCGTCCGTCCTCGCACAGGGTGCGGACATCGTTCAGTACCCTAGATCGATCCAGCCAGTTCACGTGGAGAGAGCGATCGGGGGGAATGCGAGGATTAGTGTCGGCATCTACGTACGCCAGCACTGCCAAGGGTTGACCGTGTATATCGAGAAGCAGGGGGCGTGTAGCATCGGCCTCCGACAGACCTGCTCCGACCCACCGAACGGCTAGGGAATCGAGAAACGATATAGTGTTTTCGAATCCCGACCGCATGCAGTCGAACACGTGGTTGTTTGCCAGGAGAGCGACGTCGAGCCCCAGGTCTTGTATGTTGCTCGCTGCTTCCTCTGTGGTATGAAGGGTCACCTTCTTCAGAGGGTTAATGCCTTCGGAGCCGAGCAGCGGTGCCTCCCAGTTGGCGATTCTCAAATCGGCGGGTGGAAGGGATGCACGGAGATATTCCACGTTCCGGCGAATGGCCTCGTGGTTGTCCGATTCGAGAAATTGGGCAGTCAAAGCTATGTCGCCCAGCCACTGCACACTGATACAATTATGATGTGACATGCGCCTTCGGGTCCGGTCCTACAAATCCATAATGGTGTGCGTGGAAGTATATTATCAACCATGAGTCGCCACGACGACTGCACCGGCTGTCGTTGAGGGCATCTTCGTCCGGCGCAGCAGAAACCTCTGGCTAGCGCTTCATGGCTGGCACTTCTCACGCGAGATCTTCAACGAAGAGCGCTCTCCACTCGCGATGGCGAATGGCCGGCGGCGGCTCTTCATCCCGCCGGAGCGCGACCTTGCTCACCGCTGCACGTTTGAGAAGTGCTTCGGATACAGCTTCTTCATGCAGACGGGGCAGATCCCGTGTGTAAAATCCACTTGGGATCGGTCAGCGATATACTCTTCTATGGGAACCCAGTTTCCCCTTTCATCTCGAATATTCTTGCAGTGGAGGCAGATGGGCAATAGACCGCCAAGCGACTGCATCAATATCTTTTCGAGCGCACGAAGGCGCAGGCTGAGCGTCTTGAGCAACTCCATAGCCACGGACGGCGCTCTGGCCATTTCACGGTGAAGGTCCTCGTGGTCGAGGACAAGCACCTCGGTTTCTTCTCTCGCCACAACGGTGGCGGATCGGACCAGGCAATCGATGATGGCCATTTCGCCAAAGTATTGGTACGGTCCAAGCTCGGCAAGACTCCTTTCATTCGTCTCTCCTCGAGATTTCACCACTTCCACTCGACCTCGGACGATGACGAACAGCCTCCGGTCTTGCTCTCCTTCTCGAATGATCTCCTCCCCGAGAGAGAATACCAGTCGTTGAGCACATGCCGTGAGTCGTAAGAGCTCGTCGCGGGCAAGTCTCGAGAAGAGCGGCACCCGCGCCAGAAATCCCACCTCATTTCCCTCTGCGGGGTTTTCGTTCATGATAACCTCCCGGGGTGAGGAGCCGGATTCTCTTTCCGACTCACCTTCGAGTGAAGTCATTGCTCGATTACGTACTCTACGGAATTGAAGTGCGCCTCCGGGGGGACGGAAAACATGTCTGCCCCCCTCCTGTGTTGTGTAGCAAGAATGAGAAGCACCGCAAGATCGCCGTGACAAACACCATCCCTCCCGTGTCCGCATTCATCTCCCGGACTCCCGTGGCAGCCTCATGACAAGCAAGCCCCGCAGGCACGCCCTCGCAGCCATTAGGCCCGCAGTTCCGATTGCCAGTCCGGATCTGCAGCCTGGGGCAAGGGCTCCTTCGAATACAGAAGGGGGTTCATTTAGACCTCTTGCGCCGCAAATCTATGATCTCCATGCGCTCGTTGGCTTCCGGGTTCTTGGATGAGGGGCCTTCCGTCAAGATGACGAGGTGTCCTTCTATGCCGTGCTCCCGTAACCAGGCCTGGATGAAACTCTGCCAGTCGTCCGGATGATTCGGAAGGTGGAGCGGGAACACGCCGTGCGAGAATAGGAGTCTCTGGCACGTATCCTCATGCCGGCTAGATCCGGTGATCCAAATGGGCAGCCTGAATCGAGCGATGCTCCTCGCTGTAGCCCCGCTCCGTGTAGGTACGAACACCGCTGCGGGGCACACCCGATGGACGGTAGTTGCAACGCTCAGCGCTATGAGGTCTCGGATAGCCACATCTCCCTTTCCATTGTCAGCTTCGAGAATCTTCTGCACCGTGTAACCAGTCAGGAGGGGCTCAGTGGCAACGGCTATTCTTCCAAGCATCTCCACCGATTCTACCGGAAACCGCCCCATGGCAGACTCACCCGAAAGCATAACGCAGTCAGTACCATCCAGGATGGCGTTTGCAACGTCGGTCGACTCAGCTCGAGTCGGTCTGCGGTTGTTTGTCATAGATTCTAGCATCTGAGTGGCAGTGATGACCGGCTTTCCCAGCAAGTTTGCTTTGCGCATGAGACTTTTCTGCACTACAGCGATCTGCTCAATCGGTATTTCCACGCCGAGGTCGCCTCTGGCTATCATGATTCCGTCGGCAGCCTCAATAATTGCATCCATATTTTCGACCGCTCGAGCTCGTTCGATTTTTGCTATCACAAAGGGATGGTACCCGAGCTTCTCCGCAGCTTCACGCACTGCTACGATGTCTGCCGCCGACTCAACGAACGACTGGCTGACTGCGTCCACTCCCTGTCCAAGTGCCCATTCGAGGCATTCACGATCCCGATCGGTGAAAGCGCTAATAGCCAGGTCGGTGTCTGGCACGTTGAGCCCTTTGTGAGAACGGAGCTCTCCGCCCATCAAGACTCTGCACTGCACGCTGGTCGTTGTGACCGTTTCGGCCTGCAGCTCGATGAATCCGTCGTTCAGAAATAGATGATCCCCAGGCGCCACTGATTGGACAAGCCTGGGAAATGTAACCGATGCTCGGGTCCTATCCCCCACGATGTCGTCCGTGGTCAGCAGGAAGGTGTCTCCGGATTGGAGCATCACTGGTTCGGGCGACAGCTTCCCTATCCGGATCTTGGGTCCGGGAAGGTCGGCCATGATGGCCACCCGGGTATCGAGCTTACGTGATGCAGCGCGGATGTTAGAGATGTTCGATCTGTGGCTTGCGAAATCTCCATGAGAAAAGTTGATCCGGGCGATGTTCATGCCTGCTCGGATCATCCGTTCCAGAATCTCAGGGTCCTGGGAAGCGGGCCCGATGGTGCAAACGATCTTGGTCTTGTGCTTTGGTAGTGTCATGACAATCCTTCACTATGGCGCGACGGCGGCTGGTCGACCGGATAGTTCTCTCGCAGACTGTTGTGATACCGCCGTGGGAGAGACTGCCGGTCGCGTGCCACGATCGTTTCGTTTAGGCATTGGTTGTCACAATTTGAAGACTGCGACCATTGATTTCAAAGACTGCCCCAGGTCCTCGAGACGCGTGATCGAAGCCTGAAGCTTTCCAGTCACTTCGAGATTCTGCTTTGTCGCCGAGTCGATACTCACCATAGCCAACGCCAACTGATCGACACCGTAATGTTGTTGCTCGCTCGAAGTTTCGATGACTGCCGCCTCCTCAGCGGACTTGTTTACACTCTCGGCCAAAGCTTCGATCGAAGTCCTGGATACGACCGATTGCTCGACTCCCGTTTCGACCGCTTTGATGCCTTGTTCCGTGGCCATAACCACGGCACTGACGGCATTGCGGGTATCCTCCAGGAGAGCCCGGATCTGGTCCGTGGCTCGTCTAGATTCTTCTGCCAGGCTCCTTATTTCCTGAGCCACGACTGAGAATCCCTTACCTCGATCGCCGGCCCTAGCCGCCTCGATTGACGCGTTGACCGCCAAGAGATTGGACTGATCGGCCAGATCCTGAACTGTTCCGGTGATCTCTTCTATGGCCCTGCTCTGGTCACTCAGGTGCACGACGGTCTGACCGATTGTGTCCATCTGGTCTCTTATGAGATGCATTCTGCTCGTAATGTCTTCAGTTGCCCTGGTTCCCTCCAAGGAGACCGCTGCTGCCTTTTGGGCGCTCAGGGCCACGCTCTTGGCCTTTTCACTCACGAGTTTCGCTGCAATTTTGACCTGTTCTGCTGTAGAAGTGGTCTCCGAAACCGCTGTCGAGGTCTGAGCGGCGTTGGCCGACATTTCCGTCATCATGGTAGCCAATTCGGAAGCAGCTCCTCCCAAGACATCTATGCCATCCAATAACGAGGTGGTCTGGCGTCGCATGTTTCGAGAAAGCTTCCCGACGGCTTTGAGCAAAGCACCGAGCTCGTCTCGCCTCTTGGTCTGCGGAAGCTCGCCAGTCAGGTCCCCATCGGCAATGCGGACGATCGATTCCGCCGCCCTGGTGACAGGGCGTGAGATCCACCTGCCCATCAGGTACGCTACGAGGACGGCAATCACGCCAACGATAACTGCAATGAGCGCGATGCGATTACGTATGGAATAGATAGCAGCGAAGGCCTGTTCATGGTCGGCCTCCACGAGGATGGCCCAGTCGAAATCGGTTGCCAGGCCGGGGTGGTCCTTGAGGCCCACGGGAGAATAGGCCGTTGGTTGCCAATTTCCGGAGGAGGTTAATGCAGCCTCCGCGCCTGTAACTCCTGAAAGAGCCTTAGAAACAAATGGATTTTGCACCTGCTTTCCGAAAACGTTTCCTTCCTCGATCGAGCCGGGATCGGAGCGTATGGTAAGATCCTGTCCTACGAGAAAGGTGCGGACGATCTCGTTGGGCGTCATGGCCACATTGAACAGTGAATCGATTTTCTCAAGTCCCAACCGAAGGACGAGAACCCCTTTGACGGCCTTTCCCTCGTCGGAAACAGGGACTCCCAAGAAGGCTGCAGGCCCCTTGGCGGGCTCGTACTCTGCATAATCCGTCATCGCCGACTTGCTGGATGCGATCACCTTTTTCCAGAGTCCTGCCAGATTGCTGGCTGTCAGAGGTCCCTTCGCCAGATTCGTTCCAAGATCGGCGAGTCTGGCAGAGGTGTACATGACCCTTCCCTCGCGGTCGATAAGGAGGATGTCACGATAACCCGAGATCGAAGGATTGTTTACCGTAAGAAAGCGTTCAAAAAAGCCGTCAATTTTTTTGTACAATTCGGCGTATTCGGTCGAATGCACATTGAAATCAGCCTCTGGCGAAGGGCGAGTATCTCGATGGTACGTTGTGAGCTCTTGTACAGCCGCCTCCGCCGCAGAGCTTGAAGCCAAGAATTCGATCTTCTGCAGGGTGTCGAGCAAATACGACATGAGGTCCCGCTTTTTCGAATCTCGGCCGGCGGCGAGTTTTTCATACTCTTTGCTCTCCAAGGCCGATCTGGAGCTCTTAAATGCCACAAGCCCTAGAATTATTATGGGAATTACGGCTAAGGCTACATGAGAAAGCACCAGACCGCCAGCAAGCTTTCGAGTAAAGAAATTGAACAATGCTTGCCCTCCTTCTCACAGTTGGATGAATCACTACGGCTCGGATGCCGCGAGCTACCTGCGTCATGAAATGTCCGCGCCCTGGGACGAGGTCTCTTGATCGGTTGGATTCGAAGACCTCTTTCTTCCGCACCTCCTCGCAAGCCACTCGAGAGTCCGCGAATGACTGCGAAGCACCAAGAAGCTCGATCTTCTGAGAACTCCGTGTTGTCGCCGAAAGGACTACCTGTCCGAGGGGGCGACTGACACCAAACATAGTCTATCCTACTTCGAAGCTTTGTCCGAAGTGGGGCTGGACTTTCCGCAATCGAACACCGAACGAATGTTATGGAGAAGAGCTTTCCGGATCCGTCACCGGACTGCGGGCGGTCGAAACCGCATAAAACCTGAGAAGCTTTACCAGCTTGCGCAGTTGGTCCGTGTCCTCATCCGACATCGAGACTATCTCGAATCCCGCGATCGCTTTTCCGCCACAGTCCACGTCCTTTACCCATCTACACTTGGCTCGAAACGTGAAAGACTTGAGAAACACGAAGCGGGGATGTTGAATACGGAGAGTCTTGATTTCGTCAATCGAGGCACGGATGCCGGTAGTTCCCAGTCCTTTTGTAGTGAGATCTCTCACCGTGCCTGCCACGTCCGGGAAGTCCACGTCGACGACGGGCAAACCGAAATCGAGATAATATCGTTCCAAGAGCCTGGACTTCCCCATGTCGACTACCTCTTCATACGGTACGGCTCCTTTGGAAAGGTCTCCTCGATTCAAATGATCTCCATCGAGAAGCAACTTGACCGTCTTGGCTAGTGCTCCTGATGAAAGCTCGTATTTCAATTTCAGTTCCGCTTCGTTAAGACCCCGCCTGATATCCCTGATGATTTCTTCAGCCTCGATAGCCCGCATGCCAGCCGATTCATTCGTCTCATCCTGTCGGGTTGAGAAACTCGCGTCAAAGAGCTCGTCAAGGAGAGCCTGGAGTTTTTCCTCAGAAAGGTTGTACTCTTGAAGGAGCGAACTCTCATCCATTCCTTCTTTGAGCTTCTGAACCATCTCTCGGGTCGGAGGGTCTTGATTCGGCATGAGCAACTCCTTGCGTAAGTCGCGACATCCGAGTATATCACGCGCGAGAGATCCTGTGACAGAGAAATACTATCGTGAGTGGCGCTTCCCTTTCAAGGCGACGCGTCATCTCCGGTGTCAATACGGAGGGACATGAAATGATCGTGCGAAGTGTATCGCTGTTTCTCTTGGTAACGGCCTTTCTGTGCACCGCAACCAGCGCAGCAGAGGAGCTCGCAAGGAAATCCTCCCAGACTGTGTACGTGCCTGTGTACTCACACGTGTATGGAGGGCCGAAGAGCCATCAACTCAACCTGACTACTACTCTGATGGTCCGAAACACTGACCCTGCCAACACTATTGAGGTTTTGTCCATAGCGTACCACGATTCATCCGGTCGTCTTGTGAAGGAATTTCTGAAGCAACCGCTGCTTCTTTCGGCCTTGTCGTCGAAGCACGTCATCGTGGAAGAGCACGACGTAACCGGTGGACCTGGACCGAGCTTCCTCGTGCGATGGTCATCGACAAAGCCCGTGAATCAGCCGCTTATAGAGGGAATCATGATAACCACCCGGTCAGGTCTCGGTATATCGTTTGTTACACAGGGAGTGCCTGTTACAGTGCAATCCCCTTAGTAGAGGATTTCATAATTGCGGTCACGTATTCTGCCTCGACTCAGTTGGAGGTTTGCGCTCTGAAGGAGCGCACCTTCAGTAGCCCCGCGAGACGCGGGATTTCAACCTGTGGTTCGGCACGGCACAACCACCAACCGACCCTGAAAGGGTCGACCAAGAGGATTCTCATCGCCAGGTAGAGGAACCGATCATGAAGGAGCCTTGGCTCTCCTGCACTTACATGGTGGACCCCGTCAGGGTCCCCCCTTGTCGGTTCTTTCCTTCCGTGGGTTGAAACCCACGGCTACTCATGGTATGCCCCTACGGGGCATGAAGCAATCAATAATCACCATCATTCCTCTTCTTAATAACCCTGAGATACGTAACCGTACTTATGAAATCGTGTACTAAGGGCACTGATCGCTTCCTTGCTCTCTAACTGTCTACTAATTTCCAGCTCGGTCTGGGCAAGCTTGAACTCCGCCTTCCGCGCAGCCACATTCCCGTTGGCCTCTTTGACTGTTGCTTCGTACTGCCTGGGATCGATCACGAAGAGGAGATCCCCCGCTTTCACCTTGGCCCTTGGCTCGAAGCATATTTTTGTAAGGAATCCAGGGACTCGTGCCCGAATGTCTACAGACTTGAGAGGAGCCTTGGTGCCCGTACATTCTAGATATCTCGTGACCTCCTGTTGAATGGGGAGAGCTACCGTCACCTCAGGCTGACGCAGTCTCTTTTGTGTCGGCTGCTCTTGGCAAGCGCGAAGAAGCCAAAAATAGCGACAACCAGACCGAGAGCGAAAAGCCATCCAGGATTCCGCATGGCGCAATACCTCGCTACTTTCACATGAGCCGATTCTTGGAGTTCGCCTGGAGAGGTGTTAAGTGCGGCGCTGCGCGTGTCCTCAGACTCGAGCCTGCCGACAGCGGCCGGTACTGTATCAGCCGCCATGAGACGTGGCAACCGCAAAGGAGGAGACTGTCGAGCCTTCGAGGATTGTTGGTCCAGCCAGCCATGGTGGTTCTGGAAGACGGGTAGCCATCCTTCCCATGGGTTGGGCATAGCTTACCAATTGGGTTCAGAAGTGTCTTTGATTAGTCCCCCTAACCTTGACAGGCCGCGGGGATTACCGTAGGCTGAAGCGGGGGCTTTCGCGTACGCCAATAATCTCGGTCTAATAGGGTGATGGTATGACCTCAAGCATTCCGCAGCCTCACGCCATAGGCTCAGGCGTGAACCGCCTTGATATCCTCCTGGGAGGGTTGTTCATCGGTGACAATGTCGTCTGGCATGACGACGCCGGAAGTCTGGCTTGGGTCTTCTGTTTCAATTTCATGAAAGCTTCTCAGGCCGATAACAAGCCCATCATTTACGTGAGCTTCGATCGGTCGCCGCGCAACATCCTGGAAAAGCTCGGGCCAGTAGCTCAATACCCCGGCCTGACGGTACTGGATTGTTTCACGTGGGGAAAAGGCGCGGGCTCAGACGTGTTTCTCCGCTTCTACTACGAAGCGAGGCCTGAATGGCCCTGCAGAATTGTCAGAGTGGACGAGCCTCGCCAGATAAACCAGGTCATGGATGCTCTCTACGGCGTGCATGCCGGAATGAGCGGAGACGTCCGCTTCGTGTTCGAGAGCATAACTGGCATGCAAGAGCTATGGGGAGGGGAAGACCAGATCGTCCAATTCTACGGTCATTCTTGTCCTCGGCTGTACGAGCTCAATACAGTGGCCTACTGGATTATGGAGAAGAACGCCCATTCTTCCAAGCTAAAGGCTCAGATCAACCAGATAGCTCAAGTGGCCATCGATCTCTCCATCAAGCGAGGTACCACGTCATTGAGCGTGCTGAAGGCCGAGAATCGCAGTCTCGACAATCTTCAGAAGCCGTTCACGTATTGGACACGGGACCATACCGTCACGTTCGACGACGAGCAACGGGCTACAGGACCTGTGGAGTTGGGAGCACGGCTCAGAAAGATACGCATGAAACGGGGCTTTTCTCAAACGGAGCTGGCCCGCTTGGTGGGAGTGACCCCCAGCACCATCTCGCAGGTGGAAAGTAGCCTCATTTACCCTTCATTGCCTGCGCTGCTGAAGATAGCGGAGGTCTTATCCATAGATGTAAGCTCACTGCTTCACACTCGACGGAACCGGAAGAAAAGATTCGTATTCCCGGCATCGGAATCCTCGCAGGTGAAATTGGAGGGGATCAGTTCCGAGGCCGTGATTGCGCGAGTCCTGACCCCGGTGGACCTCGAGACGAGGGCCGAGCCGTTTCTCATCGAGATTGCGCCGGATACGAAGCTCTCGTCCCACTTCTTTATTCACAAGGGCGAAGAAATGGGCTACGTGTTGGAAGGTAGCCCGAGCATGACGGTTGACGGCACAGTGTATGAGCTCCGAGAAGGGGACGTGATCTATCTCACTTTGGACATTCCCACCCAATGGCATAATCCAGGCCCTTCTGTGGCGAGACTTCTGTGGACAAAAATCCGCTGATCGCGATTGAATAGGGATCGTCTGGAGCAAAAACGAGGGGCTTGGTTAGAGAAGGCCTGCAAGATCGAGAGGCTGTGGCAAAGAGTCCGTCGGCGAACAGGTGATTGCGTCGTTTGTCCTCCCTGCTCCGGATGCTTGACGGGTTGGTTGAATCGTCCAAGACAACCATTGCGTTATTGACCTCGAGGAGGTGTTCGAATGGGTATTCGGAAGAGAATTCTACCTCGGGGATGGTACCCTGCATCAGCTCACGACTGTTCCCAGGAAATCGGGGAGTTCCTCGCGGGGTTCACCCCTCCCACTGGCACGTGGGTTGGAGGAGTGGCCCCTCATGCAGGATGGGCCTTCTCCGGGAGAGCAGCAGCTCGGGTGATCTCAACTCTGGCGGGGGCGGGCACGCCCGATCGGGTGGTCATATACGGCGGCCATTTGCCGGGTGACAGACATCCCGTGATCTATACCGACGATGGATGGGAAACTCCCCTCGGGGTGTTGGATCTTGATGCGCAGACGGCAAAAGACCTAGTTGAGCAAGGCCGCGCTGTTCGGGCTGGAGCAGGGTTCAACGATAACACCGTGGAAGTTATGCTCCCGTTTGTGAAACACTTCTTCCCAAGAGTCCCTGTCCTGGCCGTCCATGCTCCCTCGTCAGCGAAAGCCATCGATCTCGGATCAGCGCTGGACGAGGTTCTGGGACAGAAGAGACTCTCTGCGATCTTTGTCGGATCCGCGGATTTAACGCATTATGGCCCGAATTACGGTTTCGTTCCCAAGGGAACCGGTCCTGCCGCAGTTCAGTGGGTCAAAGACGAAAACGACAAAGCGCTGATCGACAAGGCGTTGGCCATGGATGCCCAAGGAGTGCTGGAAGACGCACGTAATCGCCACAATTCGTGCTCTCCTGGTCCTATCGCAGCCGTGATCGCGTCGGTAGATCGGCACGGCGTCGAGAATGGCAGGTTGCTGGAATACTATACGAGCTACGATGTCATTCCCGGTTCCAGCTTTGTAGGGTACGCAGCTATCGTCTATTGAAATATGATTTCCGTTGACGGGTTCGATGCTCTCGCGTATGAAGGTACGCAAAGAATGAACCGATAAGGTGGAGCGGAGCGCTGCGTCAGGATAGAGGTTTGTCTCTATGCAAGGGGGAAAACTGTTTGTCGGGCTCGGATTCGTTGAGAGCAAAGCGATTCCCCGGAAAAGATTCTTGTCACAGCACAGACTGAGCGCTTGACGGTTCGAATGTAAATCCACAGGAGTTGGGCAATGGATTTCGATCTGACTGAAGAACAACGGATGATACAGGATACGGCCTACAGGTTCGCGGTCAATGAGATGGCGCCTGTGGCCCAGGAGTACGACCGTGAAGAGAAGTATGGCCGGGAGATATGGCAAAAAGCTTGTGAGGCCGGCCTCGTGGGTGCCATCATCCCTGAGGAGTACGGTGGCCCGGGAATGGGATTTCTCGAGCAGGCGCTTATCACGGAGCAACTGAGCAGGATCGATCTGGGACTGTGCCTGTGCGTTATATCTTCCATCTTCGGTTCGGAGCACATCGTGTTTTTTGCCTCTGACGAGCAGAAGCGCAAGTACTTGCCTCGACTCGTAAACGGAGAAGCCATTTCTGCAGGAGCTTTTACCGAGCCGGACGCGGGAACGGACGTAGCAGGAATACGTACGCGTGCTGTAAAGGACGGTAACGATTACGTGATAAACGGCACCAAGATGTTTATCACCAACGGCACAGTGTGCGATTTCATGTGCACACTTTGCGTCACGAATCCCGAGGCTGAACCTCGTCACGCCCGGCAGAGCATTATCCTGATCGAATCCGACCGGCCCGGGGTGAAGGTGAACAAGATCAAGGGAAAAATGGGAATTAGGGCCAGCGACACTGCGGAAGTCTCGTTCGAAGATGTGCGGGTTCCTCAGGAGAACCTGATTGGAGATGAAGGAAAAGGCTTCTATCAACTCATGGAGTTCTTCGACGCGACTCGGACCATGGTTGCAGCTCAGGGAGTGGGGCTGGCGCAGGGTGCTCTGGATAAGGCAATCAAATATGTGCAGGAGCGCAAGACCTTCGGTCGTCCTCTTGCCACAAATCAGGCTATTCAGTTCCAGCTTGCAGAGATGGCTACCAAGATTGAATTGGCTCGCACGCTCACGTACAAGGCCGCATGGCTCGTGGATCAGGGAAGGACGGATCCGAAGCTCAATGCCATGGCGAAATACTTTGCAGGAGAAATGGCCGTATGGGTGTGTGACAAGGCCCTCCAGATGCATGGTGGTTATGGATACATTGACGAATACGATGTTCAACGGTTCTATCGAGACGCGAAGATTCTCGAGATCTACGAAGGAGCGAAAGAGGCCGAGAAAATGACGATAGCGCGGCGGCTATTCTAGAAGATGGTTCCACGCACGTATGGATAACGGGAAGGTGTCAAGGAGGCCTGCGAATAACAAAGGCCTCCTTGGAAGCTTGGTGCCCGGCCGATTTTCAGGACAAGACAGAGAAAGATGACTGGCCTTATCTGGCTCCATTCAGAACGGATTCCAACACATTGCACACCCGGTCGATCGTCTCATCAGCCATGTGAGAGTAAAGGGGCAGAGCAAGGCAACTCGACGCGCACGATCGCGTAACCCGCAATTCTCCTACTATTCGATGAGGCACGCCGCGAAACACACCATGAGCGTGAGCAGGAGGAAAGAAATACTTCCTGCTCTGAATCTTGTGATTTTTCAGCTCCTCAAAGAGGGCGTCTCTCACCCTGCTGCCGTCCCTGGCAAAAAGAACGAAAATACTTCCGTTGGTGGTCCGGTCGTCAGGAATCTCCTGAAACGAGCATCCGTTCAGATGGCTCAATCGCTCACGATAGCGTTGGGTTAGATGCAGGCGTCTTGAGAGCAGCTCGTTGGACCTCTGGATGTTTAGCAGCCCCACGGCCGCGTTGAACTCGACCAATCGCGACGACAGGCCCTGGTAGAGAATTTCATGTCCGTCAGGACCTTTGCCATAGTCTCGCATGGCCCGGACTTTGGCTGCCAGCGCCGAATCATCCGTTGTGACAAGCCCCCCTTCCAACGCGGTGATCACTTTGCCAGGACTGAGAGAAAAGACCTCACAAAGCCCGAATGCGCCGGTTCGTCTTCCAGCGTACGTCGCGCCCAGTCCTTGAGCAGAATCGGAAATCAAGGGCAACCCGTACTGCTTGGAGATATCTTCCAAGTGTTCCAGGTCCGGTGGTAATCCGAATACGGTTACCGGACAGATGGCAGCGGTCTTGCGGGTCACGGCTCTTCGGACTTCGCGCGGGTCAACGGTCATAGTTCCGGGCAGACAATCAACGTATACTGGGACAAGCCTGTTCCACACCAAAGCTTGCACGGTAGCAGCGAAGGTGAAGGACGGCACGATGACTTCGGCTTTCTCGGGAAAAGCCATGGCCGAAAAGACGAGCATGAGGCCGGACGTGCAACTGGACACGGCCACTACGTGCTTTACGTTGACAAACCGTTTCACAGCGTCTTCCAAACGACCCACTAGTGGTCCGCAAGTCACTATTCCCGATTCGTACGATTCCCGTACGAGGGAAAGTACATCTTCAACCCCCGGCAACGTAGGAGCTGTCACAGGAATGGAGCCGTCCGCTCGCGATCCGTTGCGCGGCAGGGCGAGAGAGTATTCTTTCATAGGCAAACACTCAAATCTTCAGATTGTGCGCTACTGCTAGCACGGACACCATCTGAATTCTGGAATCCGGAATGGATAGATCTGGTTCGGACACGGACCTTCCCACAATGGCGTCACTTCGTGCGTTCTCGCCGGACCTCGTGCATACCACTTGGAACGGCCCACGCTGGCTAACGGAGAGTACAACGGAAATCGGTATCAGGTCAACAATCGGCCGCGTCCCGAGCTGCGCCGGGGACGAATGCTTCAGTAGCGGAGGATTAAGGGTGCAGGATGCGTGCGCGTCTAGAGGAGAGGGATCAGGGGCCTGGAGGACTCATTTGGGCCAGAAAATGTTGTACATCGACACATCAGCTCAGAATTGTTGCATCTTCCTGCAAACCGTCCTTGACATTAGTTATTTTACCCGATAATCTATTAACGTTGTTCACTGTCGTTATTCATCTCACGATTTCTTTTCAATGTCTGTAGGGGGTAGTTGTCATGACAAAAGCTGAGCTCGTTAATCGAATGGCCGAAGAAGCGAACATCACGAAGAAGGCAGCAGGAGCTGCGCTCAACGCATTCATCGGTGCAATTCACGAGTCACTGAAGAAGAAAACCGGCCGCATTCGCGTTGCGGACCTTGGAACGTTTTCAGTGAGTAAGCGAAAAGCCCGCACTGGTGTGAATCCCCAAACAGGGAAGAAGATCAAGATTCCCGCTATGACCGTGCCGCGCTTCACCGCGTCCAAAGCGTTGAAGGAAATCGCCAAGAAAGCCAAGTAGCTTTGCCATGAACAAGTCAGAACTCATTCAGGCCCTTGCGAAAGAAGCGGATCTTCCCTTGCGCAAAAGTGAAGAGATTGTGAACATGGTGTTCGACACCATGTCAAGCGCTCTTTTGGATGGCGACCGAATAGAGATACGCGGCTTCGGCTCATTCACGGTAAAGGAATATAAGGGATACACCGGCAGGAACCCGAAGACTGGGCAGAAAATATCGGTTGAGGAAAAGCGCCTTCCGTTTTTCAAAGCGGGCAAAGAACTGAAGGACAAGGTGAATCCTCCCGAGTGAATGCAAAGGCTTTCCCGATTGTAGCGCGCCGTGGTGAGCGAGAAGTGCCTGATTTGCTGGTGGATTCGCAGTCGCTTGTTCATTGATGCCGGATGAGACACGACAGTGCAGTGTGGGCGTTTGCCAGTCGGAGCTCACGTCTTCCTCGCATCAAGGGGAAACGGAGGAGGCCGATATTCCGTGGCCATCGGGTCGTGGAGGATTTGGCCTTCCGAGGTTTCGCTGAAAAGCAGGTCGAGGACGAGGATGTCGGCGAGGGGATGGATGGCATTGGCCCGACCACCAGTACGAAATGTGCAAGGAATTCCTGCTGACCATTCTTTTCTTGGCGGTGCTTTGCGGTCCGCCTGAGGGGGCCGTCTGCGCCCGGGAGCACGGAGAGGCTGACACCCTTTGTGTCGCAGTGCGCGCGTTCATGGATAGTGTCTTCTCAGTCGCCACGTCGGAGAAAAGGGAAATAGTAAGGCAACACGCGTACGAAGAGGCGATCCAGGAAGTCATGAACGCGGCCCGGCAACATTTTGGTCCGTTCTGGGACCCCCGCCTCTTCATACAGCATGTGCGGGAATACGTTCAACACCAAGAACTCTTTCGGAGTCCACCAGACGGGTGGAATCCGAAAGGGTCTCGAGAAAACATCCTTCTGTTCTCTGACATAGCGCGTAACGGTGTGCGCGTAGATCTCAACATTCTAAGCTGGTGCAACAAGTCCCTCGGTTCTCGCGAGCTCCGCTGAGACCGAACCAGTGACTCGATTGTAAGCCGTCCAACGAAGTTTTCCGTGGTAGACCATTTCACAAATACGGTGACCTGCTCACGGCAATGCGGTTGATCCGATTTCTCCGGAAGGAATATGCAGAAGGCTCTTCATTGAAACAGGCCTCCGCACATCCTGCAGCAAATCATCACCGCTCCGAAAATTCTCCCGCGTCATCTGCGACGAATCGGGAGGCTCCGACATACCATTCTCACGCAAATTTTCAGCGCAGGAACTTGCCGAGCTTTGGG
This sequence comes from Thermodesulfobacteriota bacterium, assembly GCA_040753915.1. Taxonomy (GTDB): domain Bacteria; phylum Desulfobacterota; class Desulfomonilia; order Desulfomonilales; family Desulfomonilaceae; genus JBFMDN01. The sequence continues at coordinate 20,984 of JBFMDN010000047.1, read as the reverse complement.
GACTGCATCGTGATAGCTTGCGGTGGGACCGCTCCATGACGTTTCAGCAGTTCCACCACTTCAATCTGCGAAGCCAATTGTGCCAGCATAATCGCGGATAGGCCCGTTTGGTTGACCACGTGCACATCCGCACCCGCTTCCACGAGCAGCCGCACGACTTCCACATGTCCCCGAAAGCATGCCCGCATGAGTGCTGTGTTTCCGTGAACGGTTGTCGAGTCTATCTGAGCGCCTCGCTCCAATAATAGCCGTACAACCTCTGAATGCCCCCTGTCCGCGGCCTTCATCAGAGCGGTCTTTCCCGGTCTCGTTTTCACGTTCACCATTGCGCCATGGTCGAGGAGCGTTTCAACGACGCTCACGTGTCCTCTTGCACAGGCTGAAAGAAGAGCGGCATTCCATTGGGGTGCGGCACCGTTTAGCTTGGGACCGGTTTCCAGGATCAGGTCAACCAGGCGCGGATTCCCGTTTGCGGCCGCTGCTACCAGAGTCTGTACTCGGAGATCGTGGTGATTCGCAAATTCGCCTCCGCAAGAAACCAAGAGCTCAACCACGTCCAGGTGTCCCTCGCGGGCGGCAGCGGTAAGGGCTGTTTCTCCTCGATTGTCGCGGGCATTGACTTCCGCTGCATGGTTTACCAGAAGCCTGATGGTTTCGAGGTTTCCGGAGACCGCTGCTAAGGCAAGCGCCCGTTTCCCTTCGGTGTTAGCGGCAGTAACGTTTGCGCCTGCCTTCAACAAGAGTTGTACAAGACGGGCTGATCTCCCCTCCGCTGCCCGCATGAGAGCTGTATTTCCGTGACTATTGGCTCTGTTGACGTCTGCGCCAGCCCCTAGGAGCAACCTCACCACTTGCTCGTGCCCCTTTGTCGCGGCTTTGATCAAAGGGGTATCGCCCCACGCGTCCGAAAGGTTGGGATCTGCACCTTGTGACAGGAGAAAGGATGCCACTGTCACCGAGCCACGCTTCGATGCTGCACCGAGGGGTGAGATCCCGTCTTTACCAGCGGCATTGACCGAGATTCCTCGAAGCACCAAGGCTTGGACAAGCTCCACCGAGCCCTTGGCCGCGGCTTCCACGAGCAATGACTCTCCCCCATTGTTCAGATCCACGGGAAAGCCAAAAGCATCAAGAAGCTTTTCCAGAATAGGGAGGGCGTTGCCTTGAATCGCCCAGTGAAGTGCAGAGCGTCCAGACCTATCAAGTACAAAGGGATCGGCACCGAATTCAAGAAGTACGTCGGTCAGATGCTCAAACCCAAGGCTGGCTGCAAACATGAGAGGGGTCCGCCCCTTGCGGTCTCGTGCGTTTATGTCCCACCCCCTGCCTGCCAGAAAGCGCACAGTCTCGGCATTGTTCCCTATGCAAGCCTCAATCAAAGCGGTATTCCCGTAAGAATTCGGCAGATCCTGCGCTCCGCTGTCAACCAGGAGCCGGACTACGGAAGTATGACCTTGATACGAGGCACGTAAGAGAGCTGTATTCCCGAAATGTGACTGTCGATCAATGTCGGCTCCCGCGTGCACCAACAGATCAACCACCTCAATGAAACCGTAGTACGAAGCCCGGATTAGAGCCGTATCTCCCCTGGGATCCTCACGCTCAACATCGGCTCCCTCCTCCAATAGCAACGACGCCACCGCGGTCCATCCGGCGGACGCGGCTATTGCCAACGCTGTCTCCCCGTGGTTGGACGCGGCTTCGATACTCGCTCCGTGGCGCAACAAGAGCCGTGCAGTCTCCACATGCCCGCAGCGACAGGCCTTCATCAAGGGGGTCTCTCCGCTGTTGTCCGGGGCGTCGACCCCTCCGCCGGACGAGAGGAGCAGTCCCAGAATCGCGGTATCTCCGCGCATAACAGCCAGGTGAACGGCGGAACAGCCGCGAATGTCACGCAAGTCTGCTTTTGCACCGTGCTTCAGAAGCAAAGAAACAATTTCTGTGTAGCCCCACACAATCGCCTCAGCCAGAGGGGTTTTCCCATCGACATCCTGTAAGTCGACTGAAGCGCCATGATTCAGCAACATCTCCGCGATAGGGAGGTGACCCCAAAGGCATGCTTCCATCAAAGCGGACCTCCCCCGCCGGTCCTGCAGATCGGGATCGGCTCCATGTTCCAATAGACGAGTTAGAACGTCGAGATCCCCTCGCCAAGCTGCGCTTGCCAACGCGGTTTCACCCTGGAGACCCCGTGCGTTCACAGAGGCCCCGTACTGCAATAGTAATTCAACCGCCTCGGATTTACCCGCCAGAGATGCAGCGATTAGAGCTGTTTCGCCGTGGGCATCTCGACCGTCAGGATCCATGCCCAACTTCAAGAGCTCACCGATTCTTTCACAATCCCCTGCTCTTGCCGCGAAAGTCAGGATTTCGCCCCGAGTCGTTTCCCTATGCACCTAACCTCATCCCCCGTCCACGCTCTGAAAATAGTTCTAACTTGCTAAAAGACCGAGATAATTGTCTGATATGATTCAGCGTGCTCGAAACCCTCACAGTGAAGTGGCGCGGTCTTGCTCCACTAGACCCAGAATCTTTCGTGGTCGAACTCGACATCACAGCGGAGACGCTAGGCAGTACGGTCTTCCGATCAGAATGACGGGTCACCCCTCTTCACAGTGGAAAACGTCCGATCCTCCGCTCCATGCATTTAGGACTAATGCTCTCTGCGGCATTCCCTCCCTTACCCGTGGGTGAATGCATTGTATTCATCGCGACAAGAATGAAAAGAACTTTTTCGGTAGGCCGGTGTGAAACCAGGGTCAGCATGTTAGGCATTTTCCGCACCGGCGACATTCCGACAGCGCGTGTGCTCATCGCCGAAACATGCTGTACGAAAAATGGATCTAGTTCCCGGGGAACCGGTGCTCCGGTGTTAGGGCGTCAGCCGTTCCACCGTTGACTACGAGGGCAGCCGTCTGGGTAGTCCAGCGAAGAAGTCACTGACAATCTCCAACTGCCGACTTGCCGGATATGCCTTGGTTGTCACCGTTGGACGGGGGGCTCGCGGAATCAGAAGCGTGAAAAATATTGGTATTGGGATCCGGCTATAGTCCCAAGGGCGCCTGCCAACGCTTCTTCAGCTCCCAGATATCTGCCAGCACGCACGTCTTGCCTGACAAACCCTCTATTGTCAGGAGTGGGCGGGAGACTACCCGGCCTAAGGGGGCGCAATCAAAGTGTTGCATGAGATCCTCGAAGGCTTCCCTGCACCCTGGTTTGATGCTGACGACGAACCGGCATGGAGATTCGGAGAAAAGGGCGACGTCGTCGCGCTCGACATCCTCCAGGACTGCTTCGGCCAGCGAGATCTCAGCCCCCAAGCCTCCGGAAAAGCAACTCTCCGTTAGAGCCACGCCCAGCCCGCCGTCCGACAAATCGTGACACGATGCGATGAGCCCGGAGATCATGGCCTTGTGCAGGGCTCTGTACATGGCAATCGATCTCGCAGGATGGGGAATGCGAGGCACGGAGTTTCCAACATAGCCCAGCGCCGAGAAATACTCGGAGCCGCCTGTTTCAGGCCGCGTAGAGCCTAGCAAGTAGATCAAATCCCCCGATTGCTTGAAATCGGAGGTGACGGCCATCCTTACGTCCGGGACAATTCCCACTGCAGAAAACAGGACCGTTGGGGGTATGGAGATCTTGGTGTCCCCCACGCTGTAGTCGTTTTTCATGCTGTCTTTGCCGGAGATGCAGGGAATACGGTATGCAGTGGTGATGTCAAAGAGCGCTTCATTCGCCCGCACCAACTGTGCCAATTTGTATTCGCCGTCCGGGTTTTTATCCGATTGGACGGGATCGCACCAGCAGAAGTTATCGAGGCCTGCCATATGATCGGGATCGGCTCCCACTGACACGATGTTTCGCACAGCCTCATCTATGACTGCAGCCATCATCCAGTAGGTGTCGATGTCGGAATAACGGGGAGCAATTCCGCATCCCACGGCAACCCCTCTCCATCTGTCTAGCAGGGGTCGGATAACCGCGGCATCTGCCGGACCGTCGCTGTGCAGGCCTATGAGAGGCTTTACCACGGAGCCGCCTTGCACTTCGTGGTCATATTGACGAATTATGCGCTCCTTTGAGCAAATGTTCCACCGGCCCATTATGTCGAGAAGGGTTGCGGTGAGGTCCTCGGGGCATTCGAGGTCAGGTTCCTGGTGGACGGGGGGATTCCAGACGGCCTTCAGTCGCATACGGGGAAGCCCTTCATGGAGGAAGCTCAGCGGAAGCAGACCGGCTGTCTTTCCCTCCCACAGGACAGTCAGAAGACCGTCATCGGTGAATTCGCCCAGGTCAGTTGCTTCCACGTCGAGCCTCTCAGCGAGAGAGATGAACTCTTCCACCTTGTCCGCGGGCACGGCAACGGTCATTCTTTCCTGCGCCTCCGATAAGAGGATCTCCCACGGCTGGAGCCCCGGGTACTTCAGCGGCGCGCGCTCCAGGTGGAGCCGTGCGCCCCCCGCTTCTCGAGCCATTTCGCCCACGGAAGAAGAAAGACCCCCCGCACCGTTATCTGTTATGGACGTATAAAGTCCCCGATCGCGAGCCATGAGGAGGAAATCGGTCATCCGCTTTTGAGTTATTGGGTCCCCGATCTGGACGGCCGTCACGGGTGAACCTTCGTGGAGCTCCTCCGATGAAAACGTGGCACCATGAATGCCGTCTTTGCCGATCCTGCCGCCGGTCATGACTATCCGGTCACCGGGACGTGCTCCTTTCAGATGCGACGGCTTACCATTGATGAGAGCCGGCATGATGCCTCCGGTGCCGCAATAGACGAGGGGCTTCCCCAAGTACCTGTCGTCGAACACCACAGCACCATTAACTGTCGGAATTCCACTCTTGTTTCCCCCGTGCTCGACCCCCTCCCGCACTCCTTCGAACACTCGCCTCGGATGGAGAAGTCGGGGTGGTATTGTGCCCTTGAAATCAGGCGGCGCAAAACAGAAGACATCCGTGTTGAATATCAGTCTTGCTCCCATACCAGTGCCGAACGGGTCGCGGTTCACTCCGACTATGCCGGTCAGCGCGCCACCATACGGGTCGAGGGCAGAGGGAGAGTTGTGCGTCTCCACCTTGACGGCCAGATTCCACTGGTCGTCGAAACGAATGACCCCCGCGTTGTCCTTGAACACGGAAAGACAGAAGTCGCGGACGCCCAGCTCTTCGCGTATGGTCTCAGTCGCTCGCTGGATATACGACTTGAAGAGACTATTGATCTCTCTCGTGACGCCTTCATGGTGGTACTCTATTATTGCGTTGAAGATCTTGTGCTTGCAGTGCTCCGACCAGGTCTGAGCGAGACATTCCAGCTCACAGTCCGTAATCTTCGAGCCCAGCCCGAACTGCTCGCGGATGCGCAAGAAATTGTCGTCTCTGTAATAAGCTCGAATAGCTCGCATTTCTTCGAGGCTCAAGGCAAGCACTCCCTCTTTACTAATGAGCATCAACGCATCGTCACTGACGTCCAGATCGATTTCTCGAACGGATGTTTGCCCATGGGTTGTGACCTTGGGAGGAATTGCGGACGAACGATCATCACCCGGACGAAAAACCGTGTGGGTTTGTATGAGGTCATTGGCCAGAAGGTCCTTCGCTATTGTACGGACTTCTTCCTGGGTGATATCGCCTCGAACGAAGTAAAGCTTGCGAGTATAAACCCCTTGCTTGGAATCGAAGCCGGGGCCGATCGTCCGTTCAACCGCTTCTCGAGCCGTCCTGCCCACATTGTCGGTGACCCCTGGTCTGAATCCCACCTCTATGAGCCAGTCGAACGGGATGTCGAGAGGCTTGTCTATGGAGGCGGTGGAAACGACCGGGTCTCGGAACACTTCTTCCACGATAAGTCCGAGTTGCTGAGGGGTTAGGTCTCTGTCTATGATAAACCCGTCAGCTACGCGGATCTCATCAACAAACAATCCCAGATCCGAAGCTATGCGGGACTTGATCTTGCGACCCGCTGGATCGGGGAGGGATAAGTTCAAACTGACTTCAATGCGATGCGCCATGATGTGTCCTTTAGTGATATCTTCCAGATCGGATCCCAGGGCAGCCTGTCAGAAGGGCTGCAGAAACTGGTCGGAGCTCCCGACCTTTTCTTTTGTACACGCCCGTCGGAGGCTCAGTGCCTTCCAAGCATGACGAATGCCACGCATGTTCGATGCGTGGCAGGATAGGTGCTCGCTCTCGATCGGTACCAACTCCAGTCCGCAAGGCGGCGTTATTGTTTAATCCAGTACTCATTCCTTATCACAAAGGTCTCGTCGAAAAAAGCAGGGAAAAACGGAGAATTCTTGCAGGGAGTAAGGAGGCGAGCGAAGAACCCCAGCTTCCGTGACGGGAAGCACGCACTGCTCCGTCGCAAACGCCAGGGGCATCAAGGGGAATCCACGATAAGCGTCACAGGACCATCGTTCTCCAGCTCCACGATCATCATGGCTCCAAACTCGCCGTGCTCGACATGGATACCTCTCTTACGCACATCGTGGATGAACTCGTTGTACACCTCCTCAGCGTGGCCCGGCTGTGCGGCTGCTGAATAGGACGGTCGCTTTCCTTTCCTGCAATCTCCGTACAGAGTGAACTGGGATACTACGAGCATTGCCCCCCCCACGTCAGAGAGACTCACATTCATTTTCCCACTTTCGTCGGGGAAGATCCGAAGACCGCAGAGTTTTTCAGCCATCCAGCGCACCTGGTCCTGTCCGTCAGAGGGCGCGGCAGCCAGCAACACCAGCATGCCCGTCCCGATTTGCGCTATTTGTTCGCCACGAACGGTCACCCGAGCCGAGCGCACCCGCTGAACAACAGACCTCATCTCCCCTTCCTCTGAAATTCATTCCAAAGCAAAATGAACGCGGGAACAAAATCCTCAGGAGACTCGTCCATGAGTCGTGCCAGGCTCACAGGGCTGATGAAAGCTCCCCACTGGATCTCCAGCGGATTGGGCTGTGGCTTTGACGTTGTTACAACTTGAAAGAGCCGAACATGCTCGTTATCAGTCTCGGTCCGAGCCTGCACGGAAAGAACCTCTTTCACTGTTTCCGAGATTCCCAGTTCTTCATCGAGCTCCCGAAGCGCAGCCTGTTCGTACGACTCGCCAGGGTCCACATGCCCGGCAGCGGAGGAATCCAATTTGGAGGGATGTCTATCCTTCTCGGGCGATCTGCGCTGCACGTACAAATCGCCGGCTCGGTTGAAAACGAATATGTGAACAGCCCGATGAAAGAGCCCTTTCGCGTGGATTTCTGCCCGCGTTGCTCTCCCGACTACCCGGTCGTCCAAGGTCACGATTTCGAGAATCTCATCATCTGTTGACGACATACCATTCCTTCTTCGTAGATTCGCTGGCCTGTCGGCACGGAAAAGAATGATTCCTCCCGGAATGGTCGGGAGGTCTCCCATCCATTGTAAAGCCTGTTGATTTGTCCTGGACAAATCAACTTATACTTAATGCATGTTGTTCGGGGATCAAAGAGCCCGAGGAAAAAAATCCCCTGGTGCTCTCTCACAAGCATCCAGGGGAAACAAGGAGCAGAACCGTTCTCCGTTTGCCTTTGGTGGAGCAACATTCGTACCTGGACTCCTTATTGGCGGATCCCGAACGATTATTTCTCCGGCGAAAATTCGGAACTCCTCAGAGGGATTAAAGAATGGAACGAAAAGTTTTTGAGATGGGGCGCCGTGCTGAGTCTGGAGAAGCAGTGGATCGGACGGGTAAGAGGTCGCATAGTGCAACTATTCGGGAGGATAGCAATGCTATTTGCACCAGCTCGAAAACTTCGGGGTGCCTCGCGTCGGCCACGGCGCGAGCTCCCGAGTCTTGAACGAAGGTGGAAATTCCCGCAAGAAACGTCCGAATCACGCACGGTTCTTGTAGTGGGTACCAAGGGGAATGCAGGCTTTGAATTCTTCTTCTCGCATCTTGTTGCGCGTCCCCGGTGTTCGTGATATCACTCCTGTCCATGCAAAGATCCTTGGCGCTGGCATTTCAGTTCCTGACCATTTTCCGTACAAAGGTGGAACCCCCCGGTGACCTCGTGGAAATAGGACGGTCTGCATGGGCGTTTCCCGTGGTGGGGTATCTCTTGGGACTGGTATTGGTCGCAGCGTATCTCGTGCTATCCGCGCACTTGCCTGCTTCCGTCGCTGGTATTCTGGTCGTGACCCTGTGGGTCGTGCTCACGGGGGGGCTTCACCTGGACGGATGGACTGACTGTGGAGATGCTCTTCCGACGGCAGTGCCGCTGGAACGGCGGCGGGAAATCCTCAAGGATTCGAGACTGGGGAGTTTTGGGGCTCTTGCTCTTATCATTCTTCTTGCGTTGAAATTTGCAACTGTGAGTCACGAGGGTCTCCCTCTCCTGTGCCTCGTTGCGGCGCCGGCTGTTGGACGAGGAATCATGGTGGCGGGATCCTATGGGGCGAGGCATGGCGGACAAGGGATGGCCGCGAGCTTTCTTTCGGGGGTCGACCGCGATGTCGCAGTCCGGGCTGCACTCCTTGGAGGCTTACCGGCACTGTTGCTCGGCTTGTCAGGCATTCTTGCCGCGGTAATAGCCTTCTTGGTGGCAGTCGGGTTCAGACGTCTCGCGCAGGCCAGGGTGGGGGTTGTCAACGGTGATGTTATCGGTGCCATGTGTGAACTGAGTGAGACTGTCTTTCTGGTGGCAGTACTGGTTCGGTGGTGAATCGATGCGCATTGGGACTACCTCGTACATCTATCCGGCAGATATCGAGACAAACGTGATGTCGCTGGCAGGCAAAGTCCGGGATGTGGAGCTCCTGCTTTTTGAATGCGATGAGGATGGTCGGGAACTTCCGGATCACCGGACTGTGGAGTTTCTGATTCAAACGGGCAGGCGCCATGAGATGACGTACACGGTTCATTTGCCCCTGGACTTGGCGCTCGCCGGTGACAGTCCCTCACTCGATAGGGCGGCTCTGGCGGTCGCCAAGACTCTTTCCCTTGCTCCGGTTGGATTCATAGCGCACCTTGACGGTGCAAAAGGGGAATGCCTGAGTCGTTCTCGTTGGGTAGACAACTCCTTGCGCTCACTGGATTTTCTCAGCGAAAAGGCAGGATCCGCTCAGGCGATTTGCGTCGAAAACTTGGACGACCAGCCATTGGAGTTTGTGGAAAGCATACTCTCTTCCGCTCCGGTTTCTTGCTGCTTTGATGTTGGCCATGTCTGGAAGTGCGGGCTCGATCCGTTGCCTTGGCTGGAGAGGTGGCGTGACCGCATTGAAGTGGTCCACCTGCATGGAATAGGGACTCGGGACCACCAGAGCCTTTCGTTAGTCCCCGCGGCGCAACTTGACGCCGTGACCGGTTATCTTGTTTCCCATTTTGACGGAGTGGCCACTATCGAGGTCTTCAGCGAGCGTGATCTCATGGATTCTCTCGCTGCCATCGAAGCGTCTATCGGGAGGATCTCGGGAAGAAGGTGACTCGCAAGAATGGGGATGGCATTGTTGGGATAAGAATTCCCCCTGGACCGAGGAAACAAAAAAATCCGGTCTTCACAACCGGATTCCGTAATTTGCGTGGTGCCGAAGAGGAGACTCGAACTCCTACAGGCTTACGCCCACCAGACCCTGAACCTGGCGCGTCTACCAGTTCCGCCACTTCGGCATGGAGATTATTATTCCAGTTCCCAACGCCACTGTCAAGGCAGAAAAATTGGCCTGAAACCGTATAGAGGTGTGGCTGCGGCCGAATAGACCGCTCTTGTCCTTTGCGGCGGCAGGCACATCCGTGAATTCTCAAACTCTCGGAGAGTCGTCGCGAACTGATGGTATTCTAACCGAATCCGTGGTAATGATAGAGGGTCGTGGTCACAAGTATTGTCATACGGCTCGCTTTCCGAGCCTATCCGTAGCTTGGAGGACCATGTGGATTTAGCTTGTCCCCTTCGACCGGAGATCTGCCTTGGCACGCCAGTGCGCAAGGGCCAATGAAAACCTCGAACAGGAATAAGCGGAAAAGCTGATCATGGTAGTACGACCGGAAAAATGTGTTGGATGTGCCGAGTGCGTCGTTGCGTGTCCGAAAGGCGCAATTCGCCTGGTTAAGAAAAAGGCTACCGTCGATGAGTCCTGCACGGAATGCGGTGCATGCCTGAGGGTTTGTCCTGAAGAGGCGTTGATATTCGAAGAAGGATCGCACCCGGATGCCATTTTCTGTGAGGCGTGCCCCGTAAGATGTCGTATCAGGATAGGTCACACGGGAGCCTGCTTGCGGTACATCAATAGGGGAGGGAAATTGGAGAGGACGATTTCCCTCAAAACTTTCGAGGACGTGAGACCGCTCGTGGGGCCCGACTGGCATCCTGTCATACGACGACCCCTTATAACGGGAATTGGTGCCGGCACCACGTACCCCGACTGCAAACCTGCTCCTCACATCGTCCAATCCAAGGTCGAAGGAGTGGACGTGGTCACTGTAGTGACCGAGGCCCCTTTGAGCTACTCCGGGATCAAGGTGAAGGTCGACACGGACCACACCATCGGTCAGGAGGGTGCAGCGCTTTTCTATCGAAAGAAGAGGGTGGGGCACCTGACGACGGAGGAATACGGGTCCAAAATCCTGTCTGTGGGCGGAGCGAATCTCCTCACCGGCCCTGACGGGCTCATCGTGGCTCGGCTCATATCGGATATAGCCAACCGAAAGCGGGTACGAATATCCGTCGAAGGCGGTAGTCGCCTCGAACTGGAGGTTGGCCACCAACCGATTGTCGATGGAAAAGTCGAAGAAGTCATGCGGGTCGGGTGTGGTAGCGCCACCCTCGGACTGTTCGCCAATCTGTTCAAGGACGTCGTGGATGAGGCAATTATTCTGGATTCTCACATTACCGGCTTGATGAGCGAACATGCCGCTGGGACGTATATGGGTGTCAAACCAAGTGGTGTGAATATCCGGTTTCGGAGAAGCACGCCCGGTCGGTACTTTGGAGATCACGGGGACGGATGGGGCGGAACATCGATTTCCGATCCAATAGAGATCATTGAATCCATTGACATGGCAGTGGCCAGGGCCGGCATGAAGATCTTGATAACAGAGACCACCGGGCGAAAGGCTGCTCTGTTCCAGGTCAATGGAGACGGGAGTCTCCGGGAGATCGATCTGGACCGCCATGTCCTCGAAGCGATCAACGCGCTGGCTGACACGTGTCAGGAATCCCTCGTCTCCGCGGTTTACTGCGGAGGATCGGGTGGAAGTGCCAGAGCGGGTGTGACAAAATATCCCATAAAGCTGACGCGTGCGGTGCACGGCATGAAAGCTCGCCTCACGATTGGGGGAGCACCGGCCTTTGTCCTCCCTGGTGGAGGCATCAATTTTATGGTGGACGTAGAGAAAGTCATGCCCGGTGCGTTCACCTGGGTCCCGACTCCAGCCACAGTCTGTCCTGTGGAGTACACCATGACCCTGGAAGATTTCAGGGCAATGGGTGGACACGAGGAGGCGATCAAGCCGTTCCATCTGAAAGGGTAAGGAATTGCCGCCGTGGGAAAAGCAGATTCTCACGCTTGGAGACGGCACGGTTCTGGCAGAATGCGGGCCCATGCGGATGTTTATCGAGGCGTCTCGGAATGGGGAGATCCGGCCGGAAGCATGCCGTAAGGCTGCCTTGGAAGCCGTAAGATTTCTCGAACAGGTCTCACGAGATCTGCCGTCCCTTCGAAAGCCCGCTATCGATGCTCCTGAGCCACGTCCAGGTTCGCTTGGCCACATCATGTGGCAAGCTGCCCGGCTCGTGGGAGATTCGGATCTCACCCCTTTGGCTGCTGTGGCCGGCACCATTGCTGATGCAACCGCTGACTATCTGGAAGATCTCGGTATGACGCGAATAGTGGTTAATAACGGCGGAGATCTCGCCATCCGGCTCAAGGGACAGGAACGAATTTACGTGGGCATAAGACCGGACGTTCGGAAGGCCACAGTTTCGCACCGAGTCCTTCTCACCGCAGACATGCGAATAGGGGGGATCGCGACGAGCGGAATTGGTGGACGCAGCCTCACCCGTGGAATCGCATCGGCCGCGACCGTCTTTTCCAGGGATGCCGCCAGAGCCGATGCAGCGGCAACTGCACTGGCAAACGCGACCTATGTTTTCGATCCTGCGGTGATTCGAGTTCCAGCAGAATCCCTGTTTCCAGACACGGATCTGACCGGCATGAACGTCACTGCGTCCGTCGGGGATCTCCCAGATCCAACCATCGAGCAGGCCCTCGATCAAGCCGTTTTGCGAGCCGAACAACTCGTGGGGCTCGATGTCATATGGGGCGCATGTGTCTTCGTCAAAGAACGAATGATATCTACCGCAGGAATTTCTCGACACGTCGAGGCCATCGCAAGCTCGTAACTCCTTGTTCAAGCTCTCCGGGTCGCAACGATGGGATAACCCCTGCCTTCAGTCGTTCGGATACCAAAGAAGGCTTGGCGAAGCCCCGAGTTAAGGGAAACCCCATCGTAATATCCACGGCAGGGCCTGCTTCGATCCGGCGAGTGGTCCGACTACGCAACGGCTAGCCTCAGCAGGGGGCCGCTCAAATCTTGACCATCGGCCGGAAATGCACAATTTCCTTGTGAAGATGGTGCAAAAGCTCGCTGAGGAGGTCTGTCGCCATGAGAAAGGGAAATAGATCCAAGTTGAGCCGGGCATGTTGCTGCATCGATGGGATATGCTACCGGTTTAACCGAAAGCTGGACTTGTTGGATTGTCACAGCCGAGGAGGAACGTTCTCCGGAAGCTGTTCAGAGTGCAAATAACGGACACCAGCGAAATTGCTTCGTCCCGTAAAGCGCCGAGAGGCATGATATGAGAGAATAGACGAATGGAATAAGGCTCTAGGCGGTTGAATCTTGCGGGGCTTAGCGCAGAAGGCCGGGCGGCACCTGGAGTGTCGCCCGGCCGTCTGGGGTGAACGGACTGTGACACCCAGGAACGCAATGCCGGTGTCCCGGCGTTCCGACGAAGCGTTTGTTGTCACGTCCTCAGAGGTCGGGCGTCGCGGACGAAAATGCTCGATAAGCGGTCCCTGGAAACAGCAGCTCAGGCGAGGCTGATCGTCTTGGAGTTCTCCCACAACCCGTGAATATTACAGAATGAAGTGGCAAGCAGTGTTCCCGCCTTGGCAACCTTGATCGATGCCACGACCCTGTGGTTCGTGTACACGGGGCCGGTGTTTGGACCTTCAACGGATTCTCCGTGCGCAGTGAACTGGAAACTGCCCACCTGATAACAAAATTTGTCTCCGTCCGGCTTGAAGTAGAGCTGGATCCACCGAATATGGTGCTCGGTCGTATTGGGGTGGGCCACTTCTTTCCCAAGGGAGACCTCCACGTCGAAGATCTCCCCTGGTTTCACAGCATCGGGGCACTCAATGACCGGCACGTGTTTTTCGATCTTCCAATCTGCAGTTTGGTACAGATCTCCCATTGCTCCCATGCGTTCACCTCCTCGAGCTCGAATGGCTCACGCGGAAAATGTGAGCGGTTATGTGACAGCCGCTCGGTTCTGTGTTTTGCGTCACAACCGGCAACGGAATCCTTCAGGCGACCTTCTGTTCCGGATTTAGTGAATCAACGCTGTTGTTCTGTGTCCGGACAGTGGCGGCCTGGAAGATTACCGTACCGTTTTCGATGCGACGAGCCTGAAATGAGCTCTGCCCGTGGTTCTGAGCAAGTCAGGACGCACGAAACACATCCCCAAAAGTGTAGCATGGATCGTGCCATGATGAGGATGTCGGAATTGTGATGTGTAACCATGCGGTTGAAGCAGCCTTGTTCCGGGTGGATGGAGGTTCTTGGCGAGATCCTGACACGTGGCATGCTTGATCTCAATATCTTAGGTAAGTTGGGCCGATTCTCTGTGTCCTGGAATAAGTCAACGCGACAGCTCACCCTCCTAGAGCCTTCCAATCCGTCATCGTCGTACGACCCGGATGCGAGTGGGCAACGGCACTGTGTGCAGAATTTCATAAGTACGGTTACGTATTTGGGAAGTTGCTCCCTTTACGGATGGGCAGGTTCAGGGTCAGTTTCAATTGAGGGCAGGTTTTTCACGGTCGCCGCTGCGGGGTTGAGCGTTGCTCGTTGTGGTAGGAGTACCGAAGTAGCAGAGGTGGGGGCGGGTTTCAAACCCGCCCTTCCCTGAACAGGGCTGAAGCGAATATTCGACATAGGTATGAAACGGTGCGCTGTGCAGTAAGGAGAGGAGCCAGCGTCCGCGACGGCAAACGCCATCGCCGGAACGCACATTCTTCGCTCTCTCTCGGCCGCCATACCAGGGGCCTGCTACTTCTTCAATTCCCTGATCTTCGCTTCCAAAGCAGGCACAATCTCATTGAGGTCAGCAACGATACCGTATTGGGCTACTCGGAAAATGGGGGCCCGAGCGTCCTTGTTCACGGCCATGATTAGAGGTGAACCCTTAATGCCCCCTACGTGTTGGAACGCGCCACTGATTCCCAGGGCAAGATAGACCTTGGGCTTCACCTCAACCCCCGATGTTCCCACCTGGTGGTACTTGGGAAGCAGGTTCTTGTCCACAATGGGACGGGAGCATGCGAGCACGCCGCCCATAGCCTTGGCCAGGGATTCGAACATCTCCATGTCCGGTTCGTCTCCGATACCACGGCCCAGTGACACAATGATGTCAGCAGTTGAAATGTCGACGTCTCCCTTTTCGGCTTCCCTATACGAAAGAAAGCGCTTACGGAGCTTTTCGCCAGAGATGGGCGAGGCAACCTTTTCGACCGTTCCTGCCGCGGAACCGGACGGGACGAAGGGAAAGGCCCCTCCACGCAGGGTCACCACAATTCTCTGAGCATCTTTGAATGAAACCAGCGCGTTGACTTTGTAGCTGTAAACCTGCCGCGTCGCGAGCGGTTTGCCGTCTCGGACTTCGAACGCAAAGCAATCCGTGGCTAGAGCTGCATCCAGGGCCACGGACAGCCCAGGGGCAAGATCCATGATCGCGTTGGAGTTTCCCATGACCATCATGTAGGGCTCTTTATCGGCAAGGAGTGGAACCAGCGCTTTCGTGAAGGCTTCAGAGCTAACGGTCTCGAAGAGAGGGTCCTCCACGGCCAGGACTCGATGACACTCTTTCGCAAGTTGCTCGGCCATGGAAGCTGTGTCAGCGGCCAGGAGTATACAGGTTAACTCCGCGCCCAGATCTTTGGCCAACGTCCGGCCGGCCGTGACGGCTTCCCATGTGGAGTCTCTCAAGTGCTGCTTCCGATGCTCGGCAAGGACAAAGACGTTTTTCATCAGCCTATACCCCCTTTCTCCTTCAGAATCTCGGCGAGCTTGGCCGCAGCTTCCTCGGGCTTACCTCCGATCATTTCCGCGCCTTCTCCCTCGGGCGGCATGGTCAACTGCTCGATCTGCACCCTGGATCCCTGGACTCCCACCAGTGACTCGTCCAATCCTAGCTCGCCAAGACCGAGTGTCGGAATCTCTACGGACGCCACCTTCCTCACCGCTCGGATCGAAACGAATCGGGGCTCGTTCAGACCTGTGGCAACAGACAGAACTGCGGGAAGATCCATTTCCATATGCTCGTACAGACCTCCTTCCAGTTCACGGTTGAAGGTGATCTTGCCGTCTTCCACAGAAATCGCGGACACGAGGGTGGCACTGGGGACCCCCAGCATGGCCCCGAGCATTCCGCCCATTTGGCCTCCGCAATCGTCGTCTGCGAGCGTCCCCGTCAAGACCAGGTCCCACGGGCGTGCCTTGATGAACGAGACCAGTATGCGTGCAACCGCAAAACCGTCAGATCCCTCGAACGCATCATCCCAAAGAAGGAATGCTTCGTCTGCACCTCGGGCAAGACACTCTCTGAGCATTTCTTCCGCGTCCTCTGGAGCCACTCCCACCACAGTGACCTTCCCACCAAGCTTTTCTTTCAACTGGACCGCCTCTTCAATTGCAAAACGGTCCCAGTCGTTCATATCGTGATCCAGATCATCTTTCTTGATGTCCTTCCCCTCCTTGTCGATGACCAGATCGGCCTCGGAGGTGTCAGGCACCCATTTCATGCAGACGATGATATCCATGGTTCCTCCAAATTCGTGGTTTACTGCGACCAACGAGGAAAATCGACAACGGATCCGCCAGCCCTCAGGTCAGTGAGCGATCTATCAGTTCCACGAGATCGATGACTTCCATTTTCCCCTCGTTCCCTGTCGTCTTGACAGCGTCCTCGAGATTGATCAGGCAGAACGGGCACGCCGTTACAATCACTTGGGCTCCTATCTCGGCTGCCATTCGAACTCTGACTTCGCCCATTCGTTCCTTTTCCTGCTCGTTCTCGTACCAGAGCAGCAAACCGCCTCCGCTGCAACAGAAGCTTCGGCTATATGAACGGCTCATTTCACGCATCTGAATGCCCGGAATCTGGTTGAGCACGAATCGCGGATCTTCATAAATGCCGTTGTGGCGGCCCAAGTAACAGGGATCGTGATAGGTTACCAGCCTATTCTTCACATGTTCTCCTGACAGGTGAAGTTTTCCTGAGCGCAGCAGCTTAGCGATGAGCTGGCTCGCATGGACGATGGGGAATTTTTCCGGATAATCGTTGCGAATGGCGTTGAAAGCGTGCGGGTCGAAGGCAACTATTTCCCTGAATTTCCTGGCCCGAAACGCTTCGATATTCTTCTCCGCCACCTGTTCGAATAGCCCCTCCTCTCCCAGTCTCCGAATTTCGTTTCCCGAATCCGTTTCGTCGTTGCCGAGAATTCCGAAATCGACCGACCCGCGATGAAGGATTCTCGCCAAGGCTTTCGTAATTTCCTGAATTCGAGGATCAAACGAGCCGCAGCTATCGACAAAGAACAGGTAGTCGGCAGCGTCGCCCTCCGCAAGTTGTCGGACCTCAATTCCCTCGAGGTCTTTGGTCCACGCTGCCCGCTTGGCTTTATTGCCGCCATAGGCGTTTCCCTTCTTCTTTATCTGCTGCAACGGCTTTTGCAGCGATTGGGGAACCGCTCCCTGGTCGACGAGGTACCTCCTCATGTCCACTATCTTATCAATGTATTGGATCAGGATTGGGCACTCCTCTTCACATGCTCCGCACGTGGTGCACGCCCAGATCTCGTCTTCTGTTATCACGTCGCCAGTGAACTGAACATCACCGTTATTCGGGGGAGACCAAAGCACAGGGTGGTGCGTGTACGCGTAGTCTCTGGCCTTAATGCTGATCATACGGGGAGAAAGTGCCCGTCCGACAGTGGCGGCCGGACAGTTGTCAGAACAGCGGCCACAATCCGCGCACGAATAGAAATCCAGGACGTGTTTCCACGTGAACTGCTCGAATCTCCCAATACCGCATTCTTCGAGCTCCATCCAATCCTTTACTCCATGTCGCACGGGTTTGATCGTACCCTTGTCGAGATTGGCAAAGAAGACGTTGGGGATAGCAGTAATGACGTGGAAGTGTTTGGAAACTGGCAGGTAGTTCAACAAACCGAAGAACACAAGAATATGAACCCAATATCCACCGACATGCAGGTACGGCAGGGATGGGGAGCCACTTTCAGGCATGAAGGCAGATGCGAGCGTAGCTGCGGGTAGCAAGCCCGCGTGCCCTTCCGCACCATTCAGCTTAAGAGCGCTGCCATCGAATATCATATCCGTGACCATGAGGGCAGAGACGAGCCCCAGGATGATATAGGCCTCGCTGCCGTGCCCCCCTCCCCCGGGATGGTCGTACCGGGCGGGCTTGAATACAGCCCGTCTCACGATGCACACAACACACACGATGAGCACCATGAGGACGACGTAGTCTTTGAGCACGTCGTAACCAAAACCAACGGCTCCGGTAAGGAGAGGAAGATGAAACTCCGGGGAGAACCCTCGGCCTATAAGCGTCAGAGATCTCAAAGAAAGGATCATGAATCCGGCGAAGAGCAGAATGTGAAGGATGCCAGCACCCAGGTACCGAGGTTGACGCCACTGACCGAACCCGTACTTCACGGCCAAGAGAGCGCGCTTCCCGAGCTCGTAGAACCTCGGGTCCGGAAGAGCTTTCCTGAGTAGATCGATTCTCCGATACATGACGTAGGCAAAAAAACAGACCGCTGTGACGAGGATGATGAAGGAAAGCACGGGTGCAGGTATGCCGGCTATGGGAACGCTGGCCGGCTCAAACATTGTCATGGACGTGACCCTTTCTGGTTCGTACTTTGCTGGACCACCCTCTTGACCGGATGTGGTCCTCGTTGGCAGTGCTCAAACAGCATAGCCGGGGCACGGGAGTCGACGCATGTGGGCTGTCATGGCACCAGGGACGGGCAAGGCCCCCATCAACCCGTACGTTCTTTGGCGGATTCTCGGTTTGCCGTCCCATTCTCACGTGCTGGACTTCAAATTCCATCTTGAGCTTCATAGATCGGGTGAAATCTCCGCTCGCCCGGATTTGGAGGCATGAACCGAGAGAAGTTGTGCTTCTCGCATCGGCACAGGCGCTCGACCTCGCGGCTGACACGTCAACTCACAAGCACGGCAAGGATCTTGGCCGGTTTGTCTCCATGGGCTCGCACCATATGAGTGCTGGTAGAATCATAATAGACCGAATCGCCAGGCCCAAGAATTTCCCGAACATCCTCGATTCTCACCTCCATCTGTCCTTCGAGCACGTAAATGAACTCTTGGCCGTCATGAGAGGACGGTTCATCTGAGGCTGCCGGTTGGAGAGTCACGAGAAACGGCTCCATCGCTTTGTCCTTCTTGGTTGGGGCCAGCGATAGGTACTCGTACCCGTGGCTGGCTTCCTTGGCCCTGCCGAACCGAAGGAATGCCTTGCCTTGGTCTGCCCTGACGATCGTGAAGGGTTCCGCCCCTTCGGAGATGACCTCAGACATCTTGAGAGACAGCGCCTTACTCAGCTTGATGAGCTGTCCCAGCGGGAGCATGACCTCGCCTGCTTCCATTTTAGCAAGCATTTCCGGATCGATGCCTGTTCTCTCAGCCAGCTCCTCGACAGTCAACCCCTGTTTGCTCCTGGATTCGCGCACTCTTTGTCCGTGGCTGACCAGACTTTCCTTTTCCGCCTGTTCCTTTGCCTCGCTAACGGCAGCAGAGTCGGTGAGAAAATCGTCCCCTTTGATATCGCCGTATTCTTCTGCTGCTTCTCGAAAAGACTCGTAGGAAGTCTCTCTGGTCTTTTCTTCCATAGAATTTATCCTTTCAGCGTCCTGTCGCTCGCAGAGCGGTCACATTAGAGTAGTCTCGGGGGTGCCTCTGTCTTCAACACGTTGGCTATTGTGGCCATTCTTTCGCGATCACATGGATCTTCCCGGGGCGCCGATGGTTCGAGCGATGACGATCCTCTGAACTTCAGATGTGCCTTCCCCGATATCGAGGAGCTTCTGATTCCGGTAATGGCGTTCCACGGCATAATCCTTCATGAGGCCGTATCCGCCATGCAGTTGCACCGCGTGGTTCGCAGCTCGATAGTAAGTCTCAGAGCAAACAAGCTTCGCCATTGCCGCTTCCTTTGACGTCAACCTGTTATTGTCCATCAACCAGCAGGCCTTGTAAAGGAGGAGCCGTGCCATCTCTAGCTCTGTGGCCATGTCCGCCAATTTGAATGCGTTAGCCTGGAAAGAGCCGATCGGTCTGCCGAACTGATACCTCTTCTTCGAATACGCTAGAGCGAGGTCAAAAGCTCCTTGGGCACCTCCCAGTCCCATGGCTCCTATGGAAAGACGCCCGCCGTCGAGGGTCTTGAGCATCTGATGAAAACCTTCGCCTCTTCGACCCAGAAGGTTCTCTTTGGGGACGCGGCAATCCTGAAACGTGAGGTGGCCTGTATTCGACGCCCTCCAGCACATTTTCCCATGCATGGTCTCAGTGATAAATCCCCGCGTGCCATTTTCGACGAGGATGCAGCTTATCTCAGGCTTGCCTGAATCCAGGGTTCCGGTGACGCATTGCACAGTGCAGACTGCGCTGATGTCAGTCGTGGAGTTCGTGATGAATGTTTTGCTCCCGTTTATGACCCATTCGTTTCCATCGAGGACCGCGGAAGTGCGAGAGGCTCCCGCATCTGAACCGGCATCTGGCTCGGTGAGCCCGAAAGACGCGAGGGTTTTGCCTTTGCAAAGATCCGGCAGCCACTTTTTCTTCTGCTCTTCCGTGCCGAAATAGTAAATGGGAGCAATTCCGAGGGAATTTCCCGCTGCTATGGTCGCAGCCTGAGACCCATCAATGCGTGCTATCTCTTCGACGGTAATGATGTAGTTGAGGTATCCCACATCGCTTCCCCCATATTCTTCGGGCACAAAAGGCCCGAAGAAATCCAGCTCGCCCATCTTGCGCACAAGATCGTAAGAGAATTCCTCCTTGTCATCCAGTTCCTGGGCAATGGGAGCGATCTCCTTTTCCGCAAATTCCCGCACCACCTTCCTGGTCAGCTCCGCGTCTTTGGGTAAATCAAAGTTCAACGACATGCTCAGACCCCCTTGAGAATGAATGAACGAGAATCATGTAAGATTGGCGTGAACGGCTGGTCAGTTCTGTCTCCCATGCCTATAGCCATGCGACAACTTTTGTGCTTCTCTTCCCGCAAGAGCTGAAGAGCGTTCTGCGGCAAGACCGGCCCGACCGGAGATGTGCACATCAAGTCCTCGCCGCTCTCGACCGCGTATGCCGGCAACGGTAACCATTCCAAGAATCACGCCCCGGTATCCGGCCCACCGGGCATCGCCGGGAAAAGGAATGACCGGGATAGAGATCGGCACTTTATCTGTCGTCTGAATGACGCCCGAGTGGAAAGCTTGGGACACTCTGCAATTTTTAGTGGATAGCAGATCGGTCAGTTCCTTGTCAAGACGATCGATTAGCCAGAATCCACGGTCTACGATGACGTGTGGGTCGTGTGGACCCTGTAATCTTCTCATGCAAGCGTCTGTGGCCTACGCATGAGGTCGTTTTTGGGTCGTGTGGCACTCCCCCTCCAAACGTATGT
>JBFMDN010000046.1:0-45493 GCA_040753915.1 Thermodesulfobacteriota bacterium | reverse complement strand
GCGAGCCCGGGGGGATAGCTCGTCCAGAAACACGCCCGCGTGAGGGGGGAAGACATACGTTTGGAGGGGGAGTGCCACACGACCCAAAAACGACCTCATGCGTAGGCCACAGACGCTTGCATGAGAAGATTACAGGGTCCACACGACCCACACGTCATCGTAGACCGTGGATTCTGGAAGCATTCGATAGCCTTGACTAATGAGGCATATCCGAGTAAATTGGCAGCCAAGAATTTCCTTGAAGGCGAGAATGTGAAAACGACATCCGAACGTTTGACGAGTGATGTTCGGACTCCCTGCGTGACATTGGATTCATCCGGGGACCAGCATGGATTTGAGCCCACGTGGATCCGACCCGACGAAGGATGGCTTTCAGGGCTCAGCGTGTCAGAGATCTGGAAGTACAGAGATCTCTTGGCCATTTTGGTCTGGCGCGATATCACGGTTTGGTACAAACAGACGCTTCTAGGAGTAGCTTGGGCTGTCCTTCAACCTCTGGCCGCAATGGTCGTGTTCGCAGTTGTGTTTGGCATGCTTGCCAAGATGCCGTCCAACGGAGCCCCATATCCGGTTTTCGCATATGCTGGCCTCGTGCTGTGGAGCTTCTTTGCCCAGGCCGTGACCCAGGCTGCAAACAGTCTCGTTGAGAATGAGAAGCTGGTCACAAGAGTGTACTTTCCGCGGTTGCTCGTCCCGGTGGCGGCTGTCGGATCCTGTCTGCTGCACATGCTGATTTCAGGGCTCTTGCTGTTCGTGCTGCTGCCGTGGTATGGCCTGACCCCGTCAACCAACGTTTGGATATTGCCGGTTGCCGTTGGATTGGCCGTCCTTTCCGCCACTGGGGTGGGCCTTTGGCTGGCTGCGTTTAACGTACGATACCGCGACGTCCGCTACGTCATTCCGTTTCTAATTCAAGTCTGGATGTATGCTAGCCCGGTCGTTTACCCGGCCTCGCTGATTCCCGTAACCTGGCGGCCCCTGGTGGGGTTAAATCCCATGGCTGGCGCCATCGAGACTTTCAGATGGGGCCTGCTCGGTACCAATGATGCACCCTGGCAAATCGTGGCTGTCAGCCTCTGTTCAATGGTATTCCTTCTAACGACGGGACTGGTTTATTTCCAGAGAGTCGAGAAGTATTTCGCTGATGTGATCTAGCAAGGGAACCAGAATTTGGTAATTCAGGCACGAGGACTGGGCAAGAAATACTCTATCGGCGGCAGAAAGGAGTCATACGATACACTCCGCGATGCAATTGTTAACGCCGCCAGGAATGGCCTCGGCAGGGTAAGACATATCGGCCGAATAAATGCCCAGGACGACAACATCGTGTGGGCTCTGAGGGACGTGTCCTTCGAGGTCAAGTACGGGGAAGTGCTAGGGATAATCGGAGCAAATGGTGCGGGAAAGACGACGCTTCTCCGAATACTTTCACGAATTACACGGCCGTCGACAGGGTCCGTGGTCATTCACGGCCGGGTGGGTAGCTTGCTGGAAGTGGGGACGGGCTTTCATCCGGAATTAACCGGCAGAGAGAACATTTATCTCAGCGGGGCTGTCCTTGGCATGCGGAAGTCAGAAATTAAGACCAAGTTCGACGAAATCGTAGCATTCTCAGGACTCGAGAAGTTTCTGGACACTCCGGTGAAGCGTTATTCCAGTGGAATGTCCGTTAGGCTGGGCTTTGCCGTTGCGGCACATCTGGAGCCCGAGATTCTTCTGGTCGACGAAGTGTTGGCAGTAGGAGATGCCGAGTTTCAGAAGAAATGTGTGGGGAAGCTCGAAAACGTGGCCACTCGTGGTCGAACCGTTCTATTCGTAAGCCACAATCTGGGGGTAGTAGAACACTTGTGCAGCAGAGTACTACTGATTGAAAAAGGCCACTTGGTGAAAGACGGTAATCCTCAGGAAGTTATAGACGCATATTTGTGCTCCAATGAATCGTCCGCCACTTCAGTCGACTTGCGCTCTCATCCTCGTAGAGACCCCACTGCAATTCCCGTTTTCGAGCACTTGGAAATCGAAAACGCTACAGCGCCGGGAAAGGCACTCAGAATGGGAGATGGTCTTCGAGTGCGACTGGAGTACAGGATGCCGCCGGATGTCGACGGGCTTCGGGTTGGAATAACTATCGATGATCTTCTCGGCCAAAGGTTGGTCAATTTTTCTCCATCCCATCAGTGTCCTGACCTTCTGGACAATGCGCCGCTCGCTGGAACGATTGAATGTGTGATCCCTCACTTGAATCTCATGGCGGGCAACTATTTTATCACACTCATATGCAGCCACAGAGGTGGCCCCCTCGACAAGATCGGCAGGGCAGTTCCGCTTGCTATCGGAGAAAGCAATGTTTTCAATACAGGCCAGATCCCGGACAGGACGCATGGATATCTGTTCTTGCCATCGCAATGGACGATTGAACGCAGCGGGGACTCGCATAACTAATGGTCGCTCACCAGTAGTAGCGGCACATTGGACTGACCATGGCCAAGGCCACGATTTTATAAGTGCGATTAAGGGTTTTCGGATAATCAAGGAGAGGAATCATGGTCATAATTGATTGCTTCATGCCCCGCAGGGGCATACCATGAGTAGTCCCGCGTCTCGAGGGAATACTGTTGGTGCGCTCTTTCAGAGCGCAAATCCCCCGCTGAGTTGCGGCAGAATACCTGAGCGCGATTATGAAATCCTGTGCTAGGCCGAGCTTAAAGGGATACAGGAGTTGTGGGGATCTTCCTCGCCTTCTCTTGTCTCTGCAGGTGAGGCTATTTTCAGGATCAGAATGAAAGGTGGGCCGAGGCTGTCATGAGCGTGGTGTTGAACCCCCAAGATGAGTGGGGCAGGTCTCTAGAAGAGCACCGAGTGGCAGCGGTGAAGAAGCTGCTTGTCGGAAACGAGACCGTCCTGGACTATGGTTGCGGACAGGGTGCTTACGTCGCGTACTTAAACAGATATATGAACGTGAAATGTGTGGGCGTAGACATTTTTTTTTATGAAAAATGGCCGGAGATAGCTCAGCATCTGTCCATGAACCTCGAAGAGGTATTTCAGGTTATTAGAGACGGGGTTATACCCTATCCTAATGACTTTTTCGATGTGTGTTTGTCCTTTGAGGTTCTGGAACACTGCCCCGATCCACACAAGACACTTTCAGAAATGGTCCGCGTCACAAGAAGTTATCTCATGGTGTCGGTCCCCGATTGTGAGGACAACCTGAAAGAATACGGATTAGCATATCATCACTGGACGGACAGATCGCATGTAAACCTCTTCACAGCATCTTCAATCCTCGAGCTCTTCCGGAGCGCCGGTCTTGACATTCTGTGGACGAGTCAAGCGTTCAAGGTAGACTTAAATGCTTGCTATTGGAACCACGTCAGACTACCTCGGCTTCTTAAGATTGCTTGCTTGACGATGACACGGTGGCTACGTCTCTGCCCTCCTCTATTTGGCTCGATTGTCGTCGCAGGTCGCAAATCATGAGCAGAGAACCGAAAATCAGGGTAAGCCTGCTCTACGATTTTCCACATTGGATTCTCGCTGAGTATGCCCTGCAAGTCCAGGCGACCCTGAATGAGCAATCGCAAATGGTCTGCGCTTCCACCGGACCATATCCCCAGTCCGCCTGGGAGCTATGGAGGTTGAGCAAGGACGTTGATGTCATCCACTTTTTGGCTCCACAACCCTTTTACCGCTTTTGCCGAATAATTCCGAAGCCCGTGGTCGCAACTGTCAACCACATTGCAGATGATTCTGAATGGGAGGCTTTCAGGGCCTTCCATAGTTATGCGTCTGCAATATGCACCACGAACAACCAGTGGAAACAAAGGATCGAGAGCAACATGCACGCGACGTCTCCCGCGCTCTTTCTGCATCCGCTGGGCCTGGATTGCAGGCTATTCAGGCCGACCCCCAAAGTCCGATCAGCATTACGAGAGTCATTTGGATGCGACGATTCAACAATCCTGTTAGGGTTTTCGGCGAAAAAGAGCTCTGACGTTGGCAGTAGAAAAGGGTTAGATCGATTGTGGAAATTGATGGACATATTGGTGTCTCGCTATGCTGACCGGATCAAGCTCTTGCTCTTCGGTCCCGATGCACCACGATTTCCTGATGGCTGGAGTCCTGGCGACCTGCCGGCAGCCCTGAGGGATCATGTGATCATTCCAGGGTTTCTTGATCGTCAGGACTTGCCAAAGTATTATGGAGCGCTCGACTTCTATGTCTGCTTGAGCAGGGCAGAGGGTGGACCCTACCCTGTGATGGAATGCATGGCTTGCGAGGTGCCCGCAATTTCGACCTCCGTGGGAATCGTGCCGGATCTCATTGAGGATGGGGTCAACA
Source organism: Thermodesulfobacteriota bacterium (assembly GCA_040753915.1). Lineage (GTDB taxonomy): Bacteria > Desulfobacterota > Desulfomonilia > Desulfomonilales > Desulfomonilaceae > JBFMDN01. Next base: position 41,152 of record JBFMDN010000046.1, on the reverse strand, counting down.
GCTTCTTGGTGAACGCGAACGACTATCTCGCGCGGATTCCACACATTTTGGAGAGAGCTTCTCATGAGCGGGAGTGGATAGAAAGGATCCGAAATCGGGCACGAATCTCCGTCGTAGACAGGCATTCTTGGGACAAAGTCATCAATTTTCGGACTTTCGAGGACATTTACTCTCATGCCCAAGCGTGTTGGCGTCGGAAGGCCGCCCCTCAGAAGTGGCACACGTGCCTCCGCCTGGGAGCTCGCATGGCCAGAGAAAGTGTCGGCACAACCGTCAGGAGAGCAGTGAGATCTCTTGGTTCAAGGTAGCAGGTACGTTCTCGACCTGTTGGATCGCCGCCAAGATTAGAGAAGTAGAGGCGTGATGTCGGACGTCGCAGTTTATACCATAGTTTCCGGAAAGCATTTTGACATGGCAAAGACTCTCATGTCCTCTGTGGCATCGTTCAATCCGGGAGTGGACATGTATGTCCTCCTCGTAGAGGAAGAGTATCCAGAGGATTTGTTTGCCGAACCTCATTTTTCGACTGTGCCTGTTTCCCAACTCGATCTACCGGAAAGGCGACGTCTTTTTTTCCAATACGGTCCACATGAAATGTGCTGCTGTCTAAAGCCGTTCGTGATGGAATGGCTCCTCGCCAAGAAGTATAAGAAGGTAATATACTTCGACGCAGACATTTGTTTGTATTCTCCGCTGTCGGACGTGATCTCGCGGCTAGACACTTACGATGCTCTGGTGACCCCGCACATTACCTGTCCGTTGGACGACCGATTCCTGCCTGACAATCTCGTTATTCTTCAAGCGGGGACCTTCAACGCAGGTTTTCTGGCCGTTACAGCCAAAGACACGGTGTATCGCTTCATTCGGTGGTCCAAAGCCAGGCTTCTGGAACACTGTTACCGAGACAGTAGGCTATTTTACACGAGCACGGACCAGAAATGGCTGAATCTTGTACCAGCTTTGTTCCCGGAATTCCATGTCGATTGCTCCCCGGGGTTGAACGTGGCATATTGGAACCTTCCCCATCGGAAAATCACTAGGCACGGATCCGGTTTCTACTCAAACGGAGAACCTCTGCTCTTTTTTCACTTCTCCGGCTTCGTCCCGAGCGATCCTCCACTATTCTCAAGATATGACACTCGCTTCAGATCAAGCGGCTTGCCGGATGCCGTGGAGGAGCTCGCTCGTGATTATGCCCAGCGACGTCACGAAAATGGATTCGGAAAATATTCGGACTGGAAGTATTCTTTCGACCATTTCTCTGATGGGACTACATACATTGCCCCAATTATTAGGGGCATATACCGAAGAAACGAGTCAATTCGTAAGCTCTTCGGGGATGATCCGTTTGACGTGGAAAGGGATCCTGGATTCTCCGGCAGCTACAACAAAGCCGTGTTCGGAACAAAAAGTGCACTCACTCTGACGGCCCTGGAAATATACAAGAGTGACTTGAGCCTTCAGCGGCTCTTTCCAGGACTGACCCGTGGGAATACCCGTACGTTTGCTGCATGGTTTCTGACACGGGTAGCTCACGAGTACTCTCTTGACTCAGTGTTCACTGAACCTATTCGGCAGCACCTCGCTTCACACCCGTATTCCGGTCACAAGAGGCTTGTTGCGAAGGGGTTCGACAAGATTTCTGTCGGGCTCAAGTTTGTAGTGGACCGGGTGGTGGATTCAGCAGAGCCTTCGCAGCCACCAGTCGCAGGGAAAAGACTATCCTCTGGTTTTGCAGAGGGACTCTTGCAGCCATCAAGGATTGTCTCGGCCCTCTTAGGGAAGGTTCGAGACCGCGTCAAAGTGGAGACGAGACGGAAAGTGTTGTCGTGGTTCTTGAAGACGTGGGTGGAAGCGTACGCGGCGCTTCTCGAACAGCCGCGTCGTGATGAAAGAGATCTCCAACCGGCAGCAAACCTGCTCGGGGGTGTTCATGGAGAGCTTGGTCTCGGGGAGGGGGCCAGATCGACTCTGCGTGCAGCCAAAGCAGCCGGCATTCGCGTCAACGTGCTGCCGTTCCACACGGGCTTAATGTCTCCCCTCGGAGAAGCATTGGAAGACGTGCCGGCCCAGGTGGATCTTAGTCTGCATAGAACAAACATCCTTCACGTAAACCCAGATCATCTTCATCATGTTCTTCTTTCCAAGGGAGCGCGATTTCTTGCCGGCCACTACAACATCGGCTACTGGGTCTGGGAAATGGGTCGATTTCCACGTGCGTGGGATCATGCGCGGGATTTCTTTGACGAGGTTTGGACCGCATCGACCTTCTGTCAGGATGTTTTCAGTCGGGAGCTTGCAGTTCCCGTCGTGCGTATTCCCCATTGCGTGGAGCCGGTAATCCCGGAGGGAAGGGGGAGAATGGAACTGGGCCTGCCCGAGAAGGGCACGATCTTTCTGACCATGGCAGACATGTACAGTACCCCGGAGAGGAAGAATCCGGTCGGCGCGATCGATGCCTTCCTCAGAGCGTTCGGTTCCAATCCCAAAGACACGTATCTCGTCGTGAAATTGAGCAATTCTTTCTGTCGGCCGGACACGATGGAGGTCATTCACAAGTACTGTGACAACAATTCATCAATAATACTGATGGATTCATATCTCAGTCGGCCGGAAGTCAACGCGCTCATCCACTGTTGTGACTGTCTTGTCTCATTGCATCGGGCAGAGGGCTTCGGATTACCCATTGCTGAGGCCATGTTCATGGGAAAGCCGGTGATTGCCACCGGCTGGTCCGGGAACATGGATTTCATGAATATCACGAACTCGTTCCCCGTCAAGTTTACTATTATCGAGAACCCGCGCGATGCTGGGCCGTACAAGGCAGGTAATTTTTGGGCGGATCCAGATTTGAACCATGCGGCCGAGCTCATGTACCATGTGGCGTCGAACGGGGAGCATGCCCGGTCCATTGGAGAGCACGGCGCACGGGAAATTCGGGAGAATTTCTCATGCGCGCGTGTGGGTGAGCTCATACGTGATCGATTGATCAGAATTAGCGAGCTGACGCCATGAAGGTGATGGGAACGACGGGCTCAATCCGTGATTTCGGGGAACCATGCACCATGTGAGACACAGGCCGTAATCCCGCGTTCGCGGGCCTGCACCGCGGTTTGGGTGAAAGATCGGGATCTTTCCAACTTTTTTCTTGTCTTATAGCTCATGGCGCCATACACTACGGTGATGATCAAGACCTTCCGAGACAAGGATTGTGAGCGTCTTTTCAACCGTGAGCCTGTGAAGCGTTTCCGCGAAATAGAACGAGCAGCACGGAGAAAGCTCGAAATGTTGGATGCCGCCGAAGTAATGGACAATCTCCGGCATCCACCCGGCAATAGGCTTGAGGCACTCAAAGGCAACAGGAAGGGACAACACAGCATACGGATCAACGACCAATACCGTGTCTGCTTCGTTTGGGGCGAAGACAATAACGCGTATGATGTGGAAATCTGTGACTACCATTGACCATGGAAGGTAACCGAGACATGAAAAAATTGCCACCAATACATCCGGGTGAAATCCTCTTGGAAGAATTTATGAAGCCTCTGGGTTTGAGCCAAAATGCGCTGGCTCGTCATCTTGGCGTCGATCCGAGGACAGTGAATCAGATCGTGAATGGGAAACGTGCTATTACGGCAATCATGGCGCTTCGCCTTGCCCGATATTTCAGGATGACTCCCGGCTTTTGGATGAATCTTCAGGCTCGCTACGATCTCGAGACAGCCAAGGACGTGGCAGAGGCGGAAATCCGCAAGACTGTCAAGCCACGTCCAATGAAACTGCCTGACGCAGCGGCGTAGGGCTCTGCCCTCTTTCGCTCCTCTTGGACGCCGCGCCTGCGGTGAAGAGGAAAATGGGAGGACCATATGGACACACAGCGTCCCGCTATCCCCAAGAATCTGATCGCAGAGTTCTGCCGAAGGCATCATATCCGCAAGTTGTCCATTTTCGGGTCGTACCTGCGTGAAGATTTCAGGCCCGATAGCGACATAGATTTTCTCGTTGAATTCGAACCCGGCCATGTTCCTGGGCTCATGAGACTTGCCGGAATGGAACGGGAGTTGTCGGAGCTCTTGGGTGGACGAAAGGTGGACCTGCGAACTGCCCGAGACCTTAGTCGCTACTTCCGCGACCAAGTAGTGGCTTCGGCAGAGGTCCAGTATGCGGAGTGAAGATATAGTCCGCGTGCATCACATGGTAGACGCTGCTCGGGAAGCTCTGGGGTTCGTGGCGAACAAGACCCGTTCGGACATTGAGAGCGACCGGCTGCTTGCGCTCGGTCTTATGAAATCGATAGAAATCATTGGCGAAGCGGCATCGAAGATCTCGCGGGAATGTCGCCTGACTTGTCCGGCAATCCCTTGGGTGGACGTTATCGGGATGCGCAATCGGCTCATACATGCATACGCAGATGTCGATCCGGACGTGCTCTGGGAGACGGTGACGAACGATCTTCCTTCTCTGATTTCCGCGCTTGAAAAGATCATCGAGACGGAAGAGCCAATGTGAATCAAATGAGGGGAAGGGTTAAGACAAGAGTACCGGCGAGACGCCGGCGCCACGGGGAATTTGCGCCGAGATCGTCTCGGTAGGGGCGGGCTTCATACCCGCCCGCTGATCAATGGCACTGCCAGGGGCAAGCCCGGAGCCTGTCCCTACGTCCAGCGATGGTTCCGCATGCAGCATGAGCCTGTATACTGGATGACCGGTACGGTAAAACCGAGGGCAATTCCACGAAGAGGGTGGGAAGCCGGAGCAATTGAACCAATATGGAACATTGAGAAACACCGAGTGTCTCATATTGTGCCAAGAAGCGCGGTCACTAAAATGCTGTCTCGCAACCCCTTAATATTGCCAATATTCCTTTCTGGCACGGATATTGCTCATTACAGGGTGACTGCTTCAGCGAGGAGGGTACCATGAAATCCTGGCCCGACAAAATCAGATCCTGGTTCGCTGCCGCTGCCTTTGCCGAGGCAGGGGAGCACGCAACCGCTATGGAAATCGCGGGCATCACGCCCCGTCCTGTAAAGAGGCCCGCATCTGTCCTCAACGCATTCGATCGTACTTTCGTCGCGGCCGCATTCGCGGAGGAGGGACTCCACAAGGAGGCTGCCCATTTCCTCGCCCATAGAGCACCGACCCGGGTTGCGAACGATATGGAAGACTTTCTCAGCGCGGTGGGGCTCGGTGGTGTACGGGCTCACTACGTGCTCGCCAGGTTTTGACCGCCAAGCGCTAGAGCGGTCAGTGGTGGCGAAGCCGCATCTCCGGAAGCGGGGACCGCTGTGACGCGATTGTGCCACTGCTCGTCGCAAAGAGACTGTGGCAAGATGATCGATGCCGTATGGTGTAACGCCGCAGGGTCGAGGGAGTGGAGCTTCGCGAGGCGCGCGGAACCTTACCGATCCCAGCGGTGCCCCCTGCTTACGGATTTCACCCCCACCAAAAGCCGAGAATCAACGTCAGCGCGAGTTGTGCTCCGTAGCGCTGACGTCTCGCTGGCCTCTTCGCGACAATCAAGAATCACCGGCAAGATGCCGGCCCTACGGAATCACCTGATCCGCAGCACGCAGGGTGTACTACGGATCAGCCGGTGGGGTCGGTTGAAGTACCAAGGCCTACACATGCCAGCGGCCGTTGCATGCGCCATGGAGTTTTTTGCATCCGCTTCTATACCTGATGCCAAAAGTTTTTTCCGCTTCCCATATGCCGAGAACATTTATGGGAGGTTTGCAGACCCGCAGGACGGGCGTCTCGCCCGTCAGCGTTGAGGAGGAGAATCGCAAATCATTGTTGGGCACCGCCATAAAGAAAACGCCGTGCATCTCGAGAAAAAGGTCTCTCCAGACCGCGCATTGACGTGACCTGCTCCGGCTATTTCATCTTGCCTGTTCTGGCGCGTTCCACCACTTCAGGGGTGATTTCGTCGAGCGTGACGATCGTCTCACCCTGGTAGTCCTTCTTGAGGTTCTCCGCCGCGCCTCGGCCCGCCACCGGAACGATGTCAGCTCCCATAGGACCGACCAGGTTTGTGCCGACGACAAAGACCGCGTCCCGCGCATCCATCTTTCGCGTGGCATAGTAGTCTGTCACCCATATCTGCACCAGGTTGTCCCGAATTTCCCCTGGTTGATACTTGGGAATGTTGAGTAGATTGTGCAACATGCATTTGGGACAGCAGTGGAAGTAGTGAGCTCCGCTCTTGAAGACAAAACCTGCGGCCCATTTGGGGTATTTGTACACAAACATTCCGCACACAGGGCAGCGGTCCTTTTTGGACGGTGTGGGGAAATCGGCCGAAACCGCATCACTCGGACCTGCTGTCAACATTATCGCAGCTAGCCCGGACATGCTCGTGGTTGCGAGAATCCTCTTCAAAAACTCGCGTCGTCTCATGGGCTTCTCCTTAATAACCTACCTGAAAAAGATCGGCCCGTCCGCCGGTATCTATCCAGAATTTGACGACAGGCGCGTACGCGGCAGCCAGGAACACCAGCCAGGCTGTCCGGGAATATCTGACAAAACTGGCCCGGAGTTCTCGAGCCTCACATCCGGTAACGGGAAACTTCCACTCCACAGCTTGGAGCACCGCGAGCGACATCCCGAGAAAAGACCCCAGAAAAAGAGGGATATAGACGAGGTATCCGTAGTTGAAGTGCTCCTGATCGAGAAATATGAACGGGCAGTGGAGGGCCGGCATCATGTATACATATGGCGCGACAAACGCCACTGCGCCCGCTATCCCGAGACCGAGACCTACGAACGAGCCCATTGCGTACGCAATTTGGCCTCTCGTGCCGTTTTCCCACCTGAGCACATACGAGCAGATGAGAAGAGCCGCAAGAAACCCCAACAGGAGAGCTCGCGTCATCCTGGGCGGCAGAGACGCGACGGAAGAGCCGAATCCCTCCCCACCGACCTCAAAGATTACTCCACAGCAGGATGAAATGACGGACGGATCCAGACCGGAAAAGTATGCGATCTGCATGAGCAGATCCAATACGAGGAGCGGGCAAAGCGCCACGATATACCAACTTTTCAGTCTCGTCAGAGGGAACCCTTCCACCCGCAGGTCCAGATGATTGACAACGATCCACCATCCATAGAGATAAAGCGCTATTATCTTGACAAAGAGGACGGGCCACCCAAGGTAGTGCGCGTGCAGCGTCCCCACCGTGCACATGGCGCCCGGGATGAACGGGGCCAGCGATCTAGCAGTGATTTCAAATACTAACAGGGAGAATGCCTGGAAGAGCAAGCTCCACGACACAATGGTAGCAACGAGCTCTGATTTGTGCTCCAACTCTAACTGTGCCGGTGAAAGCGATGAGGTGTCCCAGTGCCGCACGATTCGGACTGCGTTGACAAACGCGGCTGCGTTGATTGCAGCCACTGCTATCTGTCCGATGATCAGGCTGAGTACCCACGCGTTCCAGATCATCTATCCCTCCTCGACGACCGATCCGTCGCGAAGGTTGATAACCCGTTCGGCCAGGTCGCTGCCCAGCACCAGAGGGTCATGAGACGCTATGACAAAGGTTCTGCCGTCTGATTTGAGCTCCAGAAAGAGAGAAAGCACGTCCCGGGACAGTGCGGTGTCAAGGTGCGCTGTGGGCTCGTCCACCAACAGAATTTCCGGGTCGTTCATGAGAGCCCTCGCAATGGCGAGACGCTGTTTTTCTCCGCCGGAAAGAACGGAAGTCCTGCTGTCTGCCTTGGAGAGCAGCCCGAATTTCTCCAGGAGTTGAGATCGCTTGTCCCGGATATGTTTGAAGGGAATCCCCTCAGGATAGAGCACAAGATCAAGATTTTCTCTGACCTTCAGGTCCGAGATAAGTTGAAAGTGCTGAAAGATGAACCCGATATGCTTGCGGCGAAACAGGGTGCGAAACTGATCCCCGAGAAGAGTGGTCTCCTTTCCGAGGATCGTTATTCTGCCCGCGGTCGGACGGCTCATTAGTCCGATCAACGCGAGCAGAGTGGTCTTTCCGGAGCCGCTTGGCCCGGCAATTATCGTTGCCTGTCCGTTCTCCAGATCGAGGGTCAAATCCCGGAGGCCCGTAAACTCGTTGGGCTTGCCCGGATTGAAGATCTTCTCGACATTTTTCAGTGATATAATGCTCATGCGCGGAATACCTCTTCCGGATCCTTCACTGAGGCTTTCCACACGGGAATGATGCCCACGGCCATATAGGGAACCACAGTGAGAAACATCAGCCCGAAGAGCTTGGATAGATCCAAGGAGGGGGGAAGCGGGTGGACGGGGTACAGCACGGACCATCCCGAGAAGACTATTCTCAACAGAGGGGCGCCGGCGAAGAACACGTGGTAGTACGATGCCACCGCGCCTATCAGGAACCCGGTGAGAGAGAGGATAAGGCTCTGGAGCATGTTCAATCGGATCACATCCGCTGTCTGCCAGCCGATGGCCTTAAGAATGGCAATCTCTCGTTGTTCCTCCTGGGAGAGGCGGGCTACCCTGTCGTATGCCAATATCAGGAACGCGAGGAGACAGATAACGCTCGTGGAGAGCAGCATGCCGCTCCGAAACCCGTATGAGCTTCCGTACGTCCTCTTGAGCTGATTTGTTGCAACAACGCGAGCGCCGGGGACCAGGTCGATGATCTTCTCACCCACTTTCGGGACCTCGAATTCGTTGGGAACTTCTACGGCCAGGTCCCATGCAAGCCTTTCGTCCAGGCCAAACAACTTCCTTGCGTCCGGTTCGGTCAGCACTATCAAGTCGTACGTCCACAGGGATACCGTTGAGGAGAACACACCCTTTACCGTGAAGGAAATCGGCCTGCCCGCGTAGTCCTGAAAGTTGAGCGACGCACCTGATGACAGGTGTCTGATGCCAACGAGGCCCTCACCAACCAGAGCCTCTCCTTGCTTCAGCTCGCCCGGCGTTGGTTCTCCAGGGTTTGCTCCGATTCCTTTCAGAGTAAGCTCCCAGCTTTCGGCCAGATCTCCAGGATCGCCGACAATGGTGTAGTTCGCTCCCGTGTACGGGTCGAAGTAATACCCCCAGACTCGTCCCCGCACGTCAGCCACTCCGAAGATCTTTGATATATCGCTTACCGACGCCAGATCTATGGGAACCTGTCGGCCGGCCTTGATATTCTGAACAACGATGGCAGGTTGAAATTGGATCGCTTTGAGTGTCTCCTGATACACCGCGTTGGACACAAAATCGATGCCCGTAAAGAGGAAGACGATAAGCCCGAAGAGGCACCCGATGGACACGTTCTTGGTCTTCTGTCTCAGGAGTCCCCTAATTGCGAAGTCTGCTATGTAGAGCAGCGCTCTCATGTGAGCCCGTCCTTAATGCTTGGCATAGGAGTCCGAGATTGAAAACGTATTCCTGATTCCAACAAAGGTACAAAGCGGCGGCCACATCATACCCGAGGGCAAGTAGTCCGGTTGCCCCGGATAATCCGGAAAAGCTGAAGCAGGTGTGCTTAATCCAAGGTGTCGAATATACCGAGCAGAATTGTTCATACCTGGGTCTGCCGACGGCAGAAGGTACGAGACAGCCTTCAAGTCCCTGAGCAGCGCATCGGATCCGTTTCGTCGAAGGCTGTCCACGATGGCCCCTAGGAATAGTGCCACCAGGGCGCCCAATATTGCCATGTAAACCTTCAAGTAAAGCACCGACGTATACCTCTTTCCTTTCGATCGGGGAGCCTGCGGAACGGAGTTGCCCGAATTCCATCGGCCGGCGAGGCGCGAAAACCGACATTGGGGGCGCCTACGAGGGTGCCCAACATTGGCGCCACCCATTACGGTAGGGGCGGGCCTTGGAAAGTGTCTCAAAACTCGGGACACACCAAAGATCGTAGCACGATTGAGCGTCGATGCGTGGAAAGGCACCCTCACCCCAACCCTCTCCCAGAGGGAGAGGGAGCCGGAAGAATCCCCTCTCCTCCGCTCTCCCAGAGGGAGAGGGAGCCGGAAGAATCCCCTCTCCCCCGCTCTCCCAGAGGGAGAGGGAGCCCGAAGAATCCCCTCTCCTCCGCTCTCCCAGAGGGAGAGGGAGCCGGAAGAATCCCCTCTCCCCCGCTTCGGGGGAGAGGGTCAGGGTGAGGGGGTGTGCCACGATTATCACGGACTGCCGGCCTTTGAGACATTTTCCTTGTGCCTGCCGGGGCACACGCACACGTGAACGAGGTTGGGCATAGCCATACAAGGGGCAGGATTCCAATCCGCCCATCCCTCAAGGCCAATTCAAAGCCGTAATACCGGCGAGACGCCGGCGCTACGGGAAATTCGTGCCGAATGTCCAGGCATGAGATTCAACGCGATCCCCTACTTGGGCTTAATCTTGTCTGGCCCGACTTCGGAGAAGGTTAGCACCTTGCCGCCTTCCTTCGAGGCCATCTCTTCCGCGCTCTTTTTCGCATCGAAAGCAATGGCCTCATGCCCCATAGGGCCTTGGACTTTCGAGCCGACTACATAGTAAGCGGTCCGTCCACTGATCCACGCTCCGCTTGGATAATCGATCACCCAGAGGAGGAAGGGCTTCACTTCCTTCTTGGCATATTGGGTCGGGTCCTTCAGGAATTCGAAGAGACACTGCGTGGAGCAGAAGTGATAGACCTTCTTGTCTTCCGTTGCGATCTGGCACTTGTTTTTCGGGTACCTGGCAGGATACATGGCACACACCGGGCATTGATCAGTATTGTCCGCAGGCTCGACAATCTTGCCCGCGTCCAGACGATTCTTCGTTATGACCACGTTCTCTTTGGGTACCCCCGCCTTTGCCATCTTCAGAGCCTCTGCAAAGCCAACAACTTCTCCTCCGCAGGCTTTGGCAAATTCCTCGGCTTCGGCTTTTGACGGAAAAGCCAACTTGCTCTTCATTGTCATGGTTCCCTTGGCCTTGGAACCGACAACGAAAGAGGCCTTGTCGGCCGAAATCATTTGCTTGGGGTCCAAATAAAGCGCGGTCATGACGTTCTGCGGTTCTTCGCCGGATTTCATTGCCATGTCTGCGAGACAATGAAACGAGCAAACGCCAAAATCGCCCTGGGAATTCTTGAACGTCATCCACGTACGGGCCCACATGGATCGTACCATTCCGCAATTCGGGCATTGGCCGGAGAACTCCTTCATAGGCGGCATGAGTGGGTGCTGAACCGTGCATGGCTCGTCAGCCCGTACGGGCAACGGGCTCAACGGAAGGTATGCGACCCCGAAAGCCGCTATCACTATCGCTGCGAAAAGACCTGTATATCTTAGCCGAGCGGACATACGTCACCTCCTTAGTCAGCCATCGGTCCCCATCCTGGTGGGGCTGCTGCATGTCACATTGAATCGGACGAAACTGTGGTGCAACGAGGAGAGGACATGTTAGCCTGGGACGTCGGGTTGGCAGGGAATGGCCTCTGGAGGCCGACGGTCGTCTCTTGGAATGATTGAGGCGACCGGCAATACCAATGCAAGAAGGGCCGTGGCCTGGGGAATAAACGCGTGCACGTCAAGAGATATCTTCTTGATGTGGCTGCTGCACTCGCAGCCTATTGTCTCCAGAGAGACGTGGATAGGCTTCAGTATGCCATCGTGAGCATGTCCGTCCGGGGTGGGCGAAGGAAGGCTCACTCCTTGTCTGATCTCTGTCTCACAGCTTTGACTGGGTCTCAAATGGCAATAACTCTTGAATCCGCCTCTTCGTTCGACACATTTCGGACAGTTACAGCAGCAATTCCAGTGGGGGTCGTCGTCCGGACAGAGACAGCTCCATTCCACCACTGGAACGATCCACGCACAATGAAGAACGAGGAAGGGAAGGAAAACAGCGAGAGCCGCTTTTCGCGATAATTTCAAGGTAATTTTCCTTGAAACGCGATTACTCATCGTTTCTTTACCCTGGGATTGAATCCAGCCGTAAGTACGTCATTTCATAGATACGGCTGCGTATTTTCTTCGGCTTTGTCCAGGAAAGGGCGGGTTTGAAGCCCGCCCCTACCATTGCCGCGAACATCAATGGGCCGCACCATATTTGGGTCAACCGCATTGCCGCGAATCCGCGACTTTACTTTCCACATCGTGTACTTGATCATCCTTACCGGCGCTCCAGTCTGCTCCACTCGCGATCGATCTTGGCGATTTGCTGAAGGAGGATCTTCTCATCTGCCCACCCGAGGATGATGTGACGCACAACGCCCTGTCTGTCCGTGATGAAGTACGTCGGCAATCCTTTGACGCCAAAGCTCCTTGCCACCTTGCCGTCACGATCCATGTAGATCGGAAAGGTGGTCTTCAATCTGTTCACGAAGTTCCGGATGTGCTCCTCACTCTGCCCGACGTCGATAGCCAAGAATCTGGGGCTGTGGGGAGATTTGATCCATTCTCCGTACAGCCGGTCCATCAGCCGGAAGTCATCTTCACAACGGGGGCACCAGTCGGCCCAGAAATACAGAACATGGATTCTCCCCGATGAGGGATTTATCCGAACGGACTCCCCTTCCAGGGTCTTGACGTCAAAGGTCGGCGCCTTGTCCCCCAGCTCTGGAAAGCCCTTTGATAGACACGAGCACAGCACCACCGTCGCCAAGAGAGCCCATGCCCGCAGGCCGACCAACCGAAGCCACTTTGTCTGAGTCAACCAGGTTCCGGTCACGTTATGTCCTGCCTTCGGAATGCGGTGGCCGCTACTGCCAGAGGTGCGGCTATCCAGATTATGAGCAGGGCTATTGCCGCGATCGCTGAGGTGAAAGTCCCTCCGAACATTCTGAGCAGCCCCGCTCCGGCCGCACCGAGAGCGGCTTCTCCCCCGACGGCCATAAGCACTATGACTCTCGCAAGATCTATGGGATTTCCCATGAGCGAGAAATAGAGCATTGTCCTCAAGTACGCTTCTTCTATGTAATACGAGATGGAAAGCACGAGGAAATCGTAAACCACGAGGAAGAAGAACCAGAGTATCAGTCCTGTCACAATAGCCATGGGCTTGCGATGAGCGAGGATAGACATCGCTGCTGAGAGGGAGACAAACACCAGACCAAGGCTAATGGACACGCCGACAAAAACGAAATACCTCCATATCCCTTCAGACTCGGTCTTTAACGCGACGATAACTCCACCGAGACCGAAACCCACAGCGGTCATGACAGTCAACGCTATGAAGATGCCCGCCACTTTGCCCAGCAGGATGTCGGTGCGGCTAACGGGTTGGGAAGCCAGGACCTCAAAATACCCCGGTTCGCCACACAGACTCTGGCCTCCCGAGACCAGTGCGACCACAGGAATGATTATGAGAGCCAAATTGAGCATCGTGACCGTCGTACGATAGAAATCCTGAAATTCCGCCTCATAGCCGAGGAAGGTAAGGCCATAGTAAGAGACTCCCACCACAAGGGCGGCGAAAAGAGCCCCGAAGCCTATCATCCACCGGTTTCTCAACTGAATCTTCAGCTCGAGCTTCGCTATCGGCCCCATGGCAGCGGCTCTCATTTTCGTTTCACCTCTTTTTCAGTTCTTCCGGGAAGTGGGCTCCTTCCACCCGGAATCGGCCAAGCACCTGGTTGTTCTTCATGTCAATAAAGGCGAAGTCAGCGCCGGGGCGAACCGCATTGAGCCTCAGGAAAGCAGGATGCCCTTTCGATGCCACGGGGAACACCCCTTCGTTGTCGTATCCGTTGATTGCCACGCTGTATTCCCTGTCATCATCCACGTTGATTCTGATCTCCACCAGATCGCCGAACCTCACGGAAACAACGTCGGGCTTCATAACGCCCTGACTAATCGTTACTTCTTTCTCTGCATTTGCCTGTCGGTACAACTCCCACATGTCGTCGAATCTCAGTATCGTCCCGTTGTATTCGTTTGCGAACTGTGATGCCCGGTCTTTGCTCTTGAAGGAGACAACGCCGTAGCCCATGACGGTCACCACGTTGGCTTTGACAAAGTGTGCCTTCTGCGCGTCCATCCATTCCTTGGTATCGTAGTCTTTGACGAAATAGGCCCTCACATCTTCTCTTTGTGCTATGCCCAGTGTCTTTGCCATATCAAAGTATCTGATCATGCAGATCGGATCGTCGAATTTCTTCGCCCGCCCTTTCTTCATGACGCATTCGGCTGCGAATCGCTGGTCCGTAATGAGCATTCGACAAGTCTGACACACGTCTTCTTCCGGATGGATATCCACGGGCACGGCTTCGCCACCGCCGCCGCACGCTGCAAGGCCCAGGGCCACCGAGCATAAAACAACAACAATTTTCTTTCGCGGGCTCAACATCGCGACGTACCGGTCCCCTCGTTCTTGAAAACCTGATGATACATGTCTTCCAGAGAAGGCTCGTACAGCCCGAACTCCGTAATTTTTGCCCCGTTCTGCGACAAGGCGCTCAGAATGGGAATCCGTATCGTCTCCGCACATTCGACTGTCATGGTATTGCAATTAAGAATGACTTTGTCCGCACCCATTTTCAGAGCCAGGTTCCGGAATTTCTCCGCCAGATTTTCCATCGTTATCCACATCTTTCTCGACCGACTCATATCCTTGACGAATTTGTCTATTCTCTTTTCAATCACGATGCGACCTTGGAAGACCATAGCGATCGTATGGGCAAGGTGTTCCACTTCTCGCAGGATGTGGGTGGACAAGATTACCGATGCTCCCCTGTCGAGCACCCCGAGGGCGTGTTCTCTGAATCGAGCGAGCCCTTCGGCATCTAGGTTGTTGGTAGCTTCATCGAGAATGTACAGGTCTGCCTCCGGCAGAAAGCTTACGGCGAGAGCGAGCCTCTGTAGCATTCCGCCCGAAAGCTCTGCCACGCGTTTCCGTTCGAAGCCGCTGAGCCCAAAGGCCGACATCATGTGAGAAGTGCGACCGTTGTCAAGGGCGCGAATATGGCTAAAAAAAGTGAGGACTTCTTTGGTCGTTGCCTGATCGGGAAAAGCTGCTCTCTGGGGCAGGTACGAAATCCGACTGCGCAGCTTGACGGAGCCCATGGTCATCAATTCTCCGCCTATGCGCACGTGCCCCTCGTCCTGCCTTATTACCCCCGCTACTATCTTCAGAGCCGTTGATTTACCGCTCCCGTTGGGACCGACAAGCGCTATCATTTCTCCTGGGTTGCAGGTGAATGTCAGACCGTCGAGCGCTCTCACCTGACCAAAATTCTTGACCAATCCGCTTATCTCAATCATGGGGGACGATCCCTTTCCTCACGGCTATTCCGCACATTACGACCATAACGAGGCACACGAGGGCTACTAAGATCCGTTCCGCAGGAGCCGCCTTTCTCAGGCGGGCCTTGGCCAATGTTTCCTGCTCCGGGCCAGGGATTTTGACGGGTTTCATAAGGGGAAATCTGTCCTCTGCGGTAACGGTCACCTTAAGGATGGGAAAGGCCTTTTCAGCCAGTGAGACTGCTGCTGCCAGAGGGCTGAAGAGAAAAAGCCTGAATTCAGGATACTCCGCCTCTAAAGCGTCGTAGATCCCCTGGAGATTATAAGGTTGATCTCCTATTCCGTCTCCGTCAAGGTCATAGCCTCGATGATCGCTCCAGTAGTTGCCGCGGCCATCCTTGTAGAAGAGGTTGTTGCGACTCTGCTGCGTTCCTCCTCGTAACTGCAGCAAGGAAAGATTGCTCACAAAATTGTTGCCGTAAATGCGATTATCCTCAGAATTCTCAAGGATCACACTGGCAACATCATTGGACACGACAATATTGTTGTACACATTGGAGAACCCTGCCTGGTCGAAATACAGTCCTATGGTGTTGTCTATAACAAGGTTGTTTGAACAGTCAGAGTGCCGGACGTCCTGCCAGAGTATACCGTAAGCCCGAAAGCCTCGGTTGTGAGCGAACACATTTCCCTTGAATGCCATGCGCTTGGCATACATGACCGCCGCACCTGCGACATTGTCTATCAAGGAATTGTGGGAGAATGAATTGTCCGTCGAGTACATGTAGTGCAGGCCGTAGCGAGTCCGGTGTATCTTGTTGTGATCTATAGTGCAATAATGAGCAAAGGAGATGTACATCCCGTCACGGGCATCCGCGATATCGTTATATATGATCTTATTGAATGGCGAGTCCCATAGATGTATCCCATTGCCTCTGTCTTCCTGGTAGTCGTATACCCGTCCCCTGATGACGTTCTCACGCACGACACACTTCTCAGCCCTTTGTAGGTACATGCCGTGCAAATTGTCCTCCAATCTGTTCTGTTCTACCAGGCACTCCTTTGCGTTGATCAGTTTTATGCCCGCATCGTCTTTCAGCAGCTCTCGGCCGCCGCCCCGGACAATGAAGCCTCTGAGGGTCACGTTTTTTGCCGCGAGGGTAACGGCATTCCCGGTGCTGTCTCCTTGAATGACCGGCCGATTCACTCCTTCGAGGACAACGTTATCCGTATTGATCTCGATGTTCCCCTTGTACGTTCCCGGATAGACCATGATGGTGTCTCCGGGTTGACACTCCTGAAGAGCTTTCCTGACTGAGTCAAGGGTTTCCGGGTCGCCTGGCTTGCCCACCGTGATAACAGCCGCCGACGAGTGAAGGCCGAACCCGAAGGACAGGACGCAGGCAAGGAAAAGGCCGGTCAAAAATTGAATTTTCTGGTCTTTCATCCTCCGGGGCATCACGCCTATCCTTTAAGTTGTGGCGCCCCCCAGCTTTGTAAGTTGGGGGACGCGATGGGAAGAGGTTTACGGAAAGACTAGGGCATCATAGAAGCCCTCACAGCAGCGGAACCGGCCTTGACGAACCACTGCCATGACTGGTTCAGGTTAATAACCAAGTTCTTGTCAAATTTCTTTTCATCCATCTGTTTCTTACATTGGCCCAAGAGGTCATTTGCCCTCTTGAACCAGTACTTAGCGTCAGCTACCTCGTCTTTGAGCATGTTGCTCGCACCGGCTGCTTCCGCCTCTTGGGATACTGTGTCGAGAACCTTTTGCACTGCCTGCCTCGTGCCGTCCGCCTGGGCGAAGCCTTCTTGGGCCAGCTTTTCGAAGTTCTGCATGTCTATGGCCTGCTCTTCGGCCAGAAGTGGACCTGACCCCCCAGTCACGAACAGCAGTGCGACAAGCACCACGATCCATCTCAGGAATCTTTGACTTTTCAACGCTTACTCCTTTGATCCACCGCTAGGTGGCTGCGGTTCCGAAACTCGGCGCAGGGTGAAATAATCGATTGCCAGAGCTGCCAGCATCAGGAGCATTGCTATAACGAGCAGGTACGTGCCCCAGTAGAAATCAGAGTAGGTCGTGAACTGCGCGAGCTTGTGCTCCCCATAGATGCCGGGCATGAACGGATCTATCTTGATGGCAGCCTTCGGGTCTAGATCATGGCCGAAGGTGTACAGGTTATAGACAAGCATGAAAACTCCCCATACGGAGATGGCTCCCATAACCAGGACATTTACCAGGGACATCCACAGCTTCCTGATAAAGGCAGTCACCACGCACAGGATTGCAGCAAGCACCAGCAGCGCAGGGAGAATAGAGAAGATCGGCATAGTCTCCTTAGAGATCTCACGCATCCCGATAAAATGATTCAGTACGTTGATCTCCTTCAGACCGCCGTCTAGCTGATCTATATCCGCCGGGTCTCCTGGATGGGTGGCCCACACGGCCATTCCGATCCCGTTGGGAAAATTGTTGGAATCGAGATACATATACCACATGGGCCACTTCATGCTGACTATGATGAGCACCCCCGCTGCAACCAGAATCACGAACCTTAATACTGCCATCGACTTTTTCATTGTCTTCTCCCAATCCGTTTATTTGCCCTTGGGATTGACGATCAAGTACCCCTGCATCTCCTGGTGCAGTGCGGAGCAGAAGTTGGTGCAGTAGTACGGCCAAACGCCGGGCTTATCTGCGACGAACTCGAACGTCATCGTCTCACCGGGAGACGGGACCCCGTTGATATCGTAACCGCAGATTGCGAACCCATGAAGCTCGTCACGCATCTCTTCGATGTTGGTGATGTACATGATTACCTTGTCACCCTGATTGCAACGAACAACATTTGGCATCAGAGAAGATCTGATTTGTGTCATCCAGACCTTGACGGTGTCTCCTTCGCGAACCACTTTCGTGTCTTTGGGATCCCAGATGGCGTTTGGATCCTTGTTGTCCTGCTTCGTGTACACTTCGATTACGCCCTTGATCTTGTCAGCCTTGATGATTTGGGCATAGTGCGGTTCAGGCTCGGGAAACGCCTGGTACACGAGCTTCATCTTGGGACCGGAAATGTCTATGAGCTGGCCGCTTTCCGGCATGTCCGGTCCGACAGGAAGATGGGTTCCCTTGGAAAGCTTGTTGAGGGCAAAAACCCACTGACCCTTTGGCGACACAGTGTCACCCTCGCAGGAAGCAATGTGGCCGATGTTGTACTGGATGGGGATCTTGTCCACCATCTTCCACTCGCGTCCGCCACCGCCCCACTGCCACTTGGCTATGGCGCTCTCCACGAACAGCGACGTGTAGGCAAAGCCTTTGTCGTCGAACACCGTATGCAGCGGTCCCAGTCCGACAGGAATCTCAGCTTCCTGAACCGCTTCCGATTTGACTACCGGGATCTCCATATCCTTGCCGGCGAAGTTCTTGTCCTGGATTGCCTTCATGAGTTTCTCGAAGCTGAAGATCGAGACCACGGGGGCCAACTTGCCGTTCCCGATGATCCATTTCCCGTCGGGCGAAACATCCACACCGTGAGGAGATTTCTTACAGGGGATGGCAAAGACGTATCCGGGGGTCTTCACGGGGTCGAATACCTTGGCTCCGTCTATCTCGGTGAAGTTCCCCTTCTTCACTTCGGCCTCTATTCCCTTCCAGTGAACCGCTATGATATAGTCTTTGTCTCTCTGCGACGCGGTCACCTCGAGAGGTTGGCCGTCAATGAACTCTGCTTCGGTGTTATAGGTTGTCACAAACCACCAGTCGCCGGAGACGAGCTTGCCGGCATCGGCCACGTCGTAGTCCCAGGGCGGCATAAGGATCTGCCAGCCAAGGCTCATTGTGCCGTCCTTGGGATCCACCGCAATGGCCGATATCGTCCCCTTGTACTTAGTGGCATAATCTTTCACGTCGGCCACAGTCCCCTTGGGGATAGGGATGGCAAAGCGGGTCGCAGCAAACAGGTACTCGGTATTCCAGGTCAGATAAATGGACGCATGGTTCCCGGCCATGTTGGGAATCGGGCCGAGGATTTGCTTGCATTTGAAATCCTTCAGATCGATCCGCGCGACCCGTGAGTTTGCATTATCGTTGACGAAGAGCCAGCGACCGTCATATTCGCCTTTTGTTTCCGACAATCCCGGATGATGGACATCACCCCAGGTGAACTTGCCCATCATCTCTTTGCTGTGTTTATCCCAACCCCAACCCGTGGCAGCATAGGGAGAAAACACCGGGATCGTGCGGATATGTCTCATTGAGGGCAGTCCATAGACGTACACTTGGCCTGAATGTCCGCCGGAGAGGAATGCATAGTACTCATCCATGTCTCCGGGCGGCACATAGGTTTTTAAAGCGAACTCCGCAACCTCGGCCTTGGCCGGAGCACCCTCCAGCGTTTCCCGTGCCCTGCGTCGCTGGGCATCGCTGGTGTCGGTAATCATAACGAAAGCCGCCACCGCAGCCAGAACCAGCGCCGCGAGAAATCCAGATCTTTTCCAGTTCATTCTTTTCACCTCCAGAGATTTCACTCATGCTTGCAAGGCCCAGAATCAGGCAGACAGATTCCCTGCCAAGGCTCTGTCCACTTTTTTCCAGACCTCGTGCCAACCCATCCTGGGACGGCATTCTCCTTGACAAACTCTTCGCTCACCTCCTTCTTTCCTATGAGTAACGGACCTGCAGGTGGGGCTGGTACAGGCCCCACAACAAAAGTCTTGTCTAGATACTTTCGTCTGATCGACTTGACACGGACTGTATCAATCCGGCCAAACACTCCTTGCGGCAGAACAGTGTCGAGCTTTTCTTGCCTCCACCTCTTCAAGCTGATTATTGCTCATGCCTGACTTCGTGCCATACCGACCGAGCCGTACCGAGCCTCTTGACAGTCTTCGCCCTGGAGGGGCGCACCAACGGTAGCCATGGATTTCAACCCATGGGAAAGAAGGCCCCACCCATTTCTTGCAACGACCCTGGCGGGGTCGCCCAATAATCATTTCCAAACCGCCCCTCGGGTAATTGGTGGACCTCTCCAGGGTCCAAACCGATGAAGCTCCCTTTTCCGTGGGTTGAAAACCCACGGCTACTGATGGTCCACCCCTTCGGGGTGGAGGGCGTTGCATTTCAATGGCCTCCACAATGCCACGGAGTTAAGCGTGTCGCTCAGTGGGCCTCTTGAAGACAGGATTAAGGGATTCATACTTCCGGATCTTTGCATCGCGTACTCCCCACGTGGGTGCAGAGATATTTTCGATCGTCCCCTATTGCTTTTGCTCATCAGGCACCTTGTTCCACGCTTCCTTCAGCAGGTGGACGGCTTCTTCCTGGTCTTTCTTGCCCAGATGGTATTGGGGAGTAGCGAGGATTACCGCCATCGTTCCTTTGGGCTTCACAATGAATTCGTCCAGCGGCATGCTATGCTTTTTCGGCACGTTCTTTTCCGCAAGGGCAAGGTCTGGTCCGATGTTGGTGGGCGACTCCACGTCCAGGCTGGAAACCGTATGGCAAACGAAGCAGCGCTTCTTGACGAAGAAGGAGCCAGGACCTCTGAGCATGGCTTCCTCTTTTGCTATCTCTTCCGGAGATCTCTCAGGGATCGCCTTCACGTGCGGCAAGTAGTGCGTGGGCAACTTTTTCTTCTTCCAGCTTAGCGTCAACAACGTCAGCGCCTGTCTGTCCTTCGTAGAGAACTGAAATTCGGGCATGATCGAGCTGGGAACGACACTTTTGGGATGGTTGTAATGGGCCATGTGCCAACTGTAGATCGTGGGATTCTCAACCGCCCCGGTGGAAAAATCGTATTCTTCTCGGCCCTTGTCCCCTTCGTATGTCAGATCCGGACCTATATTGCCTCCAGAGCCATTGATCACATGGCACGCTCGGCAACCTTTCTTTTCGACCAATTCCTTTGCGTGGTCGATGAGCTCCATTCCTTGGACCTTCTGCTCGTATCGATGGCAGAAGTTGCACCGCATTTGGATGAAGCCGCTGGTGTCCTTCAGGAGATAGCTTTCTGCCAACCTCAGATCCGTTCGAGGATCCTCCCAATGTTCGACCCATCCGTGGGCTTCCTTCATGTCAATGGCGTAGCCTTGCCCGCCGTGACAGAATGTGCATCCAAACTTGCCCACCGGATGCTTTTGCAACAGCTCCGGCCTGGAGTGGCTGGAGTAAGGGATGTACTCGTCCTCAAGCCCTTTCCAGGTCACGCCCATGTGACAGGTAATACACCGATCAGTAACTTCCAGATCGGGAATCCAAATCTGCTGAATGCCGGTCTCTATTTCGGCAGCCTTGTCTTTCCCCAGTTTCGCGGCCACGATGCTCTTGAATTTCTCCTGATGAGAGCGCCAATCTTGGGTGAAGTCTGTTCGGAGCACCAGGACGACCAGCACCAGGAGCGCTGCTGCCAGGAGCAGAGTAATTATCTGCACGAAACGTGACGAGGTAAGCGGTAGTTCTTGCATTGTTCCTCTCTCAGAAGAGTGGGGGCATCTTCGGCCACGGCTCACCAAACCAGTAGAGCTTCCAGAAGGGTCCTCTCAGATAGGCGGCCAATATAATTAGCGCCAATACCGCAACAACTCCGGCTGTAAAGAGCAAATTCTGGAGCCACCTGGAACGATGGAGCCACACTCCAATGGCCGCATCGGGGCTTCTATCCAGAAAAGGCCATGCAGCGAGAATCGCCAGTACCACGGTGGGGATAAGTATTCCTCCCACAAAACCACCATTGACCACGTAACTCCCAATCTTGACTGTCGTGTCTGCTATCAGCTCCTGAAGCCAGAGAAAATACCACGGGGCTTTGGCGGGGTTGGGAGGAGACAGCGGATTGGCGGGCGCCTCCAAAGGACCTTTGACAATGAGGGCCGCTGCCAGCACCACTACATGAGTAAGGATGATGACAATAAGCAAACGGGAGATAAGGTCGGGGTTCGACCGAGTCAATACCGAATCTGGCAGTGCGCTGCTTTTCACGGACAGCGTCGTGCCTTCTTTGATGCCAAGGAGGCTGTACGTCTTGGTCGGGCCCGGTTTCACCTCGGTGCCTTCTCGCTCGGAGAGGAGAGACAACTTGTCCGTAACAGCGAGCCCGCCATCTTTTCTGATACGCCACATGTGGTATGCGCCTACCATTACCAGTAATATGGGAAGAACGACGCAATGGAGTATATAAAAACGCAAGAGGGTGTTTTGGCCAATCTCCGTGCCGCCTATGAGGATTTCCCTCATCTGGTCCCCCACAAATGGGGCACTCTTTGCCACATTGGCTCCGATGACTACCGCCCAGTAGGCCAGTTGATCCCAAGGAAGGAGATATCCCGTGTAAGAGAGCGCGAGAGTAAGCACAAAGAGCACAAGCCCGATCAGCCAGTTGATTTCCCGCTGTCCGCCGCTCCCTGCCGGACTCTTGTACGCCTTTGTGTACCAGATTCTGACGAGGTGCAAAAAGGCCAGAGCTACCATGCCATGTGCTGCCCATCGGTGCATTGCCCTGATAATGGCCCCGTAGCTCACGACAAACTCGATGTCTTTCATACTCTGGTAGGCTCTTTCCACCGACGGCACGTAAACGAACATCAGTATGACGCCTGTTACTACGAGGATAAGAAATAGCACCCACGTTATGGAGCCGAGCCAAAACGTGGCCGTTAAGCTGACGCTGTCCTTAGTGACATAGGCCGGGAAAACGTGGAGGAGAAAATTCCTTACGACCGAATCCGAGGCCTCCCGGGGCGACTGAGGGCTATAAGACCAGAAAAGCCGCCGGGCTTCCTGTTGTGGTTCCATGATCACGCCCTCCTGGTTTTCCCTGCTGCGCAATCCCACACGAGCAAGCTTCGCTCCTTCGGTACGACCGTTCCGGTGTCTATCACCAGTTGCCCGTCGTCCGGAGCGATTGATAGTGCTAACCATGGGAGCGGGTCAGGGGCTGGGCCTTTGACCACGTCGCCGTCAATGGTGAACTGGCTCCCGTGACACGCACAGGCAAAACCTCCTCTGGGAACCCCCTGTTGCGCATTCCCGGTCTCTTCCCCACTGACGTGCTGAACGATGCACCCCAAATGCGTGCACACTGCCGAGATCGCGTAGAGCTTCATTTTGTTGCCTTCGCCTTTCTTAAAGACAAAGGCACGAGCATCTTTGAACAGGGTGACCCCATCCGGTATGAAATCGGGCGTGCCGACTTTGACCTTTTTTGACGGTTCATAGAGCACGTTTGGCTTCAACGAGCGGACCGCTGCCAAGACGCTTCCGCCAAAGGCAAGTCCTCCTATCCAGAGGGCCAACTTGCCGAAAAAGGATCGCCTGCTCGCCTCCTGCGTTGCGGTGTTGTTCAACGGTTTTCCTCCCTTACACAAAGTATCTGCTCCTCAGCTTGGAATCGCTCCAAGGTCATGGCGTTGGTCGGGCAAACCTTGGCGCACAAGCCACACCGTATGCACAGGTCGTCGTCCTTGATGAGAGCGGTCTTGTTGTCTCCCGATCGTTCTTTCAGGAACATGCGTGTCGGCCCATGTTGGGAGTCAAGAAGACCTGCGTTCACAAACGTTAGGCAGCGTGTGGGGCAGATGTTGGTACAGCCACCACACAGGATGCAAAGCTCGGGATCGTAAATGGTATGGATGTAGCAATCCAGGCATCTCATGCTCTGGCGCCGAGCCGACTTTTCGCCAAACACCTTTTCGACTTCTGTAGGCCCTACCCGCCTCTCTGACGGCTCCAGCGGAGGGCTTTCCCGCCGAATTGTGTCGTAGTGAGGGTTCTGCCTGAAGGTCTCAGGATTGAGCTCCTCCACCTTGATGTCAACGCACTCCCGCAGCGAAACGCCCCTCAAGTACCGGTCGATGGAATACGCGGCACGCTTGCCGTTTGCAACGGCCTCAATGATGATCCGAGGCCCAAAAGCTGAATCACCTCCGGCAAATACACCGGGAGCCGTGGTGGCAAGAGTCTCCGGCTCCACCTTTATCGTTCCCCGCGGTGTCAGCTCTATTCCATCCTCTGCTTTGAGAAAAGAAAGCTCCGGAGACTGACCGATGGCAAGAATCACGGAATCTGCTGCTACGATCGACTCAGTGCCGGGCTTGAAGGTCGGAGAGAACCTCCCTTCTTCATCAAACAACCGATCGACTTCCAGGAACTCGACCCCGACCACTTTCCCGTCTTCCACGAGGATCCGTTTGGGACCGACCGACGGCTTGAGGGCTATTCCCTCTCTAATAGCCTCCTCCAGCTCCTCTTTCCCCTGCTGGCTTCGCGACGCCGGAAGATCTGCTTCCGACTCGAGGCTTGCCATGGTCACGGATTCAGCTCCTCCCCGCAGTGCCGAACGTGCGGCATCCAGTCCAGCAAGCCCCTCTTCCGTTGAAGGAAAAGGCTCTTCCGGTACCCCCAACCCCGGTCTTAGTGCAGTACGAGCGACATCTACCGCGACGCTGCCACCGCCAATCACTACCACTCTCCTGCCAAGATCTACCCGGTAGCCTCGATTCACATTGAGGAGGTAATCGATGGCCCGAAAAATCCCGTCCGCATCGCGTCCCTCAATGGCCAGGTCGAGGCTCCTTGTGGCACCGCACGCGATGAAGAAGGCCCTGTATCCCTCCTCCCGGAGGGACGCCAGGTTAACAGCGTCATTCAAAGGAGTTTCCAACCTGAGGTCCAACCCCTTTTCCAAGAGCGCACACACCTCGAGGTCCAGCACGGATCTTGGCAGCCTGTATTCGGGGATATACTGCCACAAGGCTCCACCGATCATCTCGGTAGCCTCGAACAGAGTAACCGAGTAGCCCCAAGACAGAAGAGTATCCGCACACGCTATGCCTGCGGGACCGCCGCCAATCACAGCCACCTTGTCGTAAAAGGCCGCAACAACGTCATCGGGACCTGGAGGGTGGCATTCAGCAGGAAGTCCGGCTTCGTGCTTTTCGCAGACGAATCGCTTCAGCGCGCGAATAGTCACAGGGGCATCCACATTCCTTCTTCTGCAATTATCTTCGCACGGGGCTGCACACACGCGAGCGCACACGGACGCGAGAGGGTTGGGCTTGCGTGCAATTCGATACCCCTCCTCGTCCTTCCTTTTTGCTATTGCTCTCACATACTCACCTGCGCTGGTGTGGACGGGGCAGGCTTCTCGACAGGGTACCCGTAACGGATATTCCTCCAGTGAATTTAGCCTCACTTCTATTCTCAAGGTTGTCTGTCGCTTTCTGTTAGTGCAGAGACTGCGGTTGAAGATGGCAAAAAGTAGAGCAAGCATCGTGCCAAGCCCCGGTGGAAAACGAGTGCTTGCAGCAAGCTCTTGATATCTAAGCTATCTCATAAAGCCTAGTAGTTTTGTAGGGTTACGAAGGCGAGTTTCCCCGGGGTCAAGACTGCGTACCGGAGGAAACACCCCCTTCCTGAAATGGTCACATATCTTATTAGTATTACTGTGATGTGTGGCAAGTTCCCGGTGAGTACTTTGGAACACAGTTGGGCTGGTCACTCGGACGGCTGCGAATCAAACGGTAGAATTCCTACGCGATTCAGCTTGTTATACAGTGTCTTACGGCCTATGCCCGATCTTCGGGCGGCTTCGGAGAGATTTCCCGAGCAAGATGCTAATAGCTTCTGAAAGTATTTCCTATCAAATGACTCGAGCAACTTCTCTCTCGCTTCGAAATAGTCCAGCGGTGACTCGTCCCAGTCAGCGTCAGGGTCTTCTCCGTCGCGAAGAGTGCCGGAAAAAGGCTCCACAAAATCTGGTAGGGTGAGAACGGGACCCTCGGCCAACACAACCGCACGTTCGAGCGCATTCCTGAGCTCGCGAATGTTGCCGGGCCACGAATGGTCGAGAAGGGCACGCATGAAAGATGGATCCATTCCCGTGAGATCGTCTCGACGGTGAGACGATTTGAACATGGCAAAAAAATGGTTAGCAAGAATAGGGATATCTTCCCTTCGCTTCCGCAGGGGAGGCAGATAAAGCGGTACCACGTTGAGCCTGAAATAAAGCTCTTCTCGAAAGGTCCCTTCCTGAAGCCCTTTTGCCAGGTCTCTATTCGTGGCGGCAATGACTCTCACGTCGATGACGGTGTCGCGTCTACCGCCGATCTGACGAATCCTTCCTTCCTGCAGTACGCGAAACAGCTTTGACTGAGTTGAGACGTCGAGCTCCCCTATCTCGTCGAGGAATATGGTTCCGCGGTTTGCAGCCTCAAAGAGACCGTGTCTGGACCGGTCTGCACCCGTAAAAGCGCCTTTTTCGTGCCCGAAGAGCTCGCTCTCGAGCAATGTCGGAGGCAGCGCGGCACAATCGACCGGCAGAAATGTGTGAGGTCCCCTGGGCGACAATTCGTGTATGGCGCGGGCCACTAGCTCTTTCCCGGTCCCGGTCTCGCCCTGGATCAGGACATTCGCGTCCGTCCTGGCGACCTTCAGAAGTGTGTGCTTTAACTGAAGCACAGATTGGCTAGTACCCAATATTGAATCCACCGCTCCGACAGCTCGGGACCCAGCGTCCACCCTAAACGCTGCCGTTCTAGCGGGTCCGCTGAGAGCCCCTCTAACCGCGTCTACCAGTTGATCGGCCTGAAAGGGCGCAGCCAGGTAGTCTGTTCCGCCACACTTGAGGAACCTGACCGCGCCTGGAATATTCGCGTGAGTCGTTATGGCAATTACGGACAGGGTGGGATCTACTGCTAACGCTTGCTCCAATAGCTCGAAGCCGTCCTTTCCCGGCATCCTGATTCCAGTGAGGAGGACAGAGGGCTTGTGCTCGGTTATGAATTTGACCACATCCCGGGACTCATGAACACTTTCCACGCGAAAGCCTTCTCGGCCGAGGATGCGGCGACACGACTCGCGAAGTGGAGCATCAGGATGCACTACGAGTACAAGCATTTCCATCGCCCTGTTGAAGCAGCGTGTTGCAGGTTCGTCAGAGGAGCAGGCCGATATGGTCATTGCCACAAGTTCTGTCCGCTTCCCGTTCGGCGAGGACAGGTATGGGAGGCATGCAGACCCCTGGGACGGGCGTCTCGCCCCTCACCGTGGAACAGCAGAAATGGACATTGTTATTGGCAACCGCATTGAGCGGTCATTTCTCCCGTTCGCTGAGCTCCAGCCGTTGCCCTCCTTTGTTGCGAATCAGTGCCATGACGGTGTTCTTATCTTTCCAAACGTGTGATTCGTAATCGTCGAGCTTTTCGCTCTCGTAATGGTTGCCCTCGCTATAGAGGGGCTTCGCGGTGCTCACGATCCTGCGATACTCGTCTTTCCCGACAGGCATTACGATTTGTTGAACGCGCTTTTCGTCAGGGTCCAGCTTGATGCTGAGTTGGTGCGTGTCTCCAAAGGTCATCGCTACGAATCTTCCGCTCTTGACCACATTGCTTTTCGTCTTGTCCAGATCGCCTACCGTCATGCCCAAGCTGACCGGCAGCGCTATCCCGAGCTCTTCAAGCCCCTTGGGTAAGGGCTTTCCTTGCGCCAGAGCGACCAGCGGAACTAATGCCGCCATCAGTAACATCAGTACCCTCATTCGCGATCCTCCTGATAGTCGAGAGACCAAGCAGTCAGATCTTGCTTCTTGATCTTGCTCTCACCTCTTGAGCTCGCACGCTCTGTCTAGATCAGGTCAGTGGCCTATTCACAGACCATCGTCATCATAGATCCGTCAAGAAACAAGACCTGACCCCACTCTTACCCCAGGTACGGCCAAAATATACTCTGAACAGGGCAGGCTGACAACCCGCAACGCGTGGCCTCAGGCACCGTCAGGGACAGTCGCAGCTCACGAAATCGCACGTATGTTATGCGATCCAGTTGTTTCCATTGCGCAACGATCAGGTCGGCCCGCTCGCGTCCGAGCCTTTCGTCAGCTCCACGGAAAGCCACCTTTGTTTCGTGATCTTTCCTTGTTGAAATCGCGTTCGGCGTACGATCTCTGCTATTTCTTCCGGTGCGTATGGGGGCGTGACCCTGGAAGTCACGGAAGCCCACAGGTGAGCCAGCCTCCCGCGTATGCCAAGCTTTCCGCGTACGATCTTTGTCGCTTCCGGGCTGGTGAGGTGTGCGGGATCGAGTATCCAGGCTGTGCCCCCCTCCTTGAGTACTCTATGGAATTCGTTGATGACGCGGACCGGACATTTCCATGCGTGAAGGGAGCCGGTGCTAATCACCAGGTCAAAAAGATTGTCCTCGAATTTCAGCCTGTTGCCGTCACCCCTGACGAAGTGGATTCGATCCGCGACGCCTGCAGCACTGGAGTTTTTCCGCGCGATTCGTATCATAGCCCTGGAAGAATCGACTGCGACAATTCTCGCCCCAGGTGCCCTTCGGGCTATTTCAATGGGAAGGTATCCCGGACCTGTTCCCACATCGAGAATTAGCTCCCGACTGTCCCTGTGAACGAGTTGCCCTGCCACTTCTCGGTAGTAGCCCGAGATAGCGCTTTGAGCGATGCGGTCGTACAGGGACGCAGCAAACCACGGTATTCTTTCGGGTATGAGATGCCTGAGGACCCTTGCTGCGGGATCTTGGGACTGTCGCATTGCATCGCCCTCACTCATGGGACGCCTCAGTAAACGATTCCGGAAATACGGTGCCGTATTCAAGCCAAGGCGGCTGATCCGCCGGTGGTGGCAGCGGCGAAAACAGCCACGAGGGACGCATCCAGGCAGGGGCGGGCTTGAAGAAACTGTCTGGGAATTGCGGCAAATGTGAAGATCGTGGCACGCTTCTCTTTGAGGACCCTCGCCCTAGCCCTTCCGAAGGGAGAGGGGACTTGAAAGCGTCCGGAATGACAGAGTCCTCTTCCCAAGGGTCGGGTGAGGGCTCCATGGGCAGCATCCTCCCTCACCGTACCACGTTTTCTGCTGTTTCCCGAGTCTTGAGACAGTTTCTTGAAACCCGCCCCTATCCGACACTGGTGCGATAATTCTCCCACAAAGACGAACCAACACGCCGCAGAGGAAAAAACAGTTTTCAAACCCGCCCCTTTATCCACCGCTCCCGCACTTCCACCGCAAAGATCACCGCTTCTCCCCGCGATTGTAGGGGCACCCAAAAAAAGGCCTTCTGTCGCGACTGGCTCTAAACCTGCGCTTCCCTGAAGGGAGCTGTTTCCCGAATACGCAGCCGTACTCACGAAATGGCTTACGCAGTCAGGTTGAGGATTCCGCAGGTATTTCTCGCAAGCGCTTGCGAATGAGCTCTCCCACTTTGGCCGGACCCAGCTTGGCCGCGACGTCCTTAGCAGCCGAAGCGCCCTTTTGATTTCTAAGGTCAGGGTCACGGAACACCCCTTCCATCAACGCAGCAGCGTGGTCCAAATCCGGTTCGGCCCAGTGGTGGCCGCGGGGAAATTGCCCGACCGTGCGGTCAAGCTCGACGATTCTGAAGTCCACTGGAAACGAATTATCGGGACTCATGAAGTCCATGTTGCCGGACCAACCTGTCGCGATTACCGGTTTGCCGAAGAACATTGCCTCTGCCAGGGGTAGCCCGAACCCCTCGCTCCGATGGAGTGAAACAAAGCAGTCACAGGACTTGACCAGCAGATTCACTGCTGAACGATCCAAATATTCATCGATCAGGATGATCGCGTTGTTGCGAGCGGCAGCGTCTTTCAATAGGCTCATGGCATCAGGGCGCAGGCCGGAATTGTTGATTTTGACCACGAGATATACCCCCTCAGCCCGGTTTCCGAACGCCCTTTCAAAGGCAGTGACAGCGCCGAGGGGGTTCTTTCGCTCCGGAGTGCTGACAAAGTCAGCCATGCACAGGAAGGTGAAACCTCGATCGGGAAAACCCTTGTCGGTTCGATGAAGATCGGCTGGAATCTCCGGTTGCACAGTGTGAGGAATTCGGACAACCGGAACGCGAGCCTTTTTCTTCAGTACGTGTTGGCAAAAAGAGGACGCGGTCCAGATCTCATCAACGAACTCCATCGCTGGAAGCCAGGAATCCGGGAAATCCATGGTTTCCCAGACCCAATATCCAATGGTGTACTTCTCCGTGTAATGCCTGGGACCGACCGCAGCCAAAGCCGTAAGAAGGTTGTCACCTCCATAATGGAATAAGTTGATCGTGATCTCGTCCGGATTTTCGGCAGGGCGGAATACCGGAATCTTTTCGCTCGAGCGCCAAGGGGACGTCTCACTTATGTCGATCGTCGCCACCCGTATCCCCGCAGCGGTACACGCACGAATAGTCGAGCGAGCCGATTCGCCCAATCCCGACTCTGCCCTCATCCAGCCTATGACATTGATGGCTTCGATCGGCTGCGAGGTTGGAAGCACGGGGCTCCGAGATGGGCCGTGCCGGGAACGGTATGCATCACCCCAGCGTCGGAGCAGCCATGCAAGGATCGTTCGACGTGTTTCAACGGAGATTGCCCTTCTTACCAGGTCTGAAAAAGCGGCTTTCAGGAAACTGTGCCGGCAGGCCGCAGAGCGCTCTATTGCGTTCGTACCGGCCCCACCTGCCGATGCGCGTTGTCCACCTGCAATGAAGCGATTGGCTAACGCCGCCAGCCCACGATAGAAGATCAGACTGAGCGTATTTGACGAGGATCCCTGACAACCCTTGACACGAGCAACGGTTTTGTCATCGTGACCCGGCAATGCTCGATCCTGGCCGAAGACCTGGGACACCATGCGCCCATACGGTCGTGTGTCCAAGGCAGTGCTTTTCAGGCAAGGGCGGATCGAAACCCGCGCCTGCCGTGGGATTCTCCGCGAGTATTTTCCGTCGCGCCGGCGTCTCGCCGCTACTCTTTCCACAACCTTGCTTCGCGGAAAGGGCGGGTCCTAGACCCGCCCCTCTCACGGAATAGCACGGGAGCAGCGAAACATCACGCCGCGGGCGCGGGCAGCAGACCTGCCGCGACGTGCGGCTCCAATTCTTTCTTGAGTTTCTTCAGGGCTCGCTGTTCCAACTGCCGGACCCGCTCTCGTGTGGTGCCGAAGTGGTCCCCGAGCTTTTGCAGAGTCCAGGGGGAGTCATCCAGGTATCGCTTGTCTATAATGAAGCGCTCCCTGGGATCCAGCTTCTTCAGTGCCTCGCCGGTGAGACCTGTCATGTTCGCCTGGGTTTCCTGTTCGATGAGGAGTGCTTCCTGATTGGGAGACGTATCCTCCAGGAGGTCCATGCCGGTGAGGGAATCCCCGTCTCCCAGCATCTGATCGAGGGACAGTTCTCTTGCCCTCATCCGGGCTTCCATTTCAATAACGTCGTCTTCTTTCACGTCCAGCTCGGCAGCGAGCTCTCGGATTCGGCCCTGCTTGGCGTCCGCTGTCGCGTGCTCCCCGATGTCCCGCATACGGTAAAACAGCTTGCGCTGTGCCTGCGTGGTGCCCAGTTTCACCAGGTTCCAGGATTTGATTATGTAATTCTTTATGTACGCTTTGATCCACCATACAGCGAAAGATACGAGCCGGTATCCTTTGTACGGATCGAACCGCTTCAAGGACTTCATCAGGCCTATGGTTCCCTCCTGAATCAGATCCTGCATAGGCAGCATGTAGTTCCGATACTGGAACGCCACTTTCACCACGAACGGCAGATGGGACACGATAAGCTCGTGAGCGGCATCGCGGTCCTTGGTCTCGTAGTACCGAACGGCGAGCTCATACTCTCGCTCTGGTGAAAGGGGTTTGATCTTCCCCACTTGTCCCAGAAAATGGTCTAATCCGTTCTTTGCTATAGGGTAGTTCATGGTTTGTATCATGCCTCCGTCATCAATACCGTCGCAGCCGAAGGGGTAGGTACGACCCTACCTGCCAGCCCTGTCTCTCCCACGTCCACGTTGTCTGTATGTTGTCACGCTCGTGTGCACGCATCCCTACGGCTTCGAGGTCAGCGTTCAATCATACAATTAGATGCCCACGGGGTCAAAAGGTTTCCGAAAATCTTCTGTGAAGCGATGCGGAACCAGCGGGCTGTTCGGTGGTCACTGGGGAGTTTCCCCCCATAAAAGGCACCCTTGCGAAAGCCAATGGACGGTACTGCTCACCGTCCCAAGGTTTTCACACAAATTTGCCTGGATTCAGGATTCCCTTGGGATCCAGGCTATGCTTGATGCGCCGTGTCACATCAAGGGCCACGGAATCCAGTTGCAGCGGGAGAAGATGCGCTTTGGATATGCCTATGCCATGCTCCCCGGAAAGAGTCCCGTTGAGGTTCAGGGCATCCTGGTAGATTTCGTCCGTTGCTTGCCGCACCCGTTCCCTCTCGTCCTGGTCCCGCTTGTCGAACACCACGAGCGGGTGGAGATTGCCGTCCCCTGCGTGGGCGACCACTCCGATCTTGACGTTGTGACGCTTCGCAGCCTCTCTGACCTTCCGGATCATCTTGGGAAGGTTCGAGACCGGTACCGTGGCATCTTCCATCACGACCGTGG
This sequence comes from Thermodesulfobacteriota bacterium, assembly GCA_040753915.1. Lineage (GTDB taxonomy): Bacteria > Desulfobacterota > Desulfomonilia > Desulfomonilales > Desulfomonilaceae > JBFMDN01. The sequence continues at coordinate 8,612 of JBFMDN010000046.1, read as the reverse complement.
GCCTCAATCTGGCCATGACGGAAAAGGCTGCCCTCCGCGCGGTCCACAGAGACTGCGCTTCCGCGTCGCTCTTGGCCACGATCACCCGCGCAGCGTTGTTGGCCCGTAGGACTTCCTCTATCCTCTTCACCTGGGGATCCAGGCTGTCAGCCTCTCCGTCCACCTCGACAAGGAGCATTCCCTCCAGGTCCGCGGGCAGGCCAAGGTGGGAATCGGCCTCCACCGCTGATATCACGACGTCGTCCATAAGCTCCAGGGCGGAGGGGACAATGCCTGCGCCGATAATGTCCGCAACGGCCTTGCCACTGTCCTCCAGCTTGGGAAAGTCGGCGCGCAGTGTTCTGGTAGCTTTGGGCCTGGGAATGAGCCGCACGGTTATTTCTGTGATGATGCCGAGCGTTCCTTCCGATCCGCAGAAAAGGTGAGTAGTGTTATACCCATAGCCGGAAGCCGGGCCATCTTCCCAAGTCTTGAGAATGTCCCCATTGGCGAGTACCACGACCAAGCCGAGCAGATAATCCCGGGTCACCCCGTATTTCACTGTTTTCGGTCCACCGGCATTGGTGCACACGTTGCCGCCAACGCTGCACACCATCCAGGAGCTCGGATCGGGCGGATAGAGCAGGCCCCGTTTTGATACTGCCACCTGGAAGTCGTAATTGATCACTCCCGGCTGAACGGTGGCCCGACAAGCGTCCGTATCTATGGATAGCACGCGATCCATTCGCGACAGTGCGAGGACTATCCCGCCCCTTATCGGAACTGCCTCTCCCGCAAGATTGGTTGCTGAGCCTCGCGGTGTTACCGGAATACTCTCCCGGTAGGCCACCTTCATGATCTCGGCCACTTCCTCTGTGGTGAGGGGGAACAGCACAATATCAGGAAGATGCTCCGCGGTGTACGCATCATAGGAGTACGCGACCAGATCCTCGGGGCGCACTGTTGCGCGCTCCTCACCCACAATCCTGATGAGCTCATTCTTTACTGCCGGGTCCATGGACCATTCCTCACGTCAGGCGAACGTCCATCCAGGTAGTGTCATGGTTTCAAATATAGACTGTCACCGGCGTATGGGCAAGAGCCCACAGAAATTAGTAATCCGCGCGGGCGGAGATGCACGCCCCTGGGGGGGAAACGCGATGGCACACTCGTGCTGGATTCGCGAGCCTCCCTGGAGTATACATCTCAGATGCCGAGAAGATTCTGCGGGGACTGACGGCAGCTTCGGGGACGTTCTGCGGCATATGGGAGGGCTGTGTTGCAGGTCCTGCACGAGTAGCGACCCCGTACCGGTAGCCCGTCGAGGTTCCCCAATACCAGCATGAATCTTTGGATTTGGATCGGCGGCGGTTGCGCGGTTCGACGCCGGCTCTTGCGTGAGGGTATTTCATGATTGATTTTTCTGATCCCGCTCCTGGCAGCTACAGACGGTGGGCCATACTTGCTATAGCCAGCGTAAATTTCGTCATATCCATGTTTTATCGCGCGTCAACCGCGGTGATCAGCCCGTCCCTGGTGAGGGACCTCGGGTTCACCACCGCTGAGCTGGGAGATCTTTCGGCAGCCTTCTTCTATGCGTTCGCAGCATGTCAGATTCCCGTTGGGATAGCGCTGGATCGTTTGGGACCGCGGATTACCATGGGAATACTCTCGGTGGCTGCCGTTGGTGGGGCCATCCTCTTCGCAGTGGGACAGAGTACCACACATTTGGTCATTGCCCGGGCGCTGCTTGGCATCGGAATGAGCGGCAATCTGATGGTGGTGCTGACTCTCTTAGCCACCTGGTTCCCGGTGGATCGTTTCGCGTTTCTGAGCGGGCTGGTGGTGTGCATCGGGGTGCTGGGCAATCTGTTCGCGGCCACTCCTCTGGCTCTGCTCAACCTTGCCGTCGGGTGGAGAGCGAGCTTCTGGATTTTCGCAAAGATTAATGCAATCGTGGTGCTGCTTTTTCTGGTCATTGTGCGGGATCATCCGCCCGGCCACTCTTCGCTCTCATGGACTCCCCAGTCACTCACGGGTGGCCTCAGAAAGCTCGCAGGCATGTACAGCTACTGGGCGATCAGCTTTAACAGCTTCGCCCGATACGGGTATTTCGCTGCACTGCAGAGTCTCTGGGCCGCTCCGTTCCTCATCTACGGGCTCGGACTGGGTGAGATATCGACTGGAAACGTGTTGCTCGTTATGGCGCTCGGCAACATGATAGGCTATCCGGTCAGCGGGCTGGTGAGTGACAGGCTGCTGCGCTCGAGAAAGCTGACTGTGCTGCCCGGCATGGCCGCCTTCGGTTTGCTGACCCTTTCCGCAAGCTGGTTCACACCTTCTACGTTCTACTGGATCGTGCTCGCGGTGTTCTTCCTCATGGGGTTCACATCGGCTCCGGGCCAAATTCTGTACGCGCATATGAAAGAGCTCATGCCTCCAACCATGGTCGCACAAGCCATGACGTCCGTGAATCTTTTCACGATCCTCGGTGTCGGAATTATGACGCACGTACTCTCCTGGCTGATTGGCGGCGAGCCTTCGGCCCTCATGGGGCCGAGCTCGTTTGCATGGCTGTGGTACGTGGGGGCGGGAACTCTTGCCGTGGCATGTGGCCTCTATGCCTTTGTGCCGGAGAGTCCCGCGTTTCGAAAGCAAGAGCAATGACAAGGAGGAGGCCGGAACCTGTCACGTGATGTTCGTGTCCCATCGGGTGTCGCCATGATATATATAGCGGTTGCCAATAACAATGGCCGTTTCCCCTGTTCGACCACGACGGGCGTGACGAAACTGTCTCAAAACTCGGGACACACCAAAAATCGTAGCACCACTGAGCGTCGATGCGTGGAAAGGCACCCTCACCCCAACCCTCTCCCAAAGGGAGAGGGAGCCGAAGGAATCCCCTCTCCCCCGAAGCGGGGGAGAGGGTCAGAGTGAGGGGGAGTGCCACGATTATCACGGACTGCAGGCTTTTGAGACACTTTCAGAGGCCCGTCCCTCCGGTCTGCGATCGTTTCAGAAATGCTCTCGACCCATGGGAAGCGGACCGGACATTCGGCAGGGGATATAGTGGAGCGCATTCAGAAAAGTTCTGATGCGATGAGTGCCACGCCTACTTACCGCGTGGCAGTGGAGAAAGGGGAGGCGCTTTTCACGGGGGAGGCAGAAATGATGGATTTCTCGTCTTTCGGCAAATGGATGGTCGTTGCCGGCCTGTGCCTGGTACTGCTCGGATTGCTCGTATGGCTGATGGGAAAAACCGGCCTCCCCTTCGGAAGCCTGCCGGGAGATATTCGCATCGACCGGCCGAGGGTCACCATCCATTTCCCGATTGTCACATGGATCTTGCTCAGTGTCATTCTCACCGTGATCGTAAACCTAGTGCTGTGGCTGTTGCGGAGATAAGCACCCTGCCGGCCCCAGCCTATCTGTCCGAATCGCTCGATCCAGACTGATCCGACTTATCTAGATCTTCCAACTGACGGCCGAAGGACTTCCAGAATCTGCGGTCGCACTCACTCTTGCAATCCGCGCAGGCTTGGAATGTCCCCCACGAGCAACGGCACTTCGCGTAACAGGCCTCACGATCGAATCCCTGAGCGCTGGCGACATCGACGCCCGGCTGCAACAGACCTACTGCTGCGACTATCATCGGAATCAACAGTATGGATACGATTTGACTTTTCATGACAGATCCTCCCACGTCCTGATACTCGTACTATAGTGCGTCACTCAAAGCTGTGCAGCACCTCGGGGCATGTAACGCCTGAGAAAACTCGCCTCCGTGCCTATCCCGAGCTCAGGAGCTCAAAGCCTGATTCCCTGTCCATTTTCCGTCTCATCATCACTCCTACGAGCTCGATCAGTATCACCTCGAAGGTTTTCCATACGTCCACACCGGCTCTCAGGCATCCGATCCGGGAGCAGTCTCTTCGGCCGAGCGCGCCATGCATGTGAAGCGTGGGGGTACCATCCTCCGAGGGGAATATGGTCCCTATCGCCGCAGCCTCGTGAACGTCGCCTATGACCTCTAGCAGAGGGACAATGGGACTTGCTGTGCCGTCTTCAGGTCCCGCTACCAGCGTGCCTGTTCCGAGTCCGCCGAGTGCGACGCAGAATCCTTGTCTTACGCCGCGGGCTTTCGCGAACTCTTCAATGGATGTGGGAATTGAATCACCATCTTCCAGCCTCAAGACAAACACTCTCCCTAGCCTTCCTTGGGACCATTGCATTTTCGTTGTTTTCCCGGTCGTCACTGGAGATATGGGCCCTGACGGGCCCAGCGCGAATTGTTCGGAAAGAAGCTCCTGCGATTAGACTCGCAGCGAGGTGCTCTCATGGCTCAGCAGCGCCATGACGAAATCTTCGGGCCAGGCCCCCTTCATCGCGACGAAGATTCTTTCAGGATCGGCGGACTCGGAAGGGGGCAGGTGGGGAAGAGTGACCACTCGTACAGGGCTGGCCAGGCGGCCCAGGTCCCCCGCGGAGTACCCCTCCTCCGGGCCGGGGGTCGCATCGGTACACGAGACGACTACTCCCAGTATCCCGATCCCTCTATTCCGGAGCGCTTCAAGGCTCAGCATGGTATGATTGATCGTGCCCAGACGGGAACGGGCCACCAGAAGCACAGGAAATCCCAGGCGCTCGATGAAATGAATCATCATGGTGCGTTCGTCAATGGGAACCATGAGGCCACCGGCACCCTCCACGACGATTAGCTCGACTTTCTCCGCCACAGCGCGCACGTGCTCCACAAGGTCGGAGGGATAAATCTGGCTCCCCTCCAATGCTGCGGCCCTTGCGGGAGAAGCAGGGATGGAGAAACGCAGGGGGGCGCACTCATCGAGGGTAATCTCTCCTTCCGAAGCCTCGACCAGCCGCGCGCCATCTTCCGGGAAGAGCTCTCCGGACTTTGCTATACATCCTGTCTCCACTGGCTTCAGACCTGCGCATCGAATTCCGTAGCGCCGCGCGAGGCGCACCAACCCGCTGCTGACCACCGTCTTGCCAACCCCGGTGTCTGTTCCCGCGATGAAGATACCCCTATGACATTTTTCGGCGCTCATTGCACAACTGCCACTCCTCAAAATCGATGGTCTTCAGGAACGCCCGCAGACGTCCGTGATGGATCGGGCAGTGGCTGATACGAGGTGCTCGATCTGATCGAATGTTATGGACAGAGGTGGCATCATGACAACCACGTCCCCCAGGGGTCGAAGAATGACCCCATGGTTGCGTACATCTTGGGTGACGCGGGCGCCCATTCTCAGGGTCGGCTCATATGGCTTTCGCGAATCGCAATCCTCCATGAGCTCGATTCCGACCATAAGTCCGCATTGTCTGACGTCTCCTACGTGAGCCAGGGGCTTCACTTCTTGGGCCAGTCGCTCTCCCAGGAAGGGAATTTTCCTCTGCACCGCCTCCAGGGTCTTCTCGCGATCGAAAACTTCGAGAGATGCACACGCGGCCGCGCACGCGAGAGCGTTACCCGTGTAGCTGTGACCGTGGAAGAACGTCTTATATTCTCCATATTCTCCGAGAAAAGCCTGATGAATCTCCTCGGTGGCCAGCGTGGCGGCGAGCGGGAGGTATCCGCCCGAGAGGCCTTTGGCCAGGGCCATCATGTCCGGCCGGACCCCTTCCTGTTCACAGGCAAACATAGTGCCCGTTCTGCCAAATCCTGTGGCGACCTCGTCGCAAATCAAGAGAATCTCGTGCTCCCGACAGATCCGCTCGAGTCCTTTGAGGAACCCTTCGGGGTGCACGATCATGCCGGCCGCTCCCTGAACCTTCGGCTCGACCACCAGTGCTGCAATCTCTGCTCCCCGCTCTTTGGCTATAGATCGAAAGGCATCGAGGGATCTGTCCCTGCATTCTTCCGGTGTCAAATCCGGATGTCTGTACGGGAACGGGGTCGGTATGGAGAGGGTAGGGAAAAGGAGGGGACGATAGATGCTATGAAATAGGTCGATTCCCCCGAGGCTCACTGACCCTATCGTGTCACCGTGGTAGGATTCTTCGAGCGTGACAAAGAGCTTCTTCTGGTCGCTGCCCACGTTCTTCCAGTATTGGAAAGCGATTTTCAGAGCGACCTCAACCGCGGTTGATCCTGAATCGGAATAGAAGACCCTATCGAGACCCTGGGGAGAGATGGAGACAAGCTTTTCCGCTAATTGGATCGAAGGCACGCCCCCCAGTCCGAGGAGAGTTGAGTGGGCAACCTTGCTGAGCTGGCTTACGATAGCCTCATCGATTTCCTTCTTTCTGTGGCCGTGCACGTTGACCCAGAGGGAGGATACGCCATCGAGATACCGCTTGCCTTCTGTATCGATGAGGTAATTGCCTTCTGCCCGGTCTATGATCAGTGGCTCGGAGCTAACCCATTCATGCATCTGCGTGAATGGATGCCATATATACTTCTTGTCCAGCTCGGACCAGTTCGTCACAAAGACTCCTTATGCGAGGTTTGGCTCCGTCGACTTGACCTGCTGCGCGAGCAGCGATCTATCGAATCGGAAATCGCTGGTGAAATAGGACAGGCCGCCCAGAATCAGGCAACCGACGAGGCTGAACAGATGGTAAGCGGTCGCGAACGACACAGCCACCACTGCGTGGACTCCGAACAAGGCCAGCGCGTACCTTCCCGCAGCATGAAATGTTCCCACAAATCCAGGTGCTGACGGAAGGGCGATCCCGAGGCAGACGAAGACTTGAATAGTCAGAGCCACGAGAAAAGACGCCTTGATGGAGAAGGCGAGGAGAAACAGATAGGTTAAGCTCGAAAACAAGATCCAGAGCAGCAGGGAATATCCTGCGATGATCATGACCTGTTTGAAGCTTGCCATGATCCCGAAGCCTTCGATAAGCTTCCGGATAATGCCCTCGAGAACGCTGGAGATCCGTTCGGGGAGCACAGAGAGCACGCGGGAAACCGCAGCGAAGACGGCCTCGGAGCGTGCGAGCACCAGGAGCACCATGGCATACCCGGCAATAAGAATTCCCAGCAGAGCGAGGCCCAGGGATGAGTATTCGTGAGGAATTTCAGGAGCCTGCCAGAGCACAACCCCCAGGAGAAGAAGGAGGCTCGACAGATCAAAGAATCTCTCTACCATGACAGCCCCAAAGCTGCTCGAAAACGGGGCCCCAGTTCGTTGGAGCAGGTACGGTCTCACGAACTCAGCCAGGCGTGCCGGCATGATCATGTTTGCCGCGCCCCAAATGTTCAAGACATCCCAAAGGGCCTTGATACCAAGCTCACAAAATGGGCTTAAAATGACGCCGAACCGCAAGGCACGCACGAGCTGGATCAGTATCAGTAGCACTGCAGCAGGAAGCAGGTATATCAACTGAATGCTCCTGATGCCATCCACAAAATTGTCCCATGATATCCCGCGAAACGCGAGATAGAAGAAAAAGACCCCTATGAGAATACCCGCGACTATTACGAGCACGCGCTTCCAATTACGACTCTTTTTACTAGTTGCTGCCATCATGGCCACCTAATCGTTCTTGAAAATAGGCGATCGTGGCGTCGAGACCGGTGTCGAGCGGAACCGACGGCTTCCACCCGAGCCGTTCGATGGCGAGCGTAATATCGGGTCTGCGGCGAACGGGATCATCCGTAGGCAGCGGCTTGAATACACACCGAGAGCCAGTACCCGAAATCTTGGCGAGCACTCTGTCTGCAAGCTCGAGCACGGTTATCTCTTCCGGGTTTCCCAGATTAACGGGTCCCATGTCAGAGCTGTCCATGAGCTTTATCAGACCGTCGACCATGTCCGAGACGTAGCAAAAGGATCGAGTCTGGCTTCCGTCACCAAACACAGTTATTTCATCTCCCCGGATCGCCTGGCAGATGAAATTGCTGACTACTCGCCCGTCGTTGGGCAGCATTCGGGGACCGTAGGTATTAAAAATGCGCGCTATGGTGATATTGACGTTGTTGTACTGCTTGTAACCGACCATGAGGGTTTCCGCAGCTCGTTTGCCTTCATCGTAGCATGCGCGGGGCCCCACCGGATTGACATTTCCGAAGTACGTTTCCTTCTGGGGATGTATCTCCGGGTCGCCGTACACTTCGGATGTGGAAGCCAGCAGAATTCTTGCATCGACTCTCTTGGCAAGGCCCAACATGTTGAGCGTTCCCAGGACCGACGTCTTGAGAGTCTTGATCGGATTGTCCTGGTAGTGCACCGGCGAGGCGGGACAAGCCAAATGGTAGATCTGATCCACCTCGAGCAGGATGGGCACGACCACGTCATGTCGTACGAACTCGAAATAGGGATTGTCCAAGAATGGCAAAATGTTTTTCTTGGAGCCCGTATACAGGTTATCCAGGCAGATGACGGAGTTGCCAGCGGTCAGCAGCGCTTCGACCAGATGGCTGCCAATGAACCCCGCTCCGCCCGTTACGAGGATTGTCTTCATGGCCTTCTCCTGCGAGCTATCAGAGCGCGTGTCAGTATCCAATAGACCACAGGTTGTGTCAATCTCTCGGCGCGGTGTCCAGCGATGAAGAGTGATGAGAATCCTGTGGTGAGGTAGAGACTGGTTGTAGTGACCAGCCGCAGGAGGTCAGGCCCTGGGGACAGAGCTAATCTTGTTCGATGATTTTGCGCATCGAATAGCAGGAC
>JBFMDN010000045.1:0-46333 GCA_040753915.1 Thermodesulfobacteriota bacterium | reverse complement strand
GACATACGTTTGGAGGGGGAGTGCCACACGACCCAAAAACGACCTCATGCGTAGGCCACAGACGCTTGCATGAGAACATTACAGGGTCCACACGACCCACACGTCATCGTAGACCGTGGATTCTGGACCTCCCTTCCGCTTGACAGTGACGAGCTCGTCAGCCACACTGTCTGCAGGAAGGAGATGCTGATACGGCAGGCTGGTGAGACGAAATGAAGACAATCGATTTGCCACTATCGGAACTCACGGTTGCTCAAAAACTCCACCTCATGGAAGCCATTTGGGACGACTTGTCGAAGGACGAACGAACTTTTGAATCACCTCGTTGGCATCAGGATGTGCTTCGGGATCGAGAGGAGGCTCTGGAGCAGGGAAACGCGACTGTCTCCGGATGGGAGGAAGCTAAAGACAGAGTAAGAAAGAACGTGTCGTGCAAATAAGGATCCTCGATGCCGCGGAGAGAGATCTTGAAGAGGGATACCGCTTCTACGAGAAGCAGTCTCCGGGTGTTGGTTCCTATTTTCTCGATTCCCTTTACTCCGATATCGACTCTCTCGCCTGTTTCGAGGGCATTCATCGAACCGTCTTTGGGTATTATCGACTTCTCTCCAAGCGCTTTCCATTCGCCATTTATTATAGGATCCTTGACGAGGAAGTCTTGGTCATGGGTGTACTCGATTGTCGCCGCAATCCCAGTTGGATAAGGGACAAACTGATGAAGAGGTGACCATCGATCAATGGGGTCGTACTCTTTTTTTTTGCGCAATCTCAAGACAGCGATAGCTCACGACGGGACCGTGGATAAGAGAGTTTCCAATAGCGCTTTGTCATTTGAGGGTCCGACCAAGTAGCCGGGCTGCCACCTTCCCTATGATGTTGACCGGGCGGGATATTAGTCCGGCCCCGAGGATGCATAGAAATCTCAATCAGTGACGGAAGGTGGGCCTTGTCGGGAGGTGTGCAGCGTGGTATGCTTCCTGATAAGGGAGAGGGGGCTATTTCATCAACCTGATTAGTGTCTCATTCGTGTCAGGTGTCGCAGAACGGGAGAGAGCAAGCAGGCTTTCCGAATTCGGAGGGACTGACACTCATGATGTTATCTTCCAGATGATGCCAAGACAGGGAACAAGTCCGTAGAATTATAGCTTCGCACTGTTGCAGCAGTGCTTATCAGGGGCCGACGAGAAAAAAAAGGATCGAGCTGACAAGCCACCAGGGTGAGAGGGGAGGAGTGTCAAATGAGGATTTCCATATCAGCGTTGCTCATTGCGTTGTTGGTACTCGCTTCTGCGGTGGCTGGTAGAGGCGACCGGAAGACCGACGACGAAGAGGCCATCCGCAAGTCCGTGGTCTCCTACGTTGAAGCGTTCAACAAAGGGGATTTTGCAGCGGTCGCGGCTCACTGGAGCGATGACGGGGAGTACGTCAGTTCAGAAGGCGAGTCATTCAAGGGCCGCAAGAAGATTGAAGCAGCGTTCAAGACATTCTTTGCTGAAAATCAGGGCATGAAACTCCACGCGACTCCAACATCCATACTGTTCAAATCTCCCAACCGCGCCGTGGAGACAGGCATAGCTATTGTCACACGGCCTGGAGAGAACCCTGAGGAAATTCCGTACACGGCAACGCACGTGAAAAAGGCCGGAGTGTGGAAAATCGCGAGCGTCAAGGATGAAGAGAGCTCTGACGTGCTCCCAAGCTTTGATCACCTGAAAAATCTTGAATGGCTCATCGGAGAATGGGTGGACGCGGACGAGGACTCCGAGGTCAACACCACATTTCGGTGGGCAAGGAACCGGAGCTTCCTGACATCCTTTTACAGCGTTTCCGCCCAGGGGAAAATCGATGTTCAAGGCACGCTGGTCATCGGATGGGACCCGGTGAGAAAAACCGTAAGATCTTGGAATTTCGACTCCGCTGGCGGTTTTGGAGAAGGCACATGGTCCAGGCACGGGAATCAATGGGAGGTGAATGCCACTCATGTGCTTGGAACGGGCGAGAAAGCCTCCTCCATTAACACATATACCTATGTCGACGACAACACCTTCACATGGCAATCGATCGGTCGTGAGGTGGGAGGCGTGCCCATGCCTAACATAGGTCCTGTGACCGTTGTTCGCAAGCCCGCTTCGGAACCCCCGTCGCGGCCGAAGAAGTGAGACGAGGTGCGAAAATGAAAAGGCCAGCAGTGCTGATAGCAGCTATTCTGTTCCTTCTATCCATTTCGGCTGAAGACCTCATGGCACGAGGCGGAGGAGGAGGTTTTCGTGGAGGAGGAGGTGGAGGATTTCACGGAGGCGGGGGCGGAGCCTACCGCAGCTCGGGGGCGGTCCACAGAAGTCCGTCCATGAGTAGACCGTCTTCGGCAAGGCCTGCAGTCCAGCAGCCGAGCAGGCCTCAGAGCCGTCAGGCAATGTCCAAGCCTGCTTCGTCGCCAAAAAAGGCTAGTCCGCCCAAGCAGCAGATCGCCTCTCGGCCTGGCACCGGCGCAGGTCCCGGCTCAAGGCCCCCTGGGGGCCGTCAAGGCGACCGAGTGAGCAGGCCAACGCAAGGACAAGTGCAGCAGTTTCTCAATTTGCCACAAGGCCAGCAACCTGGGAGAGGATCCGACCTGGCGAAAATCGGAGCCGGCGCGGCTGTGGGGGCGCTGGGCGCCGAGGGAGCCCGCCGCTTATTGGAGGGACAAAGACTGGAGGGCCAGGAAAGGCCAACGCAACTCCCCGAGAGGCCCGGCGTGGGTGATCGACCGGGTCTAGCTGAAAGGCCTGGTATAGCTCAACGGCCTGGGGGACCGGACAGACCTTCCCAACTCCCTTCAAGGCCCGCTGGCGACCAGATTAGAGATAACCTGCAAAACAGGTATGACCATCTGTTCACCCCCGATTGGTGGAGAGATCATCCAAACGCTGCCAAAGCGTACTGGGACAACTTCGGCAAGTACCAATACGCCAGAAATCATTGGTGGCGCCCTGCAACCTGGGCCGCAATTGCCGGCCTCACTGCAGGTGCGGTAGCGTCGGCTGGCTACGGGGAACCTGTGTACTATGATTATGGAGACACGATCTATTACGAGGGTGAAAACGTATATGTGGGAGGTCAAAAGGCTGCGACAGCCGAAGAGTACTATCAGCAGGCAGGAGACTTGGCCGCCAGCGCGCCGGCTGTTAAGGATGCGCAACCTGAGGACTGGTTGCCTCTCGGAGTTTTCGCGCTCAGCCAGGATAATGTGGCCTCATCGAATATGGTCTTACAACTTGCCATCAACAAGGATGGAGTGATAGCAGGGACCTATTACAATACCGGAACAGACACGGTGCGCCCCATCAAAGGGATGGTTGACAAGAAAAGCCAGCGTGCCGCCTGGACATTCGCGGACGGAAAGAACACGGATATAATAATGGAAACGGGAATTTACAATCTAACCCAGGACGAGACCGAGGCGCTCGTTCACTTCGGCAAAGACAAGACCCAGCAGTGGCTCATGGTAAGACTCAAAGAGCCCCAAGAGGACAAGAGCGCCGGTAAGAACCCGTAACTATAGTGGAGCTCACAAGGAGCACGTCCGAACCTGGTTTGAAGCCGGCCTTTCTTCGAAGCATGTTTAAAAAAGATCACTGGCGAGACGCCGACGCTACGCGAAGTCGCCTCCGAGATCCCCGTGTTAGGGAGGGATTCAGAAAGTGTCTCAAAAGCCGGCAGTCCGTGATAATCGTGGCCCACCCCCTCACCCTGACCCTCTCCCCCGAAGCGGGGGAGAGGGGATTCTGCAGGCTCCCTCGCCCTCTGGGAGAGGGTTGGGGTGAGGGTGCCTTTCCACACATCGATGCTCAATCGTGCTACGATGTTTGGCGTGTCCCGAGTTTTGAGACATTTTCTTCATACCCGCCCTCCCCTGAACCAGGTTGCCGCGAATGCGCAACCGAAATTACGAATTTGCGCTCTTCACACCTAACCGTACGGAAGGGAAGCGTAATCCGTGAGCACTTTGGAGCAAGTCCTCGGAGAAAAGGCTGTGCTGGTACTTGTCTTGTTTCTCGGACTCTTGCTCTTGGACCCCCTGGTCCCGGCCTCTCTCACAGTACTGCCTTTCGTAATAATCGGTGTCGCGGGAGCTTGGCTCCTCAGCGAAAAAAGGAGCCTTTCAAGGACCGTAATACTCCTTTCGACCGTGGCCGTCTTGATCCTTGTGGCCTCTGCCAGGCTTCTTCCCAGCGCAGTGGTCCAAGCCGAGCGTGTGCCCATCGGCCTGTTGTTCCTCGTCTTCGTCCTCATCTTGTACTCCTACTGTGCGGGTCAGATTCTCTCGATCTTGTTGAGGGCCAAAGAGGTCACGCACCACCTGATTGTCTGGGCGGTCAACCTGTATATAATCTTGGGGATATTTTGGGCTCACCTGTACACTGTGCTCGACTGGATACAGCCGGAAGCATTTTCCTTGAGTGTTGAGCAGATGGACTCGGCGTCGCATTTCGTCTATTTCAGTTTCGTCACCCTGGCGTCACTCGGATACGGCGACATCACGCCAAAGACGCAATTCGCCCAAAGGCTAGCAATTGTTGAAGTAATCATGGGGCAGTTTTACGTGGCGATTGTGGTGGCCTACCTCGTGAGCGTCTTTATCGGCCGGAAGTTTCGAGGAGTCGATGGGGGATCACACAAAAAAGACGACCAGCATGATTGACGTTGTTGCGGGAAAGTGTGTAGTCCGAGGCGGCGAGGCATTTGTGGCTTCCTCAATTCTTGGACTCATGGACGACGCAATTCATGGCTGATCACAAACAACCTCACTATCGGAAGACGCTATGATTGACTATCCAACGATCATTTTCTCGGCATTGCTGATCTTTGGCTATGGCCTGATCTCCCGTGTGTCCGAGAGCTGGCCGATTTCGGCACCTATGTTCTTTTGTGGAATAGGAATATTGGCCGGACCACTGGTTCTCGATCTTTTTGAAGTCAACCTTAACGCTACGCTCGTCAAGCTGATTGCCGAGATCACCCTGGTGATCATCTTGTTCGTGGACGCATCGACAGTCAGTCTGCGGACGTTGAGGACGAATCGAGCAATGCCGCTCCGTCTGCTCGGCATCGGGCTTCCGTTGACGATGGTGTTGGGCTTTGTGGTCGCAGCATGGTTGATCGATGTCCAGAACTTGTGGGTTGCGGCTCTCATTGCTCTCATACTGTCTCCAACGGACGCCGCCCTCGGCCAGGCTGTGGTCGCCAGCAAGCGCCTTCCAGAGAACATTCGCCAGGCCATCAACGTGGAAAGCGGGCTCAATGACGGAATAGCTTTGCCCCCAATCCTCATGTGCCTTGCAGCTCTTTCCGGAGCGGAGCACACGAGCTCTCACCCAGATTCATGGCTCGTCTTCATGGCGCGCCAGCTCACACTTGGACCCCTGTTCGGAATCATGATCGGTTGGTGGGGAGGACGTCTGGTAGACAATGCCTCGCACGGAGGTTGGATGCAGCCGACATTCCAGCGCCTGGTTGCGGGATCGCTGGCCGTGCTAGCGTACGCTGGGGCCGAAACGTTTCACGGAAATGGTTTCATATCCGCCTATTGTGCCGGCCTATTTCTCGGCACGCAGACACACGCTGTTCGAGAGCGAATTCAGGAGTTCGGAGAGGCGGAGGGTCAGCAGATGTCCCTCTTCGTGTTCCTGATATTCGGTATTGCTATGGTTCCTGCCATGGTCAAGTACTGGGACATTGAGGCCCTGTGCTACGCTATCTTGAGTCTCACGCTGATCCGAATGATACCCGTCGTCCTATGTCTTCGAGGTTCAGGGCTTGACGGCCCGGGAATGTGGTTCATCGCGTGGTTTGGGCCCCGTGGCATCGCCTCCGTGCTGTATGCGCTCATAGCGGTGAGCACATTGGGAGTCACGGGATATGAGCGGGGGTTTGCCATCATTGCGCTGACCGTTCTCCTGAGCATCTTCTTGCACGGTCTCTCCGCTGTGCCCCTTACAGCCTGGTACTCTCGATATCTGAACAGCAAAGGATTAGTGCATGACGATAATGCGAGTGGCTGAGCCCACGTTTTCGGAGACAGTATAAGCACGCATGAAGCAAAGAGTCTCTCAGGGATTCAAATTACTCACGCTATATTGGCCGCAGGCTCTACGCCAATAAGATCGGATCGAGAGTTCCTCTTTCCTTTTCCTACCGTGGGATTCGGGAAGATTCCGTTGAGGTGCCCTTGTCCGCTACACTTTTGACCCTCAGGCCTGCCACTCTCTGCATGAACACATAGAGCACCGGGGTGAAAAACACCCCGAGAATCGTTACTCCGAGCATACCGGCAAACACTGCGGTGCCCAATGCCTGTCGACTCACAGCTCCCGCGCCCTGAGCCACAACCAGCGGCGTGACCCCGAGAATGAACGCGAACGACGTCATCAATATGGGGCGGAAGCGAAGTCTCGATCCTTCCACAGTGGCTTCGATAAGCCCTTTTCCCTTGGATCGCATGTCTCGGGCAAATTCGACAATCAAAATCGCGTTCTTGGCGGATAGCCCCACCAGGAGAACCAAACCTACCTGCGTGTAGATGTTGTTATCCATATGCCGAATCATGAGGGCCATCACCGCCCCCAAGACCGCCAGGGGAACCACAAGCACCACCGAGAAGGGATCGGTCCAGCTCTCGTACTGGGCAGCAAGAATGAGAAAAACCACAACGATAGCGAGTGCGAAAATAATCACAGCCTGCCCTGAAGCCTTCTTCTGCTGATAGGCCATGGCAGTCCATTCGTAGCCGATTCCCACTGGAAGTTGCGTTTTGGCAAGCTTCTCCATCGTCTGGATGGCCTGTCCACTGCTGAACCCCGGCGCAGGGCTTCCCATCACCTTTGCCGTAGGATAGAGATTGTACCGATCCACCTTCAGAGGTCCCAAAGCGTCCTTGACCGTGGCCATGGCTCCAAGAGGCAACATCTGGCCATCCTGATTGCGCACCTGCAGTTTTGTGATATCCTCCGCCTTGCTCCGGAACACGCTGTCAGCCTGGACCTTCACCTGCCAGGTTCTGCCAAACTTGTTGAAGTCGTTGACATAAGCAGCCCCAAGGTAAGCCCCCATGGCGTCAAACACTGTCTGGAGAGGTACACCCATGTTGAAGGCCTTTTCGCGATCGACATCCACGAATACAGACGGTACCGTGGCCCGAAAAGTTGAGAATACGTTGGTCAGACCCGGCTGAGCGTTGGCAGAAGCAGAAAGCTCCTGTCCGGCGACTTGAAGCGCTATCAGCCCGAGCCCCGATTTGTCCTGGAGCTGCATCTCGAAGCCGCCCCCTGTGCCGAGTCCGAAGATAGGTGGCAGCGTAAAGGCAAAGACCACTCCTTCCTGAATCTTCGCAAATTGCCCTGCGAGCTCCTTCATGATCACATCGCGGCTGCGACCTTTCTTAAGTCGCTCATCCCAGGGCGTCAAGGGAGCGAAAAAGCAAGCGAGATTCGGTGCGGCCCCGTCGATCATCGAATATCCGCCCAGCACCCCGTACCCGGCAATTCCATCAGTCTTGGCGAGAATTGCCCCAACGCGCTCGACTGTTGCCTCCGTTCTGTCGAGACTTGCACCATCGGGCATTTGGATGTTGAGAAGGATCAGTCCATCGTCCTCCAACGGTACGAATCCGGTTGGAACACGCATGAATCCGAGACCTGTCAGAACAACAAGCCCGAGAAAGAGCAGCATCACGATGCCGACCCGGCGAACGCATATCGAAACAACTCTTGTGTAAGCGCCAGTGACTCGATCGAAGACGGAATTGAATGTTCTGAAGAAAACATTCTTCGCTCCATGGCCCGGTCTGAGGAGCAGAGCGCATAGCGCGGGGCTGAGGGTCAGCGCGTTGATAGCGGAAAACAGGGTAGTTACCGCAATGGTAAGCGAGAACTGTCGATAGAGCTCCCCGGTTATTCCTCCCATGAATGCAGCGGGAACGAACACGGCCATGAGGACCAGCGTAATGCCAATGATCGCTCCTGTGACCTCGTCCATCGCGCGAAATGCAGCCTCTTTGGGGCCAAGACCGAATTCGGTCATATTGCGTTCGACATTTTCAACTACCACAATCGCATCGTCCACCACTATCCCGATCGCAAGCACCATCCCAAACAAGGTGACCATATTGATGGAAAAACCAAGCCCTGCCATGGCTGCAAAGGTACCGATCAAGGAAACGGGAATCGTAATGGCCGGTATGAGAGTGGCACGCCAATCCTGCAAGAAAATGAAAACCACGATGAAAACAAGCACAAAGGCCTCGAACAGTGTCTTAATTACTTCATGAATCGATGCGTCAATAAATCGTGAGATCTCATAGATGGCCTTGTATTCCAGCCCTTGCGGGAAGTCGTGCTTCAACCGCTCCATGGTCTTCTGCAGTTGCTCGGCCACCTCCATGGCATTGGACCCTGGTGACTGGTATATCACGACCGTGGCTGCGGGTTTGCCATTGTATACCGAGAAGGTGTCGTAGGCCTTTCCCCCCAGCTCCACACGTGCTATGTCTTTGACCCGTGTCACCTTGCCACCTTCTCCAGTCTTGACGATGATGTTCTCGAACTGATCCTCTTCGGTAAGCCTGCCAAGGGTATTGATGTTGATCTGGAAATCCTGTCCCTTCGGAGTGGGCCGCTGGCCGATCATGCCTGCAGCGACCTGCACGTTTTGCTGGCGCAAGGCATCGACCACTTCATTGGTAGTGATGCTCCTCGATTCCATCTTGTTCGGATCCAGCCAGAGGCGCATACCGTAGTCCTTGGAAGGATATACGACTACGTCGCCAACACCTCGTATGCGGCTAAGCTCATCTTTAATCCGGAGGCTCACATAGTTCGTAAGATACAGATCGTTGTATCGTCCGTCCGGCGAATAAAGACAGAGAACGGTGACGAGCGCGGATGAGACCTTCTTCGTGGTCACTCCCTGACGTTGCACTTCCTGGGGCAGCTTTGGTATGGCAGTGGCAACTCGATTTTGAGTCAAGACCGTCGCCATGTCAATGTCCGTCCCCAACTCGAAAGTGACACTGAGCGTGTAAGACCCGTCAGACGCGCTGGTGCTGGACATGTAGAGCATGTTCTCGACACCGTTGACCTCCTGTTCGATAGGAGATGCAACGGTGTCCGCAATGACCTGCGGGTCTGCTCCGGGGAAGAAGGCCTTTACCTGAACAACTGGCGGAGTGATGTCCGGATATTGGGCGATCGGCAGGGTGAACATACACACACCGCCAGCCAAAACAATGAGAATGGAGAGGACAGAAGCGAAGATCGGCCGGTCAATAAAGAAGCGACTGAGCATGGCGTAACCTCCCCTACTTGCCCGCAGAAGTGCTTGGGGAAGAACCGGCCGAGCCCGGCGATGGCTGCGACTCCTTGATCGGAGTCACTTTGGAGCCTGGCCTTGCCCGCTGCATTCCGTTCGTGACAACCCACTCATCCTTGGCAAGGCCCTTTTCGATAACTCTCAACCCGCCCGTCTGCTGCCCGATTTCTACCTGACGCTGTTCCACCACGTTGTCCTTGTTCACGACAAGGACGTAACGTCCAGCCTGATCCAGGCCCACAGCCAAGTTCGGGACTAGTAGCGCTTCTCGCTTTCTTAAGGGAACCCTAACCCTCACAAAGAGGCCCGGTATGAGAAGCCCATCCGTGTTGGGAAACACGGCCCGGATCAAAAGCGTGCCTGTCTTCGGATCGACTTGAGTTCCCAGAAAATCGATCGTGCCCTTTCGAGAAAAGTCCGTCTCATCAGCAAGAGCCAGAAAGCATGGCGCGTGCCCTCTCTGCGACCGGTCCCGATCCTGATCCGATCCGTAAGTACGGGCAACCATTAACAGGTCGTTCTCACTGATGTGAAAATACACGTAAGCGGACTCATCATTGACGACCGTAGTCAGAAGCGTCTTGTCCTGGGCGCCCACGAGAGTCCCCAAGTCAACGAAATTGCGATCCACACGACCATTGATGGGGGACTTGACTTGGGTATAGTCCAGTTGAAGGCGCGCCTCCTCCAGGTCCGCCTTCGCGATGCCAACCTGAGCTCTAGCAACCGATTCCTCCGCTGCCTGCACGTCATATTGCAGTTGACTTATGGATCCGGTCGAAAGAAGCTGCTGGGCTCGTCTCAGATTTGCCTCTTTGAGCTGGAGATCTGCTTGCTTTCCATTCAGAGAAGCCTCGGCCTGGTCCACTCTCGCCTGATATGGACGAGGATCGATCACGAAGAGGAGATCCCCTGCCTTGACCTTCTGTCCCGGCTCGAAGTTCATGCGGTCCAAAAAACCTTGCACTCTCGCGCGAATCTCGACTGATTCTAACGCCTTTGTATTGCCCGTGAATTCGAGGTTGTCCGTGACCTCCTTCTTTTCGGGAAGGCTTATGGTCACCTCGGGTGGCGGCGGTTGTACAAAGGTCTCCGAACCCTGTCCGCAGCCAAGGAGCAGAAGCGTTGAGATCGTCAGCAACCAACTGATTTTGGGACGAGAAGGATCTTGCATGGTGGGTCTCCATTTCGTATCTTGATCATCTCAGATAGCTGGCGGAAGGGGGCCACGCTTTTTCATGGTAAAGCTGGCGACCAGCGCCATAACCGACTGATTTTCTGTAGCCGGTTCCCCAGGCTGGGTAGATTTGCCACGCAAAAACGTGGCACCCCTGGCGGAAGAATCCCTCTCCCCATCGTAGTAGATCATTCGGCACTGAGCATCCGATTTCACAATGCTGAGGAATCCCCTGTCTTCAGCGAATGAGCTTACTCCATAAGTGAGCACGGATCAAGTTAGATTGCTGGCTGCCTAATTCAGTAGGGTGAAGCAGGCAAATTAACATCGAGGGGGAAGCCGATGCTCGGGACGGCGCAGAAGGCAGAATGGCATTTGGGCCTGAATTCAATTCTTCGACTTGAACAGGACGGATCGCTCAAGTTTTGAAGAGTAGTCATTCAAAAGCGCGTGCGTACACCCTCCTCCATGTGGCTTCCCGTGGACACGACTGGCAGGATGGAGTACAGTAGTACGTGACCGACGCGGGAGACCCTAAACGGAATCACGGAATCGGTTACTGGGATAGTACCGTAACGCACAACCGGTCTGCGGCCAGGGAGCAGCGATCGCACTGGTAAGGTCTTCCCGGGAGGGCATTAATACAGGTTCCTTGAGCACGGTCATCACTTTCGAGCTCCGCGATAGGAGGGGCAGCATGACAATTTTTGCTTTATCCCGACCGCTGAGCCGGGTCCTGGGGATCCCTGGGCAGGTGGAATCTGAGACAACCTGCAGAAATTTGAGGAGTTCAGCCAGACGACCGTCGTCATTCCGGACCCTCTCATGCTGGGCACTGATTCTGAGCGTTTCCCTGCTCATGCTTTCAGCGTGCGGCAGGCACAAGGAGGAGCTTGAAAGCGCCAACCAGCAAATTGACAAGCTGACCTCCGAGGTTAAGAGACTGACTGAACAGATCGCCCGCTTGAACAAGGAAAAGAGTAGTCTGGCCGAGGAAGCGAAGAGTCTTTCCGACGAGAACACTCGCATTCAGCGAGAATTGGACCACCTGAGCAAGTCTCACGCAGCTCTCTCCTCTGAAAACAAAGAGCTGAAGAAAAAGGCTGGCTTGGCGGAAGAGGAAATCGCTTCTCTAAAACGCGAAAAGGTCCGCCTAACCCAAGAGGTGGATGACCTCAAGAAACGTCCGGACGCACTCCCTCAACCATTGTACTCACCTGCACCAGTGCCGAAGGAGGCTAGTCCACCGAGTGCGAAACAGCAGCAGGAACTCACGCCATGCGACCATGTACTGGCCTTCATGAAGGCAAGCGAAGGAATCGTTCGAACCCAAAAGGGACAAGAACGCGCAAAAGCGCTTGAACAGGTCAGAAAGGAGTACGCACCCAGAATGGAAGGAGCACCGGAGAAAGCCATAAGGGCGGCGGAAGAGTGGGTGAAACAGGGAGCGAAATGGTGGGACGGATCCGATAGCGATTCGTCGTTTCGCCTACTTGAACTCAGGAACACTGCCCTCGAAACCTGTGGAAAGTCTCCGAAAGAGACGGGATTCTAATGCCTCGTGCGCTAGATTAGGATCGCATATCAGGAAAGGCATTATCATTTGATATCTGATAGTTGGGTATCATGCATTATGACATCCAATTGCGAGATGTTACACAAGTATTATCGGCTCACTTAGTACAGGATTTCACAATTGCTGTCACGTATTCTGTCACGACTCAGTCGGGGATTGGCGCTCTGAAGGAGCGCACTTACAGTAGCCCCGCGGGCGCTGGACTTCAACTGTGGTTCACGGCACAACCACCAACCGACCCTGAAAGGGTCGACCAAGACGTTTGTCCTCGCCCGTTATAGGCACCGATCTTCAATGAGCCTTCGCTCTTGGTCATTTCAATGGTGGGCTCCTCCGAGGTGCTCGCTTGTTTGTTTTCTTATTCTGTGGGTTGCCCCCCCCGGCTACTAACAGTATGCTTCGGGGCATGAAGCAATCAATGATCACCATCATTCCTCTAGCTGATAACCCTGAGATACGTAACCGTAGTCATAAAATCGTGTACTTAGCAGTGACTTGAGGGCCGGGGCTCCCCCCTACCCCAACATTAAGTGAACCGGTTGACTAAAGCGCATAATTGACGGGAAATACCTACAGGTACCGAGAGCATCCGCCCATCGCGTCCTTCAATTGATCATCGCACGTCCGAAAAGTCTCGACAAGATCTGTTCCTGCGTACGTGGTCTCGAGATCATGGCCTGGCACCACTCTTGCGTACACTTTCGTTGGTGTGCAGACCGAGTCGAGGACTGACGGGCCGGCATCCACCAGCACTCGACAGATCAGCTCGACCATTTATGCTGCCATGCGTTTGACATGCGTGGAATCATAAAGCCGGTACGAGTCTGCCGAACCCGGCACCGTCGCTTCTTCACTCGACGGAGCCGAATCCTTCAAAACGCGCTCGAGCCATTTTACTGCTGACAAATGGGAGCCGGCCCCAGTAATATGGAATGAATTCCATGGAATCCGCGCCATATCCCAAAACTCGTGGAGCCGACAGCTCAGTGGCTGAAATGAAAACAGCCTGTCCGGGGGAAACTGTGAAAAGATGCCTGATTGTGGTGCCAATCGTGCACACGCTTGAGGACCTGGGGTCTCAGAGAGGCTCGGTCGTTCGCGAGTCCCTGCGAACCGGAGGTAGGACTGCTTTAAAGAAGAAGAGAGAGGCAATTAGAGAGCTCTGGCAGAGAATAGAACGGTACATCGAAGGTCTGCCGTTGCGATGGCAGGATGTTCGCATCTTTCAGGACGCACTGCCGGTATCGGGACGTGAAAAGGAGATCGTGACCGAATTGGCCGCCGGAGGAAGTCTCAATCACCAGCTCATTCTGAAGCTTCTCGACCGCGGAGCAATCCTTATGGGAACGGAGTCTCCCGAGCTACTCTTGGCCGAATACGAGATGACCAAGAGGGTATTGGCGTCACATGGCCGCAAGATCAGGTCTTCTCGCGATAAAGAACAAGGAGACCCCATTCTGAAGAGACGCGATCAGTTCATTGCAGACCGAATTAACAACACGCTCGGTTCGGGGGAGACGGGCATTCTCTTTCTTGGATTGCTCCATTCTGTGGAGCCCTTCTTGGAGGATGATATTGAAGTCGTACGGCCGACGTTGCCCAAGAAATAGCTGGCGCTGGCACCGTATTCGTCTGAAGGCCGCTACGAGAGGGGAGAAAGGCCATGGCGCAGGAAGCAGCCAGAATACTCATTGTGGACGATGAGAGAGACTTTTGCGACATCCTGTTTCATCTCCTCAAGCAGGAGGGATTCATACCGACTGTGGCGTACAGTGGTGAGTCGGCTATCGAGATGATGCGACTGGGAATGCCGGACGTCGTCCTCCTGGATTTCAAGATGGAGGGCGTTGACGGGATGGAAGTGCTCAGGATGTCTAAAGCGCTCAACCCTTATATCCCAGTCATCATGATCAGTGCGTTCGGGGGAGTCGAGGGGGCAGTTCGTGCGGTAAAGGAAGGCGCGTTCGACTACTTGCAGAAGCCTGTCAATAACCGCGAGCTCATCAAGAGAATCAACAAGGCTTTGAGGATTCGCCATGCCCAGATGAAACAGGTCCCATCATCTGGCGAAGAGGAGAGCGCGACGGTAACCGAGCTCAGAGCCATGCTTGGCCCGAGTGATGCGGTGAAACGAATCGTGTCTGAAATCGCGCTGGTGGCTGGCTCGAATTTTACCGTGGTAATTCAGGGAGAAACCGGAACGGGCAAAGAAGTGGTCGCCAGTGCAATCCACCGGTTCAGCAGTCGGTCCAAGGGGCCCTTCGTTCCCTTGGACTGTGGAGCGATTCCCGAATCCCTCTTTGAAAGCGAGATGTTCGGGTACGAGAAAGGGGCGTTCACGGGAGCCAGCACCTCGCGAGCCGGCAAGTTCGAGATGGCCCAAGAAGGCACCCTGTTTCTCGATGAAATTGCTAATATGCCGCTGAATTCTCAAGTAAAGCTTTTGAGAGCTATCCAGGAAAAGAGCTTTTACCCTGTAGGCGGCCGCAAACCGGTCAGCGTGGACGTGCGCCTGCTTGCGGCTACAAACAAGGATCTCGGCAGCGCAATCGTTGATGGTTCCTTCAGCGGAGATCTCTTTTACCGGCTGAGTGAGTTTACCATAAACATACCGCCGCTTCGTGAGCGAACGGATGATCTTCTCTACCTTGCCGAACGATTTGTCAGGGCCACCAACGTTGAGCTCGGGAAATCGGTGAAAGGTTTCTCAGAATCAGCCATAAGCCTGCTGCTGTCGTACAGTTGGCCCGGAAATGTCCGTCACCTCAAATCGGTAGTTCGGAGGGCTGTCCTGCAGGCCGACGACTACATCGGTCCGGGTCACCTCCATCTGGAGCCGGCGCGGGCTCAAGATCCCCAGGCTTCTGTCAACGCCCCAAACGGGGAGTGGGCCGGCCTCTCCCTTAAAGAGGTGGTACGTCGGTGCACAAGCCAGGTGGAAAAACAGGTGATCACCCATACTTTGCGCAAAACAAAAGGCAACAAAGCAAAGGCGGCACGACTGTTGCAAGTCGACTACAAGACCATCCATTCGAAAATCAAGGAATTTGATATCAGGATCGACAAGGAGAGCGACGATGACCAAGAGGGATAAAGGCAGCAGCAGAGGTGAGGACCAAAGTTGGGGAGCTGGCGGATTGCTGGGTGCGCTGACGGACTTGGTCGAAAAGCTGAACGATCTGGCCGCAACCGCACAAGAGCTCAAGGGCTCCGGCGAGATCCCCGATTTTGGGCCGGGTAAACAGTTCAAGGGCGTGTACGGATTCAATGTTCGGGTAGGACTGGGAAAAGAAGGGGAAAAGGTCAAAGTGGAACCCTTCGGAAACATCCGCCGCGACAAGGAATCGGGGCGCACCGTTGTTCAGGAGGTCCGAGAGCCGCTCGTAGACGTTTTTGAGGAAGAAGACCACACGCTCATCGTCGCGGAAATGCCAGGCATCAGCGAGCAAGATCTGGATCTCAATGTCACGGACGATGTCCTGACCATATCCGGGAAACGAGGGGAAAAGAAATATTACAAGGAGCTGTTGCTGCCCAAGAAGTATTCCATGGACCAGATCAAGGTGTCATGCAACAACGGCATGATCGAGATCTGGTGCCAGAATTAGGGGGGCTCTCATGGGCAAGACTGATTTTCCCTCTGCAAAGCTCAAGGTCACCGAAGCATTGAACAAGGATGTCGGTCGCGGATACGCCCGCATGGGGCCCGAGGATCTGGAAAAGCTCGGTGCCTCGATCGGCGACATCGTTGAAGTCAAAGGGAAGCGCATCACCGTCTGCAAGGCCATGCCGGCATACAAGGAGCTCCGAGGGCAGTCCCGGGTTCAGCTTGATGGGTTGACGCGACAAAATGCCAAAGTGGGACTGGATGAGGTGGTCACCGTCAAGAAGATCGACGCGCAACCGGCTGTTCGGCTGGTGCTCACTCCCACAACGGTCACCCCGACGGAACGGGATCTGAATTACATAGGGAGTCTTCTTGACGGGTTAGCCGTAGTGGAAGGAGATGTCATCCGAGCCATGCTCTTCGGAAGCCGCTCCGCGGATTTCAAGGTCCAGATGACAACCCCCAAAGGGCCTGCGATGATCGTTCCGTCCACCGAGCTCGTGATTGGCAAGGCCGATACCCCTGAAAGGGCTCACACTCTTTCGTACGAGGATATCGGCGGTCTGAAGCCCCAGCTTCAGAGAATCAGGGAAATGATCGAGCTTCCTCTCCGGTATCCCGAGGTCTTTGAACGTCTTGGTATTGACGCTCCGAAAGGTGTGCTCCTTCACGGGCCTCCTGGATGCGGCAAGACCCTCATTGCCCGATCCATCGCCCACGAGACGGAAGCCAATTTCTTTTCGGTGAGCGGGCCGGAGATCATCCACAAATTCTATGGCGAAAGTGAGGCCCACCTGAGGCAGATTTTCGCGGAAGCGACGAAGAAGGGGCCAAGTGTCGTATTTCTCGATGAGATCGACGCGATCGCTCCTCGCCGAGAGAAAGTGGTCGGGGACGTTGAGAAGCGGGTCGTCGCTCAACTTTTGGCCCTGATGGACGGTCTGACCAAGCGGCAGAATGTGGTGGTCATCGCCGCCACAAACATCCCGAACGCCCTTGACCCTGCCCTCAGGCGCCCTGGCCGTTTCGATCGGGAGATAGCTATCCCTATCCCCGACCGTCATGGCAGGCAGGATATCCTGGAAATCCATAGTCGCGGGATGCCTCTGGCTGACGATGTGGACATGGATCACATCGCCGAGATCACTCACGGATTCGTGGGGGCGGATCTGGAGGCGCTCTGTCGAGAGGCTGCAATGCGATGCCTCAGGCGAATTATCCCGAACATAGACTTCACGGCAGCGGGGATCCCCTATGAGCAGTTGGCCAGCCTTGAAGTGCACTTGGCCGACTTTCTTGACGCTCTTGCTGAGGTGGAGCCTTCCGCTATCCGCGAGGTCTTCGTAGAAGTGCCTGACGTTCGCTGGGATGACGTCGGCGGGCACGAGGCTCTCAAGGCTCGTCTCATAGAAGCTGTAGAGTGGCCGCTTCAATATCCTCATGTATTCGAGCAGGCCGGAGCCAAGCCGCCAAAGGGAATACTCCTCTCGGGACCTCCCGGCTGCGGCAAAACGATGTTGGCAAAGGCAATCGCGAACGAGAGTAAGGTGAATTTCATTTCCGTCAAAGGACCTGCCCTCTTATCAAAATACGTGGGAGAATCCGAAGAAGGGGTGAGGGATATATTCAGGAAAGCCAGACAGGCCTCGCCGTGCATCGTCTTCCTCGACGAGATCGACGCGCTGTTGCCCACGAGAAGCGGGGCATCGAGCGATTCCCACGTGTCCGAGCGTGTCCTAAGTCAGTTCCTGGCCGAATTCGATGGAATTGACGAGCTAAAGGGGGTTCTCGTTCTCGGCGCGACCAACCGTTCGGACATGCTCGATCCTGCTGTGCTCAGGCCCGGTCGCTTCGATGAAATCGTGGAAATCCCCATGCCCAATGAAAAAGACCGGGAGGCCATCTTCCAAGTGCATTTGAGAAACAAACCGCTGGAGAAGGGAATCGTCGCGCGGGATTTGGCTTCGCTTACTGAAGGATTCAGTGGAGCAGAGATCGCTGCGGTGTGCAGAAGGGCCGCACATAGGGCCGTCAAGAGAGCTGTTGAGGCTCTGAAGAAGAATCCCGATTCTGAGCCATCTGTGATGATCGAGAAAACGGACGTTGAATCAGCCCTTGCGGAGATGTCGGCAGGTGACCTGTGAGGGACGTAGTGCTGCACCTTTTCTGCTTTGCTGACACGAAGAGCCTATTGGAGGCTCCGGGTGAAGCCCTGCAACGTGATGGAGTCGTGCGCTCTATCACCGTGGAAGATGTTACAGCGCTCGCCGGGGAAGCCGCCCTAGAAGACTTCGAAGGTCCCGAGGCAGAGAAGCGTCTCCAGGACATTTCCTGGCTCGGGCCTCAGGCTCTTCGTCACGGAGAGGTAGCTTCCCTAATCATGAAGTGGTCGCCTGTGCTTCCAGCGCGATTCGGAGCACTGTTTTCTTCCGAGCAGGCTCTCGTGGAGCTCATCGAGAGAAATTATGAAACCATTCGAGGGTTCCTAGAGCATACCCGAGGATCTGAGGAGTGGGGAGTCAAGGCCTTGTTCTCCAGATCAGATGCACGCGAGACGCTCTTCCGAGACATGTTGGAAAAGCATTCCTCAGATCTTGCTTCAATGACGCCGGGGCTTCGATACTTCAAGGAACAGCAACTGCGAGCCAAGGTAGACAAGGAAGTCGGATCTTGGCTGAAGGATGCATGTGGCAGAGTTTCTGCCAATCTGCATGCCTGTTCCTTCGATTCAGTGAAGAGACCCGTCACTACCCTGTCTTTGGATGCGGAAGGCCGGGAAACCGCTGCCAACTGGGCTTTTCTTGTTGGTTCGCACCGGGTCCGGGAGCTCTTTTTCCTCGTGGAGCACGCCAACAACGAATTTGCCGACAGGGGGCTCGTTTTTCAAGTATCCGGACCATGGCCTCCGTATAGCTTCGTACCTGCACTGGTGCTGGAAGAACCCGAAACATGAAGATTCTCTTGTACTGCGTGGCTCAAGACACGTCCCGTCGCATGCAGGAGCCACAGCTAGGCTTGAACGGGAATGCCGTGCAGCTCGTTGTCGAAAACGGCCTCGCTGCAGTATTATCTGAAATCCACCAACCGGAGACTCGTCTCACGACGGAGTCTGCAACTGCCTACCACCGAGTCATTGCTTGCCTGCATGAGGAGAGAACTGTCATACCGTTCCGGTTCGGAGCCTTTTTCGATAACATCTCCCACGTGAGACAGTTGCTCCGGACGCACAGGGATCGCTATGAGAGAATGCTCGCGGTGCTCGATGGCTGTGATGAAATGGGATTGCGGATCCTCCTTGACGGAAAGTGCTTGGATGACGACAGGAGCCACCCGGCGGAAAGCGTTGCCACTGGAGAGACGGGAATGAGTAAACTCTCGCGGGGCACAACGTATCTTGCGCGTCGAAGGTCATATTACCGCAGAGATCTGCTACTCCAGGAAATAACACAGCGCATTGTGGACAAGCACGCCAACCACTTCAACGGCCTGTGCGCGGCAGTGAATTACGAACGGGCTGTCGAATGCCGGCGCGAGGGCGAGCCCAGCGTGATGGTCTCGCTCTATTTTTTGGTTCCAAGGGTCAAGAAAAAGAGGTTTCTGGATGCCTTTCACGCGCTCTACGGCCAACAGCGATCAAGAGCTCTCTTAACAGGACCTTGGCCCCCATACAATTTCGTCGTCACGGATCCCAGACAAGAAGGTGCCACAGTCCTCGCGGTCAAGGGATTGTAAAGTCCAACCGAGTCGCGTATCTATACTGCCACGCATTGAATATGCGTGGCAGTCATTGCAGTGGAAAGCCAACGAGCCTTCGGCCGACGTGTGGTCATAATAGAGGTCGTAATTTCCCATCAGTGCCCGTGGAGCCCCTAGCTTATGGCCGACACGATAGTGGAGCGCGGCCGTTGCCTTCGCGCTATCGTTAATGAGTCGGTTTGCGAATCAGGTTCCGAGGTGCATTAAATGCGCTCCACTATAGGAGGTCACATGCCGGTAGAGGACGCCGCCCGGATGCCCTCTGCCGGACGCGTGACCGTTGCGAGGATCAAAGCTCCGTCGGATGCCCGGGAATCTCCCACCTGGACTGAGGAGATTGCCCGGGATCAAGCCCTCGCAATCAGACTGCCTGGAAGGACCGACTCCTCTCAGAACCGAACGATGCTAGCGCACAATCCCATGATCGGACCCGTCAAGGAACATCCGCCTTTATATCGGTTGCCAGAAATTCTGTCCGATTCCCATGTGTCGAGCATATTCATGCGAGGATCACAGACCGGTGGGACGGGCGTCCCGCCCGTCATTGTCGAACGGGAGAAACGGACACTATCGTTGGTAACTGCTGTAACCGTGTTAGGCTCGTCTTCAGAAGATCATCCGCACCGTGGGGGTTATACCGTGAAGCGCAAAGAAGATGGCTCTGTCACCTCGGACCGCGTCACAAGGCACGAAGAGCTTCTTGACACGGTTCTCGATGCGATTCCAACGTCGGTCCTCGTGATGGACCTTGACTTGCGGATCGTGCTCGCTAACAGAAACTTCCTCAAGAAGAGCAAGATGAGCAAGAAGGACGTGGTCGGAGAGAAGATCGAGCACATCTTGCCCCAACCAATAGTGGACAACACAGACCTTGTGCGAAACCTTCGTCAAGTAATCGCGGACAATAAACCGATCAACGGGGAGCGCATGACGTACAGGGCTCCCGGAATCCCGATCCGGAACTATTTCTACAGCATCCTGCCCTTCTCACGCCGTGGCAAGATCGAGAATGCCGTACTCTTGATGGAAGATGTCACCGAACAGATTCGCTTGAACGGTGAGGTCCGTCGAATCGAGCGTCACCTGGCGAGCGTGGTGGAAAATGCGATGGACATTATGCTTTCCACCGATTACGAGGGGAGGATCCTCACGTGGAACAACGCTGCGGAACGCCTTTCCGGATACAAGGTTCACCAAGTGAAAGGAACTGTCTTTTCCGAAAGGATATGCCCCAATCACCGCGAAGATTTCCTGAGAGTCTTCGACACGCTCCGTGCTGAAGACACTATGCAAACCGGTGAATGGGATCTCAGCACGTCTACAGGTTCAAGGCTCCCGATCAGTTGGGTCCTCTCTCCCATGAGGGATGCCAATGCTTTAACCATAGGCGTTGTCGGAGTGGGTCGCGACCTGAGCGAGCGGCGGAAGCTCGAGGCTCAACTTCTCCAGGCCCAAAAACTCTCGGCTCTCGGTGTCATGGCGGATGGCATTGCTCACGAGATCAGAAATCCTTTGGCAATATGCTCGTCGGCGGCCCAGATGCTTCTCGAGGAAGACATCAGCCCTGAATTGAGCAAGGCGTGCGTGAAAAAGATTCTTGCAGGAATACAGAGGGCCACGATTACCATAGAGAATCTTCTGCGCTTTGCACGCCCTTCCCCAACGACGGACATGCACCCCGTAGATCTGGTCGGTGCGATCCAGTCATCCCTGGATCTCGTCCAACACAGAGCCAAGATTCACAACACTACTATACGCGCAGCGTTGCCGCAGACTCCCTTGCTCATGCGAGGTGACGCCGGTCAGATTCAGCAAGTATTCTTGAATCTATTCCTCAATGCAATTGCCTCGATGCCTGACGGCGGCGAATTGCGCGTCGCTGTCGAGCGCGTTGCAGAGGAGCTTGTCGCGCGCGTCGAGGACACCGGTCGGGGTATGTCACAGGAAGTAATCAGGAACATCTTCGATCCCTTCTTCACCTTGTCGCCCGTGGGCAAGGGCGTTGGGCTTGGCCTGTCCATATGCTATTCTATTGTGGAGCAGCACTTCGGCCGTATAGAAGTGCAGAGCGAAATCGGACAGGGAGCCACGTTTACGCTTCGCTTCCCGGCCCTGAGCGAGGAAGGGGACACTTGAACGAGTCTTGCGAGCGATGGATCCTGGTGGTGGACGACGAGCCCGACATGTGCTGGCTTTTAGCTCGTATATTTCGCCGAGCCGGATGGCAGGTAAAGACAGCGGGATCTGGCGCGGAAGCGCTTGCGCGCGTAGAGGAACAGAAATTCGCTGCTATTCTTCTTGATTGGCAACTCACGGACATGAAAGGGACAGAGTTGACCGAGAAAATACACGTATGCGATCCTTCAGCCGCTCTTATCATGATATCGGGTTCGGATCCGAAAGCCACCTTCCTACGACAAGCATATCCCCAAGGTCTTATCGACTGCTTTGTCTCGAAGCCATTCGAGCATGAGCACGTTGTACAGTCGGTGGAATCGGCTGTATTGCGCAAGAGAGGCGACACATAGGGAATCGGCTCCCGAGGCATATGGAACCAATTCCCTAGCAGTCTTTCCTTCCTTTTCCCACCTTCCTGGCCTTCAGCGGGCCGTTACCGACATCATGCAACGATATCACCATCTTATATTGAGATATCTCATCGTGAAAACTTGGCACGGATTTCGCTAAGACCGGGGTGGCATGCCAAACAACACCAGCCGATTACGGCAAAACCACTTGACAGACAAGAAAGGGAGGACAAGTCATGGCCAAGATAGCGAAATCTACCGATTCTTCAAGTTTGGCTGAGGTCGTGGACCGCATTCTGGACAAGGGCATCGTGATCGATGCCTGGGCAAAAGTTTCTCTGGTCGGCATCGAGCTGCTTTCCGTTGAAGCCAGGGTCGTCATCGCTTCGGTTGAGACCTATCTCAAGTACGCTGAAGCGATTGGTCTCACTGCGAGTGCCGCTGCTCCCGCGTAAGTTGAAACCACGTCTTGAGATCTGGTCGCCGAGGGGGGCGACATGCCCCCCTGAGGCCCATACGCCAACGTTGCCCATGGGCTTTACGGCGGGACTCGGCCCTTCTCACATTCCATCAGCACCTGCGGGCATGTTTGCGGTTCCAGACCAGACGAGGAGGAGCAATGGGTACTCTATCGTATCAAGTTAGACGCTTGTGCAACGAAATAGTGGCATTGAGAGAGTCTCGACATGTTTTGATGGCTGATTTGGGAAATCAGACTCAGGCGATGAAAGATGCCGTTGAAAACATGCGCAAAGGCTTTCAGGCTGCTCACACTGAGATGGCCAAGCGAACCGGTAAAGAGAGAGCGAACTTTGTTTCGCAGATGAAGACCAACGTAACCGGGATGTTGAACGGTTTTAACCTGGCCCACGCGGAAATGGCTGCAACGACCGGAAAGGCACGAGCCGATTTTGTCCGCGGCGTCAAAGGCGATGTTGCAGGCATGCTGAGCGGCTTTCACGGTTCAAGAGCTACCATGGCAAAGAAGTCCAAGGATGACCGCAAGGCCTTTGTCAGAGATCTTGCAAAGACCGTAGGCGCATTGCGCAAGGAGGTTTCGTCTGACCTCGCCGGCGCTCGCAAAGCCTGGATGAGCCTGTCTGCCGGACGTTCGGAACGTGCCATGGCCGCAGAGCGCATTGCCAAGGAAGAGGCCGAGCGCAAAGCAAAGGCGGAAGCTGAGCGCAAAGCGAAGGTGGAAGCCGAGCAAAAAGCGAAGCAGGAGACGAAGCCCCCAACCAAAGTTCCCATGCCGGCAAAAGACGAGGTTAAAACCGGCGTTCACGCATCAGAGGGAAAAAATGGCTGAGGTGAAGGCGACTCAACCGAGCATGGCAGAAGTGACCTGCTCTTTCTGTGGAGGCTCCGGAAGGGATCCCTTCGGAATCATGTCCTGGGCCTCCACATGCTGCGTATGCGGGGGTAGCGGTGCGGTCAGAATTGCCGCTCCGTACGCCCGCTGCGCTCACTGTGGCGGAACTGGAGCTGTCAAAACGTTCACGTGCACGGCTTGCATGGGCAAAGGATATGTCCAGGTGCCAAAGGGATCGATACAGACCTGTCCGGACTGCCACGGCTCAGGCGATGATCGCTCAGCCCCTGCCATGTATTGCCTCACGTGCCGTGGTCGCGGCTTTGTCGTGTCGGTTCCGAGCCAAGCCGATTGAGGTCCCCAGTGAGGCCCCGTCGAATCAGGCTGGCAACAGACCATGACCGGCTGCTCGATTTGCGAGCAGCAACTGATAATCCAGGAGTGGAAGTACCATGAGCAGCGAAAACTTGAAGGTCGCAGCCATTCCCCCGGAGGAGATCCCCACTGATGGCGAGCGTGTAGAACCGGAAGCCGGCGAGGAGTTCGTGACCACTCCCTACGTGGAGGACCTTACCCAGCGGGCGTTGGCATACCTTGCTGTAGGCTATTCAGTGCACTTTTCCGGTGCTGCGGGGACAGGAAAGACAACCCTCGCCTTTCATGTTGCTGCAAAGCTGGAGCAACCGGTCATCCTTATTCACGGGGATCATGAATTCGGCAGCTCGGACTTGGTGGGAAGAGATTCGGGCTACCGTAAATATAAGTTAGTGGACAACTACATCCGTTCAGTGGTGAAAACCGAGGAGGAGATGCGTAGCCTTTGGGTAGACAACCGCCTCACTACAGCATGCCGAAACGGCTACACTCTCATTTACGACGAGTTTACTCGCACGAGACCTGAGGCTAACAACGTGCTGTTGAGCATCCTTGAAGAGCGAATCCTCAACCTCCCAAGCCTTCATCATCCAGGAG
Source organism: Thermodesulfobacteriota bacterium (assembly GCA_040753915.1). Taxonomy (GTDB): domain Bacteria; phylum Desulfobacterota; class Desulfomonilia; order Desulfomonilales; family Desulfomonilaceae; genus JBFMDN01. The sequence continues at coordinate 22,060 of JBFMDN010000045.1, read as the reverse complement.
AGGCGTACATTGGCGTTCACCCCCAATTTCGTGCAATCTTTACATCCAATCCCGAGGAGTACGCCGGGGTACACAAGACACAAGACGCTCTTATGGATCGCATCATCACCATCAACGTCAACCACTATGACCGGGAGACCGAGGTTGAGATCACTCAAGCGAAGTCGGGCGTCTGCAGACAAGATGCCGAGACCATAGTAGATCTCATCAGGGAGTTGCGCCAGATCGGCGTCAACAACAATCGTCCGACAATCCGCGCCTGCATAGCCATTGCAAAGGTTTTGGCGCACCTAGGGGGACGTGCCAGGGAAAGTGACCCCGTGTTCATGCTCATCTGCCGCGATGTCTTGACTCGTGACACAGCGAGGGTCACCAGAGGAGGCGAATCGCTCATGCCTCAAAAGGTGGAAGAAGTCATAAAACGAATATGCGGCACAGCGACCCGTGGCAAGAGATTGCGATCCAGGGTGTACGAGATCGACAGTGGAGCAACTCTCTAGGAGACAGGTCATGGTGAATCGTAAGTCATCGTCAGACATCAGGTCTGTCAGTCACATAAGGACCCGCACCGCGCGGGTAGGCAACAGCGGAGTGCCTTACATCGCCTACTTGAAGATTAGCTGTTTGGAAATGGAGAAGGCACGCCGAGAGAAAGAGAAGCTCAGTGCCCTGGCTCGCGTCGCAGACATAGATGCTCGGTTGGCAGAGATAGAGGCGGAAAAGGATGCGATATTGCGCCACCAGGGCGAACGCTCGCCGAGCTACGAATCAAAGCCTGAGCCCGGAAAGAAAGCAGCCGGAAAACCAGAGCTCTCGATGCCTTCAGGCACAGAATGTTTCAAGATCAAGTACTAGACAACCAATATATGGAAAAGACATGAGGCTCGGACAATGAAAATAAACTGCGTATCGTGTGGTCACAGCATGAATCTGGACAATGCCTACGACGATTTTGAGGGGCCGGTGAGATGCTACGTGTGCGGAAGCCTCTTGGAAATCAGGACCGTCGAGGCAAAGTTAAGAGGTATCAAGCTCGCGCAGAGCCTGACCCAGGGGGCTTGTAACAGGGATCCATCAAACATGCCCTCAGCAGGGGCATGACCCTCCCTACGCTGCAAGGGGGTAGTCGAAAATGCCTACCATGTCACGAAAAGTGAACGGCAACCAATGCAAATACTTTTACGCTGTCGTCTCCGGGTCGAAGGAACGGATTTACGATGTTACCGGGATTGACGGTGCAAGCGTGTACAGCATTCCTCAAGGGAACCTTTCTGCAGTGGTGAGCGACGTGCCGTTCAAGCGGATTCGGCCTGAAAGACGCCATTTTGCGGCTCACCATGGTGTGCTTCAGCAGCTCATCGCTGAGGATGCCCTGCTGCCCATGGCTTTCGGGATCATCTCCGACGGTGAAAAAGCCGTCAGATCGTTTCTAGCGAAGAACCGCAAGCCCCTCAACCAACAGATCCAGCGGGTTGCAGGAAAAGTGGAGATGGGACTGAAGGTGAGATGGGACGTTCCAAACATCTTCGAATATATGACCAACGTCCATGCGGAATTGGGGTTTGCGCGGGATGCGCTCCTGCACGGCGCACGTGCCGCGACCCAAGATGAGAGAATTGAGCTCGGACGCATGTTCGAGAATTTCCTCACCTCGGACCGAGAGGCGTATTCCGAGCGTGTCGAAGCGTTCCTCGAACCGTGTTGTGACGAAATCAAACGAGACAAGTGTCGCGACGAACGGGAGATCATGAATCTGGCCTGTCTCGTCCGGAGGGAAAACCTCGACGCGTTCGAGGTCGCCGTCTTTGAAGCGGCACGGGGCTTTGACGACAATTTTGCCTTTGACTACAACGGCCCCTGGGCACCACACAACTTCGTCGACATGAACATCGACACCTAACCTTTCGCGCGGACAGAGGGAGGTCACCATGTTCCTCATAGACGACGTTCTCCTCTTTCCTCTCAAGGGCTCCCTGTGGCTCTTCAACGAGATCCACAAAGCAGCGCAGGAGGAGCTCCGAGGCCAATCAGACCGTATTATGGCCCAGTTGCGGGAGCTTTACACTGCGCTGGAACGTGGCGAGATTGGGGAAGCGGAATTTGAAGCAATGGAAACAGCGCTTCTGGACAGGCTTGAAGAGTTGGAAGACCAGGATCGCTATACCGAAGCCCATTGACGGAGCACGTTTGAGAGACCGGCCGGAGCTGCCAATGAGAGATCTTGATTGGGAGGACAACGAGCACGCCACTTTGTGCGAAGCGCTTGACCGAGTGCTGAACAAGGGAGCTGTTGTGGCTGGCGAGCTCACCATTTCGGTGGCAAATGTGGATCTCATATATCTCGGTCTTCAGCTTGTGATTACATCAATCGAAACAGCACGACAGATGACCGCCGAATATGCATCACCCGTAAGGAGGTTATCTGAAGGCCTTCAACACGGAACCGGAGAGGGCTGCAATGGCATCGCTTGATACGAACGTGATACGGTCTGAGGCCGCGGACACCTTCTCGCGACTGATGGAGATGGAGACGCCCTCATCGTCAGCCATGCGAAAAGAGCCAGCGCGACTGAACCTTGACCAAGACAGCGTGAAGAACGGACTCGGCCAGCTCGTGCTCACGTTGGTGAAGCTCTTGCACGAGCTCCTCGAGCGACAAGCGATTCGCAGAATGGAATCGGGTTCTCTGACAGAGGCTGAAGTGGAGTCTTTGGGCATGACCATGATGATGCAGGCTCAGGAGATCGACCGACTACGCAGGGAATTTGGTCTCGAGGAATCCGACTTGAACTTGGACCTCGGTCCGCTCGGAAAGCTCCTGTAAGGAGGAACTATGTCTATCCAACGGACGACGCACCACTCCATTGAAAGCACGAACCTGGCGGACCTGTTGGAGAGAGTACTGGACAAAGGGATCGTGATCGCCGGTGACATAAAGATAAAGCTTGTGGATGTGGAATTGCTCACCATACAAATCCGTCTCGTGGTATGCTCTCTCGACAAGGCTAAAGAAGTGGGCCTGGACTGGTGGACGAACAACCCTGCGTTTCAAAGAGCCGAGGCCCTATCTATCGGGTCCGAGCGATGAGCGATACAACTATCTCCCGCTCTTTGGATATGATGCGGCAGACGCCATACCGCCCGCTCACATCGACCCTTGCGGAGAACGTAATGCCGTAAGCGACAGGCTCCTACACCCCGCGTACGGAACAGGCGAGCATGCGCCATCGCGAAAGCTTTCAGCGGAGGAATGTGGAGGCTCTGGAAAGGATGACAGGGATGAGCAACGATGGTAGCCCGTCTTTTGATTCGTTCGATGACGAGGATATCCCTTCCGTACCGAGCAATCTTTCGCAGGAGCCTACTCAAAGTATCGATTTGGCCAGCCTGTTTGATCCCGAAGTCAGCGAGTCCGGCAGCTTCGATCTCAGTCTGGTCCGGTCATCCGCTTTGGGAAAGATTCTCGACGCCATTCCCGTACCAGCCCTCCTGATCGATTGCTCCTTCCACGTAACGTTTGCGAACGAGGCATGCACAAGGCCAAACAAGCAAAGTACCGACCTCCTGGGCAGACCGTTCGCCGAGTTGGTACCGCGGCGGCAAAATGCCGAAAAGGCGCTCATGCTCCTTCAACGCGCGTTGAAAACGAGAAAGCCGCAGGTTTCCGAGGCAGTGCTAAACATCGACGGGAGAAAGATCTGGGGTCGGGTTCATCTCCGTTCCGTAAGGATAGGTCCCGACAGGCAGGTGCTTCTTCTCATCGAAGACTTGACTCACGAAAAAACTCAGCTTGTCTTGAAGAAGCGGCACGAGGAAGAGATTCGCCGAGCATGGGCGGAGCTCGAGAATCTAGTCAAGCAGCGAACCCAAGAGTTGGCTCGCATGAATCAACGCTTACGGGGAGAGATTGAGAAGCACAGAAGAACCCAGGAGCAACTCGCCCAGGAAAGTAGAAAGTTTTTCCTCCTCGCCGAGCACTCACCCCTCGGGATGGCGATGCTGGATCGAGACGATGCGATTCAGTACATTAATCCGAAATTCCAAAGTCTGTTCGGCTATGGGCCTCACGATTGTGCCTCGGGAGCAGAGCTGCTGAAGACGATTCACCACGATCTGGAGCTTGCCAATTCTGGCGTTGCGCAATGGTTCGAGAGAAAAAGAGCTGGCTCGACAAAAGAAAGCGTTTTTCGTGAGAGAACCGGACGGTGTCGGGACGGTACTGAGAAGCATGTGGATGTAGAGCTCGTAGATCTTGGGAATGGCGACGTTCTCGTTACCTGGGAGGACGTCACCGCCAAACGAGAGGCCCAGATGATGCTGTTGAAGACCGCCCGCCTCAACGCCCTGGTCGAGATGGCCTCGGGAGTAGCTCACAATTTCAACAACCTCCTCCAGATGATCATCGGCTCTGCGGAGGAAGCGCTCGTGAGCCTGGATTCTGAGGCGTTGTTCGAAGCGAAAACAAGTATCAACCACATACTGAAAGAGGCAAGTCTCGGTATGGACACGGTGAAGCGGCTCCAGACGTTTGCCGGTGCCGATTACCACGAAGAGACTGGTATCACCGAAGTCTTGGACCTTTCTGATTTGGTAGCTCAGGCTATAGAAATGACGAGCCCTTGGTGGAAGAACGCAGCCGAGAAAGCGGGAGCCGGCATCACCTTTTCACGAAAGCTCGCGGAGGGATGCATCGTTCGAGGCAACAGGGGCCAGCTCTTTGAAATGGCAGTGAACCTCATAAAGAACGCCACTGAAGCTTTACCTCGCGGCGGGCTGATCGAAGTAACGACTTCTGTTTCGGATAATTGGGTCGTCCTCGCCGTGAAAGATGATGGAGTCGGCATCTCGGAAGAAAACTTGACGAAAGTCTTTGAGCCCTTTTGGACGACCAAGGGAGAACAAGGAACTGGTATCGGGTTGGCCAGCGCTTTCGGGATCGCAAAAGCTCACCTTGGGTCCATCACCGCAGAAAGCCAGGAGGGCTCCGGGGCGAAATTCACCGTGAAGCTGCCGCTATGCACGGAGCTACCGGCCGCGGTCGAGAGCAGTGAGGGATTGCACCCTGACAAGAAGCTCTCAGTGTTGGTTGTGGACGACGTTCAATCCATCGTGGAATTGCTGGAATCCGGCCTCGGCCGCTTGGGACACGTGGTCTATCCGGCATTTTCGGGAACAGAGGCACTAGAAGCTTTTCAAAGGGAAAAGATCGATCTGGTGATCTGCGATCTGGGTATGCCTCACATGAACGGCTGGCAGGTAGCAGAAGCCATTCAGGAGATTTCCCTGACGCGCGGCGACGAGAGAGTGCCCTTCGTTCTCATGACCGGCTGGGGCCGGTCGCAGGAATTGAAGCCCGATTTCATGCACAGCAGCGCAGTGGATCGAGTGCTTACCAAGCCTCTGAGCCTGGTGGATCTCGTGTCCACGATCAGGGAGCTCAAGATCGTGTGAAACCAAGGGCTCCGCTCGGAATCAGGTCAACTTCCATGTTTTGACTCCATCGCCTCCCGAGCTCTCACAATGCCGTTTCAAGACCCTGCGGCAGAATTCCACGTGAGCGGCCCTCCGTCCATGCAGGCGGAGGTAACTGGGAATGAATATTCAGCGGGACCACAATGGAGCGCTTTCAAGATCAGTCATGGCGTGATCGACACGCCGACTCGCAAACAATGGCTTGAGAACTCGTTCGCGCTCCGCTAGGGTCTTTCTTCTTCCGACCAACCGCCTGCCGTTTAGGCTCACGCGAGGGCAAAACATTTCCGGCTCTCATCGTACCGGACCAATCCCTGTCGCGATGAGGTATTCAGGTGCCTGGATACCTCGGACGGGGTTAGGCCCAACGTGCTTGCAATATCTGCAGTCGAAAGGGGACCGTTCCCCAGGAGTGAGACGATCTGGGTGATAGCAAGTTTGTCGAAGATTGCCTCTTGAAATATTCGGTTCACCTCGTCACTTTCAAAGAACTCATGGTAGTGCTGTTCCTGCTGTCCCGAGACCGACGGGCTTGGAGGTACGGCCAGCCTTTCCGTTTGCACCAGCTTAAGGTAGGGGACAAGTTTTCTTATTGCCTCAAGCCTGAATTTCAATGTATGCTCGTCTAACCCCTCGCTCTTGCCAAGGGGCCCTAACTCCTCCATTTGCCGTCCGAATTCATTCATGATGTTCGCGAACCGGATTCCTTCACCGGCAGATACCCATTCAAGCCGTAACCGTTCCGGGTTGACCCCTATGTGCTTAAGCAATTTCTTGCCTATGGTCACAACGCTCAATGCATCGTAATTTCCCTCGGTAATGTAATGGCAGTCGTTGAGATGACAACCACCGATAAATACCGCGTCCTGTCCGGTTGAGAAAGCGAGGAGTATATGAGCCAGATCGACTCTGCCCGAACACATGATTCTTATGAGCCTTATATAAGGGGGGTACTGAAAACGAGAAACACCACACAGGTCCGCTCCTCCATAGCAGCACCAATTGCATATGAGACCTAGTATCCGTGGCTTAAACTTCGGCCCTGTACTCATTTTATCTAGCCTCCTTTGTTACCGATCCCGGATTTGTTCAAGCGTTCCCGGCGGATCCAACCGCCTTATCAATTTGTTGCTCGATCCCTTTCTGTGGTGGACCGGCCGCAATAATCTGGCTGAAGAGCTCCTCGTCGGTATAGTGCTTTAATGAAATCGCCCCTGTCGGACATTTTGCATTACACAGACCATCTCCCTTACAGAGGACAGAGGTGACCCTGGCTTTTCTGCCACGAGGGCTCTCATAGAAATCAATGGCGCCATAGGTACATGCTGCGATGCATGCCCCGCAGGAAATACATTTATCCTCATCCACTTTGCACACGGAGCCGGAGGCAACGACCGTATCATTTGCAAGGAGCGTCAAGGTCCGGCCTGCAGCTCCATAGGCCTGGCTGACCGTCTCCGATATAAGTTTTGGATAGTGGGCCATGCCGCAGAGGTAAATGCCTTCGGCACCAAAATCAACGGGTCTCAATTTCACGTGGGCTTCCTGAAAGAATTCATCTGGGCTCAAGGCCACCTTGAAGAGGCCAACCAAGTCCTGTATGTCTGCGGAGGGAATAACCGCGGCAGCCAGAGCAATCATATCACCATCCAACTCAAGCTTCTTTCCAAGAATGGAATCCGTCACCGTAACCTTCAGAACAGATCGGCCCTCCTCCGACACGCCTGGCTCGACCACGGGCTTGTCCTGCGGCTCGTAGCGGATGAACTTCACGTCTTTCTCTGAAGCCTTCCGATAATAATCCTCTTTGAACCCGTACGTTCGCATATCCCGGAAGAGAATGTAGATATCCATCTCGGGGGTTCTCTCTTTGAGTAACAAGGCGTTCTTTATAGACTCGCTGCAACATATCCTGCTGCAGTAGTTCCTGTCCTCATTTCTGCACCCCACGCATTGGATCATCACGAGACTCTTGGCGCCGAGGACATTGTGATCTCCTGCCGCAATCTTCTCCTCCAACTCAAGGTGGGTCAGGACCCTGTCATCTTCTCCGTAAAGGTACTCGGTGGGTTTGTATACTTCTGCGCCAGTAGCGATGACGGTAGCCCCATGCTTTATTTCTGTGATTCCCTTATCGGACTTTACCCTCGTGACAAAATTCCCCACATAACCGCTAGACCCCACGACGATCGCCTCGTGATAGACATGGACTAGGGGGTGCTGATATACCTTTCTTATAAGATCACGCAGGTAGGCCTGAACATCCAGCCCTTCCAGCGTATAGTGAACTCTTCTCGCTAGTCCACCAAGATCGCGCTCCTTTTCCACTAGGTGCACCTCATGCCCCTGCTGTGCGATGGAGAGAGCACACGTCATGCCGGCTATGCCTCCACCGATCACCAGCGCTTTCTTGTCCACGGGAAGATCAAACTCCTGCAGGGGCTCCAAATGACATGCCCGCGCTACGGACATCCGGATAATGTCTTTCGCTTTCTGTGTGGCTTCCTCCTTTTCCTTCGAGTGGACCCAAGAACAATGCTCTCTGATGTTCGCCATGTCGTAAAAGTACTGATTTATTCCAGCCTCCCTCAGGGTGTCCCGGAACAAGGGTTCGTGCGTCCTGGGAGTACACGCAGCCACGACCACGCGATTGAGCCCCCTCTCCCGGATATCCTTCGCCAGCATCGCTGCGGCTTCAGTAGAACATATAAAGAGGCTTTCTTCAGCATGAGCAACATTGGGCAAAGTCAGCGCATATTCAACTGTTGAAGGAACATCCACTATCCTTCCGATATTGGCTCCACAATGACATACATACACACCCACTTTGGGATCTTCGTTGGAGACATCCCTCTCAACGGGATACATCCTGGCTTTCGACAGATTTCCTCGCCGGTAGGAAAGGAGCTGACCACATTGGGAGCCGGCCCCGCAGGCCGTCACGACCGACTCGGGGATATCGATAGGACCCTGGAAGGCTCCGCTCACGAAAATCCCTGGCCGAGTCGTCTCCATGGGATTGAATGGGTTGACTTTGCAGAATCCGTGAGAGTTGAGCTCAATGCCGAATTTCTTCGCCAGGACTTCCACATCGGCCGAAGGATTCAATCCGACGGACAACACCACCATATCGAATTCTTCCTCTTTTACTCCTTCGTCGGGTGTGGAATAGCGGACCGTGACATTCTTGGTCACCGGGTCCTCTCTCACTATCGAGGCGTAGCTCCTGATGAATCGAACGCCGGGAAGCTTCTCTGTTCTCTGGAAAAATCGCTCGAAATCCTTGCCGTAGGAGCGGATGTCGTTATGGAATATGGTGCATCGCGCGTCAGCGTCATGGTCTTTTGTCAGGATAACCTGTTTCTGAGTGTAAGTGCAGCATACTGCCGAACAATAGCTGTTTTCTCCGGGAGTAACCCGTCTCGATCCCACACAGTGAAGCCAGGCGATATTATGGGGATGCTTCTTGTCCGAAGCTCTCAATATCTCACCTTCGTACGGCCCGGTTGCGCATAAGAGACGCTCGTAATCCAAACTGGTCACCACGTTTTGAAACTCGCCGTATCTGTACTCTTTCTTGACCCTCGGATCAAAGGGTTCAAAGCCCGGGGAGAGAATCACGGCTCCAACTCTTACTTCTTCCTTCTCTCCAGTCTGACTGAAATCTATGGCATTATTTTGGCATACGGCCTGGCATATGGTGCATTTCTTGTCTTTCAGGTAAAGGCAGCTTTCATCTATATAAGGCTTCAAGGGAATCGCCTGCGCGAAGTAAATGTGGATGGCCTTATTCTTCGATATCTCTTGATTGAACTGATCGGGGTATGTGACCGGGCAGTATTCTACACAGGTAGTACAACCCGTGCATTTATCCTCAAGAATATACCTGGGCTTCTTGAGGAGCGTTACCTTGAAGTCTCCCGCCTCTCCCTCTATGCTGTCCACTTCGGTATAGGTTGCTATCTCTATGTTGGGATGCCTGTTGCACTCAACAAACTTGGGAGATTCAATACACATGGAGCAGTCATTAGTGGGAAAGGTCTTGTCAAGTTGCGCCATATGGCCGCCGATACTGGGCCCCTTCTCAATCAGGTAGACCTTGAAGCCGGCAGTGGCTAGATCAAGAGAGGCCTGAATGCCGCTGATTCCGCCGCCAACGACCATTACATCTCCGAAATTCTGTTCTCGGAACCTCTTACCCGTCTGTTTTCCGACTTGTTCTTCTTCCACTTTCTCTCACCTCATCGGCCCAATTCGATTCCCTGAATCAATTCCTGGATGATCCCCGCAATGTCCTTCACCTCGATTCCTTCCGCTACACCCATGGTTACCCTGCTCTCCTCAGGCAATGGTACCGCAGGAGGGGAAGGAAAAAGCCAGGACCTGAGCTCCGACCCCAGGGCCTGGTCTACCCTCAGATCGGAGAATTTCTCGCCCGTTCGGGTTTCCATCCGAACCGTGCTGCCTGGTCCGCAGCAGAAGAGGCTACCCGAGCCGGATTCAACCATCTGTTTTAGCCCGAAACGCTGCCCCCGTTTTCCGAATATATCCCTCTCTTGTCGAAGTCTCCGGACACGTAATCCAGACTCAATTCATGCAAAGACTCTTTGGTCGGTATACCGTGCTCGTTCCACCCTTTGAATCTGTAATACGTGTCCAGAAGCTCCTTTTCGAGCTCAGGGAACCTCTTCTTCCAGTGGTTCTCAGGGGGCTTGTCGTCCTTCCTTCTCATGCCCCTTCGGATATTAATGGCTCTAATTAATGTCCGGTACCTCTTGGCTGCCTGGGTTAGCTTGTCTTCATCCATATCGATCCCGGCACCAGACGAGAGAAACTGCGGGTAATTATGTATATGATACGGGGGCTTGAGGGGAAATGACGATAAACCGGCGCACATCCCGAGGGCATCGTCGATGTAGTGCATCCGCTCCTGCCAGTCCACAATGTCACAGCACATTTCAACGGTCGGGTAGTAGGGCATCGACTTTTCGCCACGTGGCTCCCAGTCCAAGAAATATTGTTTGAACTTCTCATGAGGAACCTGGAACCAGTCTTTTACGAAAGCTTCTCTCTCCTCTCGTGTCGGAAAAGGTGCCTGAGGGAACTGCCCTTCGATCTGGGTAATGCTTATCTTCTCGCCGGTACAATACATGAGGAAATAGATGGGATTCAGCATTGACAGCTTGAGAGGAAGTTGCTCGTGTTTCTTGATGGTATTGTGAGCGTAGGCCTCTGCACCCTTACCGATCTGCTTGGCGGCCCAATAGGTCCCGTTGGCCAAGACGTCTCCAATGCCTTCCCGCCGAACAATCCGGTCGAGCAACCAGTAGAATCGCCCCTCATTGTCGGCCGGCATACCCGGGAAGTCATCGTCGGATAATATACCGTTTTCGTACAGCTCAAGGGCAAACGCCATGACTTGCGGGGTAGAGAATCCGTCAACCCCGTACTCTGTAGCCCTTTGCGCGATACGGAGACCAAATTCCAGGTCCGAGAAAGCTGCCATGGTATAGGTAAGCTTTGAGAAGCATTTCATCATGTAGGTTGGAAGCCCTGGCGGAGAGATAGTCGCCCCACATTTCATCGGGCAGTTGTAGCAACTGATCAATCTCGTCCGCATACTCTCCAGGGCCTTCGTCCACTCCTTCTCCACTTCTTCAGTCCAGAAATCCTTCCTGCGGACCCGTGAATTTCCCCACATAAAATTTTCCGTGTGCCACTTTTCGTCATGGACTCTCATCTCCTGGGGTGACCCGATCCCGGCCATAATGGGCATCACACCAGGAATCGGATTTTCATTGCGAAATTTTATGTACTTCAGCACTTCGTGACAGAGCGCCATGAACTCGGCCGGTCGGGCAATATTGATGTCTTTTGTCCCGCGAACCGCTATGGCCTTTACCCCTTTGTCACCCATGACCGCGCCTGTCCCACCACGACTGGCACTGGATCGCCCCTGTTCGATGGAGGCAAAATAGACCCGGTTTTCACCTGCCAGGCCGATGGCAGCAACCTGGGCTTGGGGCTGATTCAACTCTCGTCGAATGAGCTCCGCTGTTTCGATGGCGCCTTTGCCCTTCAAGTGAGAGGCATCACGGATTTCCACCTTGTCGTTGTTTATCCACAAGTACACCAGATTCGGGGACTTGCCGCGAAGGATCACCTTGTCATAACCGGCATACTTCAATTCCGGTGCCCAAAATCCCCCCATCATTGAAAAAGCCATCAACAAGGTCTGCGGCGAAATGGTAGAAACAATGGTACGGTTGCAGCCGATAGCGGGCGTGCCGCACAAAAGACCGGCGCTGAAGATCAAGAGATTATCGGGGGAAAAGGGTTCGACTTCGGGCGGGACCCTCTCCCATAAGATCTTCGCGTTAGTACCCAGGCCCCCCAGGTAGAGCTCGGTGTCTCTCGGGTCGGTTTCTACCCTCTCAATGTTTCCTCGGGTCAGGTCGACCTCTAGATTAAACCCTGTTTCCGCGTACCTCATCTTCTCCTCTTGCAAAGGGATTGCAACACGACCGTCAGCGCTTCTCCCGACTGAGCAGTGCTAATTCCAGCCCTTTCAGCGGGCTGCCGAGCTTAGGCAAATAGTATTCCGGTCAAGTCTTTCCCGAAGGGGTGCCGCGCTTTTTCATGGTAAAGCTGGCGACCAGCGCCATAACCGACTGATTTTCTGTAGCCCGTTTCCCAGGCTGGGTAGATTTGCCACGCAAACGCGCTGCATCCTTCCCGAAGGGCCTAGCGTCGATCTCCACCATGTCATCGCTTCAGTCTATTTCTTGCATCGTCAGACCTTGACCGCGCTGCCTCGGAATGCTTATTGTTCAAACCACCAAGTCCTCTGCCAGGCGGCCGGTGAATTGGACTGCATGGCAGTACTGGGACCACGGCCAAACCCGCGAGCGCTTGTCATCGCCATATTGACCAAGACTTGGTTCTATTGCTTCCGTGAATATTACTTATAGGGTCTATCGATGTCAACTCTTTTTTCCATCCGCTCGGAAAAAATCCTCCGCCCTCGATCACAGCTTCTTCGCGCGATCGGAGCCCACCACATCTCCGCATTCTCCGACTCCTGCCCCAGTAATACCTTCCCATTTCCTCCCTGCGGCGCTGAGTCGGTGCCCACACGAGACGCTTCATCTCCTCGCGAAGCCTTGTGCCCGTGAGCGCCCACCATATCAGGCAGTGGTAGGCTTTTAGTTACCTGGCGTAAAGGGAGGTCTAGATGGTTATCGGATGCATCTCTGAGCATTATGTCCGCCGTCTATGAACGTGCCTCATGCCTGCAGGAGCTCTTCTCTTTCTAGTCGGATTCGGGCGAACGGTTCGTGCAATTTTCGATTCCCCAGCTTTGGCAGGTGATGACCTGAGTCTGAGGCACGATGTCTCCGGTCTGTTCAAGATATGAGTTATATTCGTGTTCGCCGAAGGATCTAGTGGCTATGGTACGTCAGGACTCCGTGGATAGGTTTACGAGCTGCCTGTTTCTAAAAGGGCACTCATGGGCAGGTCTGAAACCCACCCGGGGACAACTGTCCTGAACCTTGATGCGCCGCACTATAGATGCGGCGCATTTTCGTCATGCTGCTTGATCGGGCGGCGGCGTACCGGGCGGAGCAGGGAGCGTCAACGGCCACCGCAGCCAGAATGCATTGTGCAGCAGCAGGGCTGGGGCAACAATGCAGAGATTGACGTAGATGATGAGAATGTTTATGTCCGCTGGTAGCTGTTCCGCCGCTAGCACTTGGGCGGCAGGACTGAGAAGCTGTCTGAGGATGACGATCCAGACGGTGATCAGGATACACACGACCACAAATGCAGAGATGGCTCTCTGGAAGTGGGTATACTTCGTGATTCCCCAGAATTGGAGATGCCAGGAATAGATCAAGCACCAGAATATGATGGACGAGGCAATAGCGGCAAAGGAGAAGGTGGGGCTCATACCAAGGGCCAGGCTCCCTTGCCAGCACACATACCCCAGCACGTGGGCTAGAATAGTCTGACCGATTGCAGCACCAGGGTGTCCCCATTTGGCGAAGGGCCATCCTTGAGTGGTGAAGACAGGGCTGAACACGAAGAACCATGCAATACACCAGACCAGAAATCCGGTGAGCCAATTGACGTTCAAGGGACCCTTATGATTCATGGGCGTGTCGGCAAAGGGAGTTCCGTCGAGATTGGTCAATGTGTTCCAGATCAGGGTTGAAAGGCCCATCACGATGATGAATCCCACCACCATGGTTGCCCAGGGATGAAGTCGTCCCTTAAAGGGCCAGCCGTTCCAGTTGATTCCATAGAGCAAGGTCAGCCAGAATCCGATTACTCCGAACCAGAGATACAGTGGTCCGACGGGCCATCCTGGATAGATATACCTCATGAAAAGCAAGAGGATTAAGGTGAAGCCCGCCCAGATAAGGGTCATTGCTATTCCCGCGCCGTAGCGAGGCTTATCCGGCGTCCACCATCGGCCCCCGGGTGGAGCGAATGGAAAATTATCTCCCAAAAGCGAGAGGTGGCCGAGTGCGATAAGCATGAGCAGCGAGGCGGGGATAATTTTCAAAACGATGAGTCCTTGAGGCAGTGCGTAAACGAAGACGAAGATACCGATGACCGCGAAAGCGATGAATTGAATGAGCCCTGCGGCCGGTCCGGCAGGACCGATACCGAGTTTAAGGTCTTCCATAATGAATTACCCCCTTTTTTGACGCGTCAGTCCCCGATTCCGCGAGGACCGACAATGTGAAACTGCTTCCGGGCCCTCTCTTCGGCAGTGGCATTCCGTCCACGGATGCGAGTGACGAATCGGATCTTAGAGTGAGAGACGCGTTGACGGTCCGCGCCGTCAAGTAGGGTCATCGCTTGCTGCATCACGGATGAAACTCGAGAATGCTAAACCCCCTTTCTTCCAGCGCACGACGAATAGCGTCCGGATTGTTGGATTCAGCCCGGAGAACCACTCTGACCTTGCCGTTCTTGCCCTCCGGAACCGTAAAGATGGATCGGGCGGTTCCCCCGGTGGCATCGACAATCTTCAGCAGGTCCGTGAGTGTTCCCTTCTCGAGGGTCACGTCGCTCAGCGTAACACGGAACCTATCTGTGCCGGCCTCCAGGAGCCTGAAAAGCGTGACGAAGATCTCCCGATCGGAGACCACGCCCACCGCCTTATCGCCATCCATCACGGGAAAAGTGCTCATAGTGAGCTCCCTGCCCTTAATCAGGGTCTCCTCCACCGTGTCGTTCACGTTGACAGTCACCGGCATACGAACCATGAGATCCTTAACCTTGAGCTTGTCGCAGAAATATTTCATCTCGCAGACGTCCCCGCTCCCACTTACACATAAGGCGGCCTCGCTAAGGTCCCTGCGATGAACGATCCCTCGCAAGCGACCCTCATCCACTACCGGGAGCATCTTCAGGTTATGCTCACGAATGAGCACCGCGGCCTCAACCGCCAGTGCGTCGCTCGAAATCGAGTACTGTTGCGGCAGCATCCAGTTCTTGACCAACATCGTCGCCTCCTTCAGGGTCAGAAGAGCTGTGTTGAACGCGGTCTCGAATCAAAGGACTTTTGGCCATACCGCCACGCTTTGAACAAACGAGGCAGTACTCACAGTTGAAAGTTAAAGGGGAGTGCGAACAACGTTTTCACCGGTTTGGGGCGTTCAGTCTGCGCTTGCACTCGGAGCTATTTTCAATGCGCTTCGCCATACTGTCGGCCCGAGGTGGGAAAGATTGAGATACAGGCCTTTACAACCTCGTCTGCGAAGGTTTCATCTTCCAGGTTAGCGTTCACCTCCCGGATGCTCAGACGCGGTCCCACTTCTTCCTTCAATATTCTGAGGAACAAGCGATCCTGCTCTTCGTCGAACATGTGGCCGTCCGGGGGATCCACTGCTGACCACCCCTTTGTGGGAAACAGAAACAGCGTTGGACCGTTCGTTTGTTTGAGCTTGTCGGCAAACACGCGGGCAATCCGGTCCATTTCTGCGTCGGAAACTCGGAGAAACGTCCGGAGCTCATCCAGCTCGAACTTCCGGCGTTCATGGTGCTCAGGTTTGTAGTGGGACTTCCTCTGGCTCGTGAGGTTCACTCCTCCAGGGGCGATGACCTGGGGTATGCCCAGCCTCCCGGCCGTGGTCATACGCTCCGGTCCTGCTGCCCGCATCCCTCCCAAGACCTCTTCCCCGACACCTCCGGGCGCGAGATCTACCACCGCGTCGAAAAAGCGTTGGCCGATCATCTGCTCCATGGCCCGATCGCAAACCCCTGCGGCGGAGAATCCGATAACCTGATAGCCGGCCTTTTCCAGCCCATAACGAACACGCTCGGCGCACTTCTCTGTCGGCCCGAACATCGACATGGCGACGAGCGGAGCCCCCTTCTGTCGCGCAGACTCCACGGTAAGCGGCTCCGTCTGGGCCATCCCTACGATAGCGCCGGCTGCCCGATCCAGCAGGTTTTGCAATGGGCGAGCCAGACCCGCTATTTCGATAACGGTATGGAGGATAGCCACGTCGGCGGTTCCAATGTACCGGGTTGAGAGTCCGGGAAGAGCAGCGGTGGACGAAACCATGAGCTTGGGCACCCCGAACGGTAGAGAGCGCATGATGTCCGTGGCCATGAGGCTGCCCGTGGAGCCCCCAAGCCCGACAACTCCTCCGAGCCGGCCCGAAGCGAGGAGCTCTGCGGCAAGTTTTGTCGCACCGCCGATCATGAGGCGGGTAATCTTCTTCCTCTCGCGAGAGGCCCGAATCTCCTGGATATCGGTTCCAGCAGCCTCGGCTACTGCAGAGGGCGTAATGTCTGCCTCTTCCGAATCTCCGGACATGCTGAGATCCAAAACTACCGGATTTCCGCCCCTGTCCCTGATCCGATCTCTCAGGTACAGCGTTTCCGGCCCTTTGGTGTCCAAGGTGGACACGAGAAGTATGACTCTTTCCATTAGGCTTTTCCTTCGGCCGCTATCTTGTCCTCGATGTCTTTCTTGAGGACCTTCTTGTCGATCTTGCCCGAGTCACCCACTGTGGGCATTGCAGAGATGATTTCGAGCCGCTCGGGCAGCTTGTACATCGCAAGCTTCTTTGCCTTGAGGAAAGAGATCATCTCCTCAAACGTCAGCGTTTCTCCAGGCTTTGGCACCACGTACGCACAACATCGTTCACCAAACTCGCGGTCCGGCATGGCCACTATGGCGATTGCCGACACTTTTGGATGCTCGTTTAGTAAGCCCTCGATTTCAGCAGGATAAATATTCTGTCCTCCCCGGATGATTACGTCTTTCTGCCGGCCCATGATCCAGATTCGGCCTTCTTCGAGGGCCACGATGTCGCCTGTCGTGGTCCAGTTGTCATCGTCGAACACGTCCCGTGTCGTCTCCGGGTCTCGCCAATAGCCGGCGGGCGAGTGCGGTCCCCGCATGTAGAGGATACCGGGCTCGCCGGATGCCTGCCGTCTAGTCTTTGAAGCCGTACTCTTTCCACTGAGAAAGAACTTTTGCCTTCATTCCCTCGTCGAGGAATATTTCGATTGGCTTCCTTGTCCATTCATAGGGGGTGCAGGCATCCATAATGATTCGCGAGGTAATGTGCCGCGCATCTATGGGGAGCGCTGGATCCAGCGGGGTGGAGCGACCTCGATCGATGATCTGCGCATCGCGCTTCGGATCGAACCTGACGGAAAGAGCCCACATAACCCTATCCCAGTCGTCCGCGGGAATGTCGCCGTCTACCACGATAACTCCCTTGACTCCATAATGGCCGGTGGTCGTTGCGATCGCCGCGTTTCCCACCTGATTGGAATGTCCGGGGTATTTCGTTTCTACGGAAATAACACACCAGTATCTGCCTGTGGATTCCGGAAGAAAATAGACGGACTTGATCCCGGGCAATTTCATGTCCTCCAAGTCGGTCCACAGGGTGGCGGTACGATTAAGAGATTGAATCATATGGGTATCCGTGATCGGTTTTCCAACGGTAGTAGCCCAGAAGATGGGCTTCTTGCGACGCAGTATTCGCTGGACATGGAGCACCTGCTTCGGCCATTCCTCGCCCTTCGCGCCTGAGTAGTAGCCTGTATACTCTCCGAATGGGCCTTCTTCGCGGAGGTCGTTGGGATCGACGTATCCCTCGAGAATTATCTCCGCGTGAGCGGGAAGCTTCAGGCCAGTCAAGTCACTTACGAAGACCTCGCACGGCTCTTGCCTGAGTGTGCTGATGATGTCGTATTCATCAACCTGGGCTGATACCAGGGTAGACGAAACGAGGAAGTGCACAGGATCCGCGCCAATGACGGCAGCGGCAGGCATTTTTGTGCCGTCCCTCTTATGCTGGTTGAAATGAAAGTCAGAGTGTTTGCCCTTGATAATCTGAATACCGCAGTGGTTGCGATCATGGATCTGCATTCGATAGGTTCCACAGTTGGTCCATCCGGTTTCCTTGTCCTGGGTCACCAGGTAGACTGCGGTTCCGATAAACCGTCCACCATCCAAGGGATTGAAGAAAGGCGCGGGCAGGGCCTCTATGTTCACATCGTCGCCTTCTATTACCATCTCACGGACCGGCCCGGAATCCACGATCTTCTGCTTAACCGGCTTCTTTGTGGTAAGCTGCATCCAATGGCGAGCCATGTCGCAGATGGAAGATTCAAGGGGCATGTCAAGCGTAATTGCAAAGCGCCTCGTTGTGGTAAAGGCACTTGTGAGGACAGGAATATCAAAGCCCTTGACATTTTCAAACAAGAGGGCGGGGCCCTTACGCTCTTCGCTGAGCTTGGCCACGTGACCGAGCTCCAGGTTCCAGTCCACCTCCTTCTTGATACGCAGGAGCTCTCCTTCTTCTTCGCATCTTCTAATGAAATCTGCCATTTCTTTCATACGGTCTTCTCCTTTCTGCCCTATGGCATTGCCCTACTTGAGCTTTCTCCCCTTGATGAGGCCGGCAACAATGTGCTCTAATGCACTTGCTTTCGGCTCAACAATGGGCTTGGTCTCCTTCTGGCTCCAGACAGTCTCCGGGCGGCTCTGCACGATGTAGATTTCACCAGACAGCGGCAGGGACTTTTCGGTTGCCCATTCGATGTCCATTTGCTTGCCGTAGTGTTTCTCTATTCTCCGTGCCAGCTCCGCCAACTGGAGTATCTCACTGTCCAGCAGGCTCTGGGACTGACGGCGCTCGGGATCCACTTCGAGCTTCTTCACTTCGTCAGTTTCAGGATCGGTTGTGTAATAGATCGCCTTGTCGGAAATAGTCTTCTTCGTGATTTCGTTCGTGATTTTGTTGACATGGAACTGGTCAGGCGTCACTTCGCCCGATACGACACTCTCTCCGTATCCCCAATTTGAATCGATAACCACAGTTGCCCGATCGCCGGTGGCCGGGTTCAATGTGAACATTACGCCTGCGGTGAACGACCGAACCATCTTCTGCACAGCCACGCTGATTCGCACCTGGGTGTGCTTGAATCCCATTCCTACCCTGTACGCAATAGCTCTAGGCCCGAAGAGACTGGACCAACATCGCTTCACCTTGTCCAAGAGATCGTCCACACCCCTGACCCACAGATAGGTGTCCTGCTGACCAGCGAAGCTCGCTCCCGGCAGATCCTCGGCCGTCGCAGACGATCGTACCGCTACGGGCAGAGCCGGGCAGCGCGCCCTTCGCGAAAGGAGTCGGTATTCTTCCGCGATGATATCTTCGAGCTTCTCACTTATGGTTCCAGCCTCGATCCATTCGCGAATCTCCATTGAGGCCTTCTCGATCTCTTCGATCATGGACTCGTCGAGATCCTCCAGCCTGCGAAATATTCGGTCTTGCAGTCTGTTTTCTTCAATGAATTCGTCGTACGCATCGGTCGTCACGGCAAATCCGGGCGGAACCGGGATTCGTGCCTTCAACAGCTCGCCAAGGCCCGCGCATTTGCCGCCAACCCGGTTGACCATTGTCAGGTCACACTGTTCAAACGGAATGACGTACTGCGTTTTGTCCATAAGAGAACCCCTTCCCCCAGCTAGCCCCACTGCGAAGCTGACAGCGCTCGCCCTCTCTCGAGCGAATTCGGCGCCGATTCGGATTCGAGGCCGCCAGCTTACGCAGGAGCTTTCACGATCTCGGCGTGCTCAACGAAACACCCATTTGTCGAGCTCTCGGCAGATGGGGAGCCTGACTCCCCACTAGAGGATGTCAATCTCCCCGCTCGAGCCATTCACTCGGATCATCTGGCCTGTCTTGATCCTCGATGTTGCCGAGCCGGTTCCTACGACCGCCGGTAGGCCGTATTCACGACACACGATTGCCGCGTGGCACATAACGCCACCCACATCAGTGACGGCTGCCTTGATCTTTTGGAACGCGGGCGCCCAACTCGGTGAAGTGGTGGTCGCCACGAGAATCTCCCCCTCTTGGAGGTTGCCGATCTCCTTGACAGAGCGGCACACGCGTGCTCGACCCTCAACAGTCCCCGGTGAGCCGGCGAACCCGACAATTTTCGACAGGTCGCCCTCGCTGACAGCCTTGAGCTTCGCCCAATTGGCCATCGACTCGGAAGTGATACCCCACAGAAGGATGGTGAATGGCTCGTTAATGGTTTCGGGCACAGTGCCCATGGCAGACGGAGGTGTCCATTGCCGGAACTTCTCCATGCACTGCTTGCGCCATTCAATTTCTTTGGGCCATACGAGGGGTCCGCGGGGTTTGGATCCCGTGGCCCACGATGTGACTATGTCCCACAGAGCGTCCTTGATCTCAGCCCGGGTCATAAACCACATGTCTTCAAGGTCCCCAATGAATTTGGCATCTGCCAGGATCTTCCCCACGTCTCGCATCTTGTTCCAGAACAGACTGTGGAACCAATGCTCGACGTAGAACAAGTGATTCTCGACGTACGGGAAAACGGTCCTGGCTTGTCCAAGCATCTGATCAAAGGTACGCCGGTCTTCTTCAGTCTCGAGCAGGGAACGGTACCCGTCGGTCAAGCGATCGCGTTCTTTCTGCACCTCTTCCATAGGGCGTTCGATGCTTTCGCCTGCCCTGAGCTTCTCGATGTAGATGTTTATGAACGAGAGAGGGAGATTTAGATCGTCGTTCCAGGAGAAATCGGTGTGATACCAGCCGGTTCCTGAAGAAACATAAAACCAGGGATCGCGCGCTTCTTCGAGAGCCTGCAGCCATTTCTTGCCGGCATCGGATGCATCCATTTTCTTTAGCACCGTGTCGGCGTCCCCACTCAGGCAAGTGTGGTCCACTCCCAGTTCAACAGCCAGCTTGGCAAGCTTCTTGAGCTCATCGTCCGGCCTGTACATCATGACGTCAATGCCACTCACCATTTGAGTGATCTTCTGGGGCGGGGTATCCGGAAATGCTTTCTGGCAGAAATCCATGAAAAAGACGTACGCTGCATATCCCAGGTTCAGGAACTCGAAATGGTACTGCCAGCAGAGGATACCGAGATCTATGAGCTTGTCGTACGCATTGAGCAGTCTGTACCCTGTGGAAACTCCCTTTCCGTCGAATACTACCGATTCCTCCTCCATTTCGGGCAGAGTCGGGATCTGCGTGTCGACAAGCTGGGCAATGACGCCGCGCATCTTTGCCTCCCAGGTCTTCTCGAGATCCTTCCAGTTCTCGTAGTAGTATCCGGCACGTTTCATAAAATTTTCTACTCGCTTGGGGATTTCCTCCTGATTGGTCACAGGCAGTGGCGTAATGTAGATGTAGCCATTGACAATGCGATGATCGATACCCATAGCCGGCGGGACTATGAAAATGCGGTTGTTGTACTGAGACAGCGCCAAGAACCAGGCCTCATCCCATATGATATCGAAGGGATACATCGGCTCTGGGTAGTGCAGCCCGTCGTAGAACCAAAACATGCCTTCTTCATACTTGGTCCGCTCCGGGTCGTCCGTGGAGAACCGGTAGTGATACGGGTACATCCTTTCCCATCCCTCAGTTCCTGGGATAATCTCCACTTCGTGAGGATTTGGGAACTGCAACTCGGCCATCTTTCCACCTCCAAAGCTGAGGGTTTAACGCCTTGTCGGGATCTCACCGACCTCTCGTGCCTGCTCCATATCTGCAACTGCTTGCGACCCGCACCAGTCGATTTTCGGGCCGCGTTCAGCATTTGCAAGGTGAATGACAACCTTTGTCATGCTCCGCGATCTGCACGGAGACTAATCAGCCGTCTAATGTATCCTCATGACGCACGAGAACTACCGGAAATTGCCAACGAAGTGCCAGCGTTATGAAAGGAATTGTCTAGGTTTCAGCCGAGCTTGAATGCGACTCTCGTACGAACGTTGAATAAGCCCGGAGGCCTGGAGAAATGGAACGGATGCCCCCCTCCGTGAAACGGTGCATTCACCCTGTTTTGAGCTGCGTGCACCACGCTGATCCAAATAGCACCTGACCCCCAACATCATGGTGCCGGCCTCGCGACCGCCTCAGCGGCTACCTTATCTAGGAGCCTGTCGCGATACCATTTCGCTCCCAAGGGCGGCGTAGCACCACTGTTTCCAAGGTGGCACAATGTGCTACGGCCGATAATTTGCGAATACGACGCTCAACCTGTCCCGATATTTCCA
>JBFMDN010000044.1:0-46688 GCA_040753915.1 Thermodesulfobacteriota bacterium | reverse complement strand
GACCGCCGAAAGATCCTGCATCCTTCAGGGAAGGAACCCTTTCCACTTTCTTCTCGAATCCGTCATTGCATACCGCAACGGACTACCTGCTCCCTCTCTCGTTTAGGCTTCCCGCTGAACGGTTACCTTCAGTGTATTGCCGGTTGAGATATCCTTTGTAGCGTCAATCTGGTACGTCTGCAGCGTAATCTCGTACTTTATCGGGTGGATTGCCCTCCTCGTGGGAGCCTTCTGGCAGCTCTTCGAGGTCGTGGGGCTGTACCATGCCAGAGCCCACGGTTAGTGACAACGCGTGGGCCGTCTCGGAGCCGGGGACCGAAAGCCCCCGGCTTTTGTATTTCCAGATTCTCTCGTGTACGAAAAGAACCCCTAGATGAGCCCCATACCTTTCAGGACAGACAGCATCACTGCGGCAGCCACGACGGAGCCTATCTGACCTCCCGTGTTAGCTCCCATAGCATACATCAGGAGGTAGTTTTTCTTGTCGAACTTTTGGCCCACCGTCTGGCAAACTCGGGCCGCCATGGGATAGGCTGATATTCCCGCAGCCCCCACCAGCGGATTGACTTTCCAACCAGTAAGTCGGCACATAAGTTTCCCGAGGAGCACGCCGGCTGCTGTGTCAACGCAGATTGCCAGGAACCCAAGGGCGAAGATTGCCAGGGTTTGGTACTTCAGGAAAACATGACCGTCCATGGTGGCGCCGATTGCCAGCCCAAGGAAGAGAGTGACAATATTTGCGATCTCATTCTCCGAGGCATGGGTGAGCCGGCCGACCACACCGCTTTCCTTCATGAAATTTCCGAGCATGATGGTCCCAATCAGTGGCAAGCCTTTGGGCGCAATCAAGCCGGTGGCAACGGTAACAACCACGGGGAAGAGAAGTCGCGTGCGAGGAGAGACGGTCGCCTTCTTTGGCATCGCCATCTTTACCGTACGTTCCTTGTCGCTGGTTAGAGCCCTCATAATGGGGGGTTGGATGATCGGTACCAGCGACATGTAGCTGTACGCCGCAACAGAAACCGGCCCCAGGAGGTGAGGAGCGTACTGAGAGGTGACGTAGATCGCTGTGGGACCGTCACAGGCACCTATGATACCGATGCAAACAGCCTCCAATTCGGCAAATCCTACTGCAAGCGCCAAGAGCAAGGTTATGAAGATCCCGAATTGACCCGCAGCTCCGAAGAGGAGAATCTTGGGGTCCTCCAACAACGGAGTGAAATCCGTCATTGCCCCTATTCCCACGAAGATGAGGAGCGGGAAGATCTCCGTCGCGATACCGATATCGTACAAAAATTTGAGTAATCCTCCTGTTTCCATGAGCTCGCTCAAGGGAATGTTTACCAGGAGACAGCCGAAGCCAATGGGCAGCAGAAGGAGGGGCTCCACTCCCTTCTTGATCGCCAGGTAAAACAAGATTGCCGATATGCAAATCATGACCACATTTGGAAGCCCGTGCCGCGAAAGGTGCACTACTCCCTCGGATAAACCCGACAACCCGAACAGCAAGCTATCCAGCATACACAGCCTCCTCTCTCAGCTTGTCCGGGAGTCGGATCCGGTGGACACGGGGAAGATCTTCTTGAGTAAGCTCATTATCCCGATGAGAACACCAAGGGTGACAAAAGTACCACCAGCACCTACAATCGTGATGGTCAAGCCGAAGCTCCAGGTATCCATACATTCAGCTCCTTCTTTGTTGTGTGACGCTCCAGGATAGCCGGACGCGATAGCTCCCGTTAATAGTACGGGCCATCGAGCTCCGTTTCCGCAACGCAAATATAAGGGTAAAAGACTTTTCAGGGCTCTTCCCTTCATTCCTGTGGAAGAGACCACAGAAGTATGAGGCTTACCCGTCGTCTTGGCAAGTGATATTTCTTGGCGAGGGCACAGGGTGCGGAGATCGCGACGTCGTTGTGGGGAGAATGGCTGGAAACACCGGACCCGTGTTCAAAAAGTCCGGGCGCTCTGTGTCCCTGTCGAGGTATGAGCGGAAGGCACATGAAGGGATCCGAAGGTCGACAGGGACACAGCCGCACCGGAGAAGGAGGCAGAGGGATTCCCTTGCCTGTTCAGGGTGGTGTGTTATCAATCCGTGACCCACCCGGAGGAGGACAGGTCTACAAAATCAGGAGGATTTGGAAGGTTTGGGGAGCCACATATGCAGCAGAAGGCTCCACATGATCTGTTCGGGCTGCTGCAGCCCCTCTCGGAAACGATAAGTGCTCCGTGATCCCTGTGTCCCAATGGTAGGGACCTACAACAACTTACGAGCAACACACAACACACCGCATCGGGACACAGAGGCCACAGAGAGACGCGGTCTCATTCCGTGACCGCGGAAACCAGGGATAATGTTTCTGAGCTCATCGCGAATCTCGATGGCATCCGCCGGCCTTCTCATTCCATCTGCCACCGTCCTAGGTGGCTGCGTTTCCTTGACTCTCGAGAGCAGAAGAAGAATATCTACGGGTCAACCTGACCACGATTGCGTGGCCGAGCCACAGCCAGGCTCCGAAAATCATGAGGAGCCCAACTGCTGCCGTGCCCAGCCGGCCGACCTGAAGTACTCCCACTACAGCCATGTACGCACCAGCGATATTCAGCAGCATCCAGATCGTGGTTATTGCCACCGGCTTCATGACACGGCTCCTTTTCTTGCACCAGGATGCCCCTGGAGGAGCATGAACCATGCCAAGAGCTGGACGACGGAAGCGTATGCAGAAACAGCAATTGAAACAACAAGATAGGGCAACGTGAGGCTAGCGGGAATGTGCTGTCAAGGCCATATCCTCCGTCGAAACCGTTCGCAACTGGTACACTGTCCCTGTCGCTGCAGGCAGATTCCAGGATAAGCATGGAACAAAATCCCGATTCCCAACCCCCAAAGCGTCTCCCCAACCACGGTCACATATTTGCTCCAGCTCGTATTCGGGCAGCAGAGGATTGAAGAAAGTGTCTCGGAACCGTTTCGCATGAGGATGTGTCGGTAGGGGCGGGCTTCAAACCTGCCCCCTGTGCAACGATCCGGCTGGAGGGCAGTTCCAGAGCCAGTCCCAATATAGGGCAGGCTTGAAGAGAGTGTCTCAAAAGCCGGCAGTCCGTGATAATCGTGGCACACCCCCTCACCCTGACCCTCTCCCCCGCAGCGGGGGAGAGGAGATTCTTCCAGCTCCCTCTCCCGAAGGCAGAGGGGACTTGCAACCGCCCGGAATGACAGAGCCCTCTCCCTCTGGGAGAGGGTGGGGTGAGGGCTCCATGGGCAGTATCCTCCCTCACCGTACCACTTTTTCTGCTGTTTCCCGAGTCTTGAGACAGTTTCTTCAAACCCGCCCTTGCCTCAACAGGTTCTCCTGCCGACAGCTCGGACGATGCTTCCGCCACCTGCAATCTGCGGGTGGTTTCTTGAGAGAGGGGGCGGCTGTCACCGTGCGGGGCTTTTAGTACCAGAACCGAGCAGACGCCTTATGAAACTGTACCAGATCCGCCCGATATCCCGAGCCGCTTCATATACCGATACAGAGAATTACGAGATATCCCCAGAAGACGCGCCGCACCTTGCTTCGATCCACCCGCCCGCTCCAGGGCTTCGGCGCACAGTCTCTTGACCACATCATTTTCTACGTCATGCAACGTACGATCCAGGGGAAATTGCACTTCCAGGAGTGCCCTGGTAGCCTGGTCCGCCGCACCTACCGTAACTCTCAGAGGGCCATGTTCCCACAGCATTAAGGCTCGCTCCAGAACGTTTCTCAGCTCTCGGACGTTGCCGGGCCACCGATAGCTCACGAGAGCCTGCATGGACTCCGCCTCGATGCCGGGCGGTGGCGACACGTGCATTTCTGTGACGAGTTGCGCCAGGATTTTGTGGACGAGGCCCGGGATGTCCTCCTTTCTTTCCCGCAAGGGTGGTACCCGGATGGACAAGACATTGATGCGGTAATAGAGATCCTCCCTGAATCGGCCTTCCCGGGTGGCCGCTTCCAGATCTCTGTTCGTGGCCGCAATGAGTCTTGCGTTGACCGGCACCAGGGTTTCTCCGCCCACGCGCGTGAAGGACCGGGAGTCAAGGAATGTCAGGAGCTTTCCCTGGATAGAAAGGGGTAGATCGCCGATTTCGTTGAGCAATAGCGTGCCGCCCTCGGCAAGTTCCAGCAAGCCCCTCTTTCGTCCTACCGCGCCCGTGAATGCCCCAGCTTCGTGGCCAAAGAGCTCGGACTCAGCAATTTCATGGGATAGCGCGGCGCAGTTCATAGTGAAGAACGGGCCGTCGCTCCGGGAAGAATGGTCATGGATGTACCGGGCCAGGTAGTCCTTTCCCGAGCCGCTTTCTCCCAACAGGAGAACAAAGCCCTCGCGCCTCGCGGCAGTCCGAGCCAGAGAGAGGACGGAGCGCATGACAGGAGAAGCACATTCCGTCTGAGCCGTCCCTGCCAGACAGAAAGCCCCTTTCTTCATGTCCGTGACGTCCCTCGATATTCCGTACACCCCGACGATCGCTCCGGACTCGTCTTCCATGGGTATGCGCACGTCGTGGAACGTCAAGGCAACACCGCGCACCGGCCTGACATGTTCAATCTCCAACCGCTCACCAGCGAGAACTCTGCGATCCATTCGTTCCAGGTGGCGCCCGATGCGCTTTCCGAACAAGTCCACATCGGTGGTGCCCACGAGCTCGTTCTGAGAGATTCCGAAAAGGGAAGCCATGGCGGGATTGACGTGAGTATATTTCAGGTTCGCGTCTTTGATGAAGATGCAGTCAGTGGCGGTCTCGAATAGAGCCCGAAAACGCTGCTCGCTCTCCTGTAATGCTTTCCGGGTGCGCACCATTTCGGTGGTGTCCACCACGGTTCCCAGTATCGCTGGCCGGGAATCGTGATCGATGACGTTGAACCAGACCGCCCAGTGACGTTTCTCTCCACTGCGTTTCACCACGTTGATCTCGTATTGTCGAATGGGCCGTTTCCCGGCAATTCGGTCGTGGTACCGCTGTATGACGAGCTCCCGGTGTTCAGGAGCCACGATGTCCCAGATGGGCATCCCGATGAGTTGCTCGCAAGAATAGCCGGTCAGTTGGGCGAAGCGTTGATTCACATACACGAGCTGCGCGTCCTGTTGCACGCAGATACCCGTTAGAGAGTTGTCCAGGAGCACTCGATACCTGGCTTCGGCCTCTCGCAAGGTCTTTTCCTCGTCCTTGCACGCATCGTATAGCCGTTCGAGCTCCGCGCACCGCTTCCGAATTTCTGCGAGCTCTGATTGCAGTGCCTGGACAGTGTTTTCCTGATGCATCATCACGGCCTTCCGCTCATCCTCTTTCGGTGAGGAACGAAAAGACGTACGTTCTTTCAAGAGGCGTACATCCGTTGGGTCATGGCAGACTCGAATATTACCACAAGAATCGAGGGCAGGGGGACGGAAAGGGCGGACATGGTGGTGACAGGGTGAGGGACCTGTGATAAGAGCGGCTTGGCAGGTTTTCCGAGGAGGTTGGTGCGAAGCCTCAACAGGGGCGCAACGTCACTTACGAAAGTCAGTAGTTAGGGTTGGATAAGCGGTCGGCTTGAAACAGGCTGGTGGCAGCGGATATACTGACAGGAAAAAGGGTCCGAGGGTCGATGCTCAAGCTTTTCCTTCGCCTCCTCATCGTGTGCGTGTTTCTCAGCTCGCAGGCTGGTTGTGTGCTCCGGTCGATCACCGCGAGCGAGTCAAAGGTTGAGGTACCGGCTCACGGATATGGCACCTTGGCCCGCTTTCCGTTCAAGGAAGCGTGGTACGGCATGTACTTCAAGGAAGACAAGGTCGGATATAGTCATTTCAGGATTGAACCCTCCGGAGAGAATTTCACCATTTCCAGTGATTCGATCATGCGCCTGACCGCCATGAAAAAGACGAACGAGGTCCTTATGCGCGAGCGTGTGGACGTCAGACCGGATCTGACGCTCATGGCGTTCAGTTCCCGCGTGGACATGAACGGAAGGCAACTGGACATGAAGGGCGCGGTGAAGGACGGCAAGTTCGTGGTGAACATCAAGGTGGATGGCGAATCGCTCAGCAGGGAGTTTCCCATTGAGGGTAAGCTGTATCATTCCAGCGCCATTTCGCTCATGCCGGCCCTGGTGGGCCTCCAGGACGGGAAGACCCATTCGTTCGCGGTGTTCAATGCTGAAAAGCAAGATGTAGAGCGGGTGGAGCAGCACATCTGGACGGTTGCAGGGTCCCCCGGACCGAAAGGTGCCATATGGAACGTGAAGAACAGCTTCGGCAAGTCGGTCATCCGTTCCTGGCTTGACAAGAAGGGTCTCACCGTCCTGGAAAAGGCCCTCGACGGGTCGTTGATAACGTTGCTGGAAGACCGCGAGACCGCGGAGCAGTTCTTGAAGAAGAAAGCCCAGGGCAAGGATCTCGTGCTCGACTTCAGCCTGATCAAGGTGGCAAAACCGATCCCGAATCCGGAACGTGCTCGATTCCTCCAGGTACAGGTTCGGGGGATCGATCCGTCGCTCATAGCGCAGGACCATCGACAGCGGGTGACAGTGAGCTCACCTCAACAACAGGACGGCCGATTCGACGTTTCCGTGCAGGTGGAAGATCCGATGACCCGACGGGACGGCAAGAACCGGGCCGCGGTGGGAGAGCCGATCCAAGCTTCTCTCAAGCCCGACCTTTCCGATCCTGTGTCCCACGAACATCTCGCAGCTACGGTTGCTATCCCGTCAGATCACGAAGAGATCGTGGAACAGGCTCGGCAAATCGTTTCGCCCCAAGACTCTGATTTCGAGAAGGTGGAAAAGCTTGTCCGTTGGACCTCTGAGAACATTAGAGGCACAATGAAGGATTCCTTCACCGCTCTGTCCGTGTTGAGGAGCCGAGAGGGAGAATGTCAGTCACACGCCGGCCTGTACACTGCGTTGGCTCGGTCCCAGAAAATCCCTACCCGGCAGGTGACTGGACTCGTGTACACCGACAATGTGGGCTTCCTTTACCACGCCTGGGCCGAATCCTACGTTAACGGCTGGATAGCCGTGGACCCAACCCTGAACCAGCTCCCCGCGGACGCAACGCACATCAAGATCGCAGCCGCGGACGAATCCCACGAAACAGCATCTTTGTTACGGATGATAGGAAATGTGAAACTAGAGGTAGTGGAGGTGAGGTGAGGGGGGATGAGGTGTTTATTATTGTGCGCTGTCCGAGGCAAACTCGCAAGCGGTGTGCTGTAATTGGAGTCTTTCTTGTGCGCTATGGAGTTTCCAGCCCATCCAGGCACGAGGCCACCTCATCTGAGTTGGGAGGGGCACCTACCGATTGTGAGGGGGAAAAGGCTTTCCCACATCTCTTGTACTTTTCAAGCATAAACTCGGAACTTCAGGAATTTGTCAAAACTCCTGCGCGCCTGCCGACCGATGCGTCTTCCCACTGGAGCCTTGAATCGATCCGCCTAGCGAGGCATCTTCGTCCCGCGATGACAACTGTAAGACCGACCTTGAATAGAGGATCACGTAACCTCCTTTAACAATTCGCCATTGATTCGTACTCGACGCACATTGTTCCGGCTCATCGAGCCGCTGCAGCGGACGTTTGTCAAATCCCCGAGTTTCTCCAGGAAACGACGTTGCTAATGAGCACGAAGGACTCAGTAGGTGATTTGCCGTGCTCGAGGATAGGGGCGAGAGACGTCTACATTGAAAACTGTTTAATCCCGATGAAGCTTCTTGCGATAAGACACGATGAAGATATCGTGATATCGTGGATAAAAGCCAATCAGGTCAGTGAACCACCACCGTCGGCGCATCCACCACTTGCGATGGCTCCAAAGTGTCCTTGATTTTTCTGATACAAATCTAGACGCGAACATGTCGTCAAGCACTTCAGGTGATAGGACGTGCGGCTCGCTGGTGGTGGGCGAAGGTTTGTTGATTTCGACCTGGATTAGGAGCTTGCCTCCGGGTTTGAGAACTCTCGTTAATTCTGCAGCAACGGCCCGAGGATCGTCCACGTGATCAATCGCATTGACGCAGAATACATAGTCTGCCACCTCGTCAGCTACGGGTATGTTCTCTGCACGGGCGGCAATATATTGCATGTCTTGATGCCGGACAAGGTCGAACGCGTTCTGGTAATGCAGGGCCAAAGGATCCAGGCCGACTTTCAAACTGCCCGGAAAGAAATGCATTGTTCCCATAGGACCGCAGCCCACATCAATAATTGTTTTGCCCCGGAGGTTACCTGCGGGCTCGGACAGGATGTCCAAGTATTTGTTGTAAACTCTTTTGCTGGGTTTTCCGCGCTCAGAGGCCTTTTTCGCGAAGACGCTATGCTTTGTCCAGAATATGAGTTCCTCTGATTCCTTTTCGGACAACGATGACAATTTGCACCTCTCTTCAATGTGGTTTTGTGTGATCAACCATGACGAATAGGTGTCCAGAGAATCGCATACGTCACTTCCTGATGCGTCCTCTCGTCGACTTAGGTTCCTTACGGTAGTCGGACAATTCCTCTAAAGTTTTCTCCGGTTGTTCCCAGCTCGTCATCATTTTTTTCAGGGATCGGCCGGCTGGGTAGTAAATCGGGGCTCGATCGGGACGACATTGTCTCGCCGCCGAGTTCAAGACACTTGCGCCAACAGGGCTTGGCAGTTCAGATTCGATGCCAGTAGCAACCCTTGCGAGTGTCTCGTGGAGACGAGTTGAATATTACAGCCGAAGGAATTCTCTTGATCCGATACAGGTCCCCGGCGTCCATGATCTCTTTTTCAGTCTACCTCGTGCTAGTGGCACGACAACGGATCTGGCAGCTCGTTGGCAGACCGCTCCCGAGAGTGTGTATCAGCCTCGAACCGATCTCGGTAAAAGATACGAGCTTCCTGCAAAAAGGCTGACCAACTATGTCTCATCGCCACAAATTCGCTGGATTTCTTGGACTTTCTCGCGACACATTGCTTTCCGGCCAGAATTTCTCTAATCACACGCTTAAAGCCATCCGTTGTTAGATACTCGTCTACGAGCCATCCTGTCTCTTCAGTGATAATCTCTGAAAGACCGCCCACATTTGATGCGATCACAGGCACACCGTTGCCCATACACTCTATTACGATGTTGGGAAGGCCTTCCCACAGGGATGGGAGGAGCAGCGCATCATATTCTACCAGAGGTACTTGGGCGATTCCGCTGAAACTCCCCATGAGTCGGATTCCTGGCCGCTTCGGGACTTTAACAGTTTCCCCTCCGAACGGGATCCCCCAGACGTCTAGAGTAACGTTTGCTCCTTCGGACAGCAGCTCGTTGACCACTTGGATCGCGACATCCGGTCTCTTCTGCCTGCAAAAGCGGCCAGCGAAAAGAAGACGCAATGGGCTGTTTTCCCGTTCCGTGCCACCGCTTGGCCCGGGGTCCAAACGAACCATGGGAAAGTGCGGAGGTGAAAAGGGCATTCTGTGAGCCACGATCATGTTTTCGTCGAGACCGTAGGTTCGCTCGAGTTGTTTCTGGAAAGTGACGTTGTCTGTTGAAACACGGGTAAAGAAGTCGAGAAGCCGAGGGAAGTGGCTCACTGCATACCCACATTCCCGTCCGTCCGGGGATATTTCGTTGCAGAAGAGAGTCGCGTACATGCGGATGTTCGCGAAGGCCCTGGGCCACTCGGTAAACACATCGAACGCCACAGGAGAATTCACCGTGTGAATGAAGTCAGGGTTCGCCTGTAAGAGCAGCCTCGAGAGCAGAACCATTCTCTCTCGATGCGACAAGTCATTATTTCCAATATCAATGTGAATACATTCGTCCGGTATTAGTCTGAGCCACGGGTTGGGCGATCGCTCCGTTGTAATCAGGAAGCGCGGGCCATCCACTGCGTGCATGTAGTGCACGGCCTCTAGGTCGGCCCCCCCTTCAATGAGCCAAGGCAGCACGAAGACTCTCGCTTTGTGGGACTCGACCAACAACTTCATAGGTTCCGTCACATAACGGTGAAGCCTGGAATTCGGCCGATGCCACCGTGGGGAAACGCCCCCCCTCAATTCGGGCTCGATTCGGGCCAATTCCTTGAATTCCTCCTCGGCCCATTTCGGGAGCCCGGAAGTGATGTTGAACGACCTCGCTATTTCAGACGCTCCGGCTGCGGACTCCTTCAGAAACATCTTGATACTGAGAGCGATTTCTGGCGTGACTCTCCTCTTGACCGGATCCAAAAAGCGGCTTGCCAGGATTCGCTTTGCCAACGTCTTCGTGAAGTACTTCCAGCCAAACGATTGGAGGTCGGTGTGTATGCCTCTGAGGCTGACTGCCGAGTCATTGTTGCGAGTGGTGGAAAGTATGGTACGGAAGAGATCGTTCGGAGGGATTGTCTTGCCTTGTTTACCGTCTGGAGCATTGTGCGAATTGCCTGGCTGCTTTTGTCGGACGGCAATGAGCGTTCGGGGCACCACAACATGCTGGTAGCCCTTCGCCACCGCCTCACAATTCCATAGCCAGTCTTCATACCGAAAGGCCTCGGTGTGGGGTCGATATCGTATTTCCTCAAAGGCAGTGCGCTTGGCAATGATCGCACACGTCCACCGGTTATGCTCGAGCAACACGCCTAGGTCATCTTCCTCTCGGTGCGCGAAGATGATCCTGTCGAAAGGAAAATAGTAATTCAATTCCGGGTGCGCTATCACGCCGTTCGTCGAGGAGCAAGCCATCAGACCTGCATAAAGCCAGTTCTCACCGACGACATCGTCGCCGTCGAGGATCGCGACAAAGGTCCCGACAGATCGATCTATGCCACAATTCCGAGCCAATCCAGGGTCGCCAAACTGGACGGGGCATATGTGGCATTGGCTGCCCGATTTTTCCCGCCAATTCCGGACAATATCATCAACTCTCGGATGCGGTCTGTCGAGGACGAGAATAGCTTCCCACCTTACCCCTCTCGCTTGGGCATACTCCAAGGCTCGTGCCACGGAGCGCAGGGTCCTGTGAGCGATCCATCCCTCATTGTGAAAGAGAATCACTACAGAAAGATCCGGGCTCATCGCTGTGTCAGTATGGATCATTATTCCTGAAGGCGACACGGACTCTGCCACTCCTACTTCTTTGGGACTTCATCGCAACTACCCCCATCTGCGTACCCGGAAAAACCCTCAGGAACTTTGGTCATGTCTGTTTGACAGCCACCACGTTACTGTCCGCCCGATTCCCGAGTCGAGATCGGTCTCAGCTTCCCACCCCAAGATTCTTTTTGCTTTTGATGTGTCAGAGAAATTCCGTTTGACGTCACCATGGCGTGGATGCGCATGGCGAACCTGCACATTCCTTATACCGGCGTCATCGAGATGCCGAACGAGCTTTTCGGTTATTTCGGTCACCGTGGTCTCTCTGTTGGTTGCAATCTGGAAAATATGGCCTCCTACCCCGTTTGCCTGTGCTGCCAGGATAACAGCACGTACGAGATCATCTACGAAGATGAAGTCTCGTGTCTGTTTCCCATCTCCGAAGATTTCGAGAGGTTCGCCTTTGATGGCTCGCCGTATGAACTTCGGTACCACGCTGGTCTTTCTTTCAGCACCCGGGCCATAAACGTTGCCGAATCTCAAGGCCACAGTCTCGACACCGAAGCTATGATAATATGCGCTGCAGTAAGCTTCGCCCGCCAGCTTGCTCGCACCGTAGGGCGACACGGGATGACATGCCATCTCCTCATGTATCGGAGGCTCGCATTCACCAATAGGTGCCCCGCTTGAAGCGAATATGAAGCGCTTCACACCGCAGCCACGTGCTGCTTCGAGATAATTGAGGAGTCCGAGAATGTTAGTAGTGCAGTCGAGACGAGGATTCTCAAGCGAGAAGGGCACCCCCGTCTTTGCCGCCAGATGTACGATGACGTCCGCTCCGAGAGCGGCTCTGAGCGCAAGGTCCTCGTCCAATATGTCTCCCACGGCGAGCTGTACAGGATGGCCATTCGTCCACGGGGGCAGCTCAGCCCTGTCCGAGGGGAATACCTCGGAGAATTGGCACACTCGACCCAAGTCGTCACGCTTTCCGACATTCAAGTTGTCCACGACGCGTATCCGATTGCTGACATCGGTGACAAGCTTAGCTATGAGATTGGTCCCTATAAAACCGCAGCCGCCTGTAATTAGCCACTTCATTATAACGTTCCTCACAGATACCCAGAATTCATGATCGTGGACCGAGCAAGTTGAGAGACGTCCAGAGAGGAATGCGTTTTCGCACGTACCCTACTGCGTGAGCACCTGCCTGTATTCTTGCTGCCCATAGTACATCTCGAGTGCCCGCGCCCGAAATTTCTCCCAACTGTGTTGCGACTGCACGAACTGTAAAGATCTCGCCGACTTGGCAGGGATCTCCCCTGGGTTGTCAATTATTTGGCGGAAGACTCTTTTGTAGCTTTCCACGTTGTCATGATCGCGGATGAGCCAGCCGGTCTCCTCGTTGACAATTTCCCTTACTCCGCCGACATCGGCTGCGACCACAGGGAGTCCGTTACCCATGGATTCGATCAATGAGTTCGGCAGGCCCTCCCAGGCAGAGGGAAGAAACATGACATCATAATTCTCCAATGGGATTGAGGCGAGACCCTCGAACGGACCCATAAGTCTAACCCCGCGAGGCGCGGGATTAGGAAAATCAAAGCGTTTTAATCCAGGTACATTTGTTCCCCAAAAGTCGACTTCCAATTTCATGCCCTGTTGTATCAGCTCACGGGCTACTCTGAGTGCGAGATCAGGTCTCTTCTGTGGTGCAAACCGTCCTGCGAAGAGTACTTTGAGCGGTCGTTCGGTCCCAATGGCATGATAATCGCTATCATCGAATCCGCCAGGACGGTCGCAGTTCCTCACCATTTGCAGATGAGGCGGCGAAAATGGCATCCGATGGGAGACGATTTTGTCCTGAGGTATCCCATACATCTCAATGAGACGTCTCCTGAACGCCCTGTTATCCGTCGTAATGTAGGTGAAGAAATCGAGCAAGCGGGGCAAGACACTGAGGGCATAGCCGCGTTCGAGCCCATCCGGGCCAATATCGGTGCAGAAAAACGTGGCTACCCTCATGGCATGCTCCCAAATGTGGGGATGCTTGATGAACATTTCGAAGCCCGTGTGGGAGTTGACGATGTGTACCAGTTCGAGATCCGCCTCTAGGAGTAGGCGAAGCAGCAAGATCCGTCTTTCGTCATTGTTAAGTGGATTGTTCCCGATGTCGATGTGTACGGAGTCCTTGGGGAGAAGATGAAGCCATGGATGGGGTTCGTTGCTCGTGGTGACAACGAATACAGGAGATGGTAGGCAGTGCATATAGTGGACCGCTTCCAGCTCGGAGCCGCCCCGTACCATGGCTCTCAACAGGAAGACTTTGGCCCTTTTCGCTGAGACCAACTCGGACATTTCCGGAGTGATAAAAGCGCCGAGGCGACTTGCTGGGGCTCTGTAGAGAAACGGTTGCGAAAATCCTGTTATCTCCGGTTCAAACTGGCTGAGAACCTTCAATTCCTCTTCCACCCACTTGGGGCAAGCTGCCCGATAGGTCTGACGGAAATTCCTGCCAGCATTCAAGGTTGTTTGCAGGATGGTTTTGACATCCTTTCTCAGTGTTTTCGCGAGATTGTAAGTTCTGGAGTAACGACGTCGCAGCAGATCCAACACCTTTTGGCTCAGCTCTTCCTTGATGGTTCGAAAAGAAGCCAACCGCTGGGTCGAAGACGCAAGTTGCGGCACAGTAGGCGCTGTTCGCTTGCGGTTGACGCCCTCGAGGAATAGGTACCGGTACAGAGGATTTGGAGGAACTACCATGCTTGCGCTTGAGGTGAAACAGCGAGGTGGCGATCCTTCTCCGCTATTCATTCTTGCCGCAACCAGAGTGTTGCCAGCGAGACGATGGGAATACCCACGGGCCAGGGTCTCGCAATTCCAGAGCCAATCCTCTCCCCCAAGTCCGATCGCCCTCGTTCTATAGGGCACCGCTCTGAACGTCTTTACGTGAGCCATCACGGGCGAGGGCCATTGGTTCCTCTCCAAGAAGTTAGAGTGTGGGGGATTCTCTTCATGGAGCCAAAGATGGTTTTCCCTAGAAAACCAGTAGCTGCATTCCGGATGAGCGATAATGCTGTCATCTATAGAGCACAGCAGGTGAGCCTCTCCTAACCAGTTCCGGCTACACAAATGATCTCCGTCCAGGATGCCTATGTATCTCCCGTTGGCCTGCTCAAGGCCAAAGTTTCGAGTTGCAGCGCGACACCCGAAATCCACCTCATACCACCGTAGCCATCCTTCAAAAACCTCCTCCCATTTCTTTACGATCTCCTTGAGGACCGGGTCGGTAACCCGGTCTAGGATAGCAATCACCTCGATCTCATTCCCGGCGGAGTGAGCATGGTAGATAGCCGCTCTGAAAGTTCTGAAGGTTCTGTGAGCTACTCTTCCCTCGTCATGGAAAGCCATGATGACCGAAATATCCACGGGCGGAGACCTCTGTCGTTGGTGTTTCCTAGTTCACGAGATGTCATTCTTGTAAGAGGTGACGGACTTTTGGCACGGTGCCTCCGACCGCCGTTACTTGACCAAAATTCCTCTATTTTTCTCGCCCATAGTACATCTCGAGTGCCTGCTCGCGGAATTGTTCCCAACTGTGGTGGGCTTGCACGAATTGCAAAGATTTCTCTGCCTTGGTGCAGATCTCATCTGGATTGTCAATTATCTGGCGGAACACCCTCTTGTAGCTTTCCACGTTGTTATGATCGTGAATTAACCAACCGGTTTCATCGTTGACAATTTCACCGACGCCACCTACGTCAGCCGCGATGACAGGCATGCCGTTTCCCATAGCCTCGATTACCACGTTAGGAAGCCCCTCCCATGCGGACGGAAGCAAGAAGACATCATACCCCTCGGACAGAACGGATAGGAGCCCATCATATCCTCCCCTCAGTCGAATGCCGGAACCATCTCCCGTGTAGTCGATCAAGTGTTGGTACTCACTGCTTCGGGCTCCCCACATGTCCATTTCCACTTCGATTCCTTCTCCACGCAGCTCACGCACAATCTGAATGGCCAGCTCCGGTCTTTTTTGCCTGTGTAATCTACCCGCAAAGAGTACTCGGAGCGGATTATTGATGGCCTTGGGAGAACCAGATGCATGACTTGGTCTGTTAAGAGCCATAGGAAAATGTGGTGGATTGAATGGCTGCCGGTGCACAGTGATTTGGTCTCGGCTGATAGCGTAGACCTCCTCGAGCCACTCTTTGAACTTACGATTATCAACTGCAACGCGAAAGATCAAGTCGATCAAATGGGGATAGTAATTGATTGCGAAGCCGACTCTGTTGCCAGCCTTGGACACATCATTGCAGAATAGCGAACAGAAGATGCGGACCCCATCAAAAGTCTTAGGCCACTGCAAAAGCATATCATAAGCCAGCGGTGAGTTGACAATATGAAGGAAATCTAAGTCCGATTCCAAGAGAAGCCTGTGAAGTAACGTCATTCTTTCGCGGTATGACAAAGGAATATTTCCTATGTCAATATGACAGCTATTCTCTGGTAGACGGTTGCGCCAAGGGTTCGCTGCCTTTTGAGTGGTAACCACGAAAACGGGTCCACCGAGCGCATGCATGTAGTGTAACGCTTCCAAGTGTGCGCCGCCACGAGATATATACGACATGATAAACAATCGAGCTCCGGGGGTTTGTACGAGATCCTTCATGCCGGGGGAGACATATTCATGAAGTCGTGACCGTGGTCGCCAGACATCAAGCGGCTCGTCAGAAGCAATTCCCGGTTCGATAGCGGCCAGATTCTTAAGCTCCAAGTGAGCCCATGCTGGTATCGCGGCAGATTCCGTAGAGCTGCGCTTCACGACTTGAGGTTTTGCGGGCGAACTGGAGTTCCCGGTCTCCTCTTGATCGGCGAGAGACCGGTTCACAAAAATCTGTGATGTCAATTCGAGGCAGAATCGCTTGGTGATAGAGGCTGTGGCTTTGATCCGTGCTCTATTTCTTGCGGAAAGGTGACGCCGTGCCCCATTCAGCAGAAAGTTCTCGAATCGAGTTCGCATCGCCGCGAATTTCAATCGCATCGACCTTGAGTGACCGCTTGTGGGTCGATTCTCCCGAAGGGCCTCTGCCCTTTTCTCATCTTCGTTCCCAGTGGAGATTGTCGTAGGAAAAGGACTTGTGAGAATCGACTTGAACAACTTGTTGGGTGGGACCACGCGACCTTCAGACCGAGTCCTTTGCAGGGCTGAATCGGTAGCTGACTTCTTCCTAATCCCCGCAAGTGTCCCGTTCACAGGGACGTTGACGTAACCAGCGGCAATTGTCTGACAATTCCAGAGCCAGTCTTGATACGCGTACCCTCCTTCCTTGGCACTATACGGAAACATCTCAAAAGCGGGACGCTCGGCAAGAAGCACCGATACCCACAAGTTTTCCCCGAGAAGCTCCCTGAGATTGGCATCCTGAGGATGCCAATAGATCCTATTCCTTGTTGAGTGCAACAGAGGCCTTTTATCGGGAAAAAAGTATACCAGCTCTGGGCGTGCTATGGCCGTCCCACGAGACGAACAGACATCGTGGGCCAAGCACAACCAGTTTTCGCTAATGAGATCATCGCCGTCCAGGAAAGCAATGAATTGTCCGCTGGAGTGGCGAGTACCAAAATTCCGTGACCTGCCAAGCTCGGCATACTCAACTTCGTGTGTGATCAAGCAGTCCTGCATCTTCTTCTGCCAGTGGACCAAAACATCTTTCAGGACTTTGTCAGTGACGCAATCAAGAATGGCCACCACTTCAACCGTCTTGCCTTTACTCCTCGCCATACTTACGGATCGCTCAACACTTCGCATCGTGCGATGGACCATTCGGCCTTCATTGTGCAGCGTCAAGATTAGCGAAATATCCATAAAGATGTTTCCTCCCGCCTTGCAGATTCCCGCAGGGATACTGGACCCTTTGGAATTTCTTTCCCTTGACCCCTTTTTCAGTCCCGAGCATTGCTCCCATGCCTTAGTTGTACCATCATTGTCCGGTCGATTTCGGCGGTCCGCCTCCGATCCGGTGGAGAGCTTGGCAAACTGATTTCAAACTATTCAGATTGCTTCGCTGTCTGGGGGCCACGTGGCTCGGTAAGAACCTCGGCATGGGAGATTGGTGAAAGCTACCGGATGTACGCCACACTCCTTCGGGTTCCATCCCACCGTATATCAGGTATGAGAGACTCGCTCCGAGCTTCTATTCTCCCGCGATATCGTATCAGATCCTTCAACATCCGCTCCAGCTCCGCCTCCATGTCGTGGGTAGGTTGGTACCCAAGGTCGAGGAGATGTTGGTGGTCGGGATTGAAGTAATGCTCTTCCAATTCCATCCTCGGATTTTCCACGTTTCTTACTTCCACATCCAGTCCGAGGATTCTTCCTACCTTCTGCACCTTCAGGGCCAGATCAGTAAGGTCGTACACTTCTTCAAACTGGTTGAAGACTCTGCATTCACCTGCCTGGGCCGGGTTTTCGATGGCCAACGTGAGACATTGCATGGAATCCCTGAGAGGCAGAAAACCTCTCCGTTGGTGTCCTTTTCCATACGGCGTCAAGGGTTGACCGATAACGGCCTGAGCGCAATACCTATTAATGGCGGTGCCGAAGCACTGATCGAAGTCAAAGCGCGTGAGCAAGCGCTCGTCGTCACCCATCTCGCTTATCCATGTTCCATATACGACTCCCTGCATTATATCAGTGGAACGGAGCTTCCAAAGCTTGCATGCCATCATAACATTGTTGGAATCATGAACCTTGGTTTGATGATACCAGGAGCCTGCCTGGCGAGGAAAAGGCAGTGTGTCCGTCCGGCCACGGTACTCTATGGTAAAATAACCTTCAGGAATATCGATGTTGGGAGTTCCGTACTCTCCCATCGTGCCAAGCTTCACCAGATGAGCGTTCGGACATATATCTCGCATTGCGAAAAGTATATTCAGAGTACCGAAGAGGTTATTCTTGTGAACGAAGATGGCATGGTGAACATCTATCATGCTGTACGGGGCTGAGGGGTTCTCACCGAGGTGAACCACAGCATCGGGCTTGAACGAGCGAAATATCTCCTCTACAAAGCTCGTATTCGTCAGATCCCCGCGAAAAAAACGGAGATTCTGTCCGAAGTTCTCGTGAAATGCCTCTATTCTCTCCGTCATTCTCCGAATGGGCGTCGCAGATTGAGAGCCGAGCTCAGCCACCCAGTCACGGCGAGAGTAGTTGTCCGCACCCGCCACAACGTGGCCGCGCTTAGCCAAATACATCGATAATGCCCATCCCAGATACCCGTCCACTCCTGCTATAAAGACTCTCATACAATCCTCCTGGAACATCCTTGGAAACCATGATTCGCTTCAAGTGTAACATCGTGCCCGCGTCTGAGCTTCACCACGAAATTGGAAGCCATGACGTAATCGAGAAAACCCAGTGCAGATCGCAATCGCGTAACCGTAAAGGGAAAAAACGTCAAACCGATCGTCTCCACCGCCAAGCCGAGCTCGCGACATGTCTCATAAACGCATTTCCACGATCGTAATATGGGAAGATCTTGTCTGGAGGGCCCTGTCCCGAAAATCGGCCGAATTGCTGTCCTATTGACTATTCGAGCAACGGAGGCTGCATTCGGCCACGAGATTATGATCTTCCCGTCGGGCCTGATTACTCTCGAAAGCTCCGACAGCAACAAGCTCGGATCGGTTATGTATTCTATGACCCCTATGCCTACTGCCAGATCGAACTGTCCGTCTGAGAAGGGTAGTGATGTCGCGTCTGCGTGGTACGGCTCGATTCCAATACGTTTGGCCAATTCAAGCATTGGCAGAGAGATGTCTACACCAACAACTCTATTGGTCTTGGCCCAATTGGAAGAGAAGGCCCCGTGACCACAGCCGACATCGAGTATCCGTGAGTCATCCTGAAGAGGCCCAGCCATGCTGTAGGCAAGAGCCTGAATGGTTCGCTGGTTCTTGCCCGACAGATAACCGACGGCCTGAGCCGAGTACTCTCCTGACGCAGCCTCCTTGTCGTATCGTGACTGGCACCGTTCGTTGTGGACTTCGCTCACGAGGCTCGGTATTCCGTCGATCACGGGATACTTGCGGCCGCATTTAACACAGTACCATTCGGAGTCATCTGTCACAGAGATCGACATTCCGCAGGCAGGACAGATGATGTGGGGAAAAAGCTTCGCGGAGCATTGAACATTTTCCATGGGCGGTCACTCACAGAAACGGCAGTTGTCGCCGCAGCATTGGCCCAAGAGAATTGGTAATCGCCAGGGGGAAGCTTGACCAGATCCTCTGCTTGAACGTCTTATCTGCTCCTGTATCGAGCAGTCGCCCCTTTGGGTGCGACGCCATTTTGTAGCAGTACGTGTAATTCATGTAGACATCAATGCCACCCCACTGCTGTTTGAATTTGTGAGTCCCGCTTTCCGGGACGCTTCGCCCAAGATCGAGCCGTGCTACTCCCGATTGAGAGGCGCCTTCGATCAACGACCAGTAAAGAAGATATGTAGGATAGAGGGGCAGAATTTCGCGGGAAATTGCTACGTAGAGGCTGCTCAGGGTTGAGGATGAAAGGATACACAATGAGCCTCCCACGACTATTCCCTGGTATCTCACCGTGTAAAGTCTCATCTTATTGGCCAAATGACGCTGAATTGACAACATCATCCTTCGAGTCATGACGGGTGTTCCCAGGTGTCTCATATTCTGGGCGTAGATGTCATAGAAGTCCGCTATCTTATTGTTGTCCTGCTCGGTGAAGAATCCGTTCTTTCCAGCTTTTCTGATTTTTCGGCGCGTGTTAGACGTCAATTTCTTCCATGTCTGCTCCTTATCGTCACTTATGGGCACGATTGTCCTCACTTTGGGGACGCGGACCTGC
The DNA here is from genome assembly GCA_040753915.1 of Thermodesulfobacteriota bacterium. Lineage (GTDB taxonomy): Bacteria > Desulfobacterota > Desulfomonilia > Desulfomonilales > Desulfomonilaceae > JBFMDN01. The sequence continues at coordinate 26,778 of JBFMDN010000044.1, read as the reverse complement.
AATCCGGTGACGAGCCCATCAGCGCACCCACGGAGCAGTAAGTAGCCGCCATTCTTTGCGTCTCGCACTTTGATGGCCTCTGCATAGAGAGCTTCTTCAACTTGCCGGTCCCGGCATAAGGCTCCCTGCTCCATGGTGGTAAGATGTTTTCCTGCGAGCAAGCTGCTGCTGAAGTAGGCCGGCAAGACCCCCAGAAGCGTGTTGTCCTCATCGACTGCTTGCAGAAAGGAGGGTTGGACGGAAAAACAATCAGACAACACGTGGAACCAACCGGAATGATGAAAAGGGCCCGCAGATGGATGTTCGTCTACAAAGGCCTGCCACCTGCCAAGGTCTTCTTCCTGAGCCAGCTCGACTCGCATCGTCACGAACTACTTCCCTGCCCAAGGGGTTGGAAAGAAACATCTCGCAAGAGACTCAGGAACTTCTCTCTCGCAGTTCGGAGGCGTCCGTAATGAGAAACTCGCTCTCGGAGTGTCGTGGCCGGTGGCACGGGATGGTCCGGATCGAATTCCCAGGGATGAAAATAGAAGATGACCTGTTCGCCTGCAAGATTGAGGCGCCTGGTGATTCGTCTCACGATTGCGTAAGGCAGCGCGCGAAAATAAAACCCACCGGAGAAAGGAAGGTTCACGCTCATGAGACGGACAGTGCTAATGGGAAATTCATGAACGAGCCCCTGGTTTGTAGTGACGACGTACGGTGTTCTTCGTGCACCCGCATCTCCATAGAGGGGGGTCCTTATCGGAAAGATGCTGGAATCGTATATGATTCCGGCTCCTGCAAGCTCTTCCCAAAACCACCCAAGGTTTTCCCTCACGGAAAAGCAAGGGGCACGATAACCCCGAGGCTGGACGCCAATAACGTCAGCCACCACTTTGGCGTTCCTTTCCAAGTCCTGGGAGAACGCCTTCCGTCCCATGTTCTCCACCAGTCTGTGACAATATCCGTGCAGACCCACCTCGTGCCCCAGGAGGCATATTTCTCTAATCAACTGTGGATGCTCTTCCGCGACCACGCCTACAACAAAGAAAGTCGCCCTTATTCCATTGCGATCGAGGGTCTCCAGAAGCCAGTCACATCCCTTTCTAATTCGCTTCTCGTACCGATTCCACTGATCGACGAGTAGAGACGTATGAGTCAAGCCCTGGTACCAGTCTTCCAGGTCAATGGTCAGATAATTTGACACTCCGAACGCCCTTCGCCACTGATCTGCTTCCCAATGAGTCCCTATTGTTGCTAAGCATGGCCGTGTAGCATGATTGCTGCAGGCGTGCCCGAGGACCGGCCAGACTTCAGGTGATCCCCGAACATCCCGCAAGTTTCCTTGGCGGTTGCCCTGTCATTGAGATGTTGCCGAGGCTCTAATGATTTGCCTCAGGTCTGCTGCCAAATAGCCAACCCGACAGGGCGAAGGTCGCAGGTACTATTCCTATGACCGTTGAGACCAGTAGCAGGAGAACGTGAGAGCCGAAGGCAAGGGCCGCTGCGTCTGCGTTGGGAGTTCCAAGCAACTTGAGGACCAAAAACCAGGTGGCTTCATGGTTGCCTATGTTGGCAATTCCTCGAATCGGCAAGAGACTAAACGGGATGAGAGCCACGTATATGAACATGACTTCCCCGACTGTGAGCTCGAAATTGAGGGCGTACACGGTTGCCAAGAAAAAAAAAACATAGCCAACCACATGATTAAAGAGCAAGCAGCCAAAGTGGCCCCAACCCTGCGCTCACGCACACGAGCAAATGCCGCGGACAAATTCGCCACCTGACGGCTCAGGAAGTGTCTTGAACCGGACACAACCGTGCGCTTTTGCCAGCTCTGAAGAAATACCCACGCGATGGCCACAAGCAGAGCGAGTACCACGCTAAATAGAACCATCCCAGTTATTGCGAACCGGGGCAGGAGGAATAGTGCTTCGGTCCAAATGCTGACAAGAAAAAACAGTCCGACAAAAATGGCGAGATCGACCAAGCGGACAACAATTAACAATGCTGTGCCATCATAATATGCCACTTCGTGGCGTTTTTTCAGCAAATAGAGCAGCGCTGCCTCACCGCCTCCCGTGGGCAAATATGCGTTGAACAGGGACTGTATACATATCGTACTGAAGAGCCGAACCCAGCTAGTACGAACCTCCAGCAACGCCCTTACCCTGAGTGTCCTCGCTGCCTGGTAAACCAAAAAGGTTGCGATCGCAATAGCGAGCCAAGCCCCGGAAATGTTGGCCATCATCATGAAAAACCGATCCGGATGCACGAAGCGCCAAACAAGCAGACCCAAAACCACTGTAACCGTGAGGGCAGCCAGCGCGGATCCAATTCTTCCCAACGTGCTACTGGTCAGTCTGGTCATTCCGCGGGACCAGCCTCCGGCTGGGATTCGAACCACCAGTTGGCGTCTCTGACATATCCCAGTGATCTTAGCATCGGAGTGAGAATGGGGGCAATTTCCTCGATCTGCTGGGAAGTGAAGGCACTTACCCATTTGCTCGTGTTTTGAGCATTCAAATCCTCGGCCAGCCGAAACTCGGGCGAAAGACCAGCGAACAAGAATATCTCGGAAAGAACCCTCTCCGGATCCGTAATAAAGGCTTCGTATCGTACCTCCATAAAGTTGTCTCTCGAGATGGTGCACGATGCGGCCTGGATCGCCTCCACACTGCGCACCCACTGGAGGGCGTTGAACCGGAGCACAGAATTGCCCTCGAGAGCTCCCGCCCATCCAGGAAACCGCGGCCCCCAACCAACCTTGCCGTTCCATTTCGATTTGTTGAGAAAGCCGCGCAGGCCAGTCGAAATACCGTTATTGACCTCGAACCATATGGCCTGAAGCCTGTTGCGCCAGTAAGGCTGTAGGGAGAGGGCCTCCCAGGCGACGGAGAACCAGTCTCGCCAGCGTTGCTGTTCCACGATCTTGCGACGCTTCTCCCATTCTCGATGTATGGAAAGCGTGACATCCCGGCCGTCTCGGTATATGTGGATCCACTTGGCGTGAGGAAATATTGCGTGAACAAAGGGTAATCTGAAACTGTTCTCAGGGGATTTCTCTACAACGATCTTTGCGCCAGTCTTCTTCCGGAACAGCTCGAACTCCTTGCGAATGAAATCCTTCACCATCCGCGTGATGTCTTCTCCGGTTCTTGAGTCGCTTTCGGCATTGCCGAGGCAATAATCCCACACAAAGTATGGCTCGTACCATTGAGCTACCTCGGGATGCCTGCCCAGCACCTCGGCAAGAATGGTCGTGCCTGACCGTGCACAACCAACGACAAAGATATACGGATCAGGGCATTGCAGACAGCCCTGGCCTTCCATGGGACGCTTTACCGGGTTCATTGCCACCACGTCTTCACTACGGTCCTCAGAAAGTTCGCCGCGTAGTACAAATTGTTTCCCTTCTTGCTCTGTCCATGACGCCGGCGTGCTATGAAGATGGGCCGTTCAGTCACTCTGAGTCCTGCTTTGGCTGCCTGAATTATCAGTTCTGCCGTATGATACTGGTCTTGGATCGGACGAAGCTTTCTCACCGCGTGGAGCCTCATTGCCCTGAAGCCACTGGCGCAATCCGTCACTCGGGTTGCCATAAGCAGGTTTATCAGTAAATTGAAAGTGTATACGCCCATTTTCCGCACAACGGAATAGTTCTCCATGTCTCCTAGCACCCTCGATCCAATGACCAGGTCGGCTTCGTCCCGGAGAATAGGACCGACGAGCCCCGGTATTTCCTGTGGCTGATGCTGGCCGTCGGCATCCATGGTGACGGCAATTTCTGCGCCCAGCGCATCAGCAACGTCGTACCCTGCTCGAAGGGCTGCCCCGCCGCCCCTGTTAAATGGGATGTCCAGGACAAGCGCTCCATGAGACTCTGCAACAGCTCGCGTCTCGTCGGAGCTCCCGTCATTGATAACGAGAACCGTCACGGGGAGATGCCCTATTTCTGTTGGAATCCTTGCAAGCAGTCCGCCCAGGCTTTGAGCCTCGTTATGGGCCGGCATGAGAATAAGGATACCTTGCCGGCGGACATTTTCGCCCAGAGATAAGAGGAACCGCTCCAGGGTGATGGTGCGAACGAGAAGATCTATCTGTTGATCGCGACGAGCTCCTTTGGAGCGTTCCCTGAGAACAAAACACCATATGACCACTACCGCGATCATGAGGATCGTCAGGAGACGGTTCCCAGGTCTCTGTTCCGGGAATATGGCGTCAGACAGTAGCGCCACTGACTCCGGAAATATGCTGAGGAGGAGGAGAGAGCATCCTGTAGCAAAGAGAAGTCGAACATCCGCGCGGGCTGACGCACTGGAGCGCAAACGGCGCGCCCCCAGAGCGAGGAACATGGCTCCAGTAATGAATCCGGTAAGACGGAGAAGAGAAATGTGATCGATGTACATCGGCAGAAAGTTGTGTCGTCGAAATCTAATGGTTCAGTCGAAGCTGAAGCCCGTCGAAAGCACCCATTTGTGCGAATCTGATATTCGCGATACCACCTCAGCAGCCTTAGGTTCGAGGAAGTGTGACTGATGAGCAGGTAAGGGGTTTGACCGATGGAACTTGAGAGGATGGGCTGAACTCATAGTATGATCAAAGGCAGCCAAGAAGACGACGAGCCTAATTGTATACAGACTCCCTAGCCCTGCCCAAACGACCGTACGCCTCCACCTCGGATCCAACACTACCTTAAGACATCGCTTCCCCACTACTTCTGCCAACCACCACACCGCGAAAGCGGATGTCAAATAGAGGACGAAGACCATCATCAAGAGTTGCCGGATCTTGTATCCCTGAATGGTGACGTAAACGTACAACGGGAGGAAAGCAATCAATATTGCTAGCAAAAATCGCTTGGCGTTCGCTGGAGCAGGCGACACAAAAACATAGCAGGCAGCAGTGGCCAGTAGAAAGACGTGCTCAACAGCTATGAGCGTCGTTGGGACGGGTAACAGATCCTGCCATTGCCAATAGACGGGATACAGCGGGTACGTTACTAACCTGACCAGGGAAACATCCAGACTGTGAGGCCCTGCCCCAGAGGGCGCAAAGGATTCGCGATAGATCTTCTCTGCGAATACCATGAGATGTGCGGATCTGCCAATCAGAACCGGCACTAAGACAACGCCCGCTGATAGGAGCTGCAATGTCCACCGCCACAAGGTCGTGCTCAAGAGGAAGGTGCGATGCAGCAAGCTCCAGGATGGGAAGACAATTAGCAGCAATATGGCCGTTTCCTTGAATAGACATGTGGCGCCAATAGCGAGCCCTGACAGAATCAGCCATTTGGTCTCTGGATTCTCGCCCTTACAGGCTACCGCTAGGACGAGTAGGCCGAGGTTCATAAGGACGAGTAGTGGCATATCGAGATGGGGGAAATAGAGAAAGTGTGCAAAGGTATAAGAAGTGCAGACGAGAATCGCAGCCAATAGGCCGGAATTATTTTTCATTAACAATCTTCCGATCGCCCAAGATTGCAGGCATATCAACGCAAGACATACCGTCTCCAAATACTTGAGAGCCAGGAGGGACCGGCCGAATAGTCCAAGACTCCAGTGGAGCAAGAGAGGAAATGCCGCGGTTCGAAAGCCCGACGTACTGAGGAATGGAGCCAACTCACCGTCTTGGATGGTGTCTGCCAATTTCAGATAATAGTACATGTCCAGGTAATTCAGGAGGACCGTAGAACCAAGCAAGAAGGGAGCGGGAAGCAATAACGAGATTACTGCAGGATAGATTAGATCTTTGCGGAATTTTCCCGGTTTCGTCTGATTCAAGATTTTCCCCAGGTACCGCCTGACCTTTGGCTCAAGACATAATGCACAAACGGATTTGTTCCGGTTTTCTCCAACTCCGGGTTTGCCCTTATGTAATCCGCTGTGTTGAACCCAGCGCGAGGATTCCGCCCCTCTTTCGCTCCGTCAAACAGATAGTGGAGGAGCGGGTTCAACCCCATGTCTGCCACATCAGGATTATGCGCGAGGTAATAGAGACCGTCGAATTGTTCACGCAGCGGACCACGCACATGGAGGAGGAGCGATGGATAACGGATTACCAGGCGCGCCCACTGACGAAATCTACGGACGAAGCAAGCAGCACGCCACACGCGGGTGGTGCGCATGGCCAGGAGTCGCGCCTCGTTTCGGGCAATCAGTTGATCCTTTTGTGCGATTTGCTGGTCCTTTTGCGCTATCTGTAGACTCTTCTGTACGAGCAGTTGATTCTTCTCTGCAATCTGGTGGTTTTTCTCTTGAATTAGTTGATTTTTCTCTTGAATCAGTTGATTCTTTTCCACGAGCAGTTGATTCTTCTGCGTGATCTGCTCGTTCTTTGTGCGGAGCTGCTGATCTCGTTCCTTCAGTCGCTCTCGAGCCTGACTCAATTGAGACGCGTATTCTCCTATTCGTGTCAGCCTTTGGGCTATGTCTTGTTCGTACAGTCGCGCGAGCAAGGAGCCCCGCTGCTCTCTCAAGTGCTCTTTAATCTCGTCGAAAAAGCCGAGGTCCGGCTCCCCGCCGGTCTCTTCGGCTACCTTGAGCGATTGGTACACGCGGTCGACCCAATCCGGTGAGCCGGGGTCTGTTGCCTTGACTTCGCGTGTATCCTCATGGTGGCGGAGGCCAATGTCCAGAAATTCCTCTACACCCTCCGCTGCATCCGCAGGAGCCACAGGCCATTCAATTTGCAGGGTTTCAGACACTCTCCCCATGGTTAGTCGCCAATCAGAGAGGAGTCCATCCATGGAAGCAAAAGCTCGTCTGTATCCGCGGGTCGCCTCTTCAGCTTCAAGGACGTGGTCGAGCCACCACATCATGGATTTGAGCGGGGCAATCTTGTTTCGCCTTTCCAGGGAAGCCGCAACCTCAAAGGGATGCCTGAATACAATCAGGAAATGGGGGGAGCAGTGCACTTCCCGCAATAGAGGAAGCCACAATCCCATGAGCCTGCACATGCGCGGCTCTTTCAGGCACCAGAGGTTTGAGTCTCCGAAATCCTCTTTCAACACAGCGAGAATTTCCGCCTGTGCCTGCAGCGCCGGTTCGCTCGTCAACCATCCAGTTGGCAGAGGACGAACATCGTCGTATATGGATCCAAGGTCCTTGAGCAGCCTCTCGTGAATTCGCAGAATCCTGCGGTTTTCCCAGAATCCCTTGGGGTTGTCTGCCGCTGGAGGGAGCAAATCTTGGCCGATGTCTGCGCCCAGCAGGTTTACAACCCTCGCCATAGCAGACGTGCCGCTGCGGTGCATCCCGAGAATGATGATGCATCGTCGGCTCTCGCGTGCGTGCTCCGAATCCACGTCTGTCCGCTCCATTCAGGCTTGATCCACTTCCACTTCCACGCACGGTTCTATGAGGAAATCGACTATTGCAGTAGCAGTCTTCTCCTTTTCAGGCTGGACTTTGATGACCACTGCGTCAATGAGCCGATCCAGGTACGTGCCCTGACCGTCTACCACGCCGAACACTCCTGCATTCAAAAAATATGTTCCTGGCAGCAGAAGGCACTTGAATTTGAACCGCACACGGAGCCTCGTGCCTGCATCGACCACGGGGATACTCTGCATCTTGTCGGCCGTGACCGCCCCGCCCAGTTCTACTCCATGCATGTTTTTTATCAGCATTCCTCCTTGAACAGAGAAAGCAGTTTCATGGAAGTCCACCGCATACGTGTAGATGTAGTCCTCTCTCCTGATGAGATTGTTTACGGTGACCCCTTCGAGGGTGATTATACACGGCTCCGAAATTGTGGCCCCCCTCGAGTGGTACCGGAAGCGGCTCTTGGGGACGAGATTCGGTTCGTAGAAGGCCTTTCCCGGGGTGACTTCTCTCTTGAGAGGGATCGGGTCTTGAGGACTTGATGGGAGGCCCACCGGGTGGGGCGCTGCCGCACTGCCCGATTCGTTAAGGGCTATGATCTCGGAGCGTATCCTCTCTTGCTCTGCTTGGGGAGCGTAAAGCAACTGATGGTACTTGGAGACCACTGTCTTGGGGATGTCGTCAAGTATGAGATTGCCTCGATCCAAGAGGATGGCCCGGTCGCAGAGCTCGATAACAGCCTGGGCCGAATGGGAAACAAAAAGAATGGTGGCCCCGTTCTCCTTCATTTGGCGAATTCGTGAATAGCACTTCCTCTGAAAGAGGACATCGCCTACAGAGAGAATCTCGTCAATCACCAGGATGTCAGGATCGATGCATACTGCAACGGCAAATGCCAGCCTCATTCTCATACCGGAGGAGTACGTTTTCACTTGTCGATCTATGAATTCACCTATATCTGCGAATTCAACAATGGAATCATAAACTGAATCGATTTCGCTGTCAGACAGGCCCATCAAGGCTGCTTTCATGTACACGTTTTCCCGGCCGGTGAACTGAGGGCTCAGACCCGTTCCGAGCTCCAGCAGGGCAGCCACCTCGCCCTTGTATCTCACGCTGCCTTCGGTGGGACGCGCGATGCCGCAAACAATCTGGAGCAACGTGCTCTTGCCCGCGCCGTTCCGCCCGACAATCCCGATTGTCTCTCCCCTTCTCATGTCAAAGGAGACGTTTCTCAATCCCCAGAACTTTCGGTGATAACTCCTCTTGCCAAAAGAAAGAAGCTCCCTCAGCCTGTCGCGCGGAGTATCATAGATGCGATAGCACTTTCCCAAGTTCCGCACAGATATGGTCACCGCATTGTTGACAGGGGAAGCCTGGTCTTGCCTTGCTTCGGTCACCTCGTGCATCTCTTCTGCCTTACATAACATCAACAAAGGCTCCCTTTGTCTTCATGAACCATGCGTATCCCAATTGCATGAGGGCAAGTGAGACTATCGCGACAGCGGCCAACGGGACCCACTCCGGCTGCCTGCAATTCACAAGAGTCGCTTTGCCGCCTTCGAGTATGGGAGTGAGAGGATTCAGATACATTACCCATCGCAAGTGAGCGGGAAGCATCTCAACTGAATAGAGCACCGGCGAAGCAAAGAAAAGAAAGCGTAGCGCTGTCTGCACAAACTGTTCGAGATCACGAAGAAAAACTCCGATGGAAGAGATCAGCCACGTGCAACCGAGTATGAAGGCGCATAACGGAATAAGAACCAGGGGAAATAAAAGTATTGTTGCGGATACGTGCTGCGCGAATATGCACGATGCTCCAATGAGGAGCACAAAGCTTATCGCTCCATCGACAAGGGCTGCCCCAAGGACCGTAAGTGGCAATACCTCGAGAGGGAAAATCACCTGCTTGACGAGATTTTGTCTCATTAGGATGAGCCGAGAGGATTTTCCCACACAGGTCCCAAAAACGTTGAACAGTGTCAATCCGCAAAAGAGATTCAGAACGAATTCAGCTTTCCCGCCGTTGGGCCCCGCGCCTGTTCTGGCCTGAAAAATCGTCAAGAAAACGAATGCATAGATTCCCAACATCAGGAGCGGAGTAAGCACGGACCATACAAGTCCCAAGTAGCTCTCCCGATATCGGGCCACCACCTCGCGATGCGTCAACTTTCGGATGAGGTTTCGATGTCGGTAAAGGGTGCGAATCATGTGGAGCGGATTCAGCAGAGACCCGATCGTCCCGTTGGCTCCCGATGTGCGCACAGCAGCCGAGGATACAGTATGATCAGTCGCAGACACAGAGATTCACTCCATCTTGGCACCCAGGCTCGCCTGGTAGAGGCAAATGGATGTGTGACACCGTCTCCCCAAATTCAGGGATCCGAGTGCTTGTCACTCAGAGAATCCTACAACCGAGCCAGCAGCCCTGCATTTCTTACCCAGCCGGTTTTGAAGAAGCCGTACCGAAGGAGCCTCAACCTGCGGCCAAGGAACCCCTGTTGGCCGATGCTCGCATATGCTTCAAGAATTTCTCTTTCTGCAGGTCGAAGTCCGGGACCGTAACGGGCCAATAAGGCGGCTGCCTGCTCCTGACTGGCCTGCAGCGACCGCAGGAGGCTCTCCCTTTCAAAAAAATTCAGGAGCTTGCCGAGGACGTACTTGATTCCCCATGGAATGGCACCGATGGTGTTACCACCATGGAGCCTGTACAAAATAGTAGGCTCCCGAACGTAGTCGATTCTGCCGAGACAGACCGCAACGAGCGCAGTCCACCAGTCATATTGGGCCACGCTGTCGGGTATGGGAGTCACAAGGTCCCGTAACGGTTTGTTCATCATGATGGTGCAGCCGGCCACCATGTTCTGGACAAGCAACCGATTGAGACGCTTCCCATAATCGGGGTTGTGGTACCCGAAATGCCAGTAGGAGTCGTCGAGCACTCGAAGATCACGGTCCACCGCCTTGAGATCCGTGTAGACCAAGAGGGGTACGTCCTCTCCGGAGGAAGCCTCCAGCTTGCGCATGCATTGGAAGGTACTCTCGATCTTGCGTGGAAGCCAAACATCGTCCTGGTCGCAAAACATGAAATATTTTGCGTCAGCAGCTTCCAATAGACGCGAAAAATTCCGGCCGGCTCCCAATCTCCCCTCGGTATTCGGGATGACCTCGATCCTTTCAGGATAAGTCCGGGCATACTCCTCCACGATGTCTGTAGTGCCGTCCTGGGAGCCGTCGTCTCGCACGAAGAGCTTCCACTCGCCATAGGTCTGCTTCAGGAGTGAGCCGATCTGGTCACGGAGAAAGGGCTCTCCATTGTACGTGGCCATGAGAATACCTACGCTCGCAATCAAAAAGTCACTCCTGCTCGTGATTCAACGGGCGCGATCACGATCTTCAGGCGGAAAGCAAGGATGAGTACACCTGTATGTACTGTTCGGTAACCCTCTTTTGAGTAAATCTGTCTCGGACTACGAGCTTGGCATTCCGCACCAGTCTGTCACGATAGTCCGGGTCTCGCGTTATCTTCCGTACTGCGTCCGCATACTGGACCGGGTCTCGATCCCGGACAAGAATACCGGAAACCCCGTGCTCGATAATCTCCGTTGTCCCACCTGCGTGTGCTGCGACAATCGGTATACCCATGTGCATGAGCTCTAGCGGTGCCAGAGGGAGACCTTCCCATCGGGTGGGGAAGACTGCTACCGCTGCGTCTGCTATTTCAGCGAGAGCTGTCCGGCGAGGCAATGACCCCAGGAGCCTGACATGATTGGAGAGGTCGTACTTCTCTATAGCCCTCTTCACGTCACCTTCCATGTCGCCGCCCCCTACAATCTTCGCCGAATATCCCTCCGAAGCGAGCAATCTGACTGTCTCTATAAAGAGCAGGGGATCCTTTGGAAAAGAGAGGCGACCCAAGAAGCCAATGCACGTTGGGTCTGCCGGGCGCCGCACAGCAATGTCTTCCGGCCTGATACCATTGGGAACCACAGTACTCTTGCTGGAGGTGGGCAAGAGGCGCCATTGCTTTGCCAGTGCTCTGTCGTACTGACTCACGTGTACAGTCATGTCAGCCCATCGGCTGATTCTCCGTTCAGCCATGGCACCGAGATGACGATAACCCCAGGGTTTTGCCGGGAAGTGGTAACCGTGAACCGTGTACACGGCCGCTAGCGACTTCCGCGTAGGAAGGCCCAAGCTCAGGAAGTAACCGGCCCGTCCTCCATGGACGTGGACGAGGTCTGGCCGGTTCTGTTCCACGATTCGCTTCAGTTTGATCGCCACGCCGATGTCGAGCCGAGATCGGAAGAAGTCGATGCCGTGTGTCTGGATACCGAGCTTTCTGGCTTCCCCGACGGCATAGGAACCCTCCTGGCACACGAACGAAACTTCGTGACCGAGCCCCCGCAGATCTTCGATGAGTGCCAACGTCAGGGTTGTTCCGCCGCCAGGCCGGCCATCAGCGATGATGTGCAGAAGTTTCATACCAACTTTCATGCCTGATGTGGGGCGGGAAGTACGAACGGCTTCGGCTGGTGGAAAGTGTACTGCCGCTCGGATGAAAGCCGGTCTCGTTCAAAGAAAATAGCGTGTGCTTGAGGGTTCCCGGGATTGCTTGGAGCAATCTCATGCGAAGCACATTGACGTGTAAAGCCAAGGATATGGCCGAGATGAAAATCACGTGTCGCGTAAGGTGTTAGGTGATTGTACACGCTTCGCGTTGATGGCAGCCCGTCAACTACCTAAAACCCCTCATGAATCTGTTCGTCTAGCAATGACGTTACATTAGCACAGGACATTCGCCAATGTCAAGGCCGCAGTTTTCACGGAGAGCCGCGAGACCAATCGCTGTGCGGCGCCAACGCTCTGTGCGCCTATCCGAGCTCCGTGCCAGGAATCCATCCTGGAAAACCGTAGCAACAACGCGAGAGCGCCGGATACACAACAACTACATGTCAATGACCGAATCAGCGGGCACGGCCCTCGGTCGGCGGCCGAGATTTCATGCTTGCGAGCAAAAAGGTGGTCTCCTCCGCCTGTTCGATAGTAGACAGCTCTGAAGTAATAGGCCGAAATTCATGTACCTCATACCTTGGCAGCAAGCGCTGAATACCGTGGCTCTTCCGTGGCGTTGTCGACGGCGAGCTTCAGAGCCCGGGCGCTTCCCACGAGGACCACGAGTTGCTTGCCGCGAGTCATGGCTGTATACAGGAGCTTGCGTCTGAGCAGGACGTAGTGCTGGGTGCTCAGGGGAATGACCACGGCGTTGTACTCGCTCCCTTGGGCCTTGTGAACAGTGACCGCATACGCGAGGGTCAATTCGTCCATCTCCGAGATGTGGTACGTGACGGGCCTGCCATCAATCTCGACCACAGCCTCATCCCACTCCGGATCGTATGACACGATCTTCCCCACGTCTCCGTTGAATACGTCCTTGTCATAATTGTTGCGGGTCTGCATGACACGATCGCCCACCCGAAACCTGTCGCCTCGGATGGGGGCGCCTGACGGATTCAGAAGCTGGCGAACTTCGCGGTTGAGATTTTCGGTCCCCAGCGTGCCTTTTCGCATGGGACTCAGGATTTGAATCTCCTCGATTGGGTTGAACCCGAACCGCTCGGGAATACGACTTGCCACGACCTCTTTGACCAACCTCAGGATTTCCCCCGGATCCTCCTTTTGTATCCAGTAGAAATCCGAAGCAGTGTTTCCTTCAGGAGGGTCGATAGGCATGTTCCCCGAGTTCACCAAATGGGCGTTCGTCACAATGAGGCTGTTTTGCGCCTGCCTGAAAACCCGGTCGAGACGCACGATCGGTATCTTCCCACAACGGATCAGATCTGCGAGCACGTCTCCTGGTCCGACAGAGGGGAGCTGATCTGAGTCCCCCACCAAGAGGACGGTGCCATGGAGGGGAATCGCGCTCAAGAGATTGTGCATGAGCGACAGGTCAACCATTGAGGCTTCGTCCACCACGACAACATCGGCGTCGAGAGGCCTCGATGCATTTCTTTGAAAACCGCCTGATCCTGGCGCGTATTCGAGCAGCCTGTGGATCGTCTTTGCTTCCCTGCCTGTGGCCTCCGCAACTCTCTTGGCTGCCCTCCCTGTAGGCGCGGCAAGGACGATTGCCAGCTTCTTCGCTTCCAGTATCTCGATCAATGAGCGCAGAAGAGTGGTCTTGCCTGTTCCCGGCCCGCCCGTCACGATCAGAACCTTGTATTCCGTCGCCTTTTCAATGGCGATCTTCTGGCCCGTCGAAAGAGTTATGCCGATCCGACCCTCAATCCACTTGATGGCCGCGTCCACCCGGATGGGGGGAAAGAGGCGGGGAGCAGTCATCAGATCCCGCAGTCGCTGGGCAACGGAGTTTTCTTTATAATGCATGTTCGACGGATAGACTCTGTCGTCCTCGACCACAATGTCCCGTCGCGCGGCGAGCTCCTCGATAGCTCGCTCAACGAGCTGGTCACTGGCGCCGAGCAACTCCCGACTCCGTTCCACCAGCTTTCCTCGGGGAAGATATACGTGCCCCTCACCCTGAACTTCTTCGAGTATATGAAGGACCCCGGCCTGACAGCGAAGAGGCGAGCGCGCGTCTATTCCCAGGCTTCCAGCGATCCTGTCCGCGGAACGAAATCCAATGCCGCGAATGTCCGTGGCAAGGCAATAGGGGTTATTGGAGACCGCTTCCACGGCCTCTTTGCCGTACCGTCTGAAGATCTTGAAGGCATAGGTCGGGGACACCCCGTGAGTCTGAAGGAACAACATAACCCCGCGGATGTCCTTCTGTTCTCGAAACGCTTCCGAGATCTTGTGTGCTCGCACCTGTCCAATCCCTGACACCTTGAGGAGCTCCTCTGGATGCTTTTCGATTACGTCGAGAGTGCGCTCCCCAAATGCAGCAACGATGCGGCTCGCCATCTCGGGGCCGATCCCCTTTACCAGGTTCGAGGCAAGGTACTTCTCCATTCCCTTCACTGTGGATGGAGTGGAAACGCTCACCTCGGCGAAACGGAATTGCTCCCCGAATTTCTTGTCGAATTCCCATCGGCCTCGGAGGGTCAGGGTCTCGCCAGCGTGAGGTGAAGGCAAGCTCCCCACAATAGTCACGGGTTCTCTGCGGCCGCGTACCACGAGGCGAGCTACCACGAAGTCCCCCGCCTCGGCTGTGTAAACCAGTCGGTCCAGCACTCCTTCGAGAACTTCCAGGCGTTCCGATCGGGTGTTGCCCGCTGATCCGGCCATGAAATCGCTGCACCTCTGTCAGACTTCAATCCATGTATAAGCGAAAGAGCGGAATCGGTCCACCCTGCCGGGACTTCCACCCGCGGTCAGAACAAAAAAAAAAAGAGGGGACAGAGTCCCCTCGAGATTTGGAAGGATTGAGAAGATAGATTTCTTTTTTTTCGTTACGCTGTCGTACTATCAATCAACAGGGGGTGACAAAGCCTCACAAACCGAGACCAGTTCCGTAGGCAAGGCTCCCGAACAGTCCCGAAATCATGTCGAAGCACGGCAATCCACCGAGAGGTCCGTTGGACACAAAGGAACCGCCGTAGGGCGTCCCGTACACGGGTCCGCACGGTGGGTTGACAGGACCGCAAACCGTTTTTGAAACGGGCGGAGGAGCGCAAGCATACCCCGGACCCGGAACCGGACCGTAGGGTCCGACGGTGTTGCCGCCCAGGAGGCTTCCCACCACGAGAAACGGCAGAGCAACAACTCCACCGCACATCCCGGGGAAGGGAGCGTCTCCCCAGTACGCGCACGGATTTCCTCCGGCAACGGCGGGAGGACAGGGTGCGGGTCCCGGCGGGGGTCCGTATGCAGCGCCACCAGCTAGGGCCAAGGACGACGCAGCAACGATAAGGGTGCAGAGCACAATACTTAAGACTCTCTTGACCATTATACCCTCCTTACATTCGGTCATCTCTAAACATCGCATAGGTGTGTAAGTTCAGGAAGTGCTTTAAGTCATCCTCCCCGTTCTTTTCCTGGAGCGGGGAGGTAACATGCCCGCGAAACCGTGTCAAGTAAAAAATGTGATGTTGAAAGGTTATAGTATTGTCACCAGTCTGCTGATCAAGAGAAAATCAGAAGTATTTAATAATACACAGGATAAATCACGAAAAAGAGCAACAGGCCCCCAATTTCCCTTGACTTGCGTGACAGGCGCGATTCACCATAGAATTCGGCAGTGGCTGCCCCGGAAGGCGGAAAGAGCGGACACCTGAGCGACGTATGCGAGGGGAACGCTCATGGAGAGACTGACGTCACGCCCTAGTCGATTCGGAAACTTTCACGAGGCGGGCTCTCGCCAGGAATATGTTCGCAAAGAAAGGTACCATCCTGGATTTCTCATGAGAAAATGTGCCAGTGCGGCTCTGATAATCTTGTTTCTTCTTGGTCTCGTTGGTGCGGCCTCTGCAGCGGGAGGGATATCTCCCGAACAGATTTATCAGCCTTCCATAGCAGCCGAGAGTGTCGTTGGAACCTGGGAGCTCTTGCCGGACGATAATCCTCTGGGAGAAAAGCCCGCTCAGAAGAAAGAGGATGCAGTTCGGATTATTATGACGTTGCGCAAGGACGGGACGTGCAGGCTTTTCGATCGAAATCATCCCGCAGGCACTGACGGGCTGTGGAACATCGAAAATCACACAATGGTAATCCGCTTGCCGTCAGGCTCTAACGTGGGCTTTTTCGTCTACGGTGTCCGGGGGGACTATATGGTGACCCGCTCCCCGATCAAGGGAGGCATTGATCAGCTCTGGTCCAGGGTGAAATGAGCCGGGTGCCGGCGGGGAGTACGTGAGGGCCCCTGTCCTGCCAGACAGGGGTGTGGACAAGATATGGCGCGTATACTGTACGGGGTCATGGGAGATGCTCGAGGTCATGTGGCTCGGGCTCTGAACGTCGCGGCCGAGCTGCCCCATCACGAGTTCCTCTTTGTGGGGGGAGGTGCGGTCCGTGATGTGCGAAATCTGGGCTACCCGGTAGAAGAAGTTCCCATGGCATCCACTCTCTATAGAAACAACAGGGTAGATCTTCCTGCCACCGTAGCTCATGCGGCGAAAGTATTCGCGGGCTCTCGCCCGGTCGTGAGTCGGGTTGCAGAAATCATAAGGGGCTACGATCCGGACCTTATCGTCTCGGACTACGAGTACTTTACCCCGCTTGCAGCTCGGAAGCAGGGCCGGCCGTGCGTGAGCCTGGATCACCAGCATGTAATAACGCATTGCGCGTACCGGCCTCCCGCGGATCAGAGGATAAGCAGGTTTCTGACTTCGATGGCCATCAGTCGGCTTTATAGCTCGGCGTCCCTGTTCCTCATCGTTTCCTTCTATGATGTTCCGCCGAAAAACCCGCTTACGACGCGTGTTCTTCCGCCAATTATTGGACGCGACGTGACTGAGCTCCGTGCTTCGCAAGGAGACCACGTGCTGGTCTATCAGACCTCTCCAACCTTTCATCGCCTGTTACCGGTTCTCGAGAGCCTGGAAAGTCGATTTATCATCTATGGTCATGGGAAAAAACCGGAAAGGAAGAACCTCATCTTCAAAGCTCCGTCTCGATCCGGATTCCTGGCAGATCTAGCCTCGTGCCGGTATGCGATTACCAATGGCGGTCACAATGTGTTGTCGGAAGCGCTCTACTTGCATAAGCCACTGTTGACATTCCCTATCGCTAATGCATACGAACAGTTCCTCAATGCATACTTTGTACGATCCCTCGGGTACGGTGACTATTCCGTGGCTGTAGTCCCGTCGGTTCAGATGCTGAGAGATTTTGAATCCCGTATAGATCAATTCCGGGGCGTTGTCCGAACAGGAGAATTCTTTGGTAATCGTCACGTGGCCGAGGCAGTGGAGTCTCTCATCAGGAAAGGAGTTGACGGCACGTTCCCCGCAGGGGGTGCTTCGGATCGTCCCTGCACATTGGCTTGAGGGAGGGGTCTGTCGCCGAGAGTACTCGATGCGCGATCTTCATCAAGACACGTAGAGGTACAACCTCTTGCAATGTATGGACATATGGCAAGAGACCGTTTCCAGAACGTCGTTGACATTTGCCAGGCGATTCGCTATACTTGGCGCGGTGGCGTGGCTGCAAGTTTTGTAGCCTCTTTTTGCATAACGCTGTTAGTTGGTTGTGATGAGTCCCTCGAAATCATTTCATTGGGGGGCTTGAGGGTATGGAAACCTAGTGAGAAATTTGCTCCAACGTGGACCTGGCATCGTGCACGCTCCCACTTGTCGTCGGGACCGAAGGTGCGGACCGAGAGTCCGTTCGTTTGCCCTGGCGATCCTGGCTGCTCTCTTTGTGTTCGCTTCCTGGCCAGCCTCTTCTGCTGCTGGTCCTGGGGAGAAAGAACTGAGGCCACCCTCGTACGGCTATTTCGATTTTCCCACCTGTGTCCGATACGCTCTGGTCCACTCGGACGCGTTCATCTCGAGCAGAATTAACATTCAGGTCCGTTCGGTAGATCTGAAGGACGCGCACTCTGAGGTGCTCCCAACTCTGCAACTTCTCACGAGGTATTACTTTACTCGGGCTCGGACCACTACGGGCGAGGGCAGCCGATTCAACGTACAGCTCTTCATGACGGGTTGGAATCCGTACCTGGCCCTCTTGAAGATCAAATCAGGTCAGATTCTCGTGGACATCGCAAAGACCGCCCATGCCGACAAGATAGCGGAGAATACGAGCGCCATTGCCAAGGCGTTTTATTCCATAGCCATGATCGAGAAGAGCATGCGAGCGCAAAAGGAGATAGTGGCTCTGCAAAGAAACAAATTGAATTATGCGCGGAGCCTCAGTGAACAAGGCAGCATCGACGAGCTGGAATTGCGAGGAATGACCAATGCTCTGAAGGGCATGGAGATCCGCGTCAAGACGCTGAAAAATCAACGCGATGAGCAAATAGCAACTCTCAAGACGCTAATCGGGTACCCCCCCGACCATTACCTTCCTTTGGATACCCGGGACGCGGTACGGCAAATACTCGGCGGTTTCAATGGAGAGACCGTGACGTTTCCGGAAATTCAAGGCAATAACTGGAGCTTGAAAATCTTGGCCAAGAAGGAGCAGCTCCAATCAAATTATGTAACAGGATCTTACGTAGCGCTCTTGCCTCGGCCGGTGATCCTGTTCGAGGACATCCAAAACCAGGTGGACCGAACTTCGGGCTTTAACTTCGCCCTCGGTTTTGATTACACGCTGTGGGATGGGTTTCGACGGGTACGTGATATCAAACGACAAAAGCTCAATGCCCAAGATGCTGAGATCCGGCGAAAGCGAGCTTCTGAAGAGCTTTATGGTGCTTTCCAGAGAATCAGGGGAACCCTGGCGACCGCTGGTGAGTCGGAGTCACACGCCCGGGAAGAGGTAAAGCTGGCCGAATTGGCCGAAGAAAAGGCATTTCTCGGATACAAGTCGGGGAATGTCCCGTATAGTGAATATATGTCCAGCCGTATTCAGAAAGTCAGAGCTCAGGTAGGTGCGCTTGAGACCAGCCAAACGAGAGTGCTCAACCTCATTGAGCTGGCAACCATGGCGGGAGGTTTGAATAGGTATCATGCGGGTATCAGATTCTAGCTCTTCCAGGAGTTCCGGGAAGAGGACCAGGGTCTACGGTGTGCTCTTGGCTACGGCTGTAGCGGTTGCCTCTCTGGTTCTGGCTGCTTTGACCCAACCCCCAAAGAGCGCTGTATCGAGCCCTGGTCCTGCAAAGGCGGCAATAGTGCCTCAGATAGCCGACGCGAAGTCGGAGGCGGAAATACTTGTCCGGGGCAAGAGCTTTGCTCAGCTCCAGAGGACTGTGAGCATGCCGTACGGGGGCGAGATTCTGGAGATCCACGTCAAGGAAGGGCAGGTAGTAGAGCAGGACGCGAGGCTTGTGACCTACAAGCTTAGCCGGACCGCAAGAAAGGAGGTCGAGGCAATTCTCTTTCCGGGCTCCATTCTGAGTTTGGAGAATTCGATTTTTGCCCAAGAAGTCACGATAGCGAAATTGAAAGAAGGGTCGCTCCCCGTTGCTCAGCTAAAGGTAGACCGTGCGAGAAAGGACCTGCAAGACGTCAAAGAATTGGCCGACCGGGGCATGGCCGAACGCCAGGCTGTCAAGTTGAAAGCCGATCAGTTAGAAATTGCTGAAAAAGAGCTTTTTGACGTGAATAAGTCCATCAAGCAAGGGCAGGCCAGTCTGGAAACCATGCGAAAGGATCTCAAATTTCAGAAAGAGAATCGAGAGCGGGAACTGGACTTGCTTGAATGGAACACGAAACGATCCTACGGGAAGGACTCTAACGTGCCCCACGACATTGCGTACCTCACTGCTCCAATAGCCGGACATGTCGTATGGTTGAATCCCGAGCTCCGGGTTAAGGCTGAGCCCCCGAGGGGATTCCACAGTGTGCGGTTGGCGCCCATGGATCCTATGGTGGTGCGCTGCAAGGTGCATGAGCTGGACCTAGTGAAGCTTAAACCAGGAGACCAAGCCACTGCCACGTTCGATGCTCTTCCCGACAAGCAGTATAAGTGCAGCCTGACGAGGATTCCGCTGGTAAGCCGAAACCCTTCCCTGGAGGTTCCTGCTGATTACGAAGTGGAAGCGCTTATGCCAAATGTCGATGGCAAGATCCGAGACGGCATGACCTGCAATGTGCGGGTGAGGATCAAGCAATAGGGGTCTTTACGTACAAATCGGACTCTCCGGCACAATTTTCTCCATCATACGTGAGAACGACTACGGCTACTGACGGTGAGCGATGAGCCTTATCGAAGGGGGGCTATGCCTCTATGTTGCGGTCTCTGTCATTCCTGTTACCCTGTTCCTCATATTCCGAGCGCGAATAACGCGTTCACAGTCACTGCGTGATCGTACGGCAGAGGAGGGGGGGCTGGCTGTCCCCGTCGAAGTTCTCGTCCCTATCACAGGAGAGATTTCCTATCACGAACCAGCTTTGCGCTCTCTCGTGGAACAGGACTACGAGCAATACGGACTTGTGCTTATCGTGGAAAGTGCGGATGATCCTGCGAACCGCCTCGTGGACAGGCTCTGTAGCGAGTATGCGAAAGTGCGCAAGGTCATCAGCGGGGTCAGCGAATGCTGCGCCCAGAAGAACCATAACCTGGTTGAAGGAGTGAAGCACCTCCGTCCCGAAACGGAAATTATTGTCTTCTGCGACAGCACAAACGAGGCCGATACCCATTGGCTGCGGGATTTTACCCGTCCCCTGCGAGCGGGTTCAGCCCACGCGGTTACCACGTTCCGCGCCTTCGATCCACAACCGGAAACAGTGGCTGGAATGTCTCAAGCCGTGTACGCTGCCTGCATCGTGGTTCTAAATGCTTCAAGACCGACTCCGTGGGGAGGGGCGACCGCTATCCGGAGAAAAACATTCGATATGCTTCACGTTTCTGCAACCTGGGCGAGTACTGTGGTGGACGACCTGGTGCTCGGCAACATCCTGCGGGATGCAGGTCTGGAGGTGCACTTCGATCCCGGGCTGTTGTTGAGGTCCCCGCTTCATCACCACACTTTTCGTGACCTATTGGCCTACCTGGATCGCCAAATCTTGTTTCCGAAATTCACGAACCCACTCCTGTGGTCCAGCTCGCTCATCTGCTCCGTGAACTTAACCATCGGGCTTGTTGTGTCACTTGCCATGGCAGCTCTTTTTCCTCTTGGCTATGTGAACCTCACCGCGGGGTTGGTGAGCTTGGGAGCGTTGGCGCTGTCTGTCCTGGCAGGGCTCAGTCTGAAGGCCCTCAACCCGTACCCACTCTCTGTTTTTCGGTGGGTATTATCGATTCTTCCCTTGTTGCTGGTGGGATCTTTTGTATTTGTCAGGTCCATCTTCGTGAAGAAGATAGAGTGGCACGGCACCAGATATTACCCAGGCCCTTCGGGAGTTGTTTTGCGCGTCGGTCGGTTCCACACTCCAGATCGTGCGTGTTCTTGACAAACGATGCCCCAGGTACGAAGTAAGAGTAGGCCCGTGAATAACATGACATGCGAAAGTGTCTCAAGAGCCGGCAGTCCGTGATAATCGTGGCACACCCCCTGACCCTCTCCCCCGAAGCAGGAGAGATCGGATTATTCCGGCTCCGTCTCCCTCTGGGAGAGGGGTGGGGTGAGGGTGTCTTTCCACGCAGCGACGCCCAATCGTGCTACGATGTTTGGTGTGTCCCGAGTTTTGAGACATTTTCAGGCGGGTAGCCTGCACTTTTTCTCCACAAGTGGTGACTCGTCTTCACAGCTCTGAAGGTGGAGAAGAATGGATGAAATCATTGAAGAACGTTTCCAACAAGACCTCGTTCACCATCGTATACGTGCTCATCGGTCTCATCTTGATTACGGCACTCCAATCGTGGTTGGCGCCCAGGATCGAAAACGTGCCGTATTCCACATTCAAGCAATATGTTACCGATGGAAAGATCCGATCCGTAGTGGTCTCCTCCCGTTTCCTCAGAGGGTACAAGCAACCGCAGCAAGACAGCCAGGAACCCATGCTTGCTCGGGAAGTGTACCGAACCCCTCGCCTGGACGACCCGAATCTCGTCCGGTTTCTCGAGCAGAATAATGCGGAAATCATCGCGGAAAATGAAAACACCTTCTTGATGACGCTGCTCTCCTGGCTCTTGCCAATGCTACTCATTGCCGGAATCTGGGTATTCATTATCAAACGTATGGGACAGGGTGCCGGCATCATGACTCTTGGGAAGAACAGGGCCCGAATCGTGGGACAGACCGATGTGGGGGTGACGTTCGACGACGTAGCGGGCCAGGATGAAGCCAAGCAAGAGCTCAGAGAGGTGCTCGAATTTCTTGCAAACCCGAAGCGGTTTACCAGATTGGGAGCCAAGATTCCTAAAGGTATCCTCCTGGTGGGCCCCCCTGGCACTGGCAAGACCCTTTTGGCAAAAGCTGTGGCAGGCGAGGCTGGCGTCCCGTTCTTCTCGATCAGCGGCTCTGATTTCATCGAGATGTTTGTGGGGCTTGGAGCTGCTCGGGTGCGGGACCTTTTTGAACAGGCCAGCAAGAGCGCACCCTGCCTGGTTTTCATTGATGAGCTGGACTCGCTCGGAAAAGCTCGAGGGACAGGGACCATCGGAGGACACGACGAGCGAGAGCAGACCTTGAACCAACTGCTTTCGGAAATGGATGGCTTTCAGCCGAATAAGGGCGTGGTCATTATCGCGGCTACCAACAGACCGGAGATACTCGATCCTGCTTTGCTCAGACCGGGAAGATTTGACCGCCATATCCTGGTTGACAGACCCGACCTCCAGGGTCGACTTGCCATACTCAAGGTACATAGTCGTGATGTCGTGCTTGCCCCGGATGTAAATTTGGAGGTCCTGGCCAGGAGGACTTCGGGCTTTACGGGAGCTGACCTGGCGAATCTAGTGAACGAAGCGGCTCTGCTTGCCGCGCGCAACAACAGCGATCACGTGAGCGAGCGGGATCTTGAGGACGCTTTTGACAGGATCACGGCCGGTCTGGAAAAGAAGAATCGAATCCTTAATGAAAAAGAAAAGAAGATAGTTGCATATCACGAGACAGGTCATGCCCTCGTGGCAGCTTTCCGGCCAACAGCGGAGGCCGTGCACAAGATCTCCATCGTACCGCGAGGGATCGGGGCCCTGGGATACACCATGCAACTTCCCACAGAGGACCGTTACCTTATGTCCCGTCAGGAGCTCATCGAAAAGATCGATGTTCTTCTGGGAGGCAGGGCCGCAGAAATGATCGTTTTTCAGGATGTCACGACTGGAGCCCAGAATGACCTGCAGAAGGCCACGGATATTGCCCGCAGCATGGTGGCCATGTACGGCATGACCGAGGAAGTGGGTGCAGTGTCTTACCGGCGCACCCCCAATCCGTTTCTCCAGCAATACGGAGTGCCGCAGGAGAAGGAGTTCAGTGAAGAGACGGCCAAGATGATCGACGTTCAGGTCCGTTCCATCATGGAGGAGCGACTTGATCAGGTAGTCGATACGTTGAAAGAACACGAAGAGCTGCTCCACAAAGTGGCTGAACGCCTGCTTGAAAAGGAAACTATAGAGGCGGAGGAATTCAAGGAGCTCGTCGGGTTTCCCGTTGTGGAGAGCCGAGTTGCCCCGTAACAGTTGAAGAATGACAGGGGGCGTTTGCCCTCGGACCGGCCGACGCGCCACATCGCGATGAGAAATGCTCTGGGGAGGAATGGGCTCCCGGTAGGCGAAATTGCTGTGACTGCATGTGTGGAAGGTATAATTCTGGCCGCGGGCCTGTCGACGCGAATGGGTCGTCCGAAGCTCCTGATCCAGCTCCACGGTGAGCCCATGCTCGCAAGGGTTGTGAAGACCGCTCTGAAATCTCGATTAGAGCGGGTGATCCTGGTGCTTGCAGAACCCGTGAAGGCTTACCAGGACGCGCTCGGGCAGATGGCCGTGAATCAGAAGCTTCATACGGTCATCAATTCAAATCCCGAAAAAGGAATGGCGTCGTCTCTGCGCGTTGGTCTCAGCGCCGTCCGCGCTGGAACCGCGGGAGCCATGGTAATTTTAGCAGATCAGCCCTGGTTGCAGGTTCACGTCATTGACTCTCTGATGCAGACTTTTCTTGATTCAGCCTCCCCCATAGCTGTACCAACCGTTCGTGGCAGAAGGACCACCCCTGTGATTTTTCCCTCCGACCTGTTTCCCGAGCTCATGAACGAGACAGGTGATGTGGGCGGAAGAAACGTGTTGAAGCGTCATTGTGATAAGATTGTTTACAGCGAGCTAGGGAGCGGGTACGATGACTCGGATTTCGATACTCCTGAAGATCTGAAGCGAACCAGCCCGATGCTTAGTCTGGAAGAGGATATGGGTGAAATCTTGTGAAGAGAGCGCTTGCGCCCCGGATTTTGGGCCGTGCGGAGCTCAAGAGCTAGCGACCGGCCGCGGTGGCGCAGATGAAGGTAAATCGCTGGATGGCGCGGGAGCGATGAAGATTCGGCTTGCACAAACAGCGGGCTTTTGCATGGGAGTCCGCAGGGCCGTAGACATGGTCCTGGACCTTCAGAGGAGGTCTCCTCCTCTACCCATCGTCACGTACGGTCCGCTTATCCATAATCCGCAGACTCTGGAGCTACTCGTCTCCCGTGGGATAACGTGTGTCGATAGCCTGGATGAGGTGAACCACGGCACAGTGGTCATCCGGGCCCACGGCATCTCTCCCCAAGAGCGAAAGGTGTTGGATGCGAAAGGATTGACGGTCATAGACGCCACGTGCCCTCGTGTCTCCAGAGTGCAAGCTGTAATCCGGAAGCACGCGGCAAAGGGACATTTCTGTGTGATCGTCGGAGACCAAGACCATCCAGAGGTCAGGGGGCTCATGGGATTCGCCACCGCGGGCGGAGTAGTGATTCCCGATGCTGACTGCAAGGGCGCCCTAAACGCGGTTCCTCCCTCCTCGGATCTATGCGTCGTAGCTCAGACGACCCAGGAGCCAGAGCTCCTTGAGAGTGTCGTCCAGCTTCTGAGCGGCCGATGCCCGAATATCCACGTGTACAACACGATTTGCGATTCAACGAAGCGGAGACAGGCCGAAGTCAAACGGCTCGCAGCCCAGTCAGACCTGATTATTGTGGTAGGGGGGCGCGGATCAGGTAACACTCGCAGGCTAGTAAAGGTGGCAGAGGCGCACCACACCCCGACGATTCACGTGGAGACAGCGGAAGAGATAGAGCCTGCCGCTGTGACCAATGCCCGCGTCATCGGGGTCACGGCGGGGGCAAGCACACCCAATTGGCAGATACGTCGTGTGATAGACAAGCTCAGGGAAATCGGGATGAGTCGCAGGGCAGCACCACTCAAACGGATTCGCCGAGCCATCGACATTGCCGTAATGACCTACTGTTGGGCAGCTTTGGGGGGAGGAGGCCTTGCGGCCACGTGCCTGGTACTCCAAGGGCACGCGGTCAAATGGCTGCCTGTAGCGGTGACAATGCTATTTGTGTTCTCGATGCACCTGCTCAATCGTATTCGGGAGCGGTCTGGAGCGGTTCGATTCAACACCCCCGAAATTGCAGCCTTTTACAATCGTCACGGCCCGCTGCTGACCGCTCTGGGATGGACTTCATCTTTCGCTGCGGTTATTTTGAGTTCTTGGATGGGGACCATCACCTGTCTCCTGCTTTTGGCAATGGTGATTACGGGCAGGCTTTACACAGAGCGGATAATTCCTGAGCATGTGAGGCAGAATCGCAGGTGGAGGAGCCTAAAAGACCTGCCTGGTTCCAAGACACCTCTCGTGGCAATGGGGTGGGCGGTTGCTGCGGCGGTGCTCCCTGTAATAGGGTTTGAGCCTTCCGTGTCAATGGCCAGCCTGTCTGTAGCCTTCCTGTTTGCCGCGGCCATGGTATTCTGGAGAACCGCCATGTCGGACCTCTTGGATATCCAGGGGGATCGAATTGTGGGCCGCGAGACGATCCCCATCTTGATTGGAGAGCGGAGAACGAGACTCCTGCTCGGAATCTTGTTGCCCGCAGTAGGATGCTTGTTGGTGGGTGCTGCGGCTACAAACGTGATTCCGGGTCTTGGTCTGTGGCTCCTGGTGAACGTCTTGACATTTGGAGCTCTGTTTGTTGTTTATCGTCGGAGGTCGCTTGTGGACCGATTATGGTTCGAAGGTTTGATCGATGGGAACTTTGTCTTTGCGGGAATACTCTCTCTAGTGTACAGTGTTGGGTGGCGGTAGTGCAAAAAGATCTTGACAAGCAAGAAAAAATGGCGTACACACAATAATTTTATAGAGGAGCCGTTCGCTGGCGTAGCTCAACCGGTAGAGCAGCTGATTTGTAATCAGCAGGTTGCGGGTTCGAGTCCCATCGCCAGCTCCAAAGCCCGGAGGGGTTCCCGAGCGGCCAAAGGGGGCAGACTGTAAATCTGTTGGCTCAGCCTTCGGAGGTTCGAATCCTCCCCCCTCCACCAATAAACCGATCCCGGCTCCTCGATGGCAGGTGAGAACGCGGGAATAGCTCAGTTGGTAGAGCGTCAGCCTTCCAAGCTGAACGTCGCGGGTTCGAGTCCCGTTTCCCGCTCCAAAAACAACTAGGAGGCGAACGCCCCAGGACGAGGCATCACAAGCTTGGGCGGGTAGCTCGACGCATCGCTTGAGCGCCATAGCCCGATGAGGGCCCACGTAGCTCAGTAGGTAGAGCACTTCCTTGGTAAGGAAGAGGTTCACCGGTTCGATCCCGGTCGTGGGCTCCACATTGGGGACAAAGCAGCAAATCTGGACCGGGACGTCGCAACCGAGGTATACAATCGACAAAGGAAGGCCACTATCTTTTTCTGCCGGTGATTTTCTAAGGAGGAGCCCATGGGCAAGGCGAAGTTTGAGCGTAAAAAGCCTCATGTGAACGTTGGCACGATTGGACACATAGACCACGGGAAGACGACGCTGACAGCAGCGATCACGCGGGTATTGGCGAAGAAG
>JBFMDN010000043.1:0-47693 GCA_040753915.1 Thermodesulfobacteriota bacterium | reverse complement strand
AACAGCGACGCCACCCTTTGCCAAACCATCCAGTCCGCCAAGAGCCCGATATTGGCCCCGTAGTCTTCGTCACAAAAGAACATTCGCTGTCGACGATTTCCCCTTTGCGTTACGTGGTGTGGTACTCTTGGAGCTGCCACGCGTGCCAATCGAGCCATGATCTGAGATTACCACCGGATCTCAACAGCGTCAGGAATTATGCATGGTGTCCGCGGAAGTACGAAGTCCGCGGAAGTACTGGTGGTCCGGATGTCTTGGTCTGATCAGGAATTCACACACGCCATCGCCGCGGCCAAATGAGCGTATGATACTGACCTTCAGCGGCTGTTTTGCGACCCTGGCAAAAACCGTCTCCATCATTCCCTGAGAACAATAACATTGGACAGGATGAAGATCGATCATTCCAGAGCGAACCAGGGGGCAACCACACTCATGAAATGTGCCCCTTATCGTATCCCCATCAATTTCCCAGTTTCCTTTTAACTGGCGTCCCTCCCGGAGAATGTTCCAGCCCTCTATGAGATCTTCTACGGTAGCCACTTCTCTTCCCAGATGCTCTTCACACAGTCTCAATAGGTCTGACGCACAGGTCTTTCCAACTGGCTTCATTATCGCTGCTTTCAGATCTTCCCCGAGCCGGTCAATGCTTTCGTGTAGACCTGCTATCCACTTTCTGTTTTTGTCTATAGGGATATTCATGATCGTCCGTTCCTCCTGCCCCAATCATGTGTACCGCCTGCGAATCGCGAGGACCACACGTAATTGAGTGTCGTGGTGGGCTTTGGTCCAGGACCTTCCTTGCGGAGTATACCTCCCGAACCTTTTCCGACCATCTATCAGATTTGTTGCTCCCCGACGGTCGCCAGGCACTCTCTGGAAAGAAATACGGGACATACCTCTTTTCTGTTTTCCGACAAGCTCTTATGGTAACATGAGTTCTGCGCAGAACCGCAGGGGCTGTACAAAAGAATAGGAGAGAGCGCTGCGCTTGAGACTGAGATTCACGGTTCGGCCTCGCGGACGGCAAAGAAGGGGCTCGAAAAAGGAGCATGTCTCCTTTCTTCGCCGGAGATTTCGCCGGACGCCAGAACCAACCCCTGCCGGGGGGATCGGGGCGAACAGTTACGAATACAGGAGGTTTCATGCGACGTTATATTATTTTGTCACTATCTCTGTGTCTCGCTCTGTGGGCCGGCTTTGCCGCTGCTCAGACGGCAGACAAGGAAAAGGCCGCTGTGGCCGCAGCAGAGCAATGGCTTTCTCTTGTGGACTCAGGCAATTATCAGCAAAGTTGGAAGGAAGCGGCCGAGTTATTCAGAAAGGCCGTGCCCGAACAGCAGTGGCTGCAATCTCTAGAAGCAGTGAGGGCTCCATTGGGTAAGCTTAAATCGAGAAAGGTCAAGAGCTCGACTTACACGACTTCTCTCCCCGGAGCACCTGACGGCGAATATGTTGTCATTCAGTTCGACACGTCCTTTGATAACAAGGGCTCATCTATTGAGACGGTTACGCCCATGTTTGAAAAGGAGGGCACTTGGCGGGTATCGGGTTATTTTGTCAAGTAGAAGATGCTGGCGCTCGCCGCTAGCGTTGGTCGTATGGTGAAAGGGGACCACGGATGACGAAGAATTTCTTGGTACTGATCCTGGCGCTCGTAGCACTCCTCGTTTGCTGCCCATTGAGCACTGGAGCGGATGACCGCGATATCTCCCCAAAAGTGGTCATGACGACCCCCAGCAATGGCGCTACGGATGTCGATCCGGCTTTATCAAAGATAACAGTAACTTTCAATAAGCCCATGTTGGATAAGAGCTGGTCATGGAGCTACGAAGACAAGAGTTCATTCCCCCAGATGGCCGGACAGCCCTATTATTCTGATGAGGGGACGACCTGCGTGCTGCCGGTGAGATGGGAGCCGGGCATGCGATACATTATCTGGATAAATACTGCGAAATTCAAGAACTTTAAGGACAAAAAAGGAGGGCCCGCTGAACCGTACAAACTGACTTTTGCGACGAGCCGGAAATAGACGAAACAGAGCGCGGCGCTTCACCGGATTGCTGAGCATCCCCTCGCCTCATTGAGCTCGGTCGTGGTGAGATCTGGACGGAGGGCATTATGAAAGCCGCTTTATCAGTAATTCTGCTTGTTGCAATCTTCATTGCTCTTTTCATGAGGAGGACAAGGCGCGACCCTGCTGCGGCCAATCCGGGGCCGGCAGCTAAGGCCGAGAGGATCACATCTCGATATGCCGAGGCACCCGGTGTTGTGATCGATCCCATGAAGGTCCCTCTGGACTTGCAAGACCTCCTGCCGTTGGCCGAGAAATGCGCTATTGGTGATGATGTGGAGAGAGCACAATTCCGAGAATCCGTTCCTCTCGCGGAGAGAAAAGAGCTTATCGATGCGGTCTGGTACAAATGGGACCGGCTTGAGCAGTATTGTTCAGAGAAAAGAGAACAAGTGCCTGTGCCGGACGAAGTCGTTCTTCTGGATATGATGGCGGAAGCGGCTACGGAGATATTGCCTGAATTCGGATACAAATGAGCACAGAAGATGTGGACATTCCTCTTTTCTGTCGTTCCGACATGCTCTAGTGGTAACATGAGTCTTGCCGGGAAGCGCGGGGCTTGTCCAGGAGAGGAGGAGAGAGCACTGCGTTTGGAAACGGAATTCATGCTTCGGCCGCTGTAGGGGCGGCCAAGAACGGGGATCTGAAGAGGTAGCATGTCCCTTTTTTTTTACGACCTCTCTGTCTCGTCGGCAGCGACCGCCGCTCCGGCCGCGAGGAGCGGTATTTCTTTCACTCGCGTCGGAGACGAATCCTCCGCCAGTCTCCGCCCAAGGGAGGTCCTGGCATGTCGTGGGTCTTGTGACCTGCTGCTTCCGGCTACCACTCACGTTTTTCAATTGACTTTCGAGGGAACTGCTGCAATATGCTGGTTTTGATGGTGAAACGGCGCTTTGTTAACCGCCGATCCTGAGAAACGTAGAACAAAGGCTTGCCGGAGAACCAACCGTGGGCTATAAGGGGGTATCCCAAATCCTTTACCGCTATGGGCGTCCAGGTTTTTCGTCGTGGGTTGTCCGGGCCGTTCGCTGGACAACCGACGTAGTCCTGCCTATAGTGGGGATAGAGGTTCGTTGCGCAGAAATGGACGGAATATGCACATCGCAGACGCAGGTTTGACCCTTGGGCAGTTTGCCATCACCCTGAGAGCCGAGAGTCACAACCCGACCATTCTTAATCCTGATTTTCTCAAGAATCAACGGATTGTGGAGCCGGATTGGGAGTTGGCGGAGGATCCCGTGAGCGTACGGCACTTCGCTCAGGTGGTCTATAAGAACGGTATCAGGATCGTGGCGGAATTTGACACCCTCATCTTCTCTCAGGATCTCTGGTCAGGGGAGCAGGAAATCGGGACAATAGCCTCCATAGCCGCTCACTATGTACGAATCCTCCCCCATGTCAACTATCAAGCGGTCGTCAACAATCCGGTGGCTGACCTCGTTGTCCCGGAAGCCGGACTAGATTCCTTCGTCAGAGAAAGGTTCATCCGTGAGGGACCCTGGATGAGGTTCAGGGAGGCCAAGGCCTGCGTCGACGTAGAGTTTCGCTATGAAATCGAGAACGGCTTCTTTACGTTGTCAGTCCAGCGAGCCGTGAGGCGTGTCTCGGCGGGCGACTCGTTGTCGGTGATCCTCTTCGACGGCACGTTCACGCGACAGATGAGAGAAAAGCCGGTGATCGAACAAGCTATCTCCTTTATTGAGCTGTGGAAATCTGATTTGGACACCTTCGTATCCTTCGTGAAGGAGGTCATTCGCCCATGAGGGAATCTGGGGCCTTCATGCAGGGGCAATGGTGCACATACGATGATCCCGCCTCGGGTTATCCCGGCGGATTACTCCGATACCATGCGTCTGGGGTCAAATACGATAGACAGAGCGAGCGCGGGTCGAGACCGCATGCGAAGGCGGAACCACCGTTGACGGTCTATACTGAGTTCCGTTACTCTTCCCATCGGCGCTTGGATCGGCAACGACACATGAATGCCCTTGATGACACCTACCTGGTACAACTCGTGCGCGCATGCAGCGAATTGATGTCGATATTGACCGCCGAACGATTTTCCCATGCGTCATGTTTGTGGTATGAGCCGCGACCTTACGCGACGACGGGTCGGATTTGTCTTCCGAAAGAGCTGCGTCAAACGACAGGGGCACTATTATTTGAATCTCTGGCACCGTCCGATCTGTTTGAACGGTTTGCCCGGAGCCTCACTAGGTACTTGCGAGGAGCCGAGTCCGTGTCCGGGCCACGACAGTCTGTGGACGCCATCGAAGGTCTATATGAGTCGCGGGACGGCGCGGAAATAAGGGACTTCCTCGCCCAACATCGGGATCTGATCCCTGTCCTAGTGGATGCCGCCACAAAGATCCGGCAGACTGATTGCTTCCCGAACGCTAGACTCTCGCTGGAAGTTCTCGTCGATCCCGAGGACGAGGAAGACAGCACATCCGTAGCGGGTCACCTTATCATTGTGATTGGAACTGACCTCTCCCCCGAGGAGGCTTCCCAGCGGCGTCGGCGCCTTCAGGACAGTTGGTGGCTCGACGAGTTTGTCAAGCACGGTGACCGCTTGGGCCTTGACGTGGAATTCCTGTGAGCTTCAACTGGGTTGAATTTCTTGGTTTTGCACAGAGCCTCATTGGAGACTTCGACACGCGGCCTCATGGGGAAGAGGCCAAATTTCGTGCGGCTGTCAGCCGCGCGTACTACGCGGCTCACGGCATGGCCAGAGAAAAGCTCAAGCACGAAGGCCACACTGTACCCACGAAGCGGGCGCACCAATATGTAATCGACGCGTTCAGGAATAGCCGCGACAAAAGTCGCATCCGCATTGCCGACGACTTGAATGTGTTGCTTTCCAAGCGAATCAAAGCTGATTACAGGGCGGACGCGATCATTCAAGTGGCTACTGCAAAACTGGCAAGTCAATTGGCTGAAGGAATTATCCAAGGCATCGAGACCCTAGCGGAGTAACCATAAGCTTGTCCCCATGGCCACCGGCTTCTGCGTCCTCCGGCGCGGGAGCTTCGTAGCCGTCACTCTATCCGAGGGCCCTACGGGCGTACGTGGTGCTGGGTGAGGCAAGAGCCTTTGCCGTCCTCTTGCGGAATCCGGCGTTGTCTCACTGAAAGACCAATCATACCGCGCTGCTCGCCGCGGAATAAGAAGCATATGTGCAAGGGCCGCCCGTGGGGGGACTCACCGGCGGGAGCCGCCTTGTCCGCCCGGTCTCCCGGGGAGCATTAGGGTATCCCCCCAACTCAAATGACCGCCGACTGAGCAGGAGGCACATCCTGTGAGCCCCCGGAATTCCTAATTCCCGAATTGCATGGGCAGCATATTTGATTGCGTTTATTGGTGGGCTTTGGTCCAGGCCTTTCCTCGCTAAGTATACGTCTGGAAGCCTCTTCAAATCGTCTAACAAATTCGTTGTTCCCCAAACAATACGCTCGCGTGTACTCTCGATAAAGAAAAAGTGGACATTCCTCTTTTCTGTCGTTCCGACAAGCTCTAGTTGTCCCCCAGACCCGTGCCGAAAACCGAACGAGCTTAGACAGAAGAGCAGGAGAAAGCTCTGCGCATGGGTCTTGAATTCATGCTTCGGCCGCGGCCGCGCAAGGATCCAAAGCGGCTTCAAGATTTCTAAGCAAGTCCTCAATCGCATTGAGAAGAGGGGAGAATGTGATTTCCTCTTTGCTGGAGAAATAGAGGTAGAGGATTCCTTTGGCTAACTCCCCGGGGCGAGCAATTTCATCCGCAGTCGAGCCCGGACCCCCTCTTGTGAGAAAACATTCACACGCTCCTTTCGGGATCTGCTGTCTTCGCGCGTCGGCTTCTCGCCGGCACATCACCTCCGAATGGGAGCCCCATCTTGCCTGGCTCTCGTTTTCACAAGAGGGCTTCGGCCCCGCTGGGTGTATACACCTGATCAAAATCATCGCCAAAAGAATTTTGGCTCCAATTTCTTGTACGGAAAACCTTTTTTTTACGATTGTACTGGTGACGGGGTGAAAGCGAGTCTGCCGCGCCGGCAAACAGATGGGAGCACAATTCTGGCCACGGGAAGCAAACACTTGCCAGGAGATTGCAGCCCTCAACGACTGCGGATCATTACGAAGGAGGATATCTCAAGTGGGCGTGCTGATTGGTATTGAGGAGGCTGTCAGAGAGATTAGACAAGGCAGAATGGTAATACTTGTGGATGACGAGGATAGAGAAAACGAAGGCGATCTTACCATGGCAGCGGAAAAGATTACCCCTGAGGCTGTCAACTTTATGACCAAGCACGCCAGAGGGCTGATTTGTCTATCCATGTCATCCGAAAAGGTCGAAGCTCTGAAGCTTCCGATGATGGTGGACAACAATCGGTCCCGGTACGAGACAGCTTTTACGGTCTCCATCGATGCGGCGAGAGGTGTAACTACCGGGATTTCCGCATATGACAGGGCGGTCACGATACTTGCCGCTGTGGATCGGGATGCTTCTCCCAAGGACCTGATTTCCCCCGGCCACGTATTTCCCCTCAAGGCCAGAACTGGTGGAGTGCTAGTTCGCGCGGGCCAGACCGAAGGAGGCGTGGATCTGGCGAGGCTTGCCGGGCTCGCTCCGGCCGCCGTGATCTGCCAAGTGATGAGCGAGGACGGAACAATGGCTCGGCTGCCGAATCTCATGATGATGGCGGAGAAGCATGGCCTCAAAATATGCACCATAAGAGACCTGATCCGGTACCGCATGCGTACCGAAAGGCTTGTTCGGCGTGGGGCGGAGACAAGTCTGCCCACGTGCTACGGTGGCGATTTCCGGCTCATCGTATATGAGAATGATGTGGACAAACTGCACCATGTGGCCCTGGTCAAAGGTAACGTCAGTGCCGATGTGCCAATTCTTGTGCGGGTACATGCTGCATGCCTTGCGGGCGATGTGTTCTCGTCGGTCCGCTGTAATTGTGCGCTCCAACTCAAAGCCGCGATGCGCAAGGTGGAAGAAGCTGGGAGTGGGGTAATCTTGTATATGAGGCGAGAGACCCGAGGCATCAACTTTCTCGACAAGATCAAAGAACATGCTTCCCAGGATCCTGACCGCCGCACTGTGGAAGACAATCTGAGGCTTGGGCTGCAACCCCATCTCCGAGATTACGGCATTGGTGCCCAGATGCTGGCAGACCTAGGTGTCAGGAAGATGCGCCTGATGACCGACAATCCCACGAAGATCGTGGGACTTGAAGGGTATGGCTTGGAAGTCGTTGAACAGGTTCCCATAGTACGTGAATCGCGCTTGCCGAAACTCGGTTATTTGAAAACTGCGAAACGAAAAATGCCCCGTCCGGTCCACGTAGGGTCAGGCGTTGCTTCCTGATATTGGACAGAATTCAGGAGAATTCGAGGCGCAGAATTCCGAGGCGAGGATCAAGGAAATTTAGCGTGCGTTGTCATCGTTGCAAGTTACTGCCCCCGCCCCAACCAGGTTGGAAAGAGGAATCTTCGGTCTCGAACAGGTATCTGGTGGCATCTTTGAAATCACCGATCACTTGTGGACCGAGATATCGTTTCCACGAAGGTTTTCGCTTACCTTGATGCCACGCGAGGTGGCCGAGCACATAGCCGAACATGGGAGGGCTCATGTATTCAGGTTTGTTGAATTGAGTGCCCGGCCACTTGGTAAACTGACTTTTCCATGCCCGCGGCGAATTCGCCATGAAGATTGCGAAACCCAGAAAGCAACTAGCAAGATCCGTGAGCAATTCCTCATCGAAACGATTCGGTCTTATTCTCCGTTCGCCCCGAAGGCGTGCGTGAGCGAGCTCGTGGGCCATAGTGGGCACAAGATCACCGGGGTGATAGATCTGACCAGTAGTCAGACTAATGACGTGCTTATGCCAAGAGGATGAATACGTGCCCGCAGGTTGACCTGGCACGTAGTCGCCGTTATTGTTCACCAGTAACAGAGGGCCGCGAGATCCATCCCACATCAGTATGGGGCCGGGGTCTTCTTTCTCGAATTTGAGAGCTACCCGATCTTCGGATACCCCCATGAAGCGGCAAATGCGGGCAAACAGTGCTTTGGCCGCCTCATAGGACGGCTCGTACGGTTCGGGAAAGAACTCTTCCGTCGGCGTCACAAGCGGACGATCGGTGAAAATATTGGACGGAAATTGTCCCGAGAGCCACTTGAGATGTCGCTCGATCCAGTCTTTGGCGCTAGGATCTACTGGGCAGTACGGCTTGGATAACCAGTCGAACATGCAAGCAGACTCCGTTGGATTCATGAAACTTGGCACAAGAAATAGGGGGTCTATTACCCGGAATCATGAACGGGAATCGCGATGCAGGACCGCCTGCCGTCCAGGGATCCGAGGATGCTTCCAGTGACTCCAAACGGGGGGACCGATGGGAGCCTCCACGACCTGATCCACGTAAGACCTTCGTCGCGCCGATAAGACAGCCCCTTGTCCGAGTTCTGAGCGTACCTGACCTAACGTCACCCCGTCAATTCGTATTTCCCCGCGTTCTTCTGCCGCTCACAGCGTGTCTGGCCGCGGGAATTAGGAATTCTGCGAGCAGATGCAGCGGCGGATCTCCGTGGAACAGATAGTCACCCATGCCTGCAAACGCTACGGGCTTGGCCTCGGGGTTCTCGCAGAACCCGGGAAGAAGCGGAACTGCTCCGAAGCCCGTGCGATGATCGCGGCTCTGGTCTGGTATGAAGAGCACCTCTGCCTGACCGACCTGGGTGGGCGATTGAAGCGCGATGTATGCAGCCTCAGCCGAGCGGACAATCGTCTGCACAAACGTCCGGAAACCAATGCCCGTCTGGCGTCCGAACCTCAGAGGGTACGAGAAGAGCTGGCACAAATACAAATCAATTAAGCGTGCCCCCTATATATTCAAATGGGTGCCGCGCTTTTTCACGGTAAAGCTGGCGACCAGCGCCATAACCGACGGATTTTCTGTAGCCCGTTTCCCAGGCTGGGTAGATTTGCCACGCAAACGCGCTGCACCCACTATAGTGTCGCTGTGCTAATGGGTATACTACGGCGAAGGAGATTCCATCCATGGGGCCGTATCTTGAAACCGGCCTGGCGTTAGCACTCGAAGGCAACGATCTCGAGATGGGCCGCAAAGCGGCTGCTATGGCACGGTCCCAGGTGAGGCACTTCGACCCGTCTCTAGCGCTCGTTTTCATGTCTCCGGATCTCGATCCCTACGCGGTGAATCGGGGGGTGTTGGAGATCCTTGACGGATGTCCCACGATCGGGACCAGTACTGCAGGGGAGATTTGCAATGGCTCAGTTACGAATAGCGTTGTTGTGGCGATCATAGCGAGCAAGCACATGCGCATAAGGGTGGGAATGGGGCGTCGCGTCAGCACGGATTTCAGAGAAGCGGTCCGTCAGGCACTCGGGCAGGCGGGAGTGCTGGACTATTTCGATTCGGGACACCCGTTTCATCGCATCACGTCCATTTCCGCTCCTGGTATGCTCGGTGTCTCGAGTACCTTGATGATCGTATTCTCACCGGGCGCAACAAAAAGCCATCCTTCCTTGAGTCATGATATCCACACGTACCTTCGGAAATACTCTGCTAATCGTATTCCAATCTTTGGCGGGAGCTCTGGCGACAACTTGCGTTTTGAGTCGAACTTTCAGATGGTCAACGACAGCGTGTGCAGTGATTCGATTGCTCTCGCCTTCATCGAATCCGAGGTAATGTTCGGTTTGGGGCTCGCTCACGGGTTTTCTCCCACCACACGAGGAGCACTGGTGACGCGCGCATCAGACCACATCGTGTACGAACTGGATGGCAGGCCAGCGGCTGAGGTCTGTGCGGAGATCCTTGGAGTATCTGTCGATCCGCCCGAGCACCAGGTGTTCGCGTTCAGCCGATTTCCATTCGGCTCTAGCGATGTGTACGGGAATTCCATTCTTCAGGTCCCCGAGCGTGTACTGGAAGACGGGGCGGTTCAGTTTGCTCCGCTGATGAATACCGATCAGGTGATTACGCTGATGAGCGGCACTGAGGGGGAGATCGCTCAGGCCGGCTTGTCGGCGTACAAGAAAGCTGTTCAGCAAGGCAGATTAATTAAGCCTGCCATAGCCTTCATGCTGTCCTGCGCTTTGCGGAAGAGATTGATGACTGATGTGCGAAAGGAGCTGGAGCCAATACGGAATTACACTGATATCCCTCTGTGCGGCTTTTACACATACGGCGAGAAAGGCCTTTCGGACGACGGTCTTCCAGTGTACTGCAATCAATCCGTTTCCATGCTCGTATTTTCGGACGAGCTTAATCCTGTGGCCGCGCTTGTCAACAGGGGGACGGCAGCATATGAGGAGCTCCTGGAGAGGATCGAAAAGAAAGAGCGCCAGATAAAGGCCATCGGCCGAATCAATCAAGCCATTGAGGATTCATTGGATGTCGGACAACTGCTTCGGCAATTGACCAACGAGTTGGCACAGCTCCCACCATGGGTCGAAGCAGCGACCTACTTGCCGGCAAGTGTCCCCGGGACGTTCCTCTTGTCTGGCGCGTCTCACGAAAGTGCTTTCCCGCGGGAGCTCACCGGCGGAGACTTCGGGCAAGACTTTTTCCCGGCGTGGATGGAGCGAAAGGGCGAGCGCATTGGTTTAATGCTCCTGAAAAGCCGTGAACAGACCTTACCCGACGAGGAGGATCTATCCCTCGTCCAAACCGTATCCCGGATGACCGTAAGCCGACTCCGCAGACTGGAATTGGATGGCCGGTTGGACCTTAAGATCCAGCACTTGGCGATCCTGAATCGACTTGGCAAGGAATTGTCAACAGCGGCAAACTGTCATTCACCTTCCCAGCACATGCTGACCTATCTCAAGTCCGTTCTCAACTTGCGATTTTGTAGCCTTTGGCTGGTGGATCATCGAAGCCAAGTGCTTGTGAAGGAGGCCTTCTTGAGCGACCCCTTCCAGCGCCGCGATGCTGTCATCCAAGAGAACGACGAAAGAATCGCCAAATGGCAGGTCAATGCCGGCAAACCGCTATTTTCTAGCCCCTCTGTTGGAGGATGTCAGATTGACCTCATTTCGCCATTCCCGTTTTCTTTTGTCTCGATACCGGTAGAATCCGCGGGCAAGGTCCGGGGAGTACTCAATTTCTATCTCGGCGACGAGCAGGAAGGGCCGTTGAAGCCGGACCGGGCTCCTGAGACAATGGACTTGCTGGTGAGCCTTTCGGCCCAGATTGCTGTATTCCTGGAAAACCTGTCGCTCCAAAGACATTCCACACTTTACAAAGAGGTCCATCACCGAATTAAGAACAATCTTCACAATATCGCCGGACTTATGCGCATGCAGATACGCCGGCTGGACCGCGAATCCGCAGAGCAAGTTTTGGCTGAGCAAGCCCTGAAAGACAGCATTGCCCGTATCGTCAGTATCGCAAAAGTGCACGAGACTCTTTCGCAGGCCGACATTGGTATGATTGATTTGGGGGACCTCGTCACAAGGGTGAGCGCGTTTGCCCTCGCGGATGGACAGTGCAATTCCATGGTGTCGATAGACGTCTCCAGCTCTCACATATTGGCGCCGTCGAAAGAAGCGACCTCCGTTGCGCTCATTGTCAACGAGCTGGTCCAGAATGCAGTAAAGCACGGACTGAGCCGAGTTGGGCGAGGGAGCCTGTCAATTCGATTGACTCACGACGACGGGCTGGTAACCTTAACAGTTGAAGACGACGGGCCGGGGCTACCGTACGGATTTGATCCAAGGCGAGACGGCAACCTGGGTTTGACGATAGTCCGCGATCTGGTGAAAGAGGAGTTGGGAGGCGAGTTTGTAATTCAAGGACTGGCTGGCACCACAGCGACCGTATGTTTTCCTCTGCCCGTGGGGCGAGAAATCGAATGAGGAGTAATCGTGGGCTTCCGTGTGGTCTTGGCGGATGACGAAACACTTGCTCGGAGAGATTTGAGAGAAATGCTCAACGAGCTCGGGCACGATGTAGTGGGCGCGGCACGGGACGGCGCGGAGGCCCTGCGCCTCGTCAGGGATACTGACCCCGACGTGGTCATGCTAGACATAAAGATGCCAAAAGAGGACGGAATTGCAGTGGCTCGCAGGATCGGCGAGGAATACCCGGTAATCATCCTCACTGCCTATTCTGAGCAAAACCTCATTCAGCGGGCCCGAGATGCCGGCGTTATGGCGTACGTAACCAAGCCTTTTCGGAAAGCGGATCTGTCGGCCGCGATAGAGCTTGCCGTGAGCAACTTCGTCCGCCAGTCTGCACTTCGGGAGCGCGTGGAGCGACTCAAAGAGGAACTGCAGACGCGTAAAATGGTTGAAAAGGCCAAAGGCCTCCTGATGCAGGCTGAAAACCTAACGGAGGCGGAGGCTCACCGCCGAATACAGCAGCTCAGCATGTCCAAAGGAAAATCTCTCAGAAAGGTGGCCGAAGCCATAATCCTGATGCTGGAATAGCACAAGTGCCTACACGCTCCCCGAAAGAAGCCTTACCGCGGCCCGCAGTAAGCATTCACTCTTGAGCGGGAGGAGAGGATCGATTAGCAGAAATCATTGACGGTTTTGTTCTGTCCGCCGTGCATAAGTAAATGCTTACGGCCCGGACACTTTTCCCCTTGACAAATCGAGAAACACGAGATTACCGTAAAGCCTGCAAAGAAGCTATGGAGGCAACGGGGCCTCCTTTGCCCGATGAAGGGCAAAGGGGGCCCTTTTCTTTTGTACCCGCATTATCAGCCGGGACACAGTCCCGACGAGAAATGGAGGCTTCAATGGAACAAGCCAAGATGCTTGTAGGAGGCGAATGGGTAACGGCCTTGTCCGGCAAGACCTTTTCCGATCTCAATCCGGCTACCGGCGAGGTTTTTGCCGTGGTACCCAAGGCAAATGAAAGCGACGCGGACCGAGCCTTGGCCGCGGCATTCGAGGCGAGGAAAGGCTGGGCGACCTCCAAACCGGGGCAGCGAGCAGCGATTCTTTACAAAGCCTCTGAGCTGCTGGGCTCCAGAATCGAGGAATTCGCTCGAGTGCTCATCGGCGAAGGAGGCGCTACTTTCGGCAAGGCGATGTTTGAGACCACTTACACGGTAGACCTGCTTCGCACCGCAGCAGAGGACTGTCGCCGTCTTCTGGGCGAGACGTTCCCTTCTGACCACGACAAATTGTCACTAACGATCTACAGACCGCTCGGCACAGTGGCAGCGATTACTCCCTGGAACTTCCCCTTGCTCTTGTCCATCAACAAGGTGGCATACGCACTTGCTGCAGGCAACACAGTCGTGCTGAAGCCCGCGAGCGATACTCCTGTTATCGGCTTGAAGATCGGTGAGCTCCTTGCGGACGCCGGGCTGCCTCCTGGAGTACTGAACGTCATTACAGGCCCTGGTGGAGTGCTTGGTGATTACCTCGTTCAGGACGATCGGACCTCGTTGGTGACCCTCACAGGCGAGACCAAGACGGGCCTGCACGTAGCTCAGAAAGCAGCGGCCAAGCTCAAAAGATACACGTTGGAGCTCGGAGGAAAAGACCCGCTGGTAATCTGCGACGATGTGGACATTGCCTACGCGGTAGAGGCGGCTGCCTTTGGGGCTTTTATGCACCAGGGACAAATATGCATGTCCGTGGAGCGTCTCATCGTGCATGAGAAGATTGCGGATGAGTTTGCAGAACGCCTTGCTGCCAAGGCAGAGACTCTTCGCATGGGAGACCCGACCAGGCCGGAGACAATCATTGGGCCCCTGATCAACGATAACCAGATCGCAACGGTTCACAGTCATGTCACAGACGCGATGGAAAGAGGTGCGAAACTGCTGACCGGCGGAACGTACGAAGGCCGATTTTATCGGCCGACGGTCCTGACCGGCGTCACTCGGCAAATGAGAATTTTCCGGGAAGAAACGTTCGGCCCGACGGCTCCCATTATAACGTTCGGCAGCGATGACGAGGCGCTTGCGCTTGCGAATGATTCCGAATACGGTCTTTCAGCCGGCGTACTGACGAACGACCTTCAGCGAGCGCTCTTTTTCGCCGAAAACATTGAAAGTGGGATGGTCCACGTCAATGACGCGTCCGTTCACGATGAGCCGTACTGTCCCTTTGGCGGCACCAAGCTCAGCGGAATCGGTAGAGAAGGCGGGCGCCGCTCGTTGGAGGAGATGAGCGAGCTGAAGTGGATAACTGTCCAGCGTGGGCGCAGGCATTACCCATTCTAATGACCTTCAAGCTAGACTGCCGGTTGAAAGGAGAAAGGCGTGGCAAAAGAAATTATTCTCTAAAACCTCAAGGCTTCGGTCACGGACGAGGAGTACAAGACGTATTGCCACGAGAAGAAAGGTCCATTTTTGGCCAGCCTTCCCTCGTGCAAGAGCTTCACGCTGGCTAAGATCGTCGCCTCCAAGAAGTGAGAAATCCCTTACAAGTACGTGGGGATTGTCGATGCCACCAGCTCCGCCGACTGGCAACGAGACACGCAGAGCGAGGGATTCCAGAAGTTCCTGCAAGAGTGGCTTCCCAAGGTCGAAAATTTTCACATTCTTATGGGGAGATTTCTGGTGACATACACTAAAATTTCTGGTGACTGCTCCGGGAGAGCCCTGAGCAAAGGAAAACCCGGAAGACCTCGCAAGCGTCAACCTTAGAAGAAACCAGGTGTATGTCCCCAGATATATACCCAACCACATGTCCCGAAGACTTGTCACAGGCAGGTTTCCCCTCATCTTTCGCCACTGCCGACACGACCGATCCAGTAGCCAGCCCGACGACTCTGGTGAGCCACAGCTAAGATGAGTATTCCGTCTTTTTCGATTGCGTAGATGAGCAAGTGCCGTAACTTCCGGACCATCGTCTTGCGGATGCCAGGACGAATCTCTTAACCCGATTCGGGGAACTGCGCGATGATGTTCTCGGCTCGGAGGATTTCGGCGAAGAAGCGCCGTCCGAGCCCTTTGGCTCTCAACTCAAGATAGCCGATCTCATCGAGCAATTCGGCCTCTGCTGCCTCGTGATACCTGATAGGTGTCACCGGAACAGTCTTTCAGCCTTCTCGTGAACTTCTTCCGCACTAACCGCTCTGGCGCGACCAGTTCGGTAATTCTCTAATCGTCTTTGCGCTTCCTCCTCCCAAAGACGCTCCGCCTCCTCCTCGGGCAATTCTTCCAGACTGGCTAGAAGCGTCTCCGCCAGAGCTGCACGATCGCGAGCGTCAAGGCTCAAAGCATGTTTGAGAGCTTCGTCTAAATCTGACATCTTTACCTCCATGCCAGTGCGTCCGGTGCACTATGAATACGTTGTGATCTTGATACCTTTGGTTTTCGTTTCCTCTGGGTATACATGGCTTTTGCGAAAGCCATACCACTCCCCTCATATCATGTAGATACCAAGGCATTGGCAGCATTTCAAGCTCTGCCCAGCACTTTGTCGCAGTACCGCACTGAGAGGATTCTCTGGCAAGGTGCTTTGGCCGGGCTCACTGGTGATACACGCGCATGAAGAACTTCGCTGCAGGGGTCCGCGGTTACCTGTTCCAGGGGCGGTTCAGCTCGTGTGTTCTGGACGAGGGTCACCTTTTGGCGGCAGCGCGTTATGTGGAACATAATCCGGTACGGGCCGGTATGGCAAACGTACCATGGGACTATCCCTGGTCGAGTGCGCGATTTCACATGGGGATTACGGAGCACGACCCGCTCGTCACAGATCGAACGCTACTGGGATTTGTCCAGGATTGGGAGCGATTGCTGCTCTCCTCTGACGAAGGTCGGTTCAGCTCGCTCCGAAAACGGACTCGGACCGGTCGCCCGGCCGGAGATGCAGCGTTTGTGGCAAGGGTGGAGACGATCACTGGTCGAGACCTGAGCAAAGGAAAACCCGGAAGACCTCGCAAGCGTCAACCTTAGAAGAAACAAGCTGTATGTCCCCAGATATGCGAGATATGTATGTCCCCAGATATCCCGGCCCGTTGCCCCGGCCAAGAGATGAAGCAGGGTTAAGGGACGAATCAAGCAATGAACTGACGGTCTCTTAGAGAAAGGGATACCTGGGGAATGCTTCAGCGAAGAAATTCAAGTGGAGGAGAGGGCTCACTCCGGAAGATCAGGATGGCTACAGGAGAGGCTCAGGTCCAAAATCGTTGACTTTCCTGAACAGATGGGCTAAGGACTCGCTAGTTTTTTTTGCTGGAGAGTCGGGCCTTTTCGACCGGTCCTGTTCCCCAAGATCTGCCGATGTGATATATTAAAATAAAAACCTGATCCAGAGTGTTGTGCGTGAGCGATATCGCCGAGTGATTTTTGGGTAACGCCCTCGCGAGAGACGATGAACAACACGTGCCATGACTGCGGAGAATGACCGAGTTGAGCCGGGGGGATCGGCCTGCGGACCCATAAGGTATCATGGCTCAGCGCCAAACCCGTTCAGAGTTAATGAGGGAGACGAACCATGTCAAGCAAAATAGCTTTCAAGGGTACGTACGAAGACATCGAAGCCTTGGCCGGTGCGCTCAGGAAGCTCGTCCTGGAAAGAATGGGCCAAGAGCATCCGCGAGCTGGGGAAATGGTTCGTTGGACAACGGAGAAGCTTGGTGGAGAGATAAAGGTTTCAGAAGACCCGAGCAAGTTGGAGGAAGAAAGCGGCTCCCTTGCCATTTATCGGAAAGGGCGTTTCGTGATTTTCCTGTCTCCCTATACGTCACCTCTTCGTGATAATTTCACCATTGCTCATGAAATCGGCCATTATTTCCTTCATTTCGACCATAAGAATCAGCCATCAAATGGTCCTGTGATTTTCAATCGTTACGGGTCTGGCAGGGACGAATGGCAGGCCAACAGGTTTGCTGCGGCCTTTTTGATGCCCAAAGAAGAGTTTCTGGAAGTCTATGAGCGGTACGGAAGAAACACCCGTCTAGTAGCCGGTCATTTTGAGGTTTCCGAGCCCGCCGTCCAGGTTCGGGCCATTTATATAGTTCCGAAGAGATGACCGATCCCAACACCTTCACCCAAAGTGAATTGCGGCTTTTCCTCAGTGTGGACATATCCGGGTCCACAGCTCTGAAGAACCGGAAGAACCACACAGGGCTGCTTGAGGAGTATGAAAACCGCAAGAGAGCGCTAAGGACCTTTGCGGACAAAGGCCTCATCGGCAAGCCGGCAGTCGATCTGGATGATGGCGCCGAATCCGTCCAG
This sequence comes from Thermodesulfobacteriota bacterium, assembly GCA_040753915.1. GTDB lineage: Bacteria > Desulfobacterota > Desulfomonilia > Desulfomonilales > Desulfomonilaceae > JBFMDN01. The sequence goes on along the minus strand of JBFMDN010000043.1, from coordinate 30,451 downwards.
GGTATCCTGCACGATTATTCCGCCGAGGATTTCGATTGGGCCGCGATCTTGGAGCGGCGTTTTCAGGATTTTCACAGTGCGTTCGCCAAGGAACTCCTGAACAGGGGACTCGATGATTTGGCAAACGAGATCGATTTCTTCCTTTGGAAAGCCCTGGAAGACGAACTCATCTATTCCTTCAAGATCTCATGTAGAAAGCAGCTTCACAATCTTGTTCTCTCATTTCTCAGAGTTATCAGTAATTTCGACCGAGAGGATGTATCCAGAAAGCTGATACGACTAAAAGGATCGGGATGGGTCGCCGGTTTTCCTGTACGTAATCGCATTGTAAAATTCCCGGGGCCTCAGCTCTATCGAAAGGGCAAAGACGATAGTTGCACTGTGGAACACCCGTACCCTCGAACGGATTATTTGGGTCACGATATGGACACGGGATTCCGAATAGGTAACTGCGGGTACCCGGGTTTCATGGTAATTTCCATGGAGTTGGCGGAACTACTGGGCGAGGCTCCCGGAGAATTGCAGCAGGTAAGAGGAGGCATCGTAGGGTGGAAGAAACTCAAAGGCGTGTGGAATGAAATCCCGTACCCGATAATCTGGATAACATTACCGAAAGGTCTCGAAGTGGATTACCAAGAATTCGATCCTTGGTCCAAGTCGGAGAACAGTCTCGTCACTGTATGGGGGCAGAAGAAGTCGGAAGAAATTGGTGAGGCGTCAAATGACTTCGCACAATCCAGGAACAAACTTCCGGCCGCGCTCGGCGTCGTGAAACCTTACATTGTCGATGAACTGACTGACGCTGCCCCAGTCCCGGAAACCCACCAAAGAATTCTCCATCTTCTCAAGTCTCTCAACATAGGAATAAGTGGGCCTCAGGGGGAGGAAACGGAATCCGTGACGGAGGCCGGGCGCACCAAACAGGAAGTCGAACAAGACATTCAAGAATCCCTGCCGAAGAAATAGCGGCTCCTTTGCCTCAGATCCATTGAAATTTCCTTCGCTTGATTCTCTTTAGTTCCTGTCCGGATCTGGCATGGACTCTCTTGTACAGGGCTAAGAGCCCCGTACGGGGCTGCAAATTTTCTGAGCAATCCACCCTCCCTCAAATACCGAAATGCAGCGACATCGTCCTGGACGAGCAGGTTGCCTTGGCTCTGACGAGTTGCCCCCCTTTTCCCACTCAAGGTGTAGGCAGTTCAAGAGCCCCGCTTGGGTTTTGGTGCGGCATTTCCTTTCCTCTTGGCCCAAAATGGAATTTCAGGTGACATACACTAGATTTCTGGTGATTTCAGGTGACACACACTAGGTTTTTGTTTACAATCATGAGATCGTCTTGCAGCAAGAGATAATGGCTCGTCTGTCGCGCATAGTGGTCCCCGCACATCCGCATCACGTCACGCAGCGTGGTGTTCGGTCTATGAACGTGTTTCATGAAGAATCGGATCGTCGTGAGTATCTTGGAATGGTGGGAGAAGAAATCGCGCGGTACGGCGTTTCGGTACCTGTTTGGAGTCTCATTACCAACCATGTCCATTTTGTCGCAGTACCCCACCGAGAGGTCTCTCTGGCAAGGTGCTTTGGCCGGGCTCACTGGTGATACACGCGCATGAAGAACTTCGCTGCAGGGGTCCGCGGTTACCTGTTCCAGGGGCGGTTCAGCCCGTGTGTTCTGGACGAGGGGCACCTTTTGGCGGCAGCGCGTTGTGTGGAACAGAATCCGGTACGGGCCGGTATGGCAAACGTACCATGGGACTATCCCTGGTCGAGTGCGCGATTTCACATGGGGATTACGGAGCACGACCCGCTCGTCACAGATCGAACGCTACTGGGATTTGTCCAGGATTGGGAGCGATTGCTGCTCTCCTCTGACGAAGGTCGGTTCAGCTCGCTCCGAAAACGGACTCGGACCGGTCGCCCGGCCGGAGATGCAGCGTTTGTGGCAAGGGTGGAGACGATCACTGGTCGAGACCTGAGCAAAGGAAAACCCGGAAGACCTCGCAAGCGTCAACCTTAGAAGAAACAAGCTGTATGTCCCCAGATATCCAGGAGCCTCAAATCAAAATCAGTCAAACAATAACTGCGCACCAGATGGGTCAATTAATCAGAGCACTAAAGGGTCAATTTCTAAGAGCGCCCAGGCCAAGACCGACCTCCACATCATTATAGTGGAGGACCTCAGCGAGTAGCTCACGACGAGCTGAGGCTACGAACCGAATGGTTTTCATCGAGCAATCTGTCGCAGCTCGGCCAACACAGTTTCACCATCGATAAGTCCTTCTTCGCCACGACGGAATGCTGCGACTCTGGCTTCAATTTCCTGCTCCCAGGCGGCCTCAAGCTCAGCGGTTCCTTCAAGCCGAAGGGATTCAAGAAGAGATACGGCCAGACGAGGCCTTTCTTCTGGCGGCAAGCTCTTTGCCTGTTCCTCGATTTCGTGAAATGCAGGCGACATTTGACCTCCCTTTGAGAAACTGAATTGGGTCAGGCGTGGCACCTTCAGTTTTCGCACTTTTTCGGCGTGGATGGCCCGCGGCATCGAAGCCTTGCCAATCCGACCATAGACTGAAAATACCCGCGCGTCGGTAACATTTCAAGATCTGCCTGGCCATCAAGCCGACACCGAGACTGCGACGGAAATCATAGCGATCGTGACTGCAGCCCCACAGGGGGATAAGTTGTTGTTGAGCGGAGACTGCACAGCCGTTCCAGAATCCCCCTCAATCAAACGGGGGGCTGAGCGGGGTATTTTGCCGACGACCCAAATGAAAAGGGTGTTAACTACTGGAGCTAACACCCTGTTATTAGGCCGGTAAAGTGGCGGGAGCGACGAGACTCGAACTCGCGACCTCCGGCGTGACAGGCCGGCGTTCTAACCAACTGAACTACGCCCCCGCGGCGTGTGCGGGCTTTCCCAGTGGTAGGCGGAACAGGATTTGAACCTGTGACCCCCGGCTTGTAAGGCCGGTGCTCTCCCGCTGAGCTACCCGCCCGTGCAGATCCGACTCGGGCCGTGATCCACTGAGATCTTTAAATTTAGCGTCCGCCGCCTTTTCTGTCAAGAGAAAATCAAGATGCGGCGGCTTCTCGCCAGAACACATCATACCAGGCTCCTTCCTATAGCCACCCCTCGTGAAACGAGAGACCGGGCCTTCTCTCCGATTCCGTACAGGCGATGAATGCGCAAACTCCGGGGTATGGGCGATTCCCAGCCCTCGTCCTCCAACGTTCTCCCCCCGTGCATGGCGTTTGACTTGGTCCGGTGACTGTGCTATAACCGGCCAGGTTTAAGGGAATATTCGGAAGTAATATTTATATGTTATTCAAAACATTTCGCAAAGGAGATTAAAGTGAAGAGCCATCCGTCCTTTCCCGAACGCTTCTCCCGGATTCTGATTCTGGCAGGTATCATGCTCATGGTGCTGCCACAGGCAGGCATCGCCGCGGACGACAAAGTCCTGGCAAAAGTGGGCAACCGGACCGTCACCGAAACGGACCTCGAACAGTTAGCCAGTGCTGTTCCAGAGAGGGTCCGACACCTATACCTCACTCCCGAGGGGAAGAAAAAGACGCTGGACTATATCGTCAACGTGTACGTCCTGGCTGAAGAGGCAAAGAACCAGGGCCTGAACAAGGCTCCGGACGTCCAGAAGCTCATAGAATTCACGCAAGAGGATCTGCTGGCCCGACTTTACCTGGACAAGATCACAGCGAACTTACCCGAGCCCACGGAAGAGGAAGCCAAGAAGTATTTTGAGAAGAATCGAGACCAGTACAGCACGCCCGAGACAATCCACCTTCGTCACATCCTCGTGAAGGCGGAAGCAGAAGCGAAAAAGGTACTGGAGAGCCTCAAGAAGGGAGAGAAGTTCCCCGATCTGGCCCAGAAGGTCTCCACGTGTCCCAGCAAGAGTCGAGGCGGAGACCTGGATTGGTTGCCCAAGGGGGCTCTTCTGCCGGAAATCGAAGAAGTTGCATTCTCTATGAAGGAAGGCGAGATCACAGGCCCGGTGAAGAGCACATGGGGGTACCACGTGCTGCTGCTGGAAGGCCGGCGACCGCCCCAAGAAACGGATTTCGACCAGGTCAAGGATTACATTGTGGAACAGCTCAAATTTCAGAAGCGACAGGATTATTACGAGCAGGTCGCTGATAAGCTGAGAGCAAAAATGAAAGTCCAGCTATCGGATCCCAGTCCCGCTGCTCCAGCTCCCGCCACCGCTCCTGCGGGGCCGGTATCCGGTCCGAAGAATTGATCTCCTGACCTACGGTTACATCTATTCGTGCAGCGCTGCGCCATCTCCTCGGGCCGGTGGCGAGCGCAGCACGGATCACGAAATGGTTCATTCCTCAAGCGGAACGAACATGTCTTCCGCTTCCTCGGTGAGAGCGCTCATGTCACCGACCTGCTCGTGAATCCTGTCAAAGGCCTGTTCGGCAGTTCGAGCCTTGAGGTCTTCATCCCTCAGCATCAGTGATACCAGCTCGTTGAAGTACGCCTCGTCCACGATATGGATCTTGGTGAGTATGTCGAGGGTCTCTTCATCCGAGACTTCGAGATCGTCCGGTTTCAGCTCTCCCCTGTCAAGCTTGACCAGAAAGTCGGCAGGGAAAATCGTCTCCACCTCCTCAGCCGGCTGGTCCGACTGTTGCGTCCATGGTTTCAGTATCTTGTCTTGAAACGCGGATGCCACCATTCCGATATCCAGTCTCTTCAGAAGCTTGGCAAAGGTTTCGTCGTCCTCTTCGAGGAAGCTGACCATCCAGTGATACGCTGCCTGAGGATCGGTCACCCCTCGAGCGGAAAAAAGCTCGGGGTCGAGATCCAGTATTGCCTGCACCCTTTCGGGCTGGACGATTGAAAGGACCCCGATATGGGTGGAGCTCTGGGATTTCATAATCTGAAAGACTGTCCGATCCCCCAGTCCCTCTACAACGGTTTTGCTCTTCTCATCATCCAAAAGGAAGAGGAGCTCCTGGGCTCCCTTGGGATCACGCATCGCCTGTCGCGTTACCAGCGAGATCTGTTCCTCGTTCGAAAGCGATGCCATGATCTCGGACGCTCTCCGCGGATCGGTTTTGACGAGGTCCAATACCTGCTTGGCATTATCGGTGATGGGTACCAGTAGTGCGTCTTGCTGCATCTATTTCAGCCCTCAATGTCTGTCCAGTGTGGATCTTCTATGGCCCGTACGGCCTCAAACATGGAGTCGTCGTCACCGAAATCTTCTGCAGTCCATCCTTCCTCGGGAGGATTGTAGGATTCGCCGAGGTTCAAGACTACTCTGCGGCGTTCCCTACTTATGGTCATGAGCTGAAGGGCCGTGACCATGCTACGCTTGGCCTCCCCGTCTTCGGAATCGCGGAAGGAAAAAATTATTTTCCGGACTTGCCCCGCATGCGCCTTGCCAAGCTCTATCCCCCGGGAAGCGAGGATTTCTTCCAGCGTGAGCTCGGAATCGTTCCCCAGCGATTCCAGCACAAGGTCCATCAATGGCCTGGAAAGACGCATCAAATGCCTCAGGCTGAATGCGAGAGTCACTGGGTCCATTTCGAGGGGGTTCTTTTCGACAACTTCGAGATAAGCCAATTCATTGCCCATATTCTCGGAGCAGAACTCCTCGAAGGCCCTGAACTGCTCACTGATTTCCGGATTTACGAGGATTTCGTCATCGATAGGCATCGGTCGTCCTCCATAAAATTCACTATAATAACATACTCTGCCAGTTTCAAGAGGGTTGGTCGCATGCAATCGCGGCAATAACCGGAGGGTTAGCGGAACGGCGGGGTGGGGGGACTTCAGGCTTCGATCGCTCGAAGAAGCAGCCTGATCATCTGTTCCGTGCCGGTCGGGGTGGCTTCTCTCTTGGGGAGCATCATTCTGGCTAGGGCCACGTGATCGAATGTCCCCTGAATCAAATGGAGGAAATATTCAGTGCGAAAGTCGGTCCTAAAGAACCCTGACCCGCGTCCCTCTTCGACGGTCTTTCGGATCAACCCCCAGAAGCGATGAGTGTGCTTGTACGCCTGGCTGTTGTAAAAGGCGGGGTTGCGGTAGAGCTCCAAAATCAAAACTCGAGTCTCCCACTCCTTGGTCTGGAAATCCAAGGCCCATCTCCTCAACAGGTATGAGAGGCGTTCGGCCGGATTGAGCTCGCCGGCAAAGACCCGTTCCAGCTCTTCGGCTAGCTGGTCGAACCAGTTCCCCGGCACGGAAAGCAGCAAATCTTCCTTACTCTTGAAGTACTGATACAACGAAGCTTCAGCAATGCCGGCCTTTCCAGCGATCTCCGAGATAGTCGCTCGACCGTACCCCTTCTCAGCAAAGACCTCGGAAGCGGCCTCAAGAATCTTGCGTCGACGCAATTCTCCCCGACTCGGCTCGTCCCCGTTCTGAACAGCGTGCCCGTGGTCCCTCTTCCAGATAGCGGCTTTCACGAGAGACCAGAGCTCGTCCGATACCGCGACCGGATCGTACGGGTCATCGAAGAAGAGCCACCGAAGCACGACAGAATCAATCGCGCCGAAAATCATCTCAAGGACGAGGACCGGCTCTATGTGGGGGTCTATCTCACCGTCAAGAATACCTTCCTTCAGGGCTTCCGCCGCGAATCTGCTGTATTTGCGCAGCATTTCGTACGCCGGGGAATCATAGAATGCCGGCAAGGTCCTGAGCTCTCTCAAAAGTATGGACGTGTAGTTCCTGTTGAGGGAAAGGTCCCGTAACTGGTGCCATATGAGCTTGCGTAGCTTCGGCTCGGCGCCCTTCATTCCCTGCAAGTGTTCGGTGATTCCCTCGAGAGTCTTTCGCAAATGGCGCTCCGGAATAGAGACCAGCAGGTTTTCCTTGGTGCCGAAATACTGAAATATCGATGCCTCATGCACACCGCAGTCAGCGGAGATATCAGCTATAGTAGTCTGGTGGAAGCCGCGGGAGGCGAGCAGTTTTTCTGCCGAGTCCATGATGAGCACGCGCTTGCGTGCAGCAGAGAAATTTTTTTTCTGTTTTTGAATCCCAGGAACGGGATCGGCGGAAGAGATATCAGACATACTGTGGCTCCGTGTGGAGTCGTGATTCAAGCTGGATTAACTGGAAAAGCAGAATAGCACTTATATTCAAGGCCTGTCAAGCTCATTGTTCACGGCCGTGGTGTATAGAACGATAACAAAATGGTATCATGGTGCCTGGCCCCCTGTCGCTCGCCGGGGAGCAATCCTTCTTCAGAGCGCCCGAGCTATCCTGGGGCAAAGACCGGCAGGGCGGGATACGCGAAAAGGTGTACAGAGATGGGCCCATGACTTTGAGGCCAGGAACGTGGACTCATATGGGAAAAGATCTTGACAGGTTTTTCATATAAGCTATGGTCAGGTTGAATTGTTAGCCAAGTATGGATCACCAACGCTGGATTCCGGACAATTGCCCTGTAGTCTCATCAGTCAGGTACAGTACGGAGGGAGGCCATGAGCGTGAAAGACTTCGACCCAACAAAAGTGGAAATCAGAGTGATGAACGATGCTGATCTCGATGCGATCACCGCAATCGACGCAATGTACTTCGGTTCAGAGAGATCCGAGTACTACAAGGACAAGCTTCAGGCGGCTACGAGAGGTGGCGGAATCAATACGTCCCTCGTCGCGGAATTAGACGGGGTTGTCGTGGGGTTCATCATGGGGCAGCTCTACACGGGCGAATTCGGCATTCCTGAAAAGACGGCGAATCTCGACACCGTGGGCGTGCATCCCATGGTGGTGGGGAAAGGCATAGCGAATATGATGCTGGAGCAATTCTGCCTCCAGATGTCGAAACTCGGGGTCAGCACGCTTTACACGCTCGTGGACTGGAATGACAAGAATCTCATGCTCTTTTTCCATCGCGGCGGGTTCGTTCCTTCGAAGCGCCTAAGCCTGGAACTGAATCTGTGACTTGATGCCATGCTTGTCCTGACAGTCGATCGGCTCCAGACCGATTCACCAATCCATCGCGAAGCTCAAAATGGAAGATCGAGCTTGGCACGATTGCGAAAATTGAAGAATCGTATGAGAATCGCCATGAACGCCAGGGGGACCGGAAGCAGGGAACCGGCAGGACCATGGGGGCGTTCTTCTGCACCTAGTGGCCGGACGGAACAGGAACGCAGACGGCATCATTCTCCAGATCTTCGTGGAAAGCCTTGGCCTGAAGAAGTAAATCCCGCTCGTAGGAGGGCGCTGGGTTCCTGCCGGCTCCCTCACTCGGAGAAGGAGGGGTAGGCGATGATCACTGCAGGAATTGACTGTGGTGCCAAGAATACGAAGACAGTTATCCTGAAGGACGGAAAAATAATCGGAAAAGGCAAAGTCCTGACGGGTTTCGAGCAGAGCGAGGCCGTGAAGGCCTCCCTTGATTCGGCTCTGAAGGAGGCGGGTATCACCCACGACCAATTGGCCCACATTGGAGGCACGGGCTCCGGGGCAAATGCCATCACCGAGGCGGACGTTAGGGTTAACGATATCAAGGCAATGGCGACCGCGGCGGTGTTCTGCTTCCCCAAGGCCAGGACCGTGGCTGACGTGGGCGCGGAGGAAACTCGGACCGCGAAGTGCGATGAAAAGGGCAATGTCGTTGACTTCGCCATTAATGAGAAGTGTGCGGCCGGAGCCGGCGCATTCCTCGAGGCCATGGCGCGGGCACTGGAAACCTCTCTTGAGGAATTGGGGACGTTGGCAATGGGCTCGGATAAAGCCATCCCCATGAATTCGCAATGTACAATCTTCGCCGAATCGGAAGTAGTCGGTCTTATCCATGCGAGGACGGAAAAGAAGGATATTAGCAAGGCCATCCACGATGCGATGGCGAGCCGGATTGCATCGATGATCCGCCGGATCGGAGTCAATCCCGACATCGTGATGATCGGCGGCGTAGCCCGCAACCCCGGATTCGTGACGGCTCTCAAGCGAGAGCTTGGCGTCGCTGAAGTGTTTATACCCGAGGACCCCGAGTTTGCTGCTGCACTCGGAGCCGCTCTTGCCGCGGCGCAACATGGTGGCAACTGACTCGCGCATCGAAGATAAACTTCACCGGAGGACATAGAGATGTCGGAGGAGAGAGCACGCGAATTCTGGCGGTGGGAAGAGACGAATTGGGTCAATCCTGATATAGACTGGAAAGATGGAGAGTTTATTACGGTGGGAATAGATGTAGGGTCAGTCAGCTCCCAGGCTGTTGTGATGGTGGACGGCGCAATCTACGCGTACAGCAATATGAGAACCGGTTCCAGCAGCCCGGACAGCGCCCGCAACGCGTTGAGTCTCGCGCTGGAGAAGACGGCTCTCACCGAGGATAAGATCAACTACTGTATCGGAACAGGGTACGGCCGAGTCAACGTGCCCATGGCCGACCGTAGTGTCACAGAGATTGCGTGTCACGCGAAGGGCGCAAACTTCATATATGGAAATACCGTTCGCACGGTACTGGACGTTGGAGGCCAGGACATCAAGGCCATTCGCTGTGACGACAAAGGCAAGGTCACCAACTTCCTCATGAACGACAAGTGCGCGGCTGGCACCGGCCGGGGCATGGAGGTTTTTGCAGATCTCCTTTCCGTGCCGATCGGAGATGTCGGCGACAGGTCGTTCGAGATAGATGCGGAACCGCGGCCGGTCTCCAGCACATGTGTGGTGTACGCAAAATCAGAGGCAACCGGCCTGCTCCGCAAGGGGGTCAAGACCAACGAAGTTCTCGCTGCCTACTGCGCGGCAATGGCCGACAGAATTTACTCCCTCCTCGAGCGGGTCAGTGTTGAACCCGATTTCGCGATCACTGGGGGCATGGCCAAGAACCGGGGCGTGATTGACAGATTGAAAAAGAAGTTGGCACTCGAACCCCTGAAAAGCCGGTGGGATACCCAGCTTGCAGGCGCGGTTGGCGCTGCCCTTTTTGGGCACGCGCTGTGCATGAAAGGCAAAGGCCGCAGGGGTTGATGGGCTTTCGAGGGCGCGCACTAACCCCGAGACAGTCCGTGAGGGTGACGGAAGCAGCATCTTCCCGAGAGCCGCGGACCCAAGAAAAGCAGATTACCAGAAGACCTCTCCCTTTGCCAGGACTCCATTGTTGAGCTCATCGTGTCCAACCGGTACTCGGGCAGCGTACCAGGTGCCGGTCCATAGGACGCATCAGGGAATACGGTATGCTAGCAAATTACGGCTACAGTGACGGTTCGGGAAGCTACTTCATTACTATCGATACGGACAAGTGTAACGGGTGCGGTGATTGCGTGTACGCGTGTCCCGCGTTCGTATTTCAGGTGGTCGACGAGGACCCGAACGATCCCATGAATGATGAGCCAAAGGCCCTAGTGGTTGACGACAAGAAAAAGAAGTTGAAATACGACTGTGGACCATGCAAGCCGCCGTCGGATCGTCCTCCTCTCCCCTGCGTCGAAGCCTGTAGGACAGGAGCAATCTCCCATTCTTGGTGACTCCGTATCTCGCAAGAAGGAACTGCCGGCCGCGAGACTCCCGAGAAGGCTCGTGCTCTTTCGTGTCGAGAGGTCCATCCGTCGGGGCGCAGTCCCGCGCCTTACCCAAATATTTCTTGCGGCTTGTACGGATGGGTTCCTTCGCGGAATCCATGGTGCGCTGCGCAATCCAGCGAAGGAAGATTTGCCGTTGATTTTCTCGGAAGATGAGGTAACCTTCTGAATCGGTCCCAAATTCATTGTTCACGAGAGAGAGCATCATGCCTCATGAGGAGACGACCACAGTCGTGGTCACCGGTGGAGCAGGCTTCATTGGAAGTCATTTGGTTGAAGGACTGGTAACTCGGGGATATCGCGTTCGGGTTCTGGACGATTTCAGCACCGGCCGCATGAAAAACCTCGAGGAGTTGGGGGATGGAAGCATCCGTATCGACCGGGACTTCGAGCTTATCCGGGGCGATATTCGTGATGCCGACACGGTGCACGCTGTGGTGCAAGGGGCAGATTTTATTTTTCATCAGGCTGCCCTCGGTAGTGTACCGCGCTCGGTGGAGGATCCTATCACCACCCATACGGTCAACGCTGACGGCACTCTTCAGATCTTTGAGGCTGCCCGAAAGCTCAATGTGCGCCGCGTGGTGTATGCTTCTTCTTCCTCAGTGTATGGGGATTCCGAAAGTCTTCCCAAACGTGAGGGATCCGAAGGGCAGGCTCTATCCCCGTATGCGCTCTCAAAAAAGATAGACGAAGAATATGGTCGCCTCTTCCTGCACCTGTACGGTTTGGAGACCATAGGACTTCGGTACTTCAATGTGTACGGCCCAAGGCAAGATCCCAACGGACCGTACGCTGCTGTCATACCTCGTTTTATCAGCGCACTCCTGTCTTCTCAGCAACCGGTGATATATGGCAATGGTCGACAAAGCCGCGATTTCACTTATGTCGGGGATGTGGTGGAGGCGAACCTGAAGGCTATGGTTGCCCCCTCGGATGCGTGCGGACACGCGTACAACATCGGCCGGGGAGACAGAACAACGGTCGCGGACCTGTTGGCTACGATCCAGGAGCTACTGGGGACGAACATTCCTCCCCGATTCGAGGACCCACGACCGGGTGACGTGAAGCACTCATCTGCCGATTGTTCGAGCGCCCGAAAAATGTTGGGCTTCAGCGCGGGGAGCGACTTGAGTACAGGGTTGCGGCGCAGTATGGATTGGTATCGCAAGGACTTGGGGGGCTGATTTGCTTCTGAGAATTGTGTTCCTGTAGGTCGGACAGGTGCCAGCAAAATGAAAACCCGGGGCCGGGTCAGGAAGGGAAGCGCCGGGTTTTCTAACCATGCACAGCACAAAGGCTGGTCGGTTAATGTACGATAACATGGACATAGGTGAAAAGTCAAGAATTATTGGAAGAATTTCCGGTCAGGTACGTGTAGAATTAGGAAGACAAGATGTGATAGCGACGAACACCGGTCTCTCGTGAGCGATGCTCACTTCCTCTTCGGCCGGCGAATAGCGCGGAAGGTTACCCCAAAAACAAAAAGAGTCCGACCCTAACCCCTATACCCTCAGCCGGACTCAACGCAACCCGGGATCAAAGATCCCGGTGACCAATAGTATGTAACACAATGGGGCCACAATACACGGACCAAGATGTCTTGTCAAACTAGAAACTACTTTAAGAGATCCATTGTAACAATCCCGCTAACAATGTCAGGTGCGCTAATACCACTTCTTGGAATCAATTATAAGTCTTGGTCTACGTTGACTCTCCTGACGAGCAGATCTCCAAACGGCCATTTCCCGTAGCTCCAGTCAGCCTACGGCCTGCGCGGGTCGCTATCGAGCTCCACTTCCATTTGGAAAAACATCCCGAATATGGTATTCAAAACATATCCGTCACGATCCGGTGGAACCGCCAACAAGCCTGCGGGGAGAACACCCCATTGAGACTTGTGGAAGCGCATGAGGGGTTTTCGGAGCAAGTCTCCGGCTACGGGGCTGAAGGGGGTGGTCATAGCGGTTCTCGAAAGAGGTGCTGGATCTCTCGTGGAAGAACGTGTCGAGGGCTTTTTCGTTGTATGACAACAGCCTTTCGCTCCGCCGGCAAGAGACCCCATCGTTTTGCCGATTGTCCTTAGTTACGATTCGCCAGTTTGCAGGGACGGGAGTATCGGACCATCTCCCGTCATGTTTCAACGCGGCTACTCGGCTTTCGAGATCTGATAGCCCGTGATCGAATCATTAAGGAGTACCTTGTGAGAACCTTCGAGTACCTGAAGCCCGTGTCGGTGGAAGAAGTCCTGGCACTGATGTCCCATCATGGGAATAAGGCCAAGCTCGTGGCAGGCGGGACCGACTTCATGGTCCAATGGAAGAAACGGTTGATCAACCCGGAATACGTTATTTCCCTTCGCAACGTCCCCAGTCTGAATTTTCTGGATTTCGGCGACTCGCTTCGGATCGGAAGCTGCACTTCACACCGAACCTTGGAGCTCTCCGGGGAAATTCAACAGCGGTATCCCGTCCTCCATGACGCGGTGTGCGCTCTCGGATCGGTGCAGGTGAGGAATTCCGCGACCATTGGGGGCAATATATGCAACGCTGCTCCCTCGGCCGATACCGCGCCGCCCTTGCTGGTTCTCGATGCGGTTGTAAAAGCCGTTTCCAGCAATGCGGAACGTTTGGTGCCTCTCACTGATTTCTTTGCTGGACCGGGCAGGACAACCCTGGAGCCGGGCGAGCTGGTGACCGAATTCGTGATTCCCAATGTGCCGCCCCGAACCGGCATGACTTACTGGAAGCATACTCGACGCCGGGCAATGGATCTTCCGATTCTGGGGGTGGCAGCGCTTCTAACTTTTGAGGACGACCTTGAGACGTGCCGGAGCGCTCGCATAGCGCTGGGGGTTGCCGCGCCGACACCGATGCGTGCTCGGGAGGCTGAAGCCTTTCTCGAGGGCAAGTCCATCGACGAGGAAGTATTGATGAAAGCCGGATCCATAGCCGCGAGTGAAGCAGCCCCCCGGTCCACGATTCGTGGATCCGCATGGTATCGGAAAGAAATGATTCAAGTGCTGGTGAAGCGCACGGGCATGATCTGCATTGACCGCGCGCGAAATGGTGCACGTTAGACTCAAGCCCGTTAAGAACAGCTCTAATCGAGAATCGAGTTGAAAGGAGCCACGGATTATGAAGCGATCCATTAGGTTCATCGTCAATGGGGATGCGGTAGAGGTGGAAGCTCATCCCCACTGGACGTTGTTGCGGGTACTCCGAGATGTGTTGGAATTGACAGGAGCAAAACAGGGATGTGGCGAAGGTGAATGCGGCGCGTGCACGGTCTTGGTCGATGGTGCCCCAATCAATAGTTGCATATATCCCGCACTGGAAGTGGAGGGGAAGACAGTCCTCACTGTGGAAGGTCTCATGACAGCAGAGTCCGGGCTGCACCCTATTCAGAAGGCGTTCCTGGAAAAAGCAGGCGTACAGTGCGGGTTTTGTACGCCTGGCATGATAATGTCAGCGAAAGCTTTGCTGGATCGCAATCCCAATCCGACGGAAGATGAAATCAGGCACGCCTTGGCAGGGAACATGTGTCGCTGTACCGGGTACGTCCAGATTGTCGAATCAATCCAATTGGCCGCTGACATGATGTCGCGGAACGACTGATGCAGGTCCTTTGAGGAGCGAGACATGGCAGAGACGTTCGTTGGCAAATCGTACCCGAGGATGGACGTGGAAAAGGTCACCGGCAGGGCCGCGTACATCAATGACATAAAACTTCCCCGTATGCTCTACGGCAAAATCCTCTATAGCGGCCGCCCCCACGCGAGAATCCTCAACATAGATACTTCCAAGGCGGAAAAGCTCCCCGGAGTGCGCGCAGTTTTGACCGGATTCAATGTGCCGGAAGTTCGAGTGGGGTTTCTTGGCGATCAAACTCCTCTCAAGAAAGACAAGGTACGGCAGTTCCGGGACGAGGTTGCCGCTGTTGCGGCCATCGACGAGGACGTGGCCGAAGAGGCGCTCGGGCTGATACGAGTGGAATATGAAGACCTGCCGACCGTATTCGATCCTCACGAAGCGATGAAGCCTGACGCCCCCCTTATCCACGAGGTCGATGCGAGAGGCAAACCAAGGCGCAACAATATCCTCCCGCTTCCGTGGAGACTTTCCGCGGGCGATGTAGAGGCAGGGAGGCAGCAATCGGCGTATGTGGTTAAAGATACGTTTCGGACCCAGTGGGTTCACCAAACGTGCATGGGCACGAGCGGCGGAATAGCCGAGTTTGACGTCAACAACAATCTTATCTTCAGGAGCGTCACAAACGTTCCATTTGGCGGTAAAGACAGACTCGACATGTTTCTCCGCAATCTCGGTCTCAAAGGATGTACGCGAGTCTTAACCCCCTACGTCGGTGGAAGCTTCGGCAGCAAACTAGACACGGATATCTATGAGTTTATCCTCGTGCTCCTCGCGTGGCGAACCGGGTGCCCGGTCAAGATTATGTTCTCGAGGAACGAAGAATTCGTGGCAAGTCCGCCACGGCAGCCAACGATTTCAACTATCGAGCAGGGGTGCGACAAGAACGGAAAGCTGACATTCCGCAAGGTTGAGATGATCCTTGACAACGGGGCTTACACGTCCTGGGGGGCCACAACTCCTTCCGTGATGATGGTCCCCATTTCATCGCTCTACAGGGTCCCCAATCTTCACTTCGAGGCAACGTGCGTGTACACGAATAATGTGTATGCTCAGGCCATGCGCGGATACGGCAATCCCCAGGCTACGTACGTGGTAGAGCAGTCCATGGATCAATTGGCCGAAGCCGCGGGAATCGATCCTCTCGAGTTCCGTCTGCGCAATGCCAATCTGCCGAACGAAGCCAGTCCTATGGGGCTGAAGATTACGACGTGCCCTATGAGAGAATGCCTTGACACGGTGAAAGAGAGGCTGGACTGGGCGGGCAAGCACGGAAAGAAAAACGGAAGGGGGGTAGGGGTTGCGTCCTTCCTTCACGTGGGAGGAGGTGCCCGGGTCTATCTCTCCGACGCACAGGGCATCATCTTGAAGGTAGATGACGAGGGGAAGGTCGTTGTGATCACAGGAGGCACCGATCAAGGCCAGGGCTCGGAAACCATTATACGCCAAATGGTTGCCGAGGCGACAGGCTTCAGGCCGGAAGACATATCCATCTTTCAGGGCGACACGGAGATATGTCCCTGGGACGTCGGGACACACGCAAGCCGTCACGCATTCATGGTGGGCCATGCAGCCATTTTGGCTGGAGAAAAGGTCAAAGCCAAGGTTCTCGATCTGGCTGCAAGGTGGATGGGAAACATCATATCAACGGATTGGAAGAGGACGGCTCGTCGGGACCCGAGCTTCGTTACCCCCGACGTGGATCTTTCCCTGGTGTCAGATCCAGCGAACCTGGATCTAGCCAATGGCGAGGTGTTCCTAAAGAGCGATCCGGAGAACCCCCACCTGAGGATCCAGGCATCGCGGATCCTCCGGAAGGCACACATGGTGGGGACCGGGACCGGGGAGATGGTCACCGCGGAAGCCTTCTACGATCCCCCCAACGAGATGCTTGACCGTGAAGGGAAGGGGAACCTATCCTGTTGCTATACGTTCGGCACTCACGGCGTGGAAGTGGAAGTGGACAGAGAGACCGGTCACGTGAAGATCTTGAACTACGTTGCAGCCCACGACGTGGGGCGAGCCATAAACCCCATGCTGGTCAAAGGCCAGATTTACGGGGCCACAGTGATGGGCATCGGTTATGGATTGACCGAAGAGATGCAAGTGAATCACGGCAGGGTCATGAATGCCAATCTCCTGGACTACAAGATACTCACTGCCAAGGATGCGGTGCCGATCGACGCGGTCATTATCGAGCCGTACGAACCGACCGGCCCGTTTGGTGCCAAAGGAATCGGTGAGCCAGCCTGTGTTCCCACCGCGCCGGCACTGGCCAATGCCGTGTATGACGCAATCGGAGTGCGTATAAAGGACCTTCCCATAACGCCCGAGAAGGTGCTTGCAGCACTCAAAGAGAAGGAGAAGGACGGCTCATAGCCTCCACAGAGAATATGCTGCCATACATCGAATATGTGTGGCAGTCATCACGGTTGAGTGTCGGCAAGCCCTCGACGGATACTCCGTGACGACAGAGGCAGGGGCTTCCGAACACAGCCTGTGGAGTGCTTGTGATACGTGCAACAAGAGAATGGAGCTCAGACCGCGTTTTCACGCGGTGGCCTATAGCTCGGTTCTCGAACTGGGCCTGGACGTTTCTTAGAGCGCTCCACGACAGGACAACAGCAGTACAGGTCAACGCCGCGAGGTGAGTGCTATGCCCATCTACGAGTATCAGGCAAAAGAAGCAAGTGTGGCATGTTCTCGTTGCACCCGACCCTTCGAAGTCCTGCAAAGCATCAACGAACCACCGTTAGATTTTTGCCCGAACTGTGGCGCCAACGTCGTGAGGCTCATTTCCTGGTGCAGAGCTGCAGTGGTCGAGGGTTGCGAGGAGCATGAACGGGTTAGCAGGACTATCCGGGATTACGAGAACGCGGGGATGTGGAGCCATGCCGCGGAGCTCGCGGACAGTCATTCCGAGAAGACGGGGGATTCAGGGTTGAAGGGGCGAGCTCTGGACAACTACAAGAAGGCGGGGTACGATGTAGATTCGCTGATTCGTGATTCGAAGCCATAATGCTGTTGCGATTCTCTGCATGGCCGCTGTCGCGCGCAATTTTTGAGAAGGCAAGCGCCCATCCGTGGAGGGATCTTGTGCGCACTACAGGCAACGATCCGTCTTTCAGGAACTTGCTCCAGGTTGGATGTCGCCATTCTGTAAGAACGAAATTATTGGTCGACCGCCCGTGGTATTCAACAATCCGACTATGAACCGGACAGAACCTCCCGCAATGACAATAGAAGTCCTCACCACTTCGTACCCGTCCCATGAGCATGACTGGTCCGGTGTTTTCATAGCCAAGCTTCTCCAGGCTGTAACCAGAAGAGGGCATCACGTCAAGGTCATCGCTCCGTCCGATGGCGAATTTCACGGCAAACGGAGGCTCCACGGAATAGAAACTCTCAGATTCCCCTATTTCATCCCCAGAGCACTGCAACGCCTTACCAGGGGTGGGGGAGGCATTCCGGAAAACCTGCGGGAGAGCAACCTGGCCAAGGTGCAACTGCTCCCCATGATGGTGATGTTCTTCATTTGCTCCTTATGGAATTCTCGGCGGGCTGACCTGATCTATGCAAATTGGCTGGGAGCAGGAATCGTGGGAGCCGCAGTGAGTATGCTCACGGGTAAGCCTCTAGTAATCTCCTTTCGGGGTGATGACGGATACCTGGCTCGAGACCGTTTGCTGTGGCGTCTGCTTACCAAATGGGTGAGCAAGCGGGCTGCTGCGATTGCTCCGGTGAGCTCCGAATTGCTCGAGATTATCAGGACCCTCGGTGTCCCGGAAGAAAAGCTGTATCTCCCTCGATTCGGCGTGGACGCGGAGATGTTTGTTCCTGCCGAGCAGCCCGTGCGAAACAGTGATCCCGTAAGGGTGATCTATGCGGGTGCTCTCATACCCAAAAAGGGAATCCAGACACTCTTTCAGGCACTCAACCATGAAAGCCTGAGAGATGTTTGTCTGGTGCTCGTGGGAGATGGGTACTATGCCGACGAGTTGAGGTCCTTGTGTGAGAGCGCGGGTCTCAGCCAACGGACTCATTGGACCGGCAGTCTTTCCCCACCGGCTGTGGCAGAAGAGATGAGGCGCTCTGACATCCTGTGCCTGCCGAGCTTCACCGAAGGGAGCCCAAATGTCATCAAAGAGGCCATGGCATGCGGTCTTCCAGTTGTGGCGTCGCGAGTGGGAGGAGTGCCGGATCTCGTGCGAGAGGGGGAAACAGGCCTGCTTTTCGAAGCAGGTGACGCGAACCAACTGCGTACGTGCCTGGTGAAACTTGTAGCAGACGGACACCTCAGACGGAAAATGGGCGCGGCGGCTCGGGAGCACATCCTGGTATCCGGCATGACCTGGGATGATACCGCCAAGGATTTTGAGGAAATATTTTTGCGGGTGCTGTAAGTCTGTGAAGAGACTCATCTATCTTGATAATGCAGCGACGTCTTTCCCCAAGCCACCCGGAGTGACTGAGGCGATGGTCCACTTCATGGAGGACGTGGGCGCCAATCCGGGAAGGTCGGGGCATGAGCTTTCCCGTGAAGCCGAGACTATTGTTGAAGGAGCTCGAGAAAAACTCGCCCGGCTATTCGGCATCTCCGATCCTCATCGTATCGCATTCACGCTTAACGCCACGGAATCCCTGAACACCGTGATCTTCGGCTTTCTCAATCCGGGTGACCATGTGGTAATGAGCCAGATGGAGCACAATTCCGTGCTTCGGCCGGTCCGGTACCTGGAGAGCCAGGGAATCGTCACGGCTGATGTGGTGCCGTGCGACAGGATGGGCGTCCTGGATGTGGATGCCTTGAAACGGTTGATTCGAAAAGACACCGCTGTGGTGATCCTCAATCATGCTTCCAACGTCTGCGGCACCATCCAGGATGTTAGAGCAGTCCGAGAAGCGATCGACAACGTCCCGTTGCTACTCGATGCGGCACAGACCGCGGGTGTTCTTCCCATCGACGTGGAGGATCTTGGCATCGATTTTCTCGCGTTCACCGGCCACAAGTCGCTGTATGGCCCCCAAGGAACAGGGGGGCTCTATGTTCGTCCCGGATTGACCGTCCGCCCCCTCAAGCACGGAGGTACGGGAAGTGTCTCGGAGCTCGAGGTGCAGCCCGATTTCTATCCTGACGCCCTGGAAAGTGGCACCAGGAATAACGTGGGAATAGCCGGACTCTCCGCTGCGCTGGATTTTATCCTCTCAACGGGGGTAGACACGATCCGTGGGCACGAGGCAGCCCTCCTGGACGAGCTGGTTCGCGGTCTGATCGACGCGCCGGGCCTAGTTCTGTATGGGCCCTTGAAACCTGACCGGCAGGTGGGGATCCTCTCGGTCACCTTTGACGAAGCGCTACCCGATGGCTTACGCGTCTCCTTCGGGGGATGCGGTGGCAGGTCACTTCCTGCAACGTTCGAGAGCGTTCATCCCCAGGAGGCAGGGGCGATTCTCCGGGAGCACTACGATATCTCCGTCAGAGTCGGAATTCACTGCGCCCCGCTCGCTCATAAGGCCCTCGGTACTTTTCCCGCAGGGACAGTCAGATTCAGCCTCGGATACTTCAACACCATGGAGGATGTGCGCGTCACTACGGAAGCGGTCCGGAAAATCGCCGAAAAGATCTATTGGGGCGACTCGGACTGAGGAACCGCGAAGCTCCATCCGCGGTTCTTGCGGTGTTTCCGTATTGCAGGAAAGTCAGTGCGCTGATGCGCTAAGTCGATGACGGTTGGGCATGCCATTGCCTAGGACACTATTTCGCAAATGCGATCGCGTGCTCACGGAATGCCGACGAGACTGTAATCCCCTTTCCGCAGAAATGAAGGCCCTTGATGTCACCGAATTCACGCATCAGACTGCCCAGCCTCTAGAGCTTGATCCACCCCATTCCCATAAGGAGGAGTAGGATTGCTGCAGCGATTGTCAACGCGACAAAACCGAGACCGAGAACCTGGTCAAGACGACTAGCTTCGGGGTCCTGGGGTCCTTGATTTTGCTGAACAGTTCTCGGCTCATTGCGCAGTTCTCTCTGCGGCTTGACATTCAGAGACCTTCTTCGTTTCGATGCCATGATCTGCCTCAGTTTCGCTGTGCCTTCGATAGCTTCCCACAGCCGGCCCTGATGTGACGAACCATCTGACACTCTGCCGTAGATCGTCCGCGCTCATCAGAGGAGGATGACCGCAGGAGCTTCGATCACCGTTGTACCGATTCCCGACGATCTGACTTGTGTTAGCGAGTGGAGGGGCAATGGGGAGGGGGGCTGTTAATTCGCACCAGGCGCCGGTCGCCTATGACAGGCAACATTGTTTCCGGAGCCGTAGCAACGCGAATTTCTACGGTATCCTTTTCTATCGAGCGCAGCTCAGAGACCACGCAACTACTGTCTTGCTTGATCGGTTGATGAGAGACGGAATTTGACTGGGTCGCTAGTGCAGGATTCTGATGAACGACGAGCACTTCTGAAGACAAGGCGTCAATGGTGCAGGCCAACAGGAAGGATACGACAACAACTATTTGAACGCCTTGCCTTTTCATCAGGCTGCTACCATGCCACTGGCATGCTCGATTCTACATCTGTTACAAATTCAAGCACGTGCTTATAGACTTGTCAAGATCGAGAAAAGGGGCGATTCCGGACTGAAGCTATTGCTGAAACTGAATCGGGGCTCTCCCATATCAAATGAATCCAGCCCCCAGGGCAATCGCCAGCAATAAGAGCATGGCACCGACGATGAGTTGCACCGCCTTCATAGTGACCCTCTTCAACAGCCTGGTCCCGATGAACGACCCTGCAAAAGCGGCAACTATTCCTGCAACGATCAGGCCTGACGCATCGTGATTCGCCACTACTGCATAATCTTTGGTCACGAATGTGGCTCCGTAGATGAGAAGCCGAGACGAGTCTACTGCCACAGTGGATACGACTCCCGTAGCAATAAAGGCCTCCTTGCCGAGGCCGCAGCGGATCAGGAAAGCGCTCCGCAATGCGCCCTGGAGTCCTGATAAACCACCGAAGAATCCTGAGAGTGCTCCGCCGAAAGGAACGTATTTCGGATCGAACACCAGTTTTTTCGTGCCGGGGATCAGGTCCCACAAGGCGAAAAAGGCGATCAGCACTGCCATGACTGCCTTAACGGTCGTGACTTCGCACGTCCTCCCCCCTACGTGGTACGTCACGAGAGGAGCCAAGTCCGACAGAAAACCGAGAAGATACGCCCCGATCGCAGCGAAAACAGCGGCCGGTATCGTGAATCTGAGTGCTGTTTTGATGTCCGCATTTCTCCCCACGAGAATCACCTTGAACAGGTTGTTTGCAAGATGGACCACTGCGGTGGCAGCAACAGCAAAATTGATAGGGAAGAACACCGCAAATGCGGGCATGAGCAGAGTTCCCAGGCCGAATCCTGAAAACAGGGTCAACGCTGAAACAACGAGAGCAACGGTACAAATGACAAGGTAATCCAACGGTAGCATCCTTCTGCCGGGAAAAATTCCCGGACCGGCAACTTGTGATTATTGAGGTTTCTCCTGGGAGAATAGCTCCCCGAAGAGTTCCCGTACCTTTTCTTTGGCTTCGCGCAACGCCACGCGGCCTGCTTCGGTGATCCGGTAGACTCGCCTGAACTTCCCGGCTACGAGCTCCTTTTGTGAAGCAAGCAACCCTCTTTCTTCCATTCGATGGAGTATGGGATACAAGGTTCCGGGGCTGAGCTTATATCCATGCCTGCCAAGTTCTTCGAGAATACCGAATCCGAAGATCGGGGCCTCTGCGGCATGGTGAAGGATATGCAATCGAATGAATCCGGAGAAGAATTCGTTTTCCATGACGGGCGTGCTATCTGAATCCGTTATCGAATTACGATAATAATCGATCGGGTGGCCCATGTCAAGAGAAGTGTCACAGGCCAAGAAGGAAAAATCGTCTCCTGAAATCAGTGCATTATCGGGAGCAGCCTTCTCGCTATTGGAAGGTAATCGCCGCAAATCCGGCATTCGCTCTCAACCCTTCTCCGATCCGGCTAGGGCCTGTCGCCACGGCCTAATACCGCGGACCGGGATGAGAACGAGTCCGAGACCAATTCAGAAACTGATAGAACTTTCAACAGCTATGACTGCCAGGCGCATGCAATGCGCGGCAGTTAAGAAGGCAACAGATTGCCCCGGCGCAATTCAAGTCCGAATGCCGGGCATTCGATGGACTGGCGTCCTTTCAGACTCCGGATTAAGTGGAAGGCGACAGGAAGCACGTAGACATCCGCCGTCCAGCCTCAAAATTACTGGGTTTGTCCCTCTATGATTCTCTCGGTGAGTACCCAGACGAGGGCAAAAATCATGTCCAGCTCAAACCATCGCGCAATGGAACGGTCGAAGAGGACGGTGACCGACGCGGAAAACTCATCGTCTTGGCCCCACAGCACGTACGTTACCGGGATCTTGGGAAATGGATAGAAACGCATGGCCTTGTCACCGTGGGCAACCGGAATGGCATTTAACTCCCTCCCGCGCGCCTCGAAGGCGTCCGGCCTCGATCCGTACAACTCGGCAATGGGGGACACGTACAGCGTGTGAGGACCCTGGAAGAAGGTGACTCCGCCGGGGAAGTCCTTTTCACTCACCTCCACTCCGTCCAGCTCTCCCCCGCCTTCAGAGATAAGATATCTGATCAGAAGTATCTGGAATTCTTCGGTCAGTTCTCGGGAAGGGGAGGGGGAGATCTCGACGATGCGCTCTGCAAGGGGATCGATGTGGTAGACCGCGTTCAAGAAGACCAACTCGTATCCGTCGCCTCGCTCGGAGAGCTTGACGCCCGGGTGCGAAAGCAGTTGCTCATGCGTGCGGCTTCTAAGATCTTCCCAGTGAAAAGGATGAGGCGCTGCACATGACATGGGGTATTCTCCACTATTCCTTGAAAATAGGATTAGGTTCCGACGACTACCGAACGATGATCACGACGGTAGCCTGTCTCGTTTCAGGGGCGCCGGCCAGTTCCGGAGCGACGGAAAGAATAGGGGAACAGCGTCAAAAGATCAACGGTTGGAGCTGGTGAGGCTTGCCGAGAAAAAAAGAGGGACCTGCCGCGAGTTATTTTGAGCTCGCAGGTATAATGAATCAAGGTGTCATTTTGAATAGCGGTTGGAAAAGATTTGGTGAAGTTGATCGAAGCACTTGACATTGGATGGAAAAGAGGTAAAGTTACTTGCTAAAGAATTTCCGCTTGGAACGGGCTGCGATGCTGATGCGAATACTCATAATTGTAACGTGCATATCCATGATAGGTATCACGGTGCTTCCAGCATCGGCTCCATGTTGTTGTTCCCAAATGCCGGGCAAGTCGTCTGCCGCGCAGAAGCCTGTCCAATGTCCCCTTCATACGAACCAGCGAAGCGTTAGCGATGCTCCTCTGGCGTCCTGTTGCCATACCCCCCCTTGCGTGTCGACAGGCAGTGCGTCATGCTGTTCCCAGGGTACGATCAAGCATGTCTGTGGGACGTGCAGGTGTCATGAACAAATGCAGGTTGTTGCCCTCCCGGCGAATCAACCCCTCTATACCATCGATGGCCTCGCTGTCTTGATGGTGGAATCGTATGAAGGTGTCGGTCTCTCGAAACGCAAAGCCGACGCGGTTCAGAGTGAGGATATCAGGCACCCCCTGACAGTCGTATTCCTCCGCACGTGCTCCCTCCTTATCTGACAAGTTCTCCACATTCCTAAGTAAGAGAAGGGTTCCGAATATTCGGCCCCTCCATAAGAATGCCGGGAGACCGGTATAGTCCGGATGTTGCGGTCAGGCGGGCGAGTGTGTCCGCATGGCCCTCCCGGTGGATTACGTGAGGAGAGAAACATGTCCGAAAAGCGTCATGTCAAGAAAATAGACTTGAGCGCACTGGATGCGGCGGAACGCAAGCTGTCTGCAGGCAAAGCCAAGAAAGCGGTCATAGCGTTCGTGCTGCTATTGGCCCTTTCGGGGGGAGGTTACGCTGCGTACAGAGTTGTGACTGGGGAAGTGGTAGCGTCGCGGTTCGCAGTAGACAAGATGAATTGTCCCGCATGCGTCGTAACCGTGACTGAAGTCACGGAGAAACTACCTGGAGTAGTCGGAACAAGAGTCAGTCTCGCAGCAAAAGACGTGACCGTGGCGTTCCGTGGTAGGCAGACCAATCCAGATGAGATCAGAAACGCAATTACAGGTGCAGGCTATCCGGCCAGCCTCGACGGAGTCTTCCGGGAAGATGGTTCCGGCGTAAGCGAGCGAGTGATCGCGATTGTGAACGGCAAGCCTGTGTTCGAAAAGGAACTTGGATTCCAGTTTGACGTGCTTTCCGAGGATATGAATTCCCCAGACCAGGTGTCGGCCTTTTTCACGGCTATAGGAAAAGAGATCCTCCTGCAGGCTGCAGACAAAGAAACCGTAGTTGTTCAACCTTTCGAGATAGAACAGGAAGTTGACAAGATCATTCGACGTCGCGGGATGAACAAGGAAGACTTTCTCGCAGTCATGAAGACAGCCTATGGGTCATCGGAAAAGTACAATCAAATAGTGGGGCAACGCCTCGGCATCCGCCGTTTTCTCGACGATTACGCCCTTAACGGCATTGCCGATTCCGGCGAGAAGAATCGCAAGACCATGGAGCTTGTCGGAAAACTGTTTAACGCCGCGGACGTTCAGATCGTTGACGTCAACGTTCGCGAGAAGCTTCATGCGGCCTCGGGACAGGGTGAATGGAAGACATTTTGGCCCCGTATGATCGGGAGCCACACCGCGCTGAAAAGCCTGCTCACGGAGTGAAGATAGAAGGCTGGTCTGAAGCAAAGGCCTCTCCAGTGGCTAGC
This sequence comes from Thermodesulfobacteriota bacterium, assembly GCA_040753915.1. Taxonomy (GTDB): domain Bacteria; phylum Desulfobacterota; class Desulfomonilia; order Desulfomonilales; family Desulfomonilaceae; genus JBFMDN01. The sequence goes on along the minus strand of JBFMDN010000043.1, from coordinate 5,454 downwards.
ATCGAATCACGAACATTCATGAACGAAAGGATGGAGCTCATGTGTAGAAAATCCATGTCAACCATTGTCATTGCCGTTGCATCGCTGTGCCTTCTTTCCATCGTCGCCAATCCCGCGGAATCCGCATGGAGCTTCGTTGTCCCCGCTGCTGAGGTTCGCCCTGACAACGGCAAATTCTCATTCCCGGTGACTGCGTTTGCTGACGGTCAAGCCAAGCATTTCATCTACAAACATTCTCCGAGCCAGTGGATCCGTTTCTTTGTCGTGAAGAGCACGGACGGGATAATCAGGGCCGCGTTCGACGCGTGCGACGTTTGTCACCAGCACAAGAAAGGGTACGTGCAGCAGGGTGATTTCATGGTCTGCATCAACTGCGGCCTGAAGTTCCGCACAGACAAGGTCAACGAGGTGAAGGGAGGCTGCAATCCGTCGCCTCTGAAACGGGCGATTCAGGGGAATACTGTGGTGATTAGCCAGGATGACGTATTGGCCGGATCAAGGTTCTTCCAGTAAGGGGGCTGCTATGAAGCTGAGAGATATAGCGATCAACAACTTGAGGCGGAGGAAGGCGAAAGTATTCTTTCTCGTTGTGGGGCTTTTGGTAGGAGTTGCGGCTGTTGTTGCCCTGGTCACCACCACCCATATTCTGGAGGAAGATATCGCCCACAAGATGGACGAATTCGGGGCAAATATCGTGCTGACGCCCCGGTCCGAGGGGCTGTCACTAACCTATGGCGGACTGAGCCTGGGAGGCCTGTCGTTCGATGTGAAGCACATCTCCGAAGAGGATGTAGCGAAGATTAGCAAGATCCCCAATGCGGAGAATATTCGCATCATCAGTCCCAAAGTGTTCGGGGTATTCGAGGCTGCGGGCCATAAGGCGCTAGCGGTAGGCGTAGACTTCGAAGCCGAGCTCGCCATGAAGAAGTGGTGGAAAATCATAGGCGAGCAACCAAAGGCAGACGACGAGGTGCTTCTGGGGCGAGAAGCAGCGGATCGGTTCAAAGTCAATCCGGGATCGAGTCTTGCTATTCATGGCAAGACCTTCACGGTAGCGGGAGTCCTTCAGCCTACCGGGTCTCAGGATGACAACCTTGCCTTCATCTCTTTGCCGGTAAGCCAGCAGCTCTTCGATAAAGAGGGGGAAGTGGCAATGGTGGAGGTCGCCGCCCTGTGCAAGAACTGTCCAATCGCGGAGATAGTCAAGCAGATTACAGAAGCAATCCCATCCGCCAAGGTGACGGCGATCCAACAAGTGGTGGAAGGGCGCATGGATACGTTGCGCAACTTTCGCAAGTTCTCTTTAGGGATTTCAGGTCTTGTGCTCTTGGTGGGCTCGATGGTGGTCTTCGTGACCATGATGGGAAGTGTGAACGAAAGAACGAGGGAGATCGGGATATTTAGCGCCATCGGCTTTCGGAGATCTCACATCATGAGGATCATCTTGCTCGAGGCACTGGTGGTATCGCTCATGGCCGGTGTCGCGGGCTACGTGGTCGGAATAGGCGCCACCAGGCTGCTGCTGCAATTCGTCACCGAGCATGTTCCTCACTTCTTTCTGGATCCTCTCGTGCCGCTGGGAGCCGTATTCCTGGCCATAATTGTCGGTCTGGCGGCTTCGCTTTATCCGGCGATGACTGCGGCCCGCATGGATCCGAACGAAGCATTGAGAACTCTATAGGAAGGTGTTTCATGAGCTATATCGTTGCAGACGGCGTATGCAAGGAATTCGGCACCGGTGACGGAAAAGTCGCTGCAGTCCGACATATAGATGTTTCCATCGAGCAGGGAGAATTCATTGCTCTCATGGGTGAGTCAGGAGCAGGAAAGAGCACGCTTCTTTCCATGCTCGGGGGATTGCTCAGCCCTACTCGTGGCACAGTCAGCATTGAAGGTGTGAACATTTATGGATTGACACGCGACAGGCTGGCTGATTTCAGACGTGAGTTCATGGGGTTCATTTTTCAGTCATTCCAACTGGTTCCCTACCTCAATGTGCTTGAGAACGTACAGTTGCCGCTTGCCGTCACCCACCATTCGGAAGCCGAGAAAAAGGAGCTCGCGCTGGCAGCCCTCGATCGAGTCGGACTGAAGGAAAAGGCCTACCGTCTTCCCAACCAGATCTCCGGGGGTGAGCAAGAGCGAGTGGCGATAGCCAGAGCTGTGGTGAACGAGCCCCCCATACTGTATGCGGACGAGCCTACGGGGAATCTCGATTCGAGGAATTCTGCGGAAGTCATGAAGCTGCTCAAGCAACTCAACTCGGAAGGGGAGACCATTGTGATGGTCACGCACAGTCGGCGGAACGCGGACTATGCGGATCGCTTGATCGAAGTTTCGGATGGCACGGTCCGCAGTACCACGCCCCTGTTGAAATCGGCCCAGGCCGTCTCCATGGCCTGACGCACTCTGTGAAATGACCATGAAATGAACGAACAGGATCGCACTGAAAGAAGGAGAACCGTGATGTATAGAGCCCTTACTATCGTATTCCCTGCCACATTGTTGGTGTTTGCGCTCGCGTCTCTTCCCGTGCTCGCGCTGCCGAGCTGTTGCGAACCAGGCGGAGGCGGGCAGCAGGTGAGCCCCTTGACGCAAGCAAACGTGAATGTCCCGGCCGTGCCGACCCCGAGCTCATACGATTCCCCGAGAGGAACAAGAGCTCCGTTCGAGGCGAGATGGCAAGCAAGTCAGAAGGCCTATGCTGTGGAGTCCCGCGACTTCCCCCGTGCCAAGCCGACAAGTCGAATCGTTGCCGCTCCCAGTTGCTGTCAGGCTGCCGCAAGACCAATACAGGGAGGCTATCAGGCCTGTTGTCAAGGGCAACCCGCAGGATGTCCAGGAGGGGCGTATGCGAGATCGGGCCAGTCCGGCTGGAGTGGCGCGGCTGTCGATGGCGGGTATCGAAGAGATGCCTACGCCCGTGCAGCCCTGCCACCATGCTGTTCGGCAGGCCAAGGCGCTCCATATGCCGGCTCACTGGACAGACCCGGGACATCAGCCGCTGCTGCTCGGGTCGTCCCGGTGTCGGGAACCCGCAGACCCGACTACCGCTGGGGAGTCTATCCGGCAAACGCGGGAGCCTTCGGAAAGCCCGGATACTTTCCCGGATCTTATCCAGCGAGTACCCCGTGGTGACGCACCTGCGGTGACAGTTGATGGCGGAGTGCACCGGGCTCGGCTACTCTGGGAGGTTCCAGCAAAACCGCAAGACCTTCCCGTCTTGGGCTCAGCGCGCTCCGCTCAGCGTGAGGCCTCCCGCTTTGACCAGAAGCAGGGGGGGTTGATTTTTTCCCTCTCCGTGTTCAAATTAACGCATAATTCCTATTCGATTTCGATGCCCGCGGGCATGGGTTTGACATGATATTTTCATTACAGAAGCGTTTTCTCTTGCTCCTCTTGCTCCCCGTGGCCCTCCTCCTGCTTGTTGCCGGAGTGGCGAGTTTTTTCTACGCAAGGGCTTTTCTTGTGGACCAATGGGTGGAAGCAACACAGCTTAGGCTTGAGAAGGCTGCCCACCAGATTGAAATGAGACTTCACGAGAAACTGGCTATGATATCCCTTATCCAGAAGGCTGAAGACATCCCTGATGGATATCTGACTCAAACCTACCTCATTCAGCAGCTCGCTCAGAGCGAAGGGGTCAGGTTTGTCGACATCGAGAGGTCTCCCCTCGAAGAAAACGGGTCTCAGAATGGGGATAGTGCCAGCGACGCGAAGTCCGACATTGGTCATGGACTCTATGCGTTGGAGTTGTGCGGTGATTTTGGGTTTTGTGCCCCTACCTCGGACACTAATGCCCCCGATCGGGCGCTACGGATCGTTGCGAGATTAGGTAGCGCTGAAGACCCGAAGGGCAGGGTGGTTGCTCGGATAAGCTTCGATTCCTTCCTTGAGCCCATCAGACAGTTGCGCCTTTGGGAGGGGACCACGGTGGCCCTAGTCAGCAGCAGGGGGCAACTGCTGGCTTCCTCCGACAAGTCCATGTCGTCCAGGAAGCGCCTGGGAGACAACGGAGACGAGGTCGAACAGAAGGTCCTGGCAGAGATCAAGCGCAACTCATTTGGCACGGTCTTTGGCAAGGGACGTCCTCCGGATGTAGTGGTGGGATATTTCAAGATCCCCAGCATAAACTGGTACCTCCTACTCTTCTCCGAGGGCCGAGTGATAATGGCCCCCATCATAGACTTTCGCTTTTACTACCTGATCGCCGGCGTCACGGTGATGGCGGTCATTCTCCTCCTCATCCGGGTTGCGACCAGGTCGGTGGGGCGATCCATCGGCCAGATTTCTGCCGCAGCCGAGAAGGTGCAAGAGGGGGATTATTCGGTCAGGGTTCCTGAAGAACGCTCAGATGAGATAGGGCTGTTGAGTCGCAGATTTAACGACATGATAGGAGGTCTCAGGCAGCGGGAAATCATCCAGCAGACCTTCGGTCGATACGTAGACAGGGCTGTGGCCGAGGAATTGATGAGGAGGCCCGAAGCCTTGAAGCTTGGTGGAGAGAAGCGGACTGTCACCATCATGATGTCTGACCTACGGGATTTCACACAAATGTCCGAAAAGCTTCAACCCGAGGAAGTCATTAAGATGCTCAATCGTTATTTTGCTCGGATGATAGCGGTGATCGAGCGATACAAAGGCATTATCGTAGACTTCTACGGGGACTCCATCCTCGTGTTCTTCGACGGAATGGATGCCAGTGTGCCGAAGAGGGCCATGGACGCGGTCAACTGCGCGCTTGAGATGCAAGACGCTATGAAGGGATTTCTGGCGGAGAACATTTCACTGGGGCTTCCTCCAGTTACAATGGGGATCGGTATACATACCGGCGAGGTCATCGTAGGGAACATTGGCACTGACTCGCGAGCCAAATACGGTATCGTGGGATCGAACGTGAACCTGACGGATCGCATCCAGTACGCAGCGACCGGAGGTAAGGTAGTTTTGTCTGAGGAGACCTATGAGGTCATATGCGCGAAACTGGGGGGCGTCACTGAGTTACAGGTCTGTCTCAAGGGGGTTGAAGAGGATAAGAAGCTCTACCAGATAGAATCCATAGAGCCGATATGCCAACCGGACTGGCAAGGCGGAGCCCCGAGAATCGGATCGTCGATCACCTCCTGATCCGTGTGCTCGTGGCCCCCTGCGGCGTGCACGCAGATGAGCCCTCTGCCCGCAGGAAGGCGGGGAGGCTCATAGAAACTGTCACGGAATTGCGGCAAATGCTAAGATCGTGGCACGATTTTTTTTGCACCCTCACCCTAGCCCTCTTTCGATGGGAGAGGGGACTTGCAACCGCTCGGAATGACAGAGCCCTCTCCCTCGGGGCATAGGCGTTAACTTCGTGGATGACATCACGTGATTTCAGTCCGTTGACTTAACAAGGACCCCGTCACCCCGGCGAAAGCCGGGGTCCATAACATATTGGAAGGACTGGATTCCGGCTTTCGC
>JBFMDN010000042.1:0-47862 GCA_040753915.1 Thermodesulfobacteriota bacterium | reverse complement strand
ATAGCACTCGGTACGCCTAAGGGCAGAAAACCCCGGATAAACAACTTGAAACTCCGACTAGATTCCCTCTGATGACCCTGCTCGGAAAAATCCTCAGTCCTGAACGACCAGCAGCGCGGAACGTAGGCTCGACGCAATCCGGGCATCGAGAGACCGAGTCTGACAGCGCCATCCATTCTGTCCATGCTGCAACCTATTGAACAGGGGTGGCATTCATGACAGTTGAAAGCCAGTGAGCCTTCGATGGACAGGTCGCGATGACAGTGGCCAAGGCGTCTGAACCGCGAATGTGGAGTCTCTCGATTATGGCCAACAAGACACTGGGGAGTAGACAATGTTTTCGCACGGTGATTTGGCCCAGTTCGTGAGTCGGCCTCAGCCTTGTTTTCAACGCCATCCACTATGGCTTGATCTAATCTACGGAGCCAAACTCAGAAGCATTTCTGACGGGACCGGGGCTGTGAAATCGATGGACATCATGACGCTCAGAACGAACATGGCCAGAATGGAGAAGACAAAAAGCTTGCGGGCCCAGATTCTCTCATCGGGCGCCTTGAAGCCCGACCAAGCCAGGTACAGCCAAGCCAAGCCGAAGACGGTCGCCACTCCAAAGGTACTGTAACCCGTGTATCCCCCTAAGGTCAGCATCAGTGTTGCGGCCATGAAGGCCAAGATATAGCCAATAATATGCTTCTTTGCGACGGCTGTTCCCTGCGTGACCGGCAGAACCGGGATGGCTGCAGCAGCGTAGTCATCAAACCGGAAAATCGCGATGGAATAGCAGTGAGGCATCTGCCAGAGACTGAAGATGGCTAACAAGATGAGTGCGCCCAGATCGAAGCAACCGGTGACTGCGCAATATCCCGCGAGGGGCGGTGTGGCGCCTGCCAGACTGCCGATCAAAGCGCTATATATGGAACTGCGTTTCAGACACAGGCTATACACCACCACATAAATCACCAGGCCAGCCAGCACGATGACAACGGCCAGCAAGTTTGTTGCCGCCCAGAGCAGTGCAATGCCCGCAATGCCCAGCGTCGTTGCGTAGGATAGGGCGATCTCCACTGAGATGAGCCCCTGGGCAAGGGCGCGGCGGCGCGTCCTGATCATGTTTCGGTCTATTTTTCTATCGATACAGTTGTTGAAAACGCAACCGGAGGCGACAACCAGGGATATCCCGCTCAGAGTCGCCAGGAGAGCAGCACCATCAACCCTCCCTTTGGATGCAAGAAAGAATCCGGCTGCCGCGGAGATCAGGTTGCCGAGAATGATCCACGGCTTGGTAACGACCAAATAGTTTTTGATCCTCTCAGGCATTCTCACATCATTCGATGATACAGGTTATACATGATCCAAATGGTGCCTCCGACGAAGAGAACCATGATCAATACGGTAAATATCATGGCCAGCATGTTCCAACGCGCCGCGGACGAAGTATCCAGATGCAAGAAGTAGTACAGGTGCACAAGAATTTGCAGGATGCCTGCACTCAAAATGCCGGCTATTGCAGCAGAGGCGGACCAGGCTCCGCTCATCACCAAGGCAAACGGAATGGCCGTGAGAATGAGGGAGAGAACGAATCCGGTGAGGTACGATTTGAGAGTTCCCCTGCTGGCGCCGGTGCTTTCGATAAGTGCTTGACTCATTTACATAACTCCCATCAGGTAGACGACACTGAATATGCCGATCCAGACAATATCCAGAAAATGCCAGAACATGCTCAGGCGCATCAGCCGTGATTGGACGGGGTAGGTCAACCCTTTGACGGCCACCTGACCTATCATGACCGCCATCCAGATCAGCCCGAAAGTCACATGGGCACCGTGAGTCCCCACCAGCGTGAAATAACTGGAAAGGAAGGCGCTGCGGTCCGGGCCGTAGCCCTGGGCAATCAGGCTGCGGAACTCAAGGATTTCCATGGAGACAAATCCAAGCCCCAGGAGAAAGGTAACGACGAGTCCGATCAGAACCCGCTTCTGTGTTTCGTTGTGTACGGCCAGCATGACGAGCCCGCAGGTTACGCTGCTGAACAAGAGGAGCAAGGTTTCGCCCAGCACGTAAGGCAGATCAAATAATTCCTTCCCCGTCGGCCCGCCGGCATAGTTGTGGCCCAGGACGGCATAAGTAGCGAAGAGCGTCGCAAATAAGATGAGGTCGCTCATAAGATAGAGCCAAAAACCGAATGTCTGCATCGCGACGGTATCGGGGTGCGCAGCTTCTTCAATATGAGCGATGCCGATGGTCGAAGCGTCTGTCGTCATCATTTACATCTCCGGTACACGTTTTGGCGAGGGTCTGTTCGTCTGCGGGACATCATTTCGCTACCGCAGCCATCTGTCGATAGCGTTCATTTTCGATCCGCTCGACGTCGGCAGCGGGTATAACGTAATGGATGTTGTCGTCCATTGAGCGCGCGATGACCGTGAAAAGGATACCCATAGCGGCCACTATGGCCAGCCACCAGATGTGCCAGACTACGGCAAATCCGAAGAGGAATGCTAATCCGCCAAGAATAAGGCCGTGCGGCGCGTTCTTTGGCATCTCGATGTCGCTGTATCGATCGGGCCGCTCATATGCGATGCCCTTTTCCTTCATGTCCATAAAGGCATCGATTTCATTTATGACAGGTATTTTCGGGAAGTTATAGACCGGGGCAGGAGAAGCTGTCATCCACTCCAAGGTGCGACCGTCCCAGGGATCTCCGGTACGATCCTCGAGGGCACGGCGCTCCTTAATGCTGACGAGCAATTGAATTCCCTGACAGACTATTCCGAGCATGATCACGGCCGCACCCAATGCCGCGACCAGCAGATAGGGATGCCAGGTGAGGTCGGCATAATGTGCCAAGCGGCGGGGCATGCCCATGAAGCCCAGCACATACAGGGGAACGAAGGCGAGATAAAAGCCGACGAGCCAGCACCAGAAGGCCCGTCTGCCCCAATTTTCCTTTAAGCGAAAGCCGATGGCCTTTGGGAACCAATAATAATACCCTGCAAAAAAGCCGAACAGCGCACCGGGGATCAGCACACTGTGGAAATGACCGATCAGAAACAGGCTATTGTGGAGCACGAAATCAGCGGATGGTATAGACAACATTACGCCTGAAGCCCCGCCAATGGCGAAGCTCACGATGAATCCCAGGGTCCAGTACATCGGCGTAGTAAACCTTATGCGGCCACGATACATAGTGAAGAGCCAGTTAAAGGTTTTCACTCCGGTAGGGATGGCAATAAGCATGGTAGCAATCCCAAAAAAGAGGTTTACGTTCGGACTGGCGCCCATGGTGAAAAAATGATGCATCCAGACTGAAAAGGACAAAATCGTGATAACTGCAGTGGCCCAGACCATGGAGGCATAGCCGAACAACCGTTTCCCGGAGAAGGTGGCGACGACCTCGGAAAAGATCCCGAAAGCCGGCAGAATGACGATATAAACCTCGGGATGCCCCCAGGTCCAGAACAGGTTCACATACAGCATCTGGTTTCCGCCGAGCGTGTTGGTGAAAAAATGCATGCCCAAGTAGCGATCGAGTGTCAACAGTGCCAGAGCGGCTGTTAGAACCGGAAATGCCCAAACCACGAGCACCATGGTGAAAAAAGTAGTCCAAACAAACAATGGCAACCGCATGGCAGTCATGCCGGGAGCACGCATCGTCATGATGGTGACGAGAAAATTGATACCGCTCAGGGTCGAGCCGATGCCGGCGATCTGGAAAGCCCATATCCAATAGTCGACCCCGACATCGGGGCTGTATTCTATTCCGGACAGCGGAGCATATCCCGACCATCCCACTTTGGAGAACTCACCCACCCCCAAAGATACCATCACCAGCAACGCCCCGGCTGCAGTTAGCCAGAGACTGAGAGAATTCAAGAAGGGAAAGGCTACATCCCTGGCACCGATCTGCTGCGGCACAACGATATTCATCAATCCGACCAAAAACGGCATGGCCATGAAGATGATCATGATCGAGCCGTGAGCGCTGAATATCTGATTGAAGTGGTCGGGGGCCAGATAGCCGAGGGAGCCGCCCGCGGCAAGGGCTTGTTGACCGCGCATCAGAAGAGCATCGGAGAACCCGCGCAGCAGCATGACTAGCGCGAGGATAATGTACATAATGCCGATCTTCTTGTGGTCCAGGCTGGTCAGCCATTCTTTGTAAAGGTAAGTCCACTTTCTGTAGTACGTAATCAAGGCAAGGATGACCAGGCCCAGGACGACCGAACCAGCGACGGCCGTCATCGTGATGGGTTCGTGAAATGGAATCGCTGAAAGGCTTAATTTTCCAAACATATCAATTTGCCTCCGCAACGTCGGTTCTTGCGTGCGTGGAAACGGGTCCTCTGCTCATAGGTCCGGGATGTTTGCTATGAGTCGGATTGTACTTGCGCAGGATATGCTCGAACAGACCGGGCTTGACCGACGAGAAATAGGTTACGGGGTGGTAACCGACGCTCGGCTTTGCAAGCTCCTCATATCGGCCCAGATCAAGCTTTTCAGGAGACTGTCTGACCTGTTGCACCCACGATTGAAACTCTTCACGAGGAACCGCATTCGCCTTGAAATGCATGTCAGCGTAACCTGTACCGGTGAATTGCTGATTGTGACCGGCATAAGAACCTGGTTCATTAGCCAGAAGGTGCAATCGGGTTTGCATTCCTGCCATGGCGTAAATCTGACTGCCCAGTTGCGGGATGAAAAAGGAAGCCATTACGGTGTCAGAGGTGATTTTGAAGCTGACCGGGACATTGACGGGAAAAGTGATCTGATTTACGGTCGCGATGTCATGCTCAGGATAGATGAAGAGCCATTTCCAATCCAGGCACACGGCTTCGATGGTGATCGGCTTCTCTGTCGAAGGGATGGGCCTGAAGGGGTCTAGAGAATGGGTCGTGGTCCAAGCTAGAATCGCGAGAACCGCGACAATGGCCATGGGAACCGCCCACATGAAAAACTCGATTGTCGCGGAATGACTCCACTTCGGCATGTAGGTCGCTTCAGTATTGGAAGCTCTGTACTTTCGGGGAAACCAGAAAGTCATGATGGAGACGGGAATGATGACGATCAGCATGAGAACGATGGCCGTGATGATCACGAACCGTTGCACCTCGCCAATCGGTCCTTTGGGGTCGAACAAGAGTACTGAGCTGCAACCTCCAAGGAAAGTCACGGCACATAGGCATGACAAACCCACAAGAAACAGAGATCTCTTTTTCCTCATTTATACCCCCAACGTCTCAAGGGTCTTCCTAATTTTCAGGCTTCGGGCAGAGTGGTGCGAGTCCCACGGTTGATGTAAATTCTTCTACGCCGGGCCTCTCTCTTACGTCAATTTGACCAGGGGCTTATGTATATCTGCTATTGTTTAACTGTCCTCCTTTGTCGAGTTGTAGGCCCCTTCACTGGGAATCCGCTTGTCCCGCGTGCTCCCCTGGCACCCAAAAAGCCCCCGCTCAGTCGCTTACGAGGCTGCAGGATGGCAACACCGTGGTCACGTTACCGAATAATTCCCCTTTATTCCCCATTAAAGAGTACCCCACCGTCTGTACCCCCGTCAACCAAAAAGAGTCTCCCTGGCTGTCACCCGATTCCTCTTTTTTCTGAAACCGTTCTCAACCCTTCCACGTCCGTTCTATGCCTTAACCCCGTCCAAGGCTCATCCTGAATCAGGAGACGGGGCAGGAGAGTGACTAGAGGAGATCGCGGGGAGTCTGGGTTCCGGCTTGGCGGGAGCTGACAACGCAAGCGCCAACAGCCGGATAGCCCAGCGGATCGGGCTCAAGCGTTTTTTGCATTGGCCCGGTCCTGGTAATACTGGAGGAGCTCTTTCTTGATCCTGTACAGCTTGTCCGAAAGCGAAACCTTGTAAATGTGAGGGTTTGGGAGACGCTTGTACTCGGGCTCGAGGGAATCGATCTGATCTTTGGCCCGCTGCCTGATTTCTGCCAACGGCGGCGATTGGTACACCTGCTGTCCACCGGCAAAGACCTGAACCATGAGCTCTTCAGCTCTGTACGGCTGTCTGTAGGTCTTCTTCATGTAATCGTACATAGGATGATGCGCTCTGACCGGCTCTCCCTGAGGTAGCGGCTCACCTACCTCTGTGAGGACATCCCCGATCATCCTTCCGTTGCCGTTGTAAAACCGGACTATCTTTTTCACTCCCGGATTGGTCACCTTGCTCGGATTCTGTGAGATCTTAATCTTCGGAATCAGTTTTCCGTCACCCCGATCCGCGGCCATGAGCTTGTATACTACTCCGAGAGCGGGAGTCTGATAGGATGTGATCAGGCGGGTTCCCACACACCATATGTCTATTCGTGCCCCCTGATCTCTCAAGCTCTCAATAATCCATTCATCCAGATCGCTGCTTGCGAGTATGAGTACCTCGGGGAATCCGGCCTCATCCAATATTTTTCGTGCAGCTTTGGAATAGTAGGCCAAGTCCCCGCTATCTATACGTATACCCAACAACGATTTCCCTGCGTTCTTCATTCTTCGGGCCACTTCTACTGCCTGTCGAACCCCCTCTATGGTGTCGTACGTGTCGACGAGCAGCACGCAATTGTCCGGAAAAACCTTGCTGAACCCTTCAAACGCTTCAATCTCGCTGTCGAAGCTCTCGATCCAGCTATGGGCGTGCGTTCCCCGAACGGGAATACCAAACAGCTTCCCAGCCTTGACATTGGACGAGCCAGCGCACCCGCCAATGTACGCGGCTCGTGCACCGAGAAGGGCGGCCTGAACTCCGTGTGCGCGACGGGCACCGAAATCGACCACCGGCGCTCCTCGGGTGGCCATCGTCATCCTGGCGGCCTTCGTGGCGATCAGAGTCTGATGGCCCACGAGAGCAAGCAAGGTGGTCTCAAGGATCTGAGCTTCAGCAATGGGACCCACCACTCGGATCAGAGGCTCGTTCGGAAAGACGACGGTCCCTTCGGGAACGGCCCATATGTCACCAGTGAAGCGGATGTCTGAAGCAAGCGCCTCCAATGCAGTAGGAGAGAAGATCCCCGTTGTTTTCAGGTACTCAAGATCATCGGGATAAAGACGTAAGTTGTTGATATATTCAATGACGGTGTCGAGGCCTGCAAACACGCAAAACGCACCGTCGTCTGGATTTTGACGATAGTAGAGGTCGAAGCATGCTCTCTGCGACCCCTTTCCAAGGACCTTGTATCCGGCTGCCATGGTCAACTCATACAGGTCTGTATCCATGGTGTGGTTTGCGTGTCGCAAACCGTCCATTGCTTGCGCGGAATCAAGCTGACCTATGACAGCGCCAGTCTTTTCGTCCACTACTTCCACATGATTGAGAACGCGCCCGCTCTCCGGGTCGCGTAGAACAGGACTCATACTAATTTCTCCTCCTTCTTGGCGAAGAAAGCCCTGAACGCCTCCCCATACGGCTCGACCGCGATTCCGTGTTCGGTGATTATCCCCGAAATGAGCTCATGGGGAGTAACATCGAATGCGAGATTTCGGACCCTGATTCCCTCGGGAGCAATAGGCACCCCGCCAATGGACGTTACTTCTCGGGCATCTCGCTCTTCGATAGGGATGTCCGCGCCGGAGTCGATCGACATGTCGATGGTAGAAAGCGGCGCTGCGACATAGAAGGGTATACGATGGTGCTTGGCGAGCACTGCCACCGAATAGGTGCCAATCTTGTTCGCTGTATCACCGTTCGCGGCTATCCGATCGGCTCCTACGATTACCTTGTTGACTTCGCCCCTCTGCATGAGAGCGCCAGCCGTGTTGTCGGTAATGAGCGTAACCGGGACCCCGAGCTTTTTGAGCTCCCATGATGTTATGCGCGAGCCTTGATTTAACGGTCTCGTTTCATCGGAGATCACGCTGATGCCTTTTCCCGCTTCAAATGCGGCGCGAATCACTCCTATGGCTGTACCATATCCAGCAGTGGCCAGCCCTCCGGCATTGCAGTGGGTCAAAACGGAGTCCCCATCTTGCAGGATATCCTTCCCGTGAAATCCGATCGTCTCACAGATCAGACGGTCCTCGCGCTCCATCATTACCGCTTCCTGAGCCAGCCTCAACTTGAGCTCCCGTAACGACAGATGGGACAACTCGACACAAAGCCTTTTCATGCGATTCAACGCCCAGAAAAGGTTCACAGCAGTGGGACGGGTGGACCAGATCTGACCTACCACGTTGTCGAGACGCTGCATGAAGGCATCCCGGTCGGTCTCCGACGCGTCAGCCATCCCGAGAGCAACCCCCATGGCCGCTGCCACGCCGATCGCGGGGGCCCCGCGAACTGCCAGCCGTTTGATCGCGTCGCAAAGCTCGTCAACGGTTCGAATGGCTATGTACTTCTCCTGCTGAGGCAAGAGAGTCTGGTCCAAGAGCCGGATGTGATCGTGTTTCCACTCTATGGTTCTGAAAGGGTCTTCCAATCGTTATCCTCCCGAAATTACACGCTCCTGAGTCGGCATTCCCCGCTGCGTGGGGTCGCTGCAGTCCAACCAGAACGGAAGTTATCAAGCTTAGCAACAGGAGGTACCACAGTCAACGGGGGGAGGCTCAACGGAGGGCTCCTGTGGATTAAAGAAAATGATTAAGGAAAATTGTATATGTTATCTAACAAAAATATTGAAAAAATAGGCCAACCCTGCTATATACCAAGTAAAACTACTGTGCGAGGTTTCGCGATGAAGCCCAAAGCCGCTCTCGTCTTCCTTTTCCTATTTATGTCGATCCTCATGGGAACCAACATGGCCTTTTGCGAGCGAAGTGCCTATCTCTCCGTATGCCACGAGCTCGTTTCCATGGCAAGAGCCTACGAGGCGAGGGCAGAAGCCCACAACCGTGTGGCAAAATCCTATATGATGCAAATCCAAAACCTGGCCAGCTTTCCGAAGAATGAGGGGACCATCGCTTCCATGGACGCCCTCTTTTCTCAGTACGACCAGAATCGAAAGCTGGAGAGCAAATTTAGAGAGCTCTATCGAGAGACTGCCGAGGAAGCCAAGAAGTGCATGAAGTCGGTCGATTGAGGCAATCACGTTTCTGAAGAACCCATCTTTCGTCCCGTGAACGCCGATTCACCCGCTCTTGAGTGAGTGAATCGGCTACTCGTGTTCCCGGCGATTATCCCCGCCGACACCAATGGCAATGAGCACATGGCCTGAGGACACCGTTTCATGACCGACCGGACCCCTCCTTCGGAATGGGTATGTGTCACGGTTGCAGCAACACCCGAGACGGGCGACGCGATAAGCGACTTTCTTATCGGGCACGGGTCCAGAGGTGTGGTGGTCGATGATAGCGATCCTGCGGAGGACATCCTCACCGCGTATTTCCCTGTAGACGACTGGGAGAATCGGGTGCGATCCGAGTTGGATCGTTTGCTGGAAGACCTGGCAGAGCTCTTTCCCGAGCACTCTCCCCGCGTGCTTGAGGCTGTTCGTCAGCCCAATGAGAACTGGGCTGTTGCATGGAAGGATAATTTCACGAGTGTTCCCATTGGACGCAGTCTCGTGGTGACGCCTCCATGGCTCGAAGTCACGGATATCGAGCGGCATGTGATCGTGATTGAGCCGGGAGAGGCCTTTGGTACCGGAACTCACGAAACCACCCGGGCTTGTCTAGTCCTCCTGGAAAAGGCAGTGGACTTGCTCGTTGAACAAGGCGAGCCTTTTCGTGTTCTCGATGCAGGATGTGGATCGGGTATTCTGGCGATTGCCGCAGCTTTACTCGGTGCGAGCGAGGTGACAGCCATAGACAACGATCCGGTGGCGGTTGCATCGGCCCGGAAGAATCTGGAGCTGAACCGAGTGGAACACAGGGTGCGGCTAACCTGCCAAGGCGTGGACGCTGTTCGCGACAGGCACGAGATCGTGGTGGCCAACCTCGATCCCATGACCTTGAGACGCCATCGAGCTGCTCTCGTAGATCTGACGCTGCGATATCTCATCATATCGGGCATTCCTCTCGATCAGTGGAGCCCTCTGAGAGACTTGTTTCTGGAGGGATCGGTCCGGCTGGTTGCGGAAGTCTCCGAGGCTGAGTGGGCCGCGGCCCTATTCAAGGTCAACTGAGCCCTTCCCGGACACCCAGACGGGGCGCCCCTACGATCCTGAAACGGTGATCCTCGACAGTATGGCTTCCCACCTTGATGAATGCAGCGCATATGCAATTCATGGCACCATAACCAGAGAAGTCATTGAGACATTGTCTCCAACTTGTGTGACCGGCCTGCAACAAGTGGCCTCGCTGGGGGGACGGTCGTGAACCCGCAAAATCAGCGCGCGTGTCGAAGCGCCCTGCGGAAACACCTCTATGCGAAGCACGCACTGAGATAGTCTCTTATTCCGTATTCGCAGCCTTTCTCTCTGTCAAGAAATGAAGTATGAAGCAGGCTGTGCCGACGCAGAGGGCTGAATCTGCCACGTTGAACGCAGGCCAATGCCATGCTCCCACGTGGAGATCGACGAAATCCACGACTTCGCCAAAGCGGATTCGATCGAGCAGGTTCCCTAGTGTTCCCCCGAAAAAGGTTGAGCATGCCATCAGGAGCGGCCACCGAATCCTGGGTGATTGGCTGACAAGCCACAGGATCACGATGAGGGCCATTACTGATATCCCAATGAAGAACAGGGAGCGCAGACCAGGAGCGGCACCAGACATCATCCCGAACGCTGCTCCCGGATTTCTCGCGTGTACCAGATTCAGAACCCCGGGGATTAGCTCCCTACCGCTGCCGTTTGGGAGGGATGCTGCCACAAGGATTTTGGTTGCTTGATCGGTTAAAGTCACGAGGAAGACTGTGACAGAGAACAGAACAAGCGCTCTCCGCCGCTCGACTCCCGGCCCATGGTTGCTTTTCCCGGCTCGCTGCTCGGCGACGAGGACATTCACGATTCCTCCAAGACGCGTGCACATCTGGGGCACACTTCCGGGAACTTCTCGACGGTGCCGATTTCCGGACTTCGAATCCAGCATCTGGGGCATTTTTCTCCATCGGCTCTCGATACGGTGATTTTCAACCCTGGCAGCTTGGAGTCTTCTTCCCCTTGCTCGGCCGAGGGACCCGCGGGCCTCAGGTCTAACTGAGACACAATAAAGAAGTCTTTAGGCTGATCCAGGTTCGAGATCATGGCGATGATGTCATCAGGCGCCTCAATGGTCACCTTTGCCTCGAGGGAGGAGCCGATCGTCTTTTCAGCTCTTGATTCTTCCAGGGACTTCGACACCTGCTGCCTGACCAGGAGGAGGGAATCCCAGCGCTTCCTCTCTTCGTCGGTAAGCTCAATTCCGGCAACTGGTTCCGGGAAGGAGGCGAGGTGGACACTTTTCGGGGTCCCCCTATCCGCGTTAAACATGGACCAGACTTCCTCAGCGGTAAAGGAGAGAATTGGGGCCATCAGTCGGACGAGCGCGGACAAAACATGGTAAAGGACGGTCTGTGCGGAGCGCCTCAGCGCTCCATCCCTTCGTTCAACATAAAGGCGGTCCTTGAGGACATCCAGATAGAGGGACGACAGGTCCACGGAGCAATAGTTGTAAAGCGTATGGAAAACAACGTGGAATTCGAATGTTTCGTACGCCCTGGTTACCCTCCCAATAACCCGGTTGAGAGTATCCAGGGCGAATTTGTCCAGGTCAAGCATCCGATCTACCGGAATCATATCTCGAGCCGGATCGAAGTCGGCCAGATTCCCGAGAAGGAAGCGACAAGTGTTCCTGATGCGCCGATAGGCCTCCGAAAGCCTGTCGAGTATCTCCGAGGAAATTCGGATGTCGTCACGGTAATCTTCGGCAGAAACCCAAAGCCTCAGAATGTCGGCCCCGTATTTCTTGATGAGCTCTTGTGGTTGGATGACATTTCCCAAGGACTTGGACATCTTCTTTCCCTGGCCGTCCACTACGAAACCGTGGGTGAGAACCGACTGGTACGGTGCCTTGTTTCTGGTTCCCACGGAGGTCAGCAGCGCGCTATGAAACCAGCCGCGGTGCTGATCGCTCCCTTCGAGGTACATGTGGGTGGGATAAACCAGGTTGGGTCTCTGTTCGCACACTGCGGCCCAACTCACTCCCGAATCGAACCAGACATCGAGGATGTCCGATTCCTTGATAAACGATCGGCCCCCGCATGCAGGGCATTGCATTTCTTCGGGAAGGAGCTCGTCTGCCTGAGAGTCGAACCAGACGTCTGCTCCCTTCTCCTCAAAGAGGGCTGCAGCCCGCTCGAAGAGCTCTGGGGGCGCTACTACCTCGTCGCAGTTGGCGCAACGCATGGCAGTGATGGGCACTCCCCAACTGCGCTGGCGAGAGATGCACCAGTCGGGCCGATGCTGAATCATCCCGTAGATGCGGTCTCTGCCCCAACGGGGAATCCACGTTACGGTGTCAATGGCTTCCAAAGCTTTTTTGCGCAGGCCGGTCTTCTCCATGGAGATGAACCATTGGTGCGTAGCTCGAAAGATTACCGGCCTTTTGCAACGCCAACAATGGGGATAGCTGTGTTGCATTGTCTCTGACGCCAAGAGGTTTCCCGCTTCCGAAAGCTTTGCTATGACTTCGTCGTTCGCTGCGAAAACGAATTTCCCGCGGAAGTATTCCACATCATCCGTGAACATGCCGCGATCGTCTACTGGAGCATACACGTCTATCCCGTACTTCAGGCCAACCTCGTAGTCCTCCTGGCCGTGTCCGGGGGCCACGTGAACGCATCCCGTACCGGTGTCAAGCGTTACGAACGGCGCCATAATGATTTGTGAATCTCTGTCGTAGAGGGGATGTCTGAGTCGGAGTCCCTCGAGGAGCCTGCCGTTGAAGGTCTCCACGATCTTATAGTCCCGTATCCCGAAAGAGTCCATGTTCACGGGCACGAGACGCTCAGCGAGAATGAATGCCTCGTCTGCTACTTCCACGACTGCGTAGGATTCGTCCGGATGCAGTGCCACAGCGAGATTTGCCGGGATAGTCCATGGAGTGGTCGTCCAGATCACCACGTAGGTGTTCTTGCCTTTCACCGTGGGAAGCACTGTAGAAAAGTCATCTTTGGCTGGAAACCTGACATAGATCGACGGTGCGCTGGCGTCCATGTACTCCACTTCCGCTTCCGCGAGCGCCGTGATGCACGAAGAGCACCAATGAACAGGCTTCTTTCCCCGATATACTGCACCGGCAGCGAAGAACTTCCCCAGCTCTCTGACAATGGTGGCCTGGTACCGATAGTTCATTGTCAGGTACGGATCCTCCCACTCTGCCAGGCAGCCCAGGCGCTTGAATTCATCCCGCTGCACGTCGATGAACTTCTCCGCGTACTTTCGGCAATGGCGGCGCACCTCCACTGCACTCATGTCCAGCTTCTTCTTGCCCAGCTCCTTATCCACCTGGTGCTCGATCGGCAGACCGTGGCAGTCCCAGCCAGGAACATAATCCGAATCAAATCCGGCCATGAACTTGGATTTGACAATCATGTCTTTGAGGATCTTATTGAGAGCGGTCCCGAGATGGATGTGTCCGTTTGCGTACGGAGGCCCATCGTGAAGTATGTATTTTTGTCTGCCCTTGCTCGCTTCAAGAATCTTTGCATAGATCTGCATGGATTCCCATATGCTCAGGATTTCCGGCTCTCGCTTCGGCAAGTTCGCACGCATGGGAAAATCGGTCTTGGGTAGATTGAGCGTCTCTTTGTAATCCATAATACAGATCCTCCGTACCTGCCTGACTCGGCATTGAATAGCACGTCCGAGCGGCGAATCGCTGTCCTGTCTGGGGCGGCTCCAGTCTTGTTTGCGAGCACCCTTCCATTGAAACTTGTCACTGTACTACGAGTGCCTGCAAAGTCAATGGAAAATGCCCTTCTCGGGGAACCATTCGCGTATGCGCAGATTATCGTTGACTGAGCACAACGAGGTAAAGTACGCTGAAATACGAAAGAAAATACCTTGCGTTCGAAACCGTTGTCGGCTGCTCGGCCCCTGTGGCTCGGCAAGGGAACGGCGCGACCTGTTGTGGGACCGACAAACAGCCGAAGCACCGATCACGCTCAGGTGGGCCCGACAGCGGCAAAAACCGCTCCACATTGCAGCAGGGCTTTTCGCCTTACCTTGCATGGATCGTCGCGGATAGGAGTCGATTGCGCGTGCGAGAGACCCTTCAGAACAATAGGCTGGTGAGACTGCTCCTGAGAGCGGCCTATCGAGTGAGCGACTCATGGCTGTCCGCGACTCGAGCCGGGGAACTATTACGATCGAATTTCACTGCCAGGGCAGAAATCGAGTTCACCTCCCGATGCAACCTCCGGTGTGTCTATTGCTACTCGGTCGCCGGAAGGCATACGGGTACGGATCTCGATCTTAATCACCTTTCTCACGTGGTACGTGTGCTGAAACAGCGAGGGATTTTGGCAGTGGGGGTAAGCGGGGGTGGCGAGACCACGGTGGTCAAAGGCTGGCACCACCACTGCAACCGTCTTCTGGACCAGGGCATCGATCTCTTCATCACGACTAACCTGGCCCGCGAGCTTACTGACGAAGAGGCTCTCACGCTCGCCCGATTGATGATCATTCAAGTGAGTGTGGACACCGCGGATCCGCAGCTTTTCAAGAAATTGAGGAGGGGCGGGGACTTGAAGACGGTGGTGTATAATCTGGCAAAGATCCGATCCCAGGCGTTGCGGCACGGCCTGAAGGGGCCGGTATTCTGGTGGAATGCCGTAGTGAGCGATCTGACTGTCTGGGGTCTTCGAGAATACGTCGACTTTGGCTTAGCCCAGGGCATCAAGCATTTCAATTTCCTTAGCATGTACGAGCATCAGCCAGTTGAAGGCACCCTGCCTGTACGCTCGCTCTCACAACTTCCTGTGAGTGAGCTGGAGGCAGTAGGCCCTTTCCTCGAGGGCGTGTTTCACTCGATACGGAGAGGGAAGGGCAGCTTCCTGTGCAACACTTTACTGGAGGAAGTCAACAGAGCTCTGGCCCTGAAGCGGGTAGGGGAGTTTCCCCCTGGAGAACGCTCGTACGATCGGGGCCCAGAGCGACTAACGAGAGACTGTCTGGATCCCTGGATATACGTGAAAGTTGACTCCAATGGCAGGATAAGCCCGTGTTGTGCCAGTGGAGTAATGATCGGGGATTTGAGCTCTGGAGACGAATTGTCGGACATTCTCAACAACGACGCGGTTCGAGGATTTCGCGAAGGCATTCTCACTGGAAATTTGGCCAAGGTTTGCCGGGAGTGCAAGCTCAAAGGGTGGACCACTATCGATGCTATGCGGTTGAAGGTGTCACTTGTTTCCTCTGTCTCTCGCATGGCAAAAACACTCCATCGCTGCGGGCTTCTGATCCCGTTGATCCACGCGTGGCGTCGTTAGGGGGCTGGCATGTATGATTGCATTGGGCGTAGAAAATGGCACACTGCGCTTCTCTACATCCTTTTAGCCTCAAAGCGCGGTGCAGGATTCTAGCAGAACTGTCGGCCCTTAATTGATTGGGACGGTGTGGGTGTGTTTCCAAGAGTCGAGAGATCAGCCATTCGCCGGAGTGTTGACGAGCCTCCAGATAGGGGAATAGTCTGCAATCGGGCCTTGTTCTACGGACTTCTGTTCATCCTTTTCTTTGCTATAGCAGTTCTGATCCACCTTCCGGGTTTCGACGCGCCCATGGTCTACGATTCGGACGCGTTTATAGCGAAGTCCTCTGAGATATTTGAGAGTCGAGATCTGTTCAAAGTCATCGGTATTGTGCCGGCTCGACCTGCCTTCATGATGAGCCTGTACGCGAACTACCTGTTCTCGGGGTTTTCACCTCTGTGGTTCAGGCTGTACAATGCGGCGGTGCTTGCCGCTGTCGGTATGCTCCTTGCGCTCGTGAGCGAGACGGTTATGGGAATCCCTGGCGTGGGGCCGGGGACCGATGCGACCGAGAGGCGAGCAGTGGGCGCGTTTCTGGGGCTGGTCTTTATAGTCCATCCCCTGCAAAGCCTGGTAGTGTTGTACATCTGGCAGCGCGAAGCCATCATGGCTTGCATGTTCTATCTAGCGGCTTTGGCGGCGTATTTGGCCGGTCGCGTTCAGTTGTGCCGTAGCACGGCATGGTACGCGTGCACGGGGGGCTTCTTCTTGTGCGGCATGCTCACCAAAGAGAATGTTATCACTCTGCCTCTCATTCTCGTCCTTGCGGAGGTGACGCTCCTGCAAAGTCAAGGCAGACAGTTGCTTCGCAGAGCAGCGATCATAGCTTGCCTCGCGATTCCCGTGTGTATAGCGTACGTGCTCATCATCCACAGTCTGCATGGACCGCACAGCGCACATCCCGAGGGGATTCTCAATCGCCTCCTGTCGCATTATCAGGGAGTCGGGCTGAGCTGGGTTCAGGTGGCTTTGACCGAGAGTCGGGTATTTTTCTCATACCTCGGAATGATAGTGTTCCCATTTGTGTGGAAGGTGCACCTCATAGAGCCCATGACCTATTCGCTTTCCCTATTCGATCCGCCGATCACGGCGCTCGCCTTCCTGGGTGCGATGGGACTAGTGGCGATAGCGGTAGCCCTCGCTCGAAGGAACCCCCTTTGGTCTTTTGGGATTCTCTTCTTTTTCATTGTCCTGATACCTGAGTCCTTCCTCGTTCCGCAGTACCTGTATTTCGGGTATCGTGCCATTCTCCCCATGGCCGGCTTGCTCCTGATCGGATGCAGCACGATCACGGTTGTGCGTTGGGTACAATCATGTATCCCCCAAAGATCTGCCTGGGTAGCTGGAGCGGTTGTTTTTGTGGTGCCCTGCTCGTGCCTGGCCGCGATCACCTGGTGGCAGGCGCAGAGATGGAGTCCGGTGGAATTCTGGAGAGATGCCTTTTTCAGGCTGCCTCCGTTTTCTCAAAGAGTTGAGCACATCCCTTTCCTGGACGTGCTCAGCGGGTTCGCGGCTCAAATGTCGGACCCCACCGTGTATCGGGCTCACCGCACGACTTATGAAAATGCATTGCAGCTCAGCATTCGGCCTGATGCGAGCCCCCTGTCCACCCCTCTCTTGCCCCCGCGAAACGCGTACGAGCTCAACCGCAACAAGAGAGTGGCCAGGGTAGCGTTCACGCTTGGTCTCACCGCAATTTCGCAGGGACGAAAGTCGGAAGGGATTCGATTACTCGAGTACGCTCTACTGCACGATTCCCAGAATGTTGCCATCCGCTCGGCGCTATCGGAGAACCGTTGACCCGTAAGCATTCACTTGTGCGCGGCGGACAGAACAAAATCGTCAATGATTTCTGCTAATCGATCCTCTCCTCCCGCTCAAGAGTGAATGCTTACGGTGACCTTGAAATCAGCGCTTGAAGTTCGAGTGGTCCTCTGCTATGGTTGGTGGTGGACCACACGTTTGAAACTTCAACACCTTTTGGGCTGTTTCACATGTCACGTCCCGGCTCGCTGAACGAGCGCGGGTCTCCTTTCATGATCAGGACGGGGAGTGATCTCTTTCCAGTTTGAGCTGACGATCGTGGTTCGCGTCCAGACCGACCTTTTCCGATGGTGAGGCGGCTGTTCAGCGGGCCGCATTTTGTGCGGGGGATTCGCGCTAGAGATACGGTATACGGGAGAAAGGAGTCGAATTCATGAATAGCGGGAGAAGCATTGCTTTACGTTTGGTCTCGGTCGTTGTGGTACTTGCCCTGAGCTGTTTTGGTACCATGGCCGCTGCAGCTCCACCATTCAAGATAGGCTATTGCATCTCTCTGACCGGTGTCTACAAGTCGCTCGGCATTGATATGAGGGACGGCCTGAACCTGTACATGGAAGAGATAGGGCACAAAGCCGGCGGCCGTGACGTTGAAGTTCTTGTGAAAAACATAGCCAGCAACACGGTCACCTTGGCCCTGGATTCTGCCTTTGATCTCATCGAGAAGAATAAAGTAGACGTGATAGCAGGGGTAGTGGATTCGGGGTGCGCCTACGCCCTTGCGGAGCTCGTGGAGAAGCACGATGTCCCATTCGTCATTTCCAATGCCGGGGCAGACGACTTGACCCAGAGGAAGGCGAGCCCTTTAATCGTTCGTGTTTCCTTCACCAGTAGTGGCGGCTCGCATCCACTCGGCTCATGGGCGTTCGAGCAAGGTTTTCGTAAAGCTGTAACCATAGGTGCTGGCAACGCTGCAGGTTACGAACAAATAGGCGGCATTTGCAATACATTTACCAAGATGGGGGGGAGAATAGTGCAAGAGCTGTGGCCGCCTTTGGGAACGCAGGATTTTAAGCCTATCCTCGCTCAGATCAAGCCCGATGCGGATGTGGCTTTCGTGTTCCTCGCAGGAGGAGATGCAATTCGGTTTGTTCAGCAATTTGCTTCTTCCCCTCTGAAGGAAAGATTGCCCATCGTGGCCAAGGGCGATCTTGTGGAGCCAAACGTGCTGGCTCAAGTGGGAAAGTCGGCCGATGGAGTCGTCAACGTGACGCACTGGTCTCCGTCTGTAGATACTCCTGAAAACAGCCGGTTCAAATCGGCATTCGCCAAGAAATACGGTCGAGCTCCATCTCATTACGCGGAACAGGGGTACGTCACCGGTATGGTGATCGCAGAAGCTCTTCAGAAAGCCAAAGGCGAAATCAAAGGCAAAGACCTCGTAAGGGTCATGCGCTCGATCGAGCTTAAGGCCCCGCGAGGGACGATAAGGTTTGATGAATTTGGAGCCCCAATCCAGAATTACTATATCGGGAAGATTCAATTGTCAGACGGTCAATGGCAGAACACAATAATTAAGACCTTTCCCAGCCTTAGCCAATTTTGGACGTGGAATCCGCAAGAATTCATGGCAAAGCCCAGCTACATAGAGATGAAAGGAAAATGGGTTACAAGTGGGCCTTGATGCGGTTGGAGATCAGGAGGGCTCGTGGCACGGGGAGAATAAGCGTCTCGCCCGGGAAGGCGGTCGGCAGAGTCCGTGAGCTCTGCCGACATGTGAAAGATGTTTCTCGCAGGATTTCCGGCCGTCAACCTTTCACGCAACACGGGCCTCGGCCCGTCACGAATCCCATGCGGGAAGCGGCTGTCTCACAAATCTGGTAATAGGCATGGATCAAGGAACATTGCAGCAGGGGCGATTCGTAAACCGCTCGAAATCAGGGCGCATCGGACTTTTCGGCAGAAGTACCTTCGCAGTGCTGGTAGGGGCAAGTTTCAAGAAACTGTCTCAAAACTCGGGACACACCAAAAATCGTGGCACGATTGAGCGTCGATGCATGGAAAGGCACCCTCACCCCAACCCTCTCCCAGCGGGAGAGGGAGCCGAAAGAATCCCCTCTCCCCCGCTTCGGGGGAGAGGGTCAGGGTGAGGGGGTGTGCCACGACTATCACGGACCGCCGGCTTTTGAGACACTTTCTCAAATCCACCCTCGCCCGAAGCATTATATTTACGTGAAAGTCCCCTGATTACCGGCGAGACGTAGGCGCTACGAAGACAGGAATGCGGCGCTGGCTGTCATGGTCCGTTGTGACTGCGAAGTCATGGATGTTTGTGCAGCCGCAGCCGTCTACTAGGGTCAGGGGGCTCCGGGAAGAGCCTCCTGACCGTTTCGCTAATGGGGTGATTACTCTGCTAGTAGGGCTCTCAGCTCTTTGTTGAATTCGGGCACCACCTTGAAAAGGTCTCCCACGATCCCATAGTCCGCCTTGGTGAAGATGGGAGCCTCAGGATCCTTGTTGATGGCAACGATCACCTTGGACGAGCCCATGCCGGCAAGGTGCTGGATAGAACCGGAAATGCCGCAGGCAACGTACAGATTTGGTGTCACGGTCTTGCCCGTTTGTCCTACCTGATCGGAGTGCGGTCTCCAGCCTGCGTCCACCGCTGCTCTGGAAGCCCCGACCGTGGCCGTGGGACCGAAAATGGATGCCATCTCCTCGAGAAGGGAGTAATCGTCGCCGCCCATCCCCCTTCCTCCGGACACGATGATCTCCGCCTCGGTAAGGTCTACTTTGCCGCTGGTGTCAAGGTTCAGCTCTTTGGTCGTGTACGTGGGGCGGCTGGTATCCGGTGCGAAATCGATCTTCTCCACTGTTCCGGCCTTGGGGTTCTCCACTGTTTCCAGAACATTGGGTCGGGCCGATGCTATCTGGGGAGACGAAGTGCACGACCACTTGGCGAAGCACTTGCCCGCGTACATGGGGCGCTTCCCTATCAGTTTCGTGCCGTCGAGCTCGAATGAGATGCAGTCCGCGACGACTGCTGTTCCCAGTTTTGCGGCAGTCCTCGGCGCAAGGTCTTTTCCCTGCATGGAGTGGCTAACGAGCACCACTTCGGGACCCTTTTCTTTCACCACGTGAGCAAGGGCTTGCGCGTAATACTCGGAATTGTACGATTCCAATTCCGGCGCCTGAAGCACATAAACAACGTCTGCACCATATCGGGCCAGGTCGGGAGCAAACTGCTCGGCCTGGGGACCCATGAGCACAGCGGCAAGCTCGCCGCCCATGGCGTCAGCCAGCTTCCTTCCCTCGCTCGCCAATTCAAATGCGGTTTTCTTTATCTTGCCTGCCTTGATCTCTCCGTATATAAGCACGTTTGGCATATGATTTTTTCCTCCATCAAGTGGCCTTAGTTTCAATCAGATGACTTTGGCCTCTGCTCGAAGCGCGGTGACGACTGTCTTGGCTGCTTCAGCCGGCTCCAGGCCCTCATACTTCTTGCCGGCTTGACGTTCAGGCGGCATGCTGAAATTCTGAGCAACGAGCTTCGGTTCCGGATTTATTCCCAGATCTGCAGCAGTTTTCTTGTCGATAGGCTTCTTCTTGGCCTTCATGATGCCCGGGAGAGAAGCGTAGCGTGGCTCGTTCAGCCCCTTTTGAGATGTAATCACGCAGGGCAGGCTGACTTCAACGATCTCCTTGCCGCCCTCAACTTCTCTCTCGAGGGTAGCGCTTTTCTTATCGTCGGAGACTTCCACTTTGGTCACCAGGGTCACTTGAGGGAGGTTCAGCATTTCCGCCAGCATGGCGCCGGCTTCGCCGAAATCGTCATCAATGGCTCGATGACCGCAAAAGATGATGTCGTATTCCACCTTCGAGGCTGCAGCAGCAAGGGCCTGAGCTATCACGTACGGGTCAGCCTCGTTGAGTTGGGCATCGTTGACATGAATTCCTCTGTCCGCACCCATAGCGAGAGCAGTCCGAATGGCTTCGGTGCCACGATCAGGGCCGATGCTCAGGATTACTACCTCGCCCGCTTTGAATTTTTCCTTGAGGCGGAGCGCCTCTTCCACACTGAATTCGTCGTAGGGATTGATGACGTACTTGATTCCGTCAGTCACGATCCCGGTTCCCTGAGGATTCACCTTTATCTGCGTTTCCGTGTCAGGGACCTGTTTGAGGCACACGAGTGACTTCACGGATGGTCCTCCTTTCCATGTGTTTCAAGCTTCAGGGGCGACGAGGAGCCCGCGCGGTCCCTCGTCACGTAGGTTCTTTCAACAAACCGCTTCGCCGGCGGTCTTTCGAGGTGCTGTTCGCCTTCAACGGAGTCGGAACGTACAAGATAAACAGCAAAAACTTTAGGAGCTTATCCGAAAGCCATCAATGAGTCAAGGCAAAATGCGAAAGGGCCACTTTTCAAACCCGCCCGCTACATTACAATCCCGACACGGGCAGGTTCATAGCCGGTCCCAGTGCAGCGCGGCCCTCAACCTGGCCCTCGCCGTTCTCAACACGTGTCAGACACCCGGGTCAACCCCGTTGCAGTGGATACGCATCCGTACTGCCTGCAGAAAGCTCTGAAGCCCGCAGGTCGCAGCCCTGTCCTTTACCAGAGGTTTTCGAACTGTCTGCCGACGTGGGGATCGCGGCCGACGATTACAGGTCATGATTCGGACACACAATCGCGACAAAGACACCGCTCGCCTTTCATCACTGTCTTTGAGGCCATTGTAGGCTCACCGCACTGATCGCAGATCCGGGATCTTTCGATTCTCGCCTTTTCCGGAAGCTCAACGTCCACTTCCTGGATTGTAAACATCGCGTCCAAAGGCATTTCGAGAAGATCATGGCTCCGTTTTCGATGGAGAGAGCGAAATTCCTCCTTTTCCGCATCCGATGCTGACTCGTTCCTCATCTTATCGATGAGCTCCAAATGTCGTTCATTCGGCTGAAACGCGTCCATTTTGAGCGCAACGCGAATGCCTCTTCCCGATGCCCTGCTGACAAACGTGAACACTGACTTTCCGTGATCCTTGTACACAAAGTTCCCCTTGCCGAACGTGCAACCGGAAAGGACTTGAACAGCATCCGTCCCACAGGCGTCGTTTTCCACGATTGCCACGATCTCCTCGTCCTCCGAACGGCTTTCTCGAAGCCGATCAAGGCCTGCCAACGTTGCTCTGTAGCCAATAGCCAAACCAGGACACAGGTGACCATGAAATTCCAAGCATTTCTTGAAGTCGTCGCGATTCAGAACTTCTTCCGCTTTCATTGGTAACTCCTCTTTCCATTGGTCATAGCTCGCAGCATAGCACGAGCCGGCATCATTTATGGGACTTCTATAGAGGTTTATCAATACATCACGATTGTTGCAACAGCTTGCTTGCTCGGTGACCGCTCAGAAAGATGCTAACGCTGCCACATTTTCAATCACATCACGGCAGATTCTCCACTTGCACTCTACTCTCAGCCGGATAAACATCAATGGTCGTGGCAGTCCCGGCAGCTATTTGAAGCCCCTCCACGATTCGCTTTTCGGGCTGAAGCCCTTGGATAGGGGGAAAAATCACCGAATACAGACCTGGGGAGAGATCCAGTGAAGCTCCCGCTATGGTCTTGTGCACTTCCTTCTTCCCCACCACATCCACCATGGTGGGCACAGTGTTCTGCAAGAACCGCACGTACCGATGCGCAGCGCCTTCCGTTTGTTCGGACTCGGCGATTCTGACAAAATTGCCTTTCTTTGATTCGATTACCCGAGAATACTCTTCGTCCCCAGCGAGGGCCATCCCCACGGCTATGACATCCAGAAGGACTCGACTCATCACGGGGGAGCTCACCAGGTTGGATACGGTCCTCACATCACATGAGCGAGCCGGATCGTCCGTGATTAGGGCAATTCGCCGAATTCGTTGCGGAGCTCCAGCGAAATCCGCTCTTGCCGACCGAGCTGCGGCGGAGCAGAGGTTGTTCTGGCCTTGCCAATCGACCGACGCGAATGCGGATTCGACTCTCCTGGCATCGGGAGTGTCCAATCCCCACACGAGCCTGCTCACCCGGATCGCGAGTTTCGCGTCCTTTCTTCTCACCGACTCCGGGAAGAACATCCTCAAACCCAACGCGCAGTCCGCTGGAACGATTTTGACCAACTCTGCGAAGAACCTCCACGCAATTTCTCTGCCTTCCACACCTGAGGGGCCTTGTCCGGCAAGCATACGGGGCGAATTGTCGAGAATGACCATCACTGCCCACGGTTCGACACCATGCACATTTACCGTAAGCCTGCCCGGGTCGGCGCTCGTGCCAGCGGGTTGCGAGGGCTCTTGTCGAGGGATCGCCACAAACTTCGGGGCAGCGGGACGAGCCACGGATTCGGGTTTGGCTGGCACGTTGGCGACAGAAACGCGCTCCCCGAAGAACGGCTTGATTACAGGCAGGCCGAGCACATACCCCCGGACATCGTTGAGATTAGGAAGCCGTTCCGGTGACAGAGCCGGATGGGTACCAAGGATAATCCCAAGGAGCATTGCTCCTGCCACTGACCCGAGATTTCGCACTGAGAGATTGCGGGACGAACGTACAGTGGTTGATCGTGGAATCCGAGGGACTAGACCGAGAAGTATTTGAAAATACCATGCTATCTGTGGATAGAGTAAGGTGTCCACCACGAGAGAGTGCATGAGCCCCCCCAAGAGTGGCACGATCAGCACCCACGCAGGTGCTCCCCGTTCTTGCGGGTCTCTAAGGATAAGCCGGACCAGTCGACTCAGGATGACGGCGAGAGCGAACACGTACAGCAACAGAAAAGGAATGCCAACTCCTGTCATGAGGGTGAGAAACGCATTCTCATGAGTCACCACATTGCTCACTACCTGTCGAAATCGGTCCTTGGTCAAATGAGGGTGTCGCGTCGAATAATCGGCAAGAAATTCCTCCCGGGGCGAACGCAATCCAATGCCGAACAACGGTCGCTTCTCCGCAATGTGCCAGGAGAAAGGGTAGCTCTCTATTCGGTATGCTTGATACAAAGGGCTCGAGAAGCTCTTGGGACTCAAGTGTGAGACAAAGTAGGTTGACAGGGCGGTGACCACCATCACGATTACCAGCAACCGGACCGTCTGTGACGAACCCCAGCGCTGCAACACGGCAATGACGATCACCAGCGCCAAGGGGACCAGCATGCCCGATGAGACCACCTGGACCCCCGCGGCAAAGAGGGCCGCATAGGTAACAGCCAGAACGGCGGCCCCGAGATAGACGAACAGGGTTTGCCTGGCAGCCATCAAGAACAGAGGGCCGAAGATCAGGAGGAACATCATGCCGATAACGGGGTGGGGGTTCGTATAGATGAACCGTTCCACTTGACCGGAAAGGTGATACCCCCACAGCCCCAGCGTAGCCTGCGCCAGAAGCAGCCCCGTACAAAACCACGCGAATGCATTTACTCGATCCTCAGAGTTAAGCAGTATTCGAGCGCACCAGAATCCCCCGAGGCCGGACGAGAGCAGCACCAGGACGCGGTACGTAGAGCCCCAGGGAGGAGAATTCAGCCCCGCACTGGCGAGCCCGAGGGCGACCAGCCCAAGGGAAATCAATAGCTCGAGTCCCGTCACTTTGACGCCGCGGCGCCTGGCCACGAGCAGCGCAGCGACAAGGGCTCCCGCGCACAGTATTCCGGAAAAGAGATTCGTGCGCTCACCAGGAACGAGAATGACGAACGGCTGAAGAAATCCCAATTGCAGACTGACTCCGCAGAAGAGGAGCCACACGAAGGTGTCCAAGATTCGAAAGCCTCTGCTCATTACCGTTTCCCGGGGAGTACAGGTACTTCTCGCGTCCTCTGTATCTGGTCTTGGCTTAGCCGGAGAGGATCATATGAAATCCCCTCATTTTCTTCAACCGCGGACATGCAGCAAAGGGTACACGGGCACGCGACGTGGATAGCAGTTGATCCAGGGCAGATTCTGAGGTACCTTCACCGTGCAGAATAACGCAGAGCCCAAGCCTGCACCGGATGCGCGTTGGGGTCGGATGGCCATTGACGAAAGCTCCTCTGCACGTGGGAGCCGAGAGGCTGCAAGCCATGCGGGGTCAAATGGGCTCAAACCGGACAACGATGATGACCACCGGTAGAATACTGGCTTTGGGACTTACCTTTGCTCTCATACTCCCGTTCGCTAACCATGGCTCCTCGTTTTTCGATCCGGTCCTGGAGAAGGTTCGTCGGGAACGTGCGCAGGAACGTGCAGACGCATATCTGTCGGAAGGCAAGATTGCGCTCGAAAAGGGCCACTACATACGAGCTGCCAGGGTCCTCACGGACGCGATTCGTCTGGGCGCCGGACCGGAAGCCCTGAAGCTCAGGGCACGAGCGTTCGACATGAGAAACGATGCCGACGCTGCTCTCAGAGATTTGAACAGCTATCTCGATGCCGTGTCTTCAGACCCGGAAGGATACGTACTACGCGGAGGGTTGCATGTCTCTGCCCATCGCTTCGGCCACGCGATCAAGGACTACAGCGCAGCCATTCGGCTCGACGGGGACCTGCTCGATGCCTATCGAGGCAGAGCGATCGCCTACACTGCCGCAGAGGACTACGAGAGTGCCCGCAAGGACCTGGAGACTGTGCTCCAGCACATGCCCGGGGATACCGAGGCCCTTACGAATCTGGAGGTCGCGTGCCGGCTGTCCGGGATGCCCGAAGCAGCGGAGCACTTTGCCCGGCGGGCACTGGCTCTGGAGACGAACGAATCCTGGCGGGAAGTCATTTCGGAGCGGTTGGCCTCAGATGGAGCTTCGCCTGGCCCTCTGTCCGCGGGAGGCCCGTCCTCGTTCCTCTCCTGGGGGCCCGATGACACGAACCCGACCGCTGGAGCCGTGGCAAGCGTGAGAACCGCACGTGTCAGTCGTGAAGCGCACGAGACGCTGATTGACCGTGAGAGCAACGTTTCCGCGCGCACGTCCATCAAGACTGCGCTGGCTCCCCGGCAGCCGGAGCTGGCAGATCTATCGGGGAGGTGGGAAGCCACGTACCTGGGACACGGGGTAACGCTCTTGGTCAAGCATCGAGACCGCCAACTTTCCGGAGTCATGACTGTCCGCAGTCCGGTCGGCAAAGAGCTCACATACCACTTTAACGGTACGTTCGACGGGACAAACGTTGTCGCGTCTCATCACAGCGGACACACATTTCGCGGCAAATTCACTTCCAGCGGAAAACTCGTGGGTGTTCTCTCTACTCGGGAGGGCAAGTCGTTTGATGTGAATCTGTCACGTTAGATGGCGAGTGCCGCCAGGAGGGATTCAGCCCGATCGGTTGCAATAGTACCGGTGATTGCGATAATAGTGGTGGCCGTATCCGTATCCGTAGCTACCAAATCCGATTGCCACCTGGTTGAGTATCATTCCCAGTACCTTTGCGGACCCCATGGACTTGAGCGAGGCCATGGCTTGAGATACCTCCTGACGGCTGGGCTGCCCCTGCTTGACAACCATAACGACCCCATTGACGTTGCGGCATATGAGAGGGGTGTCAGGAAAGCCGAGCACTGGAGGGGTGTCGACGATCACATAGTCGAAGCTCACGTCCAGCAGGTCGATAAGATTCTTGAAGTCCTCTGTCTGGAACAGGGTCATGGGGTCTACCGAGACATTGCCGGAAGTTATCACGTACATGCCTCCGATGGCAGTGGCCTGAACGATCTTCGCTATTCCCTTGTCGGGAGAATTCAAGAAATCGGAGAGGCCTGCCATACGAGGGCTCAGCCCGAAGACCTTGTGGAGGCGAGGCCTTCTCATGTCGGCATCCACCAGCACAACCCGCTTTCTGGATACAGCGGCCAAGACAGTTGCCGTCCATACCGCCATTAGGCTCTTCCCCTCTCCGGGGGTAGCGCTGGTAATTGCCAAGGACGTGACGTGATCGTCAATGGAGGACAGAAAAATAGAAGCTTGGATATTTTTTAGTGCGTCAGCGACCGGCGATTGCGGGTAATCTACTGCAAGAAATTCGATCTGATCGTCCCTTGCCTTGATTCGCCCCCCGGAGAGTTTCTTCACATTGGGTATTACCCCAAGATTTCGTGCGTTGAAGCGGTGCTCGACTTCTTCGGGATCACGAACCGATTGATCTAGACTGTTTGCCGCGAACGCGGCCGTGATGCCTGCGGCCAGGCCCATGAGAGCTCCGAGAAGGACGATCAACTTCTTCTTTGGCTTGGACGGTTCGGAGGGGAGCGATGGCGGGTCGACTATCCGTACGTTATTGCTGATCGTTCTCGCCTTGATTTCCGTTTCTTTGTATTCTCTCAGCAGGATCTTGTGAAATTCGGTCGCGGTGTCCACACCGCTCTTGAGCAGAGAGTATTGGGCTTCCAGAGACTTGACCCGATCGGCTTCCGCTCGTGCCTGCTCATACGACTCTTTCAGAAGCTCTTCCCGCGTTTTGGCCGTGTCCAGAGCGGTATCCACCATCTTGGTCTCGAGCTCTTCTATTCGATCTCTCAGGAACTTCATTCTCTGAACGGTCATCCGCATTTTGGGGTAGTTGGACGAGTACACCCCCTTCATTTCGGAATACTCTGATTCGAGAGTGGCCAGCTCTTCCTTGAGCTTTGCTGTCAACTCGTTCTTCATGTCGCTCGACAACGAGTTCCCGTCGCTCCCGGATCGATTCTTGAGTGCTTGAAGCCTCGCCCGTTCCTCTCGCGACTTCAAGTGACCTTCCATGGTCTTGTTCACCAGGTTGAGCACCTGGCCGAGTCCCCCATCCTGCGAATCGACGATACCGTAATCCACCGTGAAGCTCACAAGGGCAGACTGAGCCTCTCTTAGTTTCTTCTCAGCTTTCTGTGTTTCAGCCCGGAGCCAGGCAGCGGCTTCCAGGCTTTCCTGGCGGCGATTTTCCAGGTTCCTGGCCAGATACAGCGATACGTACTCCTGAAGCATCTGCTGGGCGAAGGCGGGATCATGTGCCTCCATGCTGACAGTGACAATGTTGCTGTTGCGCACAGGCGAAGCCTTGACCCGTCCCATGATCGCTCGAGCAATTTCCTGCTCGCGACTCTGAGCGTGATCGGACTCCGTTCGGTCACCCCATTGAGGCAGGAACGCAAGAACCCACCGGCGGGCCTCAGCCAAGAGAGAAGGAGGCGCTGGTTTGAACTCCTCCGACTCGGCCAGATCCATCTTCTTCACGAGGGCTTCGGCCATGCTTCTGGAGCTGAGGACTTCTTGTTGGGTAAGAAGGTAACGCTGAAATTGGACGTATTCTTCGCTCCCGAGCATCTGATTGGGCTTGAGTCTTTTCTCTTCAATCTCAATGCTCGTGACGGACGTATACACGGGAGTTGCGAGAAAGGCATAGAGGACCGAGGCCAGGACACCGAAGACAAAGAAGGCCAGCACCAGCCATTTCCACTCGACCACGAGGTGGAGATAGTCTTTCAGGGATTTTTCGGTCTCCAGCAAGGAGTCGAATCCCCCGGCTGAATCTTCGTAATGCGCTCCCTGTGCTTGTCCGGGGAACCGTTCGCTCGGTCTGACGCGTTCGGGTAGCCGCTGAGCCGGGGCTTCCCTCCTGTCATTCGGATTCGGCATGGGAAAAGGCTCCTAGCAACCTCCGAGAATCGTCCACTTCCGTCGAGTCTACGCCTGCTATCAAAGGTCCCACCTAACAATCTCGGTTCCGCGAGAGATCGAACTACGCGTGCCCATCCCTGAAAAAACTCTACTCGTGCTCTGTTGTCCCCGAATTCTCACACAAGACCTACAGCGTGCGCGAACAAGATAGATGCGGCTTAGCGTGCGCTCCACACCCTCAGGTGGGCCAGTTGCGCTCTAGCGGCGGTCGTGACTGCTACCGGCCCACGCCGCGGAGTCTTTCCGCAAAACCATGGCCTAACCGGAACCTGAATCCTCGCGTTTTCCCACATCACCGACGCCGCACATAAGCACCATGCGTATCCTATCGAAATCGACGTTTCAAG
Source organism: Thermodesulfobacteriota bacterium (assembly GCA_040753915.1). Lineage (GTDB taxonomy): Bacteria > Desulfobacterota > Desulfomonilia > Desulfomonilales > Desulfomonilaceae > JBFMDN01. Next base: position 18,722 of record JBFMDN010000042.1, on the reverse strand, counting down.
TCAAGATTTTGCCAGGTTCCAGGCCACGAATTTCGTTGACATTCTTCAGGAAACTTCCAGAGAATACGACCCAGAATGGAGACGATCGCTGACACTGATTGACCCCGCTGGGCTAGCACCCCAACAGTTTCGTTCGAGGGATCCCGGTGATAGACACACATAGCCACCTCCTGGCGGGCCTCGATGATGGGGCGAGAGATCTGGAAGAATCCCTCGAAATGTGCCGCATTGCCCATTCCGATGGCATAAAGGCGATTGTGGCCACACCCCATGCCATGGATGGTCGATATGAGGCCCCCCCCTCAGTCATACGGAGCCGGGTAGATGAGCTGAATCGAGAGCTTCAGTCTTTGGATCTGGCACTGACGGTCTTTCCAGGCATGGAGGTTCGTGTCTCGCCCGAAACCCTGGCGAGCATCGAAAAGGGAGAGATTCTGCCTCTCAATGAAGGCAAGTACATTCTCTTGGAATTCCATCCTAGTCACATTCCGGCAGGTTTCGTAAACTTCGTTTCTCGTCTGATCGACAGGAGTCTGCGCCTCATCCTGGCTCATCCTGAAAAGAACGCCATAATTCATCGGCATCCCGAATTTCTTTTCAATCTGGCCGAAAAGTTCGAGCCGTGGGAAGTGCTGTTCCAGATAACTGCTGCGAGCATCACGGGCGGCAATGGCCTCTGGGTTGCCTGGCTCACAAAGCGCCTCCTCAAGAACAACCTCGTGCACTTGGTGGCTACGGACGCACATGACACGCACCATCGTTCGCCGCTCTTGAGTCGAGCTGTAGAAACAGCAGGCCGAATCGTGGGGGAAGAGAGGGCAACTCAAATGGTCAAAGACATTCCTCGGGCCGTGCTCCTGGGAGAATCGTTCCCCGAATTCATGATGCCCACGAACCCCCGGCGAAAATGGCAGATCTTCTGACTCTGTGCCTTGCGTCCTGGAAAACGAGCGAGGTGGGACCTAGCGGACGAGTCTAATCAGTTGTGCGAAATCGGCCACAGTCTGGACGTACTGTTCCATGAAGACCCGAATGTCACGAATGTATGTCTTGGGCACGTATATCACGTCATAGGGTTTCACGAGGATGGCCGATCCCATATCGCCGATATCAAGAATTCGCTTCAAATCGAGGCGCCTTCCGATCGGTTTGCCATGTACATCCTTGGAAATAAGGATAACACTCGTCAGGTCGGCAGTCTCCGCGATGTGGCCTCCTGCCATAGCCAATGCGTGAAGTGCGGTGACCGGCTGCTTGATCTCATAGGCACCGGGATTGTGGACCTGTCCCAACACATAGACCTTGCGGGATTTCGCCTCATGCAGCGCCACAGAGACGACCACGTGCTCCAACGGACCGGTGCGATAGAGCCTGTTCACCGTCTTTTCCACCTCAGCCACGGTATTACCCGCTGCGAGCACGCGATCTTTGAGCAAGGGGAGGTCGAGCGTTCCGTCAGGGTTCACGCTGACCTGGGTCTGCTGGCCCCCGGTCAGGGTAGTAAGTGACTCTACGAGCTTATTTACCTTCTGGTAAAACTTGTTTACCGTCACCGTGACCATCTTGTACTTCTTCAGCTCGGGCGACACCTCTTCCCTGGAGAAGATTTCCGCCTCCAGATACTTTTGTTCGATCTTGTGAGCGAGCTCCTCCCGGGAGAGTCCTGCTGCTTTGATGTCTCCTACCCCTGGCAGGGTGATCATACCGTCCGGATTGATGGTGCGGGTAACGTTGAGCTGAGGGTCCAGGACAAACTCAACGGTAATCTCGTCGAGCGTGTCGAGCTTGAACGATCCCGCGGGCACAGACCACTCGGTCTGATATAACACGCGAAGGATGTCGTCCGGTCCGAGTCTATAGTTGCGGCACACAAGGTCGAATGCCTCGGCAAGGTCACGAACGTGCGGGCTCTTCTGGGGTCCCGGGGAGGGTCTGAACGGAGAGGGAATAGTACCTACGCAGCCCGAGAGGACCGCGAGGACCATGAGGACGGACAAGAGCCTGAGGGGAGGAAAGCAAATCTGCATTGATGCCGGACGCGTCTTTCCGAGTAATTCGGATGCCTGAGACATCGGCGGATACATATCACAGGTCCGGGCATCTGTAAATAAAAATAAGTACTAAGGGCTGTTAAATGTATTCCACAGTAATAATCATGGATAAGCCATCAAAGATATTCATGTAACATCGGATAAGCGGAGGGTGTGGGGTGCGGCATCCCGCGGTGCATTCATGTAGTGCAGGCTTTCCAGCCTGCATCTTGAAGAATGGCATTCATGTAGTGCAGGCTTTCCAGCCTGCATCTTGAAGAATGGCAGCCTGAAAGGCTACCCTACATGTTCGGAACCCGCCCGGACCTTCATTTTCGAATACGAGATTCGTTGGCGACGTACCATTCATACGTCCGGGCAAGCCCCTCACGCAAGGAGGTCGCAGGGGACCACCCAAGGGCCGTGATCCGAGAAATGTCCAGCACTTTGCGAGGATCTCCGTCAGGCATACTGCTATCGAATCTGAGCTCGCCGTCGAAGCCCACCACTTCTTTGATCAGCGTTGCCACCTCTCGTATGGAGACTTCCTTTCCGGTGCCGATGTTGATGAAGTCGCTCTCGTCGTAGTTGCGCATCAAGAATACGCAGGCATCAGCGAGATCGTCCACGAAGAGAAACTCACGCAAAGGGGTGCCGCTCCCCCAGACTTCGACGAAATCTCGTCCCGCAACCTTGGCCTCATGAGTCTTGCGGATCAGTGCCGGCACAACATGTGAGAGCTTCAGGTCGAAATTGTCGTTCGGTCCGTACAGATTGGACGGCATCACGGATATGAAGTTTGTTCCGTATTGTCGATTGAACGATTGGGCAGTAATGATGCCCGCTATCTTGGCAACTGCGTACGGCTCGTTGGTCGGCTCGAGCTTGCCGGTCAAGAGATAATCCTCCGCCAGTGGCTGAGGTGCAAATTTGGGATAGATGCACGAGCTTGCAGGGAAAAGCAGTTTTCTTACGCCTACCGTGAATGCCGCGTGGAACACGTTGCACTGTATCATCAAGTTGTCGTAAATGAAATCAGCGGGATACGTCCTGTTCGCGTGAATTCCTCCCACACGGGCTGCTGCAAGGAAGACCCATTCGGGCTTTGTTTCCGCCAGAAGCCTGTGGGTTGCTGCTTGATCCCGCAAATCGATACGCGGGACAGGTCCTGTTAGTATCTCGTAATCGGGCTCCATTTGGAGTCTTCGTACCAGGGCTGTTCCAACCATGCCCGTGGCTCCCAGGACTAAGATTCTCATAGGCTTATCGTCACTCCTTTTTCGGCAGAGCTGAACCGACAAGCTCGTCGCCGCTCTGCGCCTGTTACTCTAATATTCTACCAAATCATTGGCAATGACGGGTCTACGCTATGGCGCGAATGTTGTGCGCACTTCCACGGGGAGTTGCGCCTGGATTTCCCACTCAAGACGAATGGTATCGACCTCGAGGCCGAATTCCGGATGGTACCACCTTGGCTCCGTCATTAGTTTTAATCCTGCGGGTCCCTGAACGCGAACGATAATGGACCCGCAGTCGGGGCACGCGAGCCTCCATCCGTCTTGACGGGTCTCAACGGCCCAGCGCGGGTCGAGAAGCCAGCCGCCACTGAGATGATGAACGCCGCTGCCTTCGCATCGGTCGGTCACGGCAAGAACACGGTCCCCGTGGAGCTCCACGGTCCGGACGTGCCTGGGGCTGCCTGAAAGATGACGGTACCCGTCGTGGGAGCAGACGACCCTGAAGCCGTCGGAATCCCACTCTGCCTGAACAAGGGTCGGACGAGCCGTCCTTCCGCATCGGAATATATGCCATACCTCGCTGGAATCGTGCCCGTCAATGGCGACCGTATTGTGAGCGCGGGTCGACCGGTCGTATTGCCTGCGCGAGTCCCAATCATACGCCCGGGTACCGGGATCTACCACGAGGCGGGACCCTCGGAGGGACACTTCCAGAGTGAGCGTGTCCGCATGGCCGTGACCAAGCTGGTACCGCACACCGATCAGGCCGACGTCAAAGAACACGGTCCATGGATTACCATGCCACACAAAGACCCCGAAGTCCCGGAAAAGCCTACCACCTTGACGAAAAGCCCCGGAAACTGCATACCCGATCTGCTCGCCACGCTTCAACGCTTCATCCGGCGCGAGCGCGGAATTCAGCGTCGAGTCATTGAGAAGCGGGATCTGTCCGTCCGGGTGCCGCATCCACGCGATGCATCCCGCCATGCGATGCCACGCCGTGCGGACCTTGTCGCGAGCATCGGGGTCTTCGAGAAGATGACCGAGCGTCAGAAAGTCTTCCATCACGTGAATGTGATACGCTGGAGTGCGCTCGAAATGACCGCCGTCGGGCAGCACCTGCTCGTCTGCCTGACTCGATGCGACCTTCTCCGCCTTGCGAAGCCATTCCCTGCATTCCGGCTCAGCGAAAAAACGACCTGCCCATGCGAGCCCCACTGCGTCCCTGAGGAGGTGGTTGGCGCGCAGGTCCCATTCCAGATGATCTCTCAAATACTTCGCCTGCTGCCAGAGGCTCCGGAGGAAGCTGGCACGAAAATCCGGTTCAAAGATTGCCCCTTTGGGTTCGGCGAGGAGGAAGCATCGTACCCACCATCCGATCCTTGTTGCAATTGCGTACGGGTTCCATGCGAGCTCGCGGCTGCCGGGTCTCGCCATATCGCAGTGGATCATCCAGTCGTCCAGGTAGTGGCGGAACAGCTTTGCGGCAGCCGGGGCATTCTCTCCGTCGCCCGCAGCCACGTGCGCGAGGTCGTATGCCCACTCGTGATAATGGAGCGTAATGGTCCAGAGGCGATCTTCGGAGCACGGCCCCAGGCGCCAGTCAGGGCGATCCAGGCCGAGCGTCCGGCTGCGGTTCAGGTGCCGGAAGATGCCCTTGGACAGCTCGTGGAAAGCGATTTCCGGTGATTGAGGGGCAGGAAGGAGAAGGGCAGGGCAGAGGTCCGTCCGGACGGACGGCGATCTCCCGCCCGGAAACGACCATCGTTTCGGATTGTGGGGAAGGACCTTATCCACGCGCGTGAGAACGCGCCGAAGAATCTGGCCGGGTCGCAGGTTCAGGATTGCCCGGATATATCTGAACGGAGCCGTATTCACGTAAACAGATTCGTTGCTCCCTATGAGTTGAAAGACAGCTTCCCACACGTTGAACGTTTGTTATATGTTAGGCCACATCGAACGGTACGCCTTCACGGATGCTGAGCACGGCCAGTAAAGCGGCCAGGGAAACGGATCGGATTTCTTCCCACGAGATCGGCGCTGCCCTGCCCGTGAGGAGAGCGTCCGCGAATGCTCGAATCTCAGCGGCATGCCCCTTGTCTTGTGAGCGGTTTTTGTTTGTCGTGATCCTTCCCCTGGAACAGAGCTGCACTTCCCGGAAGTCCTCGATCACTGCCACCCGGCCGCCGCCGAAAATCTCCACCCGTTCTTTGGGAAAAGCCTTATCTCCGCCGGCCAGGTAGCCGACGCTGGAAATCGAGCCATTAGCGTGTCTGAGCGTGATGAAGCACTGGTCATCGGTTATCTGTGGAGCGCTGGGACCTCCGATGGATTCAGCGAAAACCCGGACCGGTGGGCTTCCTGTCAGGTACGTGGCGAGATCTATGGCGTGGCACGCTTCGCCGATGATGCGACCGCCTCCTTCTTCGTCGCTCTGCGTCCAATGATTTGCGGGTATGGGGCCTGCGTTGAAGCGCACGGACACGGTGAGGGGCTCAGACACCCCTGCGAAGAAATCGCGAATCGTGGTCGCTGCGGGCGAGAAGCGCCTGTTGAACCCCACCATGAGGATGGGCTTGGGGTCGGGCCTTTCCATGAGCGCAGCTTCGATCTCTGCCATTTCCTTCACGGTGAGAGCCAACGGCTTTTCCACGAACACATGTTTTCCTGCTTTCAGAGCCTTGATTACCTGGCCCGCGTGACGGTCATGTCTGGTCGCAATAAAGACAGCCTGAACGGTCGGATCGGCAAACACTGCGTCCTCGTCGGTCGATGCGGAGTCGAACCCCAGCTTGCTCCCGCTATCCTGGGCGCTCAGTCCTTTGCCGGAGCAGAGCACACGGGGGTGAAACTGAGGAATGTGTCCGAGTGCGGGAAGGAGCACGGAACGAGCGAAATTGCCGGCTCCGATGCAGGCTATCCCGACCCGATCCGGTGGAGGGGATCCACTCGCTCCCAGCTTGACTTCGCGAGCTGCCTGACGCTCGGCCGGGCCTTGGGGGTATGTGAGCACGATCCCGAGGTATGGCTCGCTCTGCGATTCGATGAGCTGATATGCCCGCTCTGCCTCGTCAATGGGGAATCGGTGTGAGATCAGTGGCGACACGTCGAGCTTGCCGGCGCCCATGAGGTCCAGGATAGCGCTCATATTGCGCTGCTCGGTCCATCGCACGTACGCGGGGGGATAGTCGTGGCCGCGGTCTTCATACTCGGGGTCATATCGCCCGGGCCCGTACGAGCAGGACACGACGAAGTCAGCCTCCTTGAAGTAGAACGGTCTGCGGTCGAGCTCCAACCCTACCACTCCCACGAGCACGATTTTGCCCTTTTGGCGGACTGCATCCACAGCGAGATCCATAGGGCCTTTGGACTTGGTGGAAGCGGTTATGAGCACAGCGTCAGCGCCCAGGCCGTGTGTCTTTGATCTCACGTCGCTGCCGGAGAGCCCGGGCCGCGCCTCGTCCGCACCCATTTTCGAGACAGCGAGATCGCATTTGGCTTTGTCCAGGTCTGTACCCAGGACTCGGATGCCTGCTGCCTTGAGCAGAGCCACGGTGAGCTGCCCGATGAGCCCGAGCCCTATCACGAGCGCTGTTTCACCGATCGCTGCGCGGGAAAGGCGCATCCCGTGGAGGGCAATCGCGCCGAGCACTGCAAAGGTGGCATGTTCGAAGGGCACTCCATCCGGAACGCGAGCGCACAGGTGGTGTGGAACGCACACTACACCCGCATGAGGCCCGTTGCTCGCCACTCGATCCCCTGGTTTGAACGCTTGCACGCCGGCGCCGCACGCCAGCACCACCCCCGCAGACGAGTACCCAAGGGGCTGAGGCTCATCCAGCTTTCCGCGCACCTGCGCGATCGTCTGCAGGAGCCCTTCGTTGCGCATCTTCTCGAGCGTGCGCCTCACCAGGTCCGGCCGGTCCATGGCCTTGCTCACGAGGGATTTCCGAGCCAGATCGATGGTCATCTTTTCCGTGCCCGCGGAAATGATAGACGCAGCGTTCGCGATGACCACATGGTGAGGCTGAGCCACAGGCTCAGGAACCGTGGCAACGGTCAACCGGCCCGATCGCATAGTTTGGATAATTTGCTTCATGTTGTCCCCGCTGCGCCGTGCAGGCCCGTGGTGCAGGCTTGTAGTGCAGGCTTGTAGTGCAGGCTTGTAGTGCAGGCTTTCCAGCCTGCATCTGAAGAAATGGCAGCCTGGAAAGGCTACCCTACATGTGCGGAAATTGGCATTCATGTAGTGCAGGCTTTCCAGCCTGCATCTGAAGAAATAGCAGCCGTGTAGTGCAGGCTTTAAGCCTGCATCTGAAGAAATGGCAGCCTGGAAAGGCTACCCTACATGTGCGGAATCCGACGGTCCCGCGGGACGCGTGACTACCCTGAAATGGTGGCCATGCTGCTGAATGGATAATCCTCGGGTCTGTCCACTAAGCCGGCAGTCACGGGATTCATGTGAATATAATTGAGCTTATCCAGCCAATCTTCCTCATGTCTGATGAGGTGATCGAAGCTCTCCTTTTGCCAGACGGCACCCTTCCTGCCCAAAATGGCGTTGATTTGCCGTGCGGAATATCCCTTGATTCCCTGCAGAATTCTGGCCAGGGTCCATCCCGTCATAGGCCGTAAGAGCACATGAACGTGGTCCGGCATGATTACGTAAGCGTCGAGCACGAATCGTTCCCCATGACCTAACCACAACACCTCCTCAACGCAGGAGGCAAGGACTCTGGATTCAAGAGGCCGGCTGAGTTCCTTCTGAACGCGAAAGGTGATGAAATAAGTGGAGCCGTCCAGCTCCCAATGGGGGAGCGTCCTCTTGTACATGAAAACCGATGGGAGATCTTCCTTCTTTAGCGGTCTCAGGTCCCGCTCGATGACGGCGCGCTGAAGCCCTTCCGAACTCCAGGGGTGGGCCACATTCTTGGCTGCAAGCCATTTGCGGATTTCGTCCAATTTCATGTCGGCTTTAGAACCGGGCATTCATGTAGTGCAGGCTTGTAGTGCAGGCTTGTAGCGCAGGCTTTCCAGCCTGCATCTTGAAGAATGGCAGCCGTGTAGTGCAGGCTTTTAGCCTGCATCTTGAAGAGTGGCAGCCTGGAAAGGCTACCCTACATGTGCGGAATTTGGCATTCATGTAGCGCAGGCTTGTAGTGCAGGCTTTTAGCCTGCATCTGAAGAAATGGCAGCCTGGAAAGGCTACCCTACATTGTGCGGAAATTGGCATTCATGTAGTGCAGGCTTGTAGTGCAGGCTTTCCAGCCTGCATCCTAAAGAATGGCAGCCTGGAAAGGCTACCCTACATTGTGCGGAAATTGGCATTCATGTAGTGCAGGCTTGTAGTGCAGGCTTTCCAGCCTGCATCCTAAAGAATGGCAGCCTGGAAAGGCTACCCTACATGTGCGGAATTTGGCATTCATGTAGCGCAGGCTTGTAGTGCAGGCTTTCCAGCCTGCATCCTAAAGAATGGCAGCCTGGAAAGGCTACCCTACATTGTGCGGAAATTGGCATTCATGTAGTGCAGGCTTGTAGTGCAGGCTTTCCAGCCTGCATCCTAAAGAATGGCAGCCTGGAAAGGCTACCCTACATGTGCGGAATTTGGCATTCATGTAGTGCAGGCTTGTAGTGCAGGCTTTCTAGCCTGCATCCTAAAGAATGGCAGCCTGGAAAGGCTACCCTACATGTGTGGAATCCGGCAGCCAATTCTTTCCCCTATGCCCCCTCCCCATCCCTGGCACCCGACGCGCGGCCCCTCAGCCGCCGAATCTTTGTGCGGCCCACATGCCAAAGAAAGATCGGGGCGGACACCACCGTGCGGCGCCACAACCTCCGGGGTTCCCCCACCAACCGCGGGAGCCACTCCAACCCGTGTCTCTGGAAAAAGGGATGCGGCCGCTTCACCTGTCCCGCATAAAAATCGAACACAGCTCCGACCGCCGCGGCTATCTTCACATGCAAGCGATGCCGATTGCGAGCGATCCACAATTCCTGCTTCGGAGCGGTCATGCCAACCCACAGCACATCCGGCGATGCTTCGTTCACGGCCGATACCATCCGGTCGTTGTCTTCTGCTGAGAATGCAGGCTTTTGGCCTGCATCTTGGGACTTGGCATTCATGTAGTGCAGGCTTTCCAGCCAGCATCTTGAAGAAATGGCAGCCTGGAAACGCGATTTTCCATCATGCCCCCGATCAATTGAGGCGAGCAGCAACAAACTCCGCCAAGTACGCCCCCACCAACCGATGGCCTTTCGTCGAATAATGGACCTCATCCACAAACAGCGGATCCGGATCGCCCGCCTTTGCGAAAAGGGGATCCAACATGACCAACACTGCTGAAGGTATGGTCTTGCGCAGAATCTCCCGGTCAGATTCATATGAGTCTGGTTGCCCTTTCAACGCGGCCCGGTACGGAGACCAGAAGAAGTACACGGGGGTTCCGGATGCTGCGCACATAGTTTTGATGTCCGCTAAGGCCTCAACATTCATGAAAAGATTGTCCTGATTCGCGAACGCGTCCACCTCTTTCCATCTTTGGGACAGGTACCCGAACGCGATCCAGCACGCGTGACGACACAATTCCGCCAAAGCGTACCGAGGGCTGTTGGACCAGAAGGGAACTGCATAGTAAGTCGTGTAATCTCGCCTGAGGTTTCCCCAGGGGAAGAACACTATGACCATGTCTGCGCCGTACAAACCACGTCTCTTGATGTACTCACGCACGTTTCGAGGGCCGAGGGCATTAACCCCTGCGTTGAGGATTTCGTATTTCTTCCCTCTGCTGTCTCGGTTAAGAGTTGACTCGGCTACCGCGCAAAACACATCGTCCTGGTCAATGTAGCTCCCGCCATACGGAACGGAATCACCGAAGACCACTACTCGCTTCACGCCTGCGGGCTTTTCCTTCGTGGTGTTTCGTCCGCGCATCCCAAGATTGTTGATTACCACCTCGCAGCCGTGTGAGCGAGAAAGGGTCTGGCCTGGTCTGAGGACAAATCCGATGGCCGGATCATGGGCGTACAGAGGGGGATTACCATAACCGAGCCTTTCCAGGTAGAGCTCGAGCACCAGGAGGCAAACAGCCAGGGTCAGAATGCCAATAGCTATTGGAACCAATAACTTTTTCATGGACGAGTATTCGGGCGGAAGGCAGCGACGGCCCGGAGCGTACGCCAATGCCCTGGTGGCTCCTAGTAGCGTCGCTCCGAGCGTGGGCTCGAATCCTCATTCACGGACTGCGTCCGGATGCGAATTGCCGAGCCACCACCGAGTCACCTTCTTGTCCGAAAAACGAGGGACAACGTATTGCCCAATCTTCGATGCAGGCTTGAGAAGAAGGGTCCATGGTCTGGGCCGCAGACCGTTGACCGACCACGCGAGTCGATCCATTCGATTGGCTTTGATGCGGTTCTGAAGCGACGCGTTGCTCGCTCCCCCCATTCGCATCGCTACAAGAGTATCCGGTATGTACTTCGCTGCGCAGCCGTGCCGGACGAGGAGCCGCAACATCAGCTCGTAATCTGCAGAGGTGCCGAGGCGGAGATCGAATCCCCCATATTTTGTGTAAATTCGGCGCCTGACAAAGAACGACGGATGGGGAGGCATCCACCCCCGGTAGAAGAGGCTGCGCTCGTAATCACATGATTTCCAGGCTCGGACCACCCCGCCCGATCCCGAGGAATCGATATACACCACGTCCCCGTAGCACGCATCCACGGTGGAATCGGAAAACACACGCGCAACCTGACTCAGCACGTGAGGATGGGCATAGAAATCGTCAGCGTTGAGTATCCCGACCACCTCCCCAGTGGCAAGGGCGAGTCCCTTGTTCATGGCATCGTACATGCCGTGGTCGGGCTCGGACACCACGTGCGCTATCGAACCTCCCGAGCGCTCAATCTTGCGCACCGTATCGTCCTGTGAAGCACCATCTATGACGATATGCTCCACCGGGACTTCCTGATGCCGAATGCTCGCGACGCAATCGTCAATGGTCGATGACGCATTCCGAGATACGGTGATAATGGAAAGCCTTACGTGATTCAGGACGATCTTCTCGTTGGCCGTCATAAAACATCTACGGGCGCGGGCTCGGGAAAGAGAGGTATTTCTTTCCCTGCCAAGATGCAGTTGTAGACCGTGAGAAATTTCCGCGCCACCACATCCCACGTATAATTTTCAAACACGAGCTTGCGTCCCTGCTGGCCCATAGCCAAACGCTCCTCTTCGCTTAAATCGAGAAGCCGACGGAGTCCATGTGCCAACGCGCTCCTTTCAGGTGGTACGCAAGCGCCTGCTCCTACCTTCTCAATTTCGGGAAAATTGCAGGCAGGAGTCACCAGCACCGGGTTGCCACAAGCCAGATTCTCCAGGAGCGACACGCTGAATCCTTCCCCGTAAGAAGGCAGGACGTAAAGATCAGCTCGGGCCATCAGGGCGAGCTTCTTGTGCCCCCATATCATGCCCGTGAGAAGGACCTTCTCCAACAATTGGTGCTTTGCCAGAAGGGCCCTCACTACATTGTCATATCCTCGAGAATCCGGTCCAGCCAGAACCAGCACACAATCGTCATAGGTTGGGGAAGCCGTGACGTCTGCCCACGCGGGAATGAGCTGATCAAGACCCTTTTCGGGGCTCAGCCTAGACATAAAGAATACAACTCGTTTCCCATCCAAGGAAGAGAAGTATTGTTCCGCCGCCAAGGGATCTAGAAGGGTGGTAAAATCATCCACTGAAACCCCATTAGGGATTACAGTCAGAGGGCCCCGATATCCAACCTGGACGAGCCCTTCCAACTCACTTGGAGCGAAAACGTGAACACAGGCACTGGCCCCAAGAATACCCCGCAACACTAGCTCAAGGTAGATCCGCTTCTTCAACCGCTTGCTCTTCATGTGCCATGGGTTCAGCTCGCCGTGGGGCGTCAACAGATAGGGTATACCTTTTCTCCTCGCAACACGGGAAGCACAGAAGATCGGGTGGGACCAAATTTCGTGCAGATGAATGATGTCCGTATCAGCACTCTCTTGCAGCAATGCTTTTCCTAAATCCGGTGACCGGAACCATCGAAGCGGCTTCCTCCTGTCAAAAAGTCGAACAGAACCATCCTGCTCCTGGAATTCCCTTTTTTCTTCATCAGTTGCCGTCCCGTAATATGTTACCCCAACACCTCTGGCCCGTAGGTGCCTTCCGATACTTGCGGCCACCTGGGGGGGGCCGCCGTAGCGCTTAGCCAGGTACGTTAAGACGTGGCAAACGTTCACTGCTTTCAGGTCCTGGCCATGGCCCTGACGCGGTTACTGATCACCGTCTTGAAACAGTCACGAAGAGAGAGTGCCCAAGTCTCGGGCGTGAAATTCGCAATAATTCTCCGAGATGCGTTTCCCATTTTCACGAGGTCTTCCTCGCCAGAGGACATTTGCAGCATAAGGTCTGCCAACATTTCTTCGTCAAACGGATCGAAATCATATCCGTTAATGCCTCTTTGGCACAGCTCGGGCACGCAGCCGCAGTTTCTGCTAACGAGTACCGGGAGACCGCATGCCATGGCCTCATTGACGACTAGCCCCCAGGTTTCTGACACACTCGGCAGCACGAAACAAGATGCAAGACCATAGTACGCGGGGATCGTATTGTACGATTGCCAACCGAGAAAGTGCACCCCCCGATGGCGGCTGGCCTCACTCAAAGCATGCAATTCTCTTTCTTGCGGCCCGCTCCCAATGACAACAAGGTCCCAAGCACCTCCAAGCCTCCTATAATGGAAATAGGCATTCAGCAGCTTCACAAAGTTCTTTTCTGGGCTCAGCCGACCAACTGTCAGAAAATATTTCTCAGGGAGGCCGAAGTGCTTTCTGAAGTCGTCGGGTCTTATCCGAACGGTGTCAGCACGAGCACTGAAGTGCTCATTATCTACGACATCCGTTCCTCGCCAAATTAAGTCGCTGTTGAAACCGAGACCTTCGAAATATCGCACGGATCGTTCACCCGAAAGAAAGAGAGCGTCATAGTGGAGACGACACCAAATGGCCTTTGCCAATTCTTTGAGGCGATAGCGTGGCCTATCAATACTTGTGGTAGAGGTTGTCAATATGCATGGTCTTCCCAAGCGTCGTGCCGCTCGGGCAACGTCGCGCATCACCCGATCCGTATACCCAACTACTAGGACCGCCTGGGGTCTTACACGGACAAGAAGGTCCACCGCTTTGGAGCTTTGTAAACGTTCATCTGTGTCTTCGACGGCGGCATCAAAGAGAGTCATCATATCGAACGGAAAAGTCACCGACTCGTGGTCCCAGGGATACTTCTCGTGTTTCCTACAAATCTCAACAGCCAAACTGCCCGGCAACACTCTGGCCAGTGCGCCAAGCCGAGCATAATGATACGGGCCGAAATTAAGATAAAAGACCAAGAAAGAATGCGACATACTGTCTCCGCTAGCGACAAAAAATCATTCCCTGTCGGTAAGGTTGCTAAGGCAACAGCCAGTGACCATCGCTACTGGCTGGAATTGTCCGTCTGGGCTCGAGTCCATCACCACGTCAGTCATCAATCGGCGAACGATATAGCCGAAGCGCTATTGGCACGTACTTGCGAAGTACCATAGTCAAATGCACAGAATTCCATGACTAGGTATTTCAAAACTCGATCAATGCAGCTCCAATAAATTTACCCACCGTGCGTGGTTAAGTGCCAATGGCGATCACCTTCACTACATTGGTTCGAGAGCGAATGAGGACGTATCCGATGCTAAAGTGGAGACCTCTCAAATTAAGTTGATCCATGTTTGATTGGGTGTCTGTTAACCACGACAAGAGCGAGAACGAGAAGAACCGAATAGGCTGCGCACCGCGCTGACGCCAGCCCCACAGCGCCGTAATTAGCCAGAAATAATGCCAGGCCCACGAACGAGATAGCCCAAACCAGATTCAAGAAGAAACCAGTCCATAACTCAGCTGATGCAATCAGGAAGTAGCCAAGAGGTACGGCACTAGCCGCAAAGCCCGCGGACGCGAACAGTATTACCAGCGCAGGCCATCCGTGCTGAAACGATGTGCCATACAGCCCCATCAGTAACGGACTTAGCAGCGTGCCGACAATTACTACTGGAACGATGATGACGAGGAGCATTTTCAACGTGCATAGCAAGAGCGTTCGTGCAGCTCCCCGGCCGGCGGTGCACAGCTGCTCTGATACGATGGGCAGCATGGACTGGCCGACAATACTCGGAAAAAAGAGGACGACCAAAAACCACTGATTTGCAGCATTATATATCCCCACTTCATTATAATCAGCAGCATAAGTAGCTAGTATCACGATAGATAACCAATTGATCGGTGCAACCAGTGAAGTTGAAAGCATGCAAGGAAGACTGAAGTCATAGACAAGTCTCAGGTGCCTGCCGAGACACCTCAAAGATAGGTCGACGCTAGCTGCCGCAGTAACGGATGCGATGGCCGTTTGATAACCGGCACAAATCAATCCTGTGGAACAAATCAAAGCCCAAAGAGCCCCGCTGAGGCCCCAATAGTACGTGCCGATTCCTGCGAACCCTAGTCTGAGAATTCCTCCTAACAGGTTTACAAGCGCCATGGCTCTAAAAGCCTCGAATCCGGCCAGGATGCCGGTTTGCAAGGACGATAGTGCCGTGAGCAACATCAGCAAAGTGCCGATCATGAGGAGCTGTTCAAGATCGGGCGAGTGAAGTAGCTGATAAGAAATCACAGGTGCTAAACTCAACATTGCTACTCCCACGATCGCCGAAAAGGCCATTCCGACTGCAAAGACGAATCCTATGATCCTTCCAACTTCAGCGCGATCTTGGAAGCGGAGTTCGGCGATACATTTGGTAGCCGTCGATGGCAGACCGAGAGCAGCCACTACACTGAACATGGTAACAGTGGCCTGCAATAAGCTCAATCTGCCAAAATCGGCAGGCCCCAGAAGCCTCGCGACCAGAATAGTTGCAGCTAGTCCCAATGCCTGCAAGGCGACAGTGCCCGTGGTGTTCCAAGATACCGCTGTCAACAGACGCTGCGTCAAGGGGTTCGCCAACAATTGCTTAATGGAAACCGCCATCCTGCTCACATGGCATCCAGGGTGTTCGCGTCCTTCAGCAGTGTGTCGATGGCGGGGAAAAAGATTAATTTGGACTGGTCGCTATGCATGGATGGTTGGGGTCAGGAATCGCCGGACAGGTGACCTCATAGCCATACCAAGAGCGAGGGCTCTTAAAGGCCTGAGCGAACGTCTTGAGATGTGGTCAACGCAAGCTAATGCAGCATACTGGGCTCCACGGCACAGTCTGAGATCACGAAAGTTGGCCTCGGCTGCAACACCATGTAGATTTGATCGAAATTGCCTTGCGATATTAGGTCCATGCCGAAACTGAATGCTCCCATGGTGTATACGTATAATCTCTAGACAAGCTGCCGTTACCTGGTCGCTTATACCAAGCCGATATTCATGGTGACACCTTGCTAAAGGGTCGGGCAGCGCCGTAAGCCTATAGACAGCTAAGAGCCTCATCATGAGTTCCGAATCTTCCATACGCCTTAGTGACTCCCTAAAAAGACCGATCCGGCTAAAGCAAGCTCTTCTCACCAGGAGAGTAGGAGTGTGGAATGATAAGCCGCCCGTGACATAATCACAAAAGACATCTCCAATCGTTTCACTGTCAGCCGGAATTACGACCTTACCCTTGTTTGCCTTGACCACCTCCACGCCCGTGTGGCACACTCCCCAATCGTCTCCCAAGGATTCCATTAAAGAGACTTGCTGTTCGATCTTGTCAGCGTGCCATTCGTCGTCGCTATCTAGGAAAGCAATGTACTTGCCGCGAGCGATCTCGAGTCCCCGATTTCTTGCAGCTCCAGAGCCTCTGTTACGATTTGACAGGATGATCCTGATTCTGCGATCCTGAATTTGTCTCAACACGTGGCCGGTACAATCAGTAGACCCGTCGTCGATCACGATGACTTCGAGATCCCTGAAAGACTGATTCAGAGCACTTTGAATGGCGCGACCGACCACTGTCCCGCGATTATAAGTCGGGATGATCACGGTAACCACCGGCATCTTGACTCCAATGACGTGCACAGATTTTCACGGCTAACGGCTGAGACTCGCTCTGATTGTTCAGATGATCTCTTCTTCCTAGCCTGTGTGTTCGCTGTGGCAGATGTTTCGCATAGCTTCCAAGTCTTTGACGCTGCTAGAAGGAGTCCCACAGCCCACCACAGAGTGATCATTCGTGGAATGTCCAGCGACGTCTGGGACAGCAAAAAACCATACAGGAACAAAGACAGGACTGCCTCGATGATTCGTTGTTGATCAATTTCGGCATTGGGCAAACATCGCGCGAGCGTGAGCCACCTTCGCGAAAGCACGAACGTAAGCAAGGCAAATATCACCAATCCGGGGACTCCGTGCTCGCTGAAGGCCTCCAAAAAGAGGTTGTGTGGATACACAGGGTGACGCTCGTAACGTATGTGTGCCCCGACCCCCGTTTCTTCAATAAAGGCATCCTTATAGCCGCCAACTCCCAGGCCGAACAACGGGTTTTCCATTCCCAAGGCTACAGCGGTGGCATAGTTCAAGTATCGATATTTGGGGTCATTCAGATCATCAACGTAAAAAAAGGCCGACACTCCAGAAAACCGTTTGTCATAGGATTCCGGAGATACGACGAGCGGCAAGCACACGCTCCCTATGATCGCCGCCGGTATGATTAGTAACGCCGCAACCAGCGTTCTGGGAGTCATCAGGAAGCTAATCAGGGGTTTACCAGACCGAACAAACTGCATCACGACAATAGTGACGACAGCAGATGCGATTGGTGTACGGGTCCCAGTCTTGAGAAGAAGGAGCCCTGCCGCAACCACGAGAGTGTAGGCGAGGACACGTATCCAAAGATTGCGCCGCTTCCACCAATACAATGCCGACACTATCCCCAGCCCCAAGAGCTGACCGGATACAGTCACATCGTGTAAGGCACTATATCTCCCTTCAGCTCCGATAGCTGCTGTCCCTGTGAAGAGCAGCAGCGCGGACGCCCCCACGTAAAACCCCAAAGTCCAATTCAGGACCGCAATTACTCTGTTGATCTGCTGGAACGAACCCAAGGCATACGAGGCTGCAACGACAATGGGAACACTCTGGAAACACGTCAAAGTAATTTTCTCCAGCCCGTATTCGGGATTCGGGGAGTGTCGTAACGAAACTATAAGCAGTCCCATATACAGCATGAGCAGACAATGGACAGCGTCCAAGGTGAATCTCCGACGACAGAGGGCAGCCCCAGCGATCGAGATAATCGGAAAGACCGAGGACACTGCAGATGTCGAAACAGGGTAGTAATCTTTGACGAGGATAAGAAAGGTCCATGCAGGAAACTGGAGAGCGAGTACGAATGCGGGACTCACAACTGCTGAAACGAGCATTATTGCCCCGATCGACAAAGCCACCACCAGTGTGTGGAGCGAGAGAAACGCGGACAACATGTCAATCATGGGCGCTCCCGCTAACGCCGACAATAATTGTCAGAGTAAGAATACTCAGTATATGCAGTGAGTTAACCGTGACATACATCTGCTGGATCATTCCATAACTGGGGTGGGATCAACGGCTGAGTCTATCAAGTAGATAATGCCTGAAGGGACCGAGTCGTGCGCTGGATGTGACGATGCAATATGCAACGTAAACATCTCCTGCCGGTTGGACTTGCAGCGGGTGCCGCGCATTTTCATGCCAAAGGGGCGACGAGCGCCATAACCGACTGATCTTCCGTTGGCGGTTCCCTGGCTGGGCAGATGTTCCACGCAAACGCGCTGCACCCACTTGCAGCAAGAATGTCGTCGTTTCCCATGGGCACGTCAAGCGACGAGAACTCCACTTGATGACTTACGGTCCGGCAACAAGAGTCAGGACCTCGGACCACCTCTTTTTCCATCGATCGAGTCCGAAGCCCATAGCCACAGTTTCCATCGCTCGAGTGCCCAGCGAAGCTCGGTAAGTTGGAGTGACGATCAACTGTACGATAGCTTGAACTAACTCGTCGACCCTGGCTGCCACGAGCCTCCCGTTGTATCCGTCAATAATCATGTTAGTCACGCCTCCCACAGGCGAGGCTACCACAGCGCAGCCAGCTCCCATGGCTTCTGCAAGAGAGAAGGATGTGCCCTGGGAACCCACTGACGGGACGACGGCAATGTCGTGCTCGCCGTGTACACGTACTGCGTCAAGAGGGGAGTACCGCATGAAACGAACCCGCTGTTCACCTGCAAACCGCTGCTCGAGGCGCAGCAAATCCGGCCCTTCACCAGCTAGGGTGAAAAGCAGATCGTACGAACCGGCCAGCAGTACTGAGATCACCTGCTCCATCAACCGAGTGCCGCGGTGCTCGACGAAACGACCTGCGAAAATGATCTTCACAGGCTTTGCCCAGGGCCT
>JBFMDN010000041.1:0-50309 GCA_040753915.1 Thermodesulfobacteriota bacterium | reverse complement strand
GAAGGAGCCCTTGTGTCATAATCACGTCACCTCGTTGGTGATAGAATCGTTTTGACAAAAGCATTCTATCTTCTTGATCTCTCAAGAACAACGAGGTTTTTCACTTTTTTTGACCCGCGATCTAGGTTCACCCGCGGCGTTGCGTAGCGGAACCCGTGTTTCGAGAAACGTTGTCGGGACTCCTCTCACCAGGCGAGTCCCTTCTTCTTCCACGGACTCCCCCGCAAGCACTCTCCTATCGATGGCCTCGAGATGCTTACCCGTTTCCACCCCATAGAGGTCGCGGTCGCTCTTTCCCAGGATTTCTGACCCCGACAAGTGAAATAGGCCCGCCATTGCGGGATTCACCTGGGTGTACCTCAGGGCACGGTCCTTAATATAAATGAGATCGGGTGCGGTCTCAAAAATTGCACGGAAGCGCTCTTCGCTTTCTCGAAGGTCTTGCTCAGCCCTTTGGCGCTGCTGGATCTCTTTGAGGAGCTTCTCATTGACGCGTTCGAGCTCCGTGCGTTTGGCCTTTTCCGCTTCATATATCTTTACCAGATCATCAGCATATTTGAGGGACTGCTTTACCAGCAGCGCCACATCATCTCTTGCATCCCCGGATCCTGGTTTCTGCCGTTTTGGCATTGCAGAAAGCTACCCGTCTAGTCAAAGATTTCATCGACCTTGCGCATGAGCTCCAATGGGCTGAACGGTTTCGCGAAATACCCATCCGCTCCGGCCCTCAATCCTTCTTCTCGGTCAGCCGCCCTGTCTTTTGCCGTGAGGATCAAGATGGTGCATCCTCTCGTAAGCTCGTTGTTCTTGATGATTCGGGCAGCGTCGAGACCATCCATCTTCCCAGGCATCATGATATCCATCATGATCAGGTCGGGAATCTCTGCGGTTGCGACCTCAATCGCCTGTTCAGCCGTTCCCGCCTTGAGAATAATCCGATCAGTCCTCCGGAGAGTCTTCTCGACCAGGTCTCGTATGGCTTCTTCATCATCCACGACAAGAATTTTCCTCAACAGCACACCCTCCACTCGTCGAACAAGGCATCATTGACTGTCTTCGTTCGGAGTAAGGATTCCTTAGGCCAGGAGGCCCACCTTCTTATACCATGCATGAGGGGAAATGGGAACTATCCCCTTCCAGACCACCGCAGACACAATGTGGGTCAGTGGCCGCTAGTCAGGACCGCCTGTTGGAGGAATCTGTCGATCAGAGGTTTTAATTTCCTGAAATCGATTGGTTTTGCCACCACCTCGTCAATGCCGTTCGGTTCGAGATCTCCGCTTCGAATCTGTTGCCCCGACCAGGCGGTGAGGAGGAGGAATGGTGGCTTCGGTACGGACTTTCCCTCGCAGATCGACTTGATAGCACTGCCCACCGCCCATCCGTTCATCTCCGGCATCATCAAGTCACAGATGACAAGATCCGCCCCCTTTTCTTCAAATATCTCAATGGCCTCCCGCCCCGACAGGGCCTTGAGCGTTCTGCAGCCCAACTTGGCCAGAAACTTCTCCATCAGGTCCACAATGAGCGGCTCGTCGTCCACGAGAAGGATTGAGGGAGCTGCTCGACCGTGCGAACCGTCAATCCCCTCGTCCCGTGTTGTCGGCGCAGTGGCCAGAGGCAAGGTAACCGAGAAAACCGAACCCTTGGACGGCTCGCTCGTCACGACTATGTTGCCGCCGTGACGCCGTACTATTCCCAGACTCTGGGGCAGCCCCATGCCTACGGAGAGCGATCCTTTGGTTGTCCAGAAGGGCTGGAAGATCCTGCCCAAATCCTCTGCAGCGATACCAACGCCCGTGTCGCCAACATCGAGGAACACATTTCCGTCTCTTATTCCCGTGGCTATGGAAATCTGCCCGCCGCCCTCGAGAGCATCTGCAGCGTTCTTTATCAACCCCACCACCACTTCCAGCAATTCCCCTTCCCCACCTTCCACAAAGCACCCCGGTTGCAGAGCTACCTGCAGCTCTATTGACTTCCCTTCCCCTCCGGTCCCGCTTTTCAACCAAGGCCTGCTCAGCTCGATCGCCTTGTCCACGGCCTGGGAAAGGTCGAAGATGGCCCCCGGCCGCGGAGTGTCCGATGTATATGTGTCGGTGAAATCCTGGAGTGCCTTCACAATGCGTCCACCGTGGTGCAGCTTTTCGATGACGATGTTCAACGATGCCATGGCATCGGCGAGACGGTCATGCGCGATGTCAAGCAATGCCAGTTCGGAATATCCCTGGGCTATCTGCAAGAGGTTGTTGAAATTGTGCGCTACTCCGCTGGACAACTCGGCGACCGCGCGCAGACGCGCGCTACGGACGAGAAGGTCGCGCGACCTGAGTCGTTCGCTGGAATCCGTCAAATAGACGCAAACTGCCTGCGAACCACCCCATTCCATGACACTCCGATGCGGTTCCACCCACCGGGCTTCCCCCGTTTTCGAAACGATTCTGAATACGGTGGGGTCGTTCCGCTGGGATACGGACGACGGATCGGCCATGAGCGGAGCTATTCTTTGCCTGTCGTCGGGATGTATGTAATCGGAAAAGCTGCCCGATTCCAGCTCCGAACTGGGCCTCCCCAGCATCCCGCACAGCCTTTCGTTTACAAATCGAATGATCCCTCTTTCCAAGACGCATATGGCCTGGTCGGATTTGTCAACTACCAAACGGAACTGTCGTTCGCGTGCGGATATGTCCTCCGATGGCGCGCTATCTCCATGATTCTGGGTGCGTCCCACGTCCCTGCCCAACAAAAGCGCACCCACAATACGCCCCTCTTCGTCGCGAATGGGTAAGGTATTGCAGGACAGCAGACACTGTTCACCCGTCTTCGACAGAACCGAAAGCTTGGATGCTGTCCCAGAAACCGTCCCCTCCCTGACCATGGCAGCAAACTCGTTCTTGACCCGACTCCTGCAGTCCTCTTGGATGAAAGAATCAAACCAATTGCGCCCCAGGATCTCTCGGGCAGCGCATCCAAGAACGATGCACCCCTTGCTGTTCACATGTGTGGCTACACCGTCGCGATCGACAGCCACTATCACGAGGTCAGCCATCTTCAGGAGTTGATCAACTTCTATCCTTGGTTCTTGTCGCGCCATGGTTTGTCACACGGTCCTCTGGATCTCGGGTACAACCACATCAAGTGAGATCGGTGGCCAGATCCGTCCAGGATCTCCGCTGCACGCGCAATATACGCACTGAAATAGCCATTATGACCACCGCGGTTTGTGCAAAGTTCTCTGGTAATGAAAAAAAGTCTGAAGCGGGGTCGCGACCAGAGCAGGTTCTCAAGAGTAGCGGAAGGCTAATTCCCGGAGTCGCCCGTTCCCAATCCTTCTGCAGAAGCAACACCGTCCGCTATAGCCGGCAATCGGGCCGCAGCAGTAGTGTACACTAAATGACACCGTTTCACTATCAGTAATTGGCCAACGATCGAAAAATCGCGGCCATTAGAGCACGAGAATGAGCTGCCAGCACGCGGTACCGATGGACGAGGGGAATTCATATGCAAAGCATGATGCTCTTTGCGCCATTTTCGCACACTCTATCTTTAGAGATGTGTGATTGTCACTCATAATACCCGAAACAAAACTGGTGTCTGCGTGCTTTTCACTCAAAGTAGGGTCCTAATAGGGGCGTCCGTGAGATATTTCCGGGGGACCGCATCTCGAATTGATCAAGTAAGCTACAGACGCGGCTTCTTTGCGCGCCATTCCCTGCCCACAGACATCGTCGTCGGGGCCACGGTGTCGAGAGGGCGCACTCAATGTCGGGTCAACTCGCCAGGAAGTCGTCGCGTTCGCTGCGTGGCGCCCCTCCCATGCTTCTACTGTGTTGGTCGATTCGGCAGTCGCTTGGAAGGCGGGAATGTGACGTCGTCAGGTGTCGGTTTCCTTACGAACCGGTTGAACTACTCTCAAATGCCTCTTCATGGGCTCTCCCGCGGAAAGAAGCCTCCTGGAAACGTTCCCGAACATCCGGTTGAACCAATTCATGCACTCTAGGGCCTCCAAGACGCGTTTCCAGTGCTCCTGCGCGTGGCAGGTAAGCTCCACCACATCCGTAGGAAGACAATAGCTGCGCCTCCCGCTGGGGCAACCGTACGATGCGCTCACCCACTCGCCAGTTCTCGGATTCTTTATCTGGAGATCAGGCTCCGGTATCGGCCTGTCATATCTCATCGGTTGCCCAGGCGGTGGCAAAAAGTGAGCGCGGTACTCAAACATAGCCCTCCGAATCGCCAATCGAAACGAACGCTCGTCATGGGCCGTCAGTTCAACCGCAAAGGAGGTCTTGTCAGAAACTCTCAGATGAACTAGCCACATGAATCTTCATTCCGTTGCTTGTGTGCTTTGCGTCGTTTGAGGCTCTCCAGCCTGCGGGGCGCTGGCCCGGTTACCGTCTGTATTTGCTCCCTGCCTGAAGTCATTGAGGGAAGCATTTCAATGCTACTGATTTCGAAATGGTGCCGTCAGGTGATTATCGGACCTTCCATGCATCCGCCCCCTTAATTCTTCTCATCGAATTCCTGAAGAATCCTCTCGTACCGTTCCTCCAATTTTCCTATTCGCCGCTTTGCTCGAGCCATCTGGATTCTGTGGGTGATCACGTACCCCAGCACTGAAGATACCGTTGCCAATATTGCTGCTGCAACGAACCATGCTGTAAGGATCTCCCTGCTCAGCTCAAGGAATGAGCCCAAGGCCTCCCAGAAATATCCAGACTCGACAATGGGGCTCATGAGTTTTTGAAAAAGACAAAAATCCATGTGGGGATGTTTTCCGATGACCCAGCTTCCAAGCAGGTAATACCCATAATACAGTGGTATCATGTTGAAAGGATTGCTTACGAACGAAAAGGCCACCGCTGAAACGAAATTGAACCTCAGCACGGTCCTTAGCACACCCAGGACTGCGACCTGTGCTCCTACGGGCACGGCGAACCCAACAGCCAGTCCAACGGAAACCCCCCGCGCGTCATACCAAGGCGGATGACTCGACTTGAGCAACGGAGAGACGAAGTAATCGACCGCCTTTCTACGACACCAGCCCAAGATTCCTTCCTTGTCGCTATGAGCGCGGTCTACGGTTGGATCCGCTCCTTGGTTTTGAGCAACTCCGTGGCCGCCGGCACTACAGTCGAGCATGTTGGCGCGCTCCCGATTATCCATGTGCACCTATTGTACTCAAAAAAAGAGGTTCCGGAAACATCTCTTTTGACGGACGGCCACGCGCGGACCGGTTCAATTTGCGGATCTTCCTCCACGAGTAGTGAGCCACGCTGACGAACTTGTGATAACATAAATAGGTTTGCCGTCAAGACCGTGACGCGACCGGATCCTGAACGGCAAGCCGCCATGCACCGCTCTCCAAAAGAGGCAGGAGCGACGGCGGCGGTTCTTGCAGGTTCGACGGCGAGAGAGTAATCTATAGAGCCACGCATTGAATCTGCGTGGCAGTCATCACAGGTGAAAGCCAGTGAGCCTTCGATGGAGATGTGCTAATAGGAGATGTCGAGATTTCCCAACAGTGCCTGCGAAGCTCCGGACACATGGCCAACGCGACAATAGAGCGCGGCCAGTACTCTCGCCTGGCCGTCCATGACTCAGTTTAGGAAGCGGGGCAGGACCTGATTGTGATGCGCTCCATATAGGTCCATGGCGAATTGGAAAGAAGGATCGTAGTGACCACCGACGAAGCGAGAATGTCCTTCATCGAGCACCTCGAGGAGCTACGCAAGCGCCTTTTGAGAGCCGTGCTGGCTATAGTTGTCGGTTTTGGCGTCTGCTTCGCTTTCAAAGAGCGGCTCTTCGACATCATAGCAGGCCCAGTCATCAAGTTGCTTCCGCAAGGCTCTACGCTCGTGTTTACGGGGCTCCCAGACCCTTTCTTCATGTATTTGAAGGCCGCTTTCGTGGCAGGGGTGTTCCTGGTCTTGCCCTTTGTAATTTATCAGATGTGGCTGTTCGTTCGTCCCGGATTGTACGAGAGGGAACGGAAGCTCGCTTTTCCTTTCATATCTTTTGGGGTCATCCTCTTCTACGCGGGGGGAGCGTTCGCATACTTCCTGGTATTCCCTGCGGCGTTCAAATTCTTCTTGGGCTTTCAAACCGAAGCGCTCAAGCCCATGCTTTCA
The DNA here is from genome assembly GCA_040753915.1 of Thermodesulfobacteriota bacterium. Classification (GTDB taxonomy): domain Bacteria; phylum Desulfobacterota; class Desulfomonilia; order Desulfomonilales; family Desulfomonilaceae; genus JBFMDN01. The sequence continues at coordinate 44,178 of JBFMDN010000041.1, read as the reverse complement.
ATCAGAGATTACGTGTCCTTGGTCATGATCTTGATGCTGGCATTCGGCGCGGTGTTCGAGACTCCCATCGTGATCGTGCTCCTGGGCCTGCTGGGAGTTGTGCACAGCGATATGCTCAGGAAGGGAAGACGGTATTTCATTGTTCTCGCGTTCATCATCGGCGCCATGCTGACCCCCACGCCCGACATCGTCAATCAATCGCTCATGGCCATTCCCATGCTTCTCTTTTATGAAGTAGGAATTTTGATCCTGTCCGTCTTTGAAAAGAAGAGGGCGCGAGAAGAGGAGATGGAACAGGAGGCCCTCAAGGGTCTGGATTAATGGCAAAAGCCCCGGAGAAGTGCAGAGCGCGATTTCGGACAATTGTGAATCCATGGGCAACGGGAGTATCATTTCCATGAAATTTCAGGGAGTCAGCAGAGAGGGGACATGAGTACGGCCGTGTACGTCAACATGGGACAGAGCGGCAGGGAGGTATCCCGATTCCTGTCACTGTTATGGGCACTGGTAGTACGCGATGTTACCAGCAGGTATCGCAGATCTTCTCTGGGCATGTGGTGGGCGTTTCTGCAACCCTTGATCCTGATGCTGCTCTTCAACATGCTGCGCGGGTTTGTGAATATCCCGAGCGATGGAATTCCGTACGTGCTCTTCAGTTATGCCGCGCTCGTGCCATGGACATTCTTTGCCAATTCTTTGTCCGCCTGCGGACCCAGCATTATAACCAACGCGGAAGTGATCAAGAAAATCGCGCTCCCGCGTGAGGTCTTTCCTCTCGCAGCGGTGTGCACTGCTCTTTTCGATTTCGCAATGTCCGGTATCGTGCTGGCCGTCTTGATGGCATGGTTTGCGGTCCACGTCGGACTCGCGTTGCTATGGTTGCCGGTGTTAATCTGCATCATGACTACCGCTGCTTTCGCAATCGGGCTGCTCCTGGCCAGCTTGGGTACTTTCAGAAGAGATTTCACGTTTGCCACGCCGTTTCTGACGCAGGCCTGGCTCTTCGTCACACCGGTCATTTATCCCATGAGCTCCGTTCCGGAAAAATGGAGAGCCCTGTATATGCTCAATCCGATGGTAGGGATTATTGAGGGATTTCGCAGCGTCTTGCTAAGAAATGCCTCTCCTCCGCTGGAACCTTTGGTTGCCTCAGCGGTCATGACTATGATACTGCTCGCTCTATGCTGGCCGTTGTTTCGACGGCTCTCCGCGTACTTCGCGGACGTTTTGTGAGGGCGTATGTCTGGTGATGTGACGATTCGAATCGAGGGCTTATGGAAACGGTACGGATTTCCCATCCCTGAAGCGCTTCGCAAGGGCATAAGTCGTCTTAAGAGAAAGAACCCGGAAGAGGACGGTCTTTGGGCTCTGAAAGACCTCACCCTGGAAATTAGACGGGGCGAAACCGTGGGGATTGTCGGCAGGAACGGGGCCGGAAAGAGTACCTTGCTCAAGGTACTGGCAGGAGTTACTGCTCCCACGAAGGGACGGGTCGAGATTCTGGGTCGGATCTTCCCTATGATCGAGCTCAATGCCGGTCTTAACATGGAGTTGACCGGCCGTGAAAATGTTCGTCTCCTCGGGGCCATCATGGGGCTAACAAGGAGCGAGGTAGAGAGGGCACTCCCTGCCATAGAGGATTTCACCGATCTGGGACAGTGGTTCGACAAGCCGGTGCGGATGTATTCCAGCGGTATGCTTGCCAGGCTCGGATTCGGCGTAGCTGTCAACGTAGAAAGCGATGTGACGCTCATCGACGAGACCTTTTCCGTGGGGGATCTCAAGTTTCAGAACAAGAGCCTCGCTCGCGTCAAAGAGATGCGCGAAAGCGGCGCAACGGTGCTTCTGGTCAGCCACAGTCTGGAAACGCTCCAATTCGTGGCCAAGAGGGGGATACTACTGGAACAAGGGCAACTCCTTGCAGACGGCACGGCTCTCGAGGCCATCAATGCGTACGAGACACTCGTGTTCCGTTCGGAGCAACAGCGACTGGAGCATCGGGTTCGAAGCAGGATAACGAGCGAGGAAGTCAACATCTTCGGTGCGCGGCTCTACGATCGTGCAGGCAATACCTTGACGGAAGTCCCAGCGGGCGCGCCGTTCGGGATCGAGGTTGACCTCAGATTGAACCGGAAGCTCGAGCGTCCTATGTTTTCCCTCGGAATTCTGAATGCAGCCGGGATACTGTGCAAATGGAATATTTCCGAAGAGGACGGACTGGTCGAAAAGGGCGACTGCGGCAGGTATCTCATGCGAGCGTGGTATCCTGAGAACCGCCTTGCGAACGGCGCATATGAAGTTCATTTTGCCGTGCGCAACGCGACATCGTTTGAGACGATGGAGCGCATAGCCGGCGTCGTTTCTTTTGCCGTGGTTGGCAAGCTTCGCGCGAGAGGGATAGTCGCAGGAAAGTGCGCATGGGAGCTGATCCCAGTTGACGAAGATGAGATCGCGAGCGGTCTAGCAAAGGGGGACGCTCGCGTATCGGGCACGCGGTAATGTGTGAACGACCTATTGAACAAGATTTTCCCGAGCAGGCCCGCTCTGGAGGAATGTTGGAGCCAAGAGAAATCTCTCTGGATGGAACGACGTACCGGGTCGAAGTACTGAAGAAGCACTCCCAACCCCCAGAGGCCCCCCGTCTCGTCATCGTGTCGCACCTGACCGGTTCGGCTGCAGAGGACATCCTCAAGGTGTGTGTCCGCGCGGTGGAATTCTTTACGCCTGAGAAATATGAGCTCTGGGTCGTGGACAATAATTCCCCTCGGGAGAGAACGGAATGGCTGCTCCGGCGGCCCGGCTTGAATGTCATCCTGAATAGGACCGAGCCTCTTCCACCAGAAGCCAGGGCACCGGATTCCGGGGCACTATTGGGCGCGGGCCAAAGACAGTGGGGCAGTTACGCGAATGCCGTGGGACTGGAGCTTGCGGCGCGAATCGTGGATCCCGAAACTCGTTATTTCATGACGATGCACATGGACGTCATGCCGTGCCGCGAAGGGTGGCTGTCGTTCCTGCTATCCAAGATGGTCCCAGGAGTCGCTGCGGCGGGAGCTCGAATGGATAGGACCAGAACCCCCGAGGGAGTCCTCCATGTTCTTGGATTCATAGTAGATTTTCATATCTTCACCGCTCTCGGCCTCGACTTTTTCCCGGAGTTGCCGGCGTTGGACGTAGGTGACCGCGTAACCGTCGAGCTTCGGCGGGCAGGCTATGGGGTCCATGCGTGCCCCAACACTATCTGGGAGCCCGAGTTGGCTTCCTCGATCGCCCCCGGTTCCCCCTTGAAGAATCTTCAGGTGGATCGAGCGTTCGACGACGAGGGAAATGTCATATTTCTGCACCTTGGCAGAGGGCTGAGAAAATCCGATGGAGAGTACACACGAGGTGTAACGGTGGATGGGTGGATGAGAATTGCTGACGAGATCTTCCGGTCTTCACGCACGGCGCATGGAGGATAAGATTGTCCCGCCGACGCATGGCTCCGCGCCCCTCCCAATGACAGTGTTTGGGTTGAGGAATAGGACCCGTTCCTTGGTACGACCTGCACGAAAGCATGGCATCATGACGTATCGGAAATTCTCTCCCATCGCAAAACCCCAGGCCAGGGACCTGGGATACTCTCTGCGCCGCCATTTTGTGGATGATTTCCACCTCCGGCACATACCTGGAATCTCCCAGGGATCCCTCGTATTGGATCTGGGTGGAAACAGGGTTGGCAAACGTGGGATCTTCAACATAGATCGCTACAACATTCATGTAATCTACGCGAACTTGTCGGTCGCAAAGCTCCCCCATGTGCAGGCAGATGCCGCTGCACTCCCCTTCCCGGAAGGGCTGTTTGACGCGGTGATCTGCTCCGAGCTCCTCGAGCACGTCCCCGACCCGGTTCATGTGGTGACGGAAATCCACAGGGTGACCAGAAGGAAGGGCACGGTACTGATCTGCGTGCCGTTTCTCAACCGTATCCACGGCGATCCGGAGGATTACGGGAGATATACCGACCGATACTGGAGAAGAGTGCTTGAGCGCGCCGGTTTTACCGAGATATCGATCGAGAAGCAGGGGCTTTTTTGGAGCGTGCTGGTGGACATGATCCGGGACGTCACGTACAGCAGGTCACACCAGGGAGTGCTCAGGAAGCAGTGGGTACGTAATCTTGTTGGAGCAACTTTGGGTGCGGCAAAATCCCGAGCCCTTCAGTGGGATGGCTGTGTGCACGAGGGTGACAGCGGCATTCTCCGCTCTTTTACGACGGGATTCGGAATAGAGGCCATCAAGTCATGACCAAGCCTAAGGTTTTTCTCACAGGCGGCGACGGAATCGGGTGGGCTGTGGACGAAGATCTTCGTCTGACCCGGCTTGCTCTGGAAGGCATGGTTGAGTTCTCGGAGGTTGAGGCCTGCGACGTGGTGCACTCGGTCTGGTGGGAAGGACTGATGCTAATACCGGAGCCTCTGTTGGAAGGGAAACGCATCATCTGTCACGTACCCGGCGAACCGTTTCGTTACCTGGCCGTCCCTCAACACAGTCATGCCATGGAGCTTGTGGGACGATGGGTCACTCGCACCTCCCAGGCAGCCCGACAGCTCTCGAGCCTCGGGGTGGACTCGGTGGCCGTTCCCTATCTGGTAGACTGCGGGATCTTCAGAAAATTGAGCTCCTCTGATGAGGCAATGACATCTTTGCGAAAGCAGTGGAATCTTCCGAGCAACTCCTATCTTATCGGGAGCTTCCAGCGGGACAGCGAAGGCTCCGACGTGTACAGTCCCAAGCTGGTGAAGGGACCGGACGTCTTGCTGGAAATCCTGATAGGTCTCAAGAGGGAAGGCTTGGACTTTCACACGGTGTTGGCAGGGCCTCGGCGGCACTGGTTGCGACGAGAGCTTACTCGGGCAGAAATTCCGTACACCTTCGTGGGCGATCCAATTGATGATGATGACATTTCGATCAATTCTCTCCCCCGTGAGACCCTCAATGCCCTGTACAACGTTATCGACGTGTACGTGGTCGCCAGCCGTTCCGAGGGGGGCCCTCATGCGGTCATGGAGGCTGCGGCATCTGGGTGCGCGGTCATCAGCACACCTGTGGGACTTGCTCCGGACGTGCTGGAAGAAGGGGCGATTTTTCGATTTCCCTGGGAGGCCATGAAGCTCGTCATCCAGGACGCCCGCTCCGGCAGCCTGAAAGCAATGCGAGAGGCCCATTATCAAAGGGTATTGGCATGCCACACTCCTGAATCTGCGATTCCTCGGTTGCGGAGCATTTATGACTCATGGAGAAATATCCCCCCGACGCGTTCGCGCGTGAAGCCCGCCGCGCAATCCGATCCGATCGAACGAGCCAGACGGAGCGGGCCCAAACGTAGCAGACCTGTCGTGAGTCTCTGGCACACATTTTTCGAGCCCCCGTATGGAGGGGGAAACCAGTTCATGCTGGCACTGCGCAAAGGCCTCGTCGCTTTGGGTGTAGACGTGAGAGAGAACGAGCTCAGTGAAGATGTTGACGCCCATATTCTCAATTCCATTCACTTCAACGTGGATCAGTTTCTCGAATTCAGCCAGTCCCACAGGATAAACGTGATTCACAGGATTGATGGGCCGATTCATCTGATTCGTGGATTCGACCGCGAAAAGGATGAGCTCTGCTACATGCTCAATGAGAGATTTGCCTCAGCGACGGTCCTGCAGTCGGCGTGGACCCACCAGCGCATTGTGGAGTTGGGGTACAAGCCCGTACGGCCCACCATAGTCCACAACGCGGTCGATCCGGAGGCGTTCCATGACCGCGGCCGAGCACGATGCAATCCTGGAGAGAAAATCCGCCTTATATCAACAAGTTGGTCCAACAATCCCAGGAAGGGAGGCCCAACGTACAAATGGATTGAAGAGCATCTGGACTGGGATCGATTCGAGTACACCTTTGTGGGCAATGCATCCGAGCAATTCCGTCGCATTCAACACATAGACCCGGTTCCTTCAGAAGAGCTGGGACGAATCCTTCGCGACCATCACATCTACATCACCGCAAGTCGAAACGATCCGTGCTCGAACGCCTTGATTGAAGCGCTTGCGTGCGGGTTGCCTGCGCTCTATTTCAATGATGGAGGGCATCCCGAGCTCGTCGGATTGGGGGGCCTGCCGTTCACCACGGAGGATGAGATCATCCCCGCATTGGAGACCCTCGTCAAAGAATACGAATCTGTTCAACGGCTCATAGTTGTGCCGCGGCTGGAGGATGTGGCAAGGAAGTATCTCGCATTGGTCGAGGACGTGATCCAATGAGTCCGCATGTCGTCCTCTTTTTCACCCGCGGCGTGTCACTGAGAACGTGGAGCATGGTCGGCATGCTAGAGCGAGAGGTGGCTCTCTATCGTTTTCTCAGGGATTCCGGATTCGAAATCTCATTCGTGACATACGGGGACCGTTCGGAGCTGAGCTTCGCCGGGCAATTGCATGGCATACGGATACTATGTAACCAATCATCCATGCCCTTGGAAGACTACGAGCGTGAGTTGATCTCGCTGCATGCGGATGTCCTCGAACACGCAGACATCGTTAAGACGAACCAGATGTACGGTGCCGAGACGGCCCTTGCAGCGGCACGAGCTATGGGGAAGCCTCTGGTGGCCCGATGCGGGTACTTGTGGTCACATAACGCGGCTCGGGAGCTCGGACACGACTCTCCCCAGGCCCGGGAAGCTCGCCGAGTAGAAGAGCTTGTCTTCCGCGCCGCTGACAGAGTGGTCGTGACCACACAGCCTATGAAAGCTGATGTCATAGCGAGAATTCCTCAGGCTGCTTCGAAGATCCGGGTGATCCCCAACTATGTGGACACGGATCTTTTCAGTCCTTCTCAAGGGAAACGAGAAAAAGGGGCCATTCTCTTTGTCGGGAGAATCGCGCCGGAGAAGAATTTGGCATCGCTCATAGAGGCTATCGAGCCGCTGAACACGAAACTGGTTCTGATAGGAGAAGGACGTCAGAGAGCTCTGCTTCAGGAACGCTTTGGAAATTCTCACGGCCGGATCGTGTGGGAAGGCAATGTGCCCAATTCTCGCCTGCCCGAGTATTTGAATCGAGCATCTCTCTTTGTGCTCCCTTCGCTGTACGAAGGCCACCCCAAAGCCCTGATAGAGGCGATGTCTAGCGGATCGGCGGTGTTGGGAGCCGATTCACCAGGGATACGGGAGATCGTGCGCCCCGGGGAGACCGGTTGGCTCTGCAAGCCAGATCCGGTGAGTATCCGGTCAGCCGTTAGCGAATTGCTCTCAAATCAGGATCTTTGCAATGAAATGGGAAAGAGAGCCAGGGATTACGTCCTGGAGCACTATTCCTTGGAAAAAATCGGTAGGATGGAGGCAGACCTCCTGCGAGAGACCGTGCGGAACCAATCCGTGATCTCCAGTCGGTAATATCGTGATGACTATGGCGAATTCCAGAATCACGGTCCTGATGTCAGTGTTCAACGGCATCGATTTTCTCTGTGAGGCCATTGAGAGTGTCCTTGCGCAAACACTGGGGGATTTTGAATTCCTCATCATCGATGATGGCTCGACGGAGCCGGTTGGCGAGGTGATCAGTGGGTACAACGACCCACGCATCCGATTCATCCGGCAAGAAAACATGGGTCTCACGAGGTCGCTCAATCGGGGACTATCTTTGGCCTCGGGTGAGCTTGTGGCGCGGATGGACGCGGACGATGTGTGTCTACCCGATCGGCTGGCTGTTCAATTGGCCGCGTTCAAAGATAATGATGAGCTAGATCTGGTTGGCTCCTTTTTCGAGGTGATTGACGCTCACGGCAATCTGCTGGAACGCAAGGAACCGTTTACCGATGCCGTATACCGGTTGTGGAGGCTTCAGTTCCACAACAATTATGGGCATGGCTCTGTCATGATGCGCAAGCGGGCAGCAGTTGCCGCGGGCATGTATGATGAGAGGTTGCGCTATGCTCAGGATTATGACCTCTGGTCAAGGCTTTCCACAAAATCGAACACCGAGATGATCCCCCGCATTTTGTACCGGTACCGTCTGCTGGAGGCAGGAGCCCAAACTTCAGTGCGCAACTACAACGCCCAGCTCGATGCAGCTATTGAGATCAGCAATCGCAATCTCAAAGCGTGCAATCCCAGCCTAACGGATCAGGAGTGTGCTGAAGTGCGGGCCCTGTACTGGGAGTTTCAGTTCGATGGAGCCTCCGAAGACGGCATATTCTTGCTTCCGGAAACCTGCGATCGGTTCTGCACGCGTTACGGACTCTCGGAAAGAGAGCGAGATCGGCTGGTCAGGCGCGTGTTCGATGACGTTCGCGAACAGATGGCTACCTCCAGGCGAGTGAGATGCTCCGACCGGCTGAAGCTGTTCGCATTCCTTGACTCCTGGCTCTTGCGTCGGGAGCCAGATGGGCGGGAATAAGCGGCCGTGAGTGAGTACTCTGCACGGGATTTGGCGCTAGGAGGCCGTTGCGTGACGCAATGCTCTCCATGAATCGCAACACGAGTTGCTTCGGCTCTGAGCCGGACGAATCTTGGTCTCGACCAAAAGGCTTAGTATGTCTGGCTCATAGGAGCATGACCTCATGAAGCCGGTCAGATTGCAACGACGTTGGTAGCACGATTCTGCCCCGATCTGAGGTTAAGCGACAGGCTCCTCGGTGGCGTGCAGAAAAGACGGTTGGCGCTTTCGCGGGGTGGCACTGCCTCACTGACGTTCGGAGCCTCTCCCAGGAAATAGCTGTAGAAGACCGGCGCAGGGCGGAGGTCTGCATGCTTTGGAAAGTCTCCCACGCCTCCGCGGTTTTTTTGTTGAACTTTTTGCCACAGCTTCATATCATTTTTATTTGTGGGGAATCCGGATCTGTGAATGGAAGATGATGAGAGCTGTGACGTTTAATGGAATCCGTGGTGGGACCTTGTCCCTTCGATGCAAATGGTGTATGTACGGGCGCGGATAGTATTTTTTGTGCGCACCTGGGAGGTGAACAAATGAGCGGGCGAACTCTGGTTCAGAAGCTCAAGTCCTTGGTGAAGAACGGTAAGCCTTCCCGCGAGGAAGCCGAAATAAAGGCTCTCAAAGAAGAAATTGCGTGCCTCCGGAAAGAGCTCAGTAGCTCGAACGGAGGCCCGTTCACCCTCATTCAAAGAGAGATCGATATTCTTCGCAATGAGATGCAGGAGAATATTGCCGCCATCCACAGACTCGAGATACTCACGTTGAGACGGAGGATCGAGCTTCTCAGCGATTTCGGGAAGACACTCCATCAAAATACTCCCCGCAGTCGGAGGGAGTCGGTAAAACCCGAAGGATACAGCTTCGGTATCATTACGAACGGGAAGCGGCCCGAGAAACTTCGCAAGCTGATTGAAAGCATCGAGAACCAGCCCTTGCCTCACAGACGTTTCGAGATCCTTGCTGCGGGCTGTGTAGGCGACCTGACGGAAGATTGGATCAACAAGTTTCCCATGGAGAGCGCGGCAGCGGAAGGCCGTCTGGGAGCAATGAGGAACACCCTGGCAAAGAACGCCCGGTTTAACAAGTTCGTGAGCCTGGATGACGACTTCCTTCTCCATCCGGGCTGGGCTGCGGCAGTAGACGAAGTTCAGGACGACTTCGATGTGGCCACTGGAATCATTCTGAATCCGGATCTTTCGCGATACTGCGACTGGGTCAATATAATCGAAAACTACACCTTTTTGAGACCGTACCACGAGACTTTCGACAAGTGTCAATACGTAACAGGGGGGTACGGGATTTACAAAGACTACATATTTCTCGAGCATTCGTGGAACGAAGATCTCGGATTCTACCAGGGGGAGGACGTGTCCTTTTCGCGGCGACTTTTCGACGCAGGTTATCAGCTCAAATTTATCCCGAAAGCAACGGTCATGCACGATGACGAGCGTTACAGACAGAAGGGATATGGAGTCATTCGACTGAAGCAAGCAGACTCCTATTACGATGCTTCAGACATTGGATTGAGATTGGAAAAGCTTTGTCCTCGGACCTTATCGTGATCCGGCCCCTACGGGGGCTTCCGGCTCCCGTGCATTTCCCTCCAGTATTTCAGACGTCCATCTCCGCCGCTTTTCTGGATGCCGGCTATGAACGAGGAGTTGCCAGATGCTACTACTGGTGCTGGTAGTGTTTTTGACAGTGTTTATTTCCGCACACTGCTCCCTGTTTGAGTCAACGCTGTTTTCTACCCAGACAGGAACGCTCGAAGCCTCGATTGCAGCGGGAGAAAAGCCACGGCGAGCACGTCAGTTCCTGGAGATGCGAAAGAACATCGCTGTGCCCATAGCGGCAATACTTGTTCTCAACACTGTGGCCAATACTGCCGGTGCGACGGTCGCCGGTTTTTATGCGTCCATTGCGCTGGGATCGGAATCCCTCCCTTTGTTTTCCGTTGTTTTCACACTCCTGATCCTCTTTTTCGGCGAGATCATGCCGAAAACCCTGGGAGCTGTTCACTGGCGTGTCGTGTGGCCTTTTATTGTGTGGCCGCTGACGGTTATGCGGTACGGTCTTTACCCGTTGATCGTCGTCACTCAAGCATTTGCCAATCTTTTCGCCAAAGGGAAGAAGCAACCGTACATGACGGAAGAGGAAATCCTCGCAGCAGTTCGCATGGGAGCGCTCGAGGGCCAAATCACCCAGGATGAGAGCGTGCTCGTGCACAACATTATCGGGCTCGAGAACAAGGCTGTTCGCGACATAATGACCCCGCGGACGGTCATGTTCACGCTGGATGCGAAGATCTCGATTCAGGAGGCAATCAAGGCGGTTGAGGGAAAGGGGTTCACACGGATTCCCATCTACGAAGACGACCATGAGAACGTCATTGGATACATCATTATCCATGATCTTTTTTCGGCAAAATCACTGTCGAGCCCGGATAGGCCCATCAGGACCATTGCAAAGCCCATTTCCTTCGTACCGGCAACCAGAGACTCTCTGGCCCTTCTCACGAGCTTCCTGAGAACCCGGAAGCATATCGCAGTCGTAGTGGATGAATTCGGCGGTGTCGCGGGCCTGGTCACTCTCGAGGACCTCATCGAAACACTCCTCGGGAAGGAGATCGTTGATGAGACCGACAAAGTGGTAGACCTTCAAGAGCGGGCAAGGCAGTTGCGACGCCAACTCCCCACGACCTGATCACCTCATTTTATTTTGCTCGGCACGATTCCAGTGGATACAAATGATCACCCGTGAAGCTGCACCTACCGGGCCTTCGAAAGAGAAGAGCCCATCATTCGGACCGGTCCTGGGTTTGACCGCCTCAGGGCTCCTGGCATACTGCATCTTGGTCACGCTCGCCACCGGCGACATCGGGTTCGAGGGCGATGACTGGTGGATATTCAGTTGGGGCTACTGGAACACATTCCCCAAGTCGGTGTGGGAATGCGCCCGAGAGTCCTTGAGACCAATAGAAGGGGTCTTCTGGCTCGTCGCCTTTCACCTGTTTGGATTCAACAAGGTAGTTTTTCATTTTCTTTCGCTTGTTTTGCTGGCCGCAACGTCCCTCCTCATGGGACTGTGCCTGATGAAGGCGTTTCCCGGCCGGAAAACCGTAGCCATCGGGGCTATTCTTTTTTCTTTCTTTCTCCCAACCCTCTTGTGCCTGACCTACGTCACGACGACTGATAATTCCCGACTGAGCCTGCTCCTCTTCTGGTGCAGCGTATGGAGCTTCCAGCGGTGGGCAGCCAAATCCGGAAGCTGGGCCGGGCTGCTGCTTCCGGTAGCCTTTTACCAGTTGGCATTCCTGACGTACGAGGCACCCAGCATGCTTATCTTCACGGTCCCTCTCCTCGTGGCGCCCTTGTATGCTAGCGGACGTTCTCGGCTTCTGGGAAGAGCGTTCGCAGTTCGCCTCGCGATGGGGGTGGTTGGGAGCTTCGCCCTGGCCATGAGCTTGCGCTTCGCCATGCTGAACGGGGGAGCAGTGGGGCACAGGAATCTCTTGCCGCTGTGGGATCTGATATGGGGATACCCGGCTCTCTTGCCGTTCTATCTGGCGGAGCCTCTCATCCATATCTCCCGCGATCACTTCCCCTTGCTGGTCGGACTCGGCGCCGCAGTTTGGGCAGCATGGGTTCTCTTCACTACTCGGGGGGCCATGTCGCACGAATCGAAGGCATGGTATGAAGGCAGCAACCGGTACCTGGCACTGGTGGGACTCAGTATATTCTTCCTGGGAATGCTTCCCTATCAAATGGCTGGGTATGGATCGGTACCTCCGGAGCTCAAAGACACCGTGTTGCTGAAATGGGGGCTGCTCCCGGTCGGTAATTCCTCGTGGTTCAACTTCAACTGGTCCAGCAGGATCTATTCTGCCGGAAGCTTCGGCCTAGCGATCCTGCTGGGGCTGTTATTCGGCGCGTGGAAAACCGAGACCGTCCGAAAAGGTGCAGCCGTGATAGCAGCATCGGTCATCGGTCTGTACGCTTCGTTCCATGCGGACATGATTTCGGAGTGGCAAATTGCGGCCAAGTCCAGAGCCAGCCTTTGCAGAGATTTGCTTCGACAGGCGCCGGCAGTGGCCTCAGGAACGGGCTTCCTCTTTCTCGATCTGGATTCACGACACGGCAGGGCCGTGGTATTTCGCGGTTGGATGGGGATGAAAGCCCTTCTCCGTATGCTTTATGATGACCCCACGCTGAACGGATGGTACGTTTTTCCGCACGCATGGAAGTGGCCTAATTTCATATTCCAACAGGGATTCGTTACGGGAAACGGCTTTGTCAGTCGGGGCATGAAAATGAACAGTCCGGCTCCTTTAAAGAGCCTCATTATGTGGCATCGAACCGGCGACAGGCTGAAGCTGCTGGAATCCCTCCCTGCGTACGATGGTCCGATCCAGACCGGGATCTCGTGGACTGGCCTGACGAGCCTTCGTTCCCACGTGGAAAGAGTTAAGAATCCGGCAACCTTGGTGACGGGACGCCGTCTGGAGCTCAACAAGGCACTGCGGAGGAGCGTTTGCGGGGGCGCGTGCACTCCACCCCCCGGGAAGTGAGCGGGCGAGGAACGGAGCCTGCTACACCTGCGCAAGCCGCGCGACTCGATCCCGCGTTTGTTGGTCCTGGAATTCTTCCGGATTCTCCAGGTAGCGGCTGATCGTCTCCCACTCGATCGGGTGCATGACAGGCTTAAGCAGCGGCAGTCCGACGCTCTTGAAGGGAATCAAGCTCAATAGCACGACTCCGCTCCTTGCCGCAGCCTCCTGGCCACCCTGCTCCCGATCCAGAACTACCGCCACAGTATCGCACGAAACGTGCTCAAGCCCCCTCCGTGCTACTTCGTACCGCACCTGCTCTCTGGCCAGATCTTTGCTGTCGAAGCGAGTGACGAGGTCGTCTACCAGAGCTATGTTGTCTCCCGAGACCAGCTCTCCTTCGATGAGAGCGTGCTCCCCGTAGGAGGCTACCGCTTGCCTCAAGGATTCGACAGTCTTCACGTTGTCCATCTTCCGGGTGAAGCCAGCCGGAATTCCTCCGGTCAGTGCCATACCGGCAGCTATCGGTATCCCGGCCATCGCTATCCCCACCAGCTTGGTAATGCGGGGAGCTTCCTCTTTCACCATCGACGCCATGGCTCGGCACGTTCGCTCGAAAACGCGGGGAAAGGAAGCGAGCGGACGGAGTTGAATATAGAGGGGGCTGTAGAGCCCGGACACAAGGGTCCAGCCGTCAGGCTTGTCACGGTAGAAAGTCCTGATCAGCCTACTTGCGTACAACAACTCGAGAATTTCTCTGGCAGCTCGTTCTTTTTCTTCGGTCCACGCCATCTCCAAATCGCTCCAAATCGTAAATCGAGGCACCAAAACAGTTCGACGTGAAGCCTCACGCAAACGAACGGCAATGTCAAGGGAATTCCCCACGCCCGAGGTTTCCCGCAACAGTCGCGGCCCACCGCGTTGACTACCCGAATTTTGTGGTGTATTCTGATTACTTCGCGTGGCAACTGCCACATCCCCACCGTAGGTGCGCTTCATGTTCGAAGGAAAAAACATCCTGGTTGTCGGGGCCCGAGCCGGCGGATACGGAGCCTCAATCGCCCAGGCATCGGTTCAAGCCGGCGCCAGAGTATTCGGGACATCCCTGGTGCCCGAGGACCCTCGGGAAAAGGCCTTTTTTGATGATATTGGCACAGTGCTTCTGAGCGAGCCTCTGAGATTCGATTTCGAGAACCGGGAACGGGTGTTCGAATCTTTATCCCGGATTGAAGACGATCTCGTGCATCGCGGCGTCGAGAAGCTCGATGCAGTTGTCCATGCAGTTGCCGGGGGCTTTCCCCGACAACCATCCGTAATGAAGGCTGTAAGCGACATACTTAAGGGCAAGGAGACGTTCAACCACATGGCAACCGCTGTCAAGCGGAACGTGTACTACGTGAACGCCTCCTCGTTCGATGACCTGATGAAGGCATTTCCGAGGATTACTGACGATTCCACGACCTACATGGCCCTGACCTACCGCGGAACGCTACCCTATTTCATCTCTCCGACCAAGAGACACCTTGAGAAGCTTGCACAGCGGGCAGCGAAACAAGGGAAGTCCACCCTCGTCATGGCGCTGCCTGAAGCGTGGACTCAATCGTCCCAGTTTTTTACGGGAATCGAGCTCGCAGTTCTGTGGAACTATCTTCAGGAGCTGCAGCATCAAGCTTCTGTTTCGGCTGACATCGCGCCTGCTTACAACCGCATGAAAAAAGCACTTTCCGAGCTGGACAGGTTTCCGGAGCTTGTGAACGATCTGCGGGAATTTTTCGACGTGAAGTGGTCAACCATCACCGCTGAAACAGATGCCGCCCAATTGTCACAGATGGTTCGCGATCTCTTTGGCAGGATGAGAAACCAGAACACGTTCCCCCTGCTCCGGAAATCCGTTGAAATAGTCTCCGATTTTGTCCGGGAGGCGTGCGGAGTAATTGTGGCCCGCGAATTTTTGGCAAAACGCAGATTTGAGCCTGGCGACGTCCGACAGGTCTATTATAGGGACCTCACGGGCCAATCAAGGATTGCCTTGGCGAAGCCGAGGCCTCAAAAACCCCACATACCCGGTCCGAAGCGAAGGTGGGTTTACTACGACAAAGAGGATGTTCGTGAAACCCTGAGCATGTACGGCTCCAATTTCCTCTTTGTGGATCGAGTAGTCATGGAGGAAGGTCAGGTTACGGACGGGATGATGGGATTCGGCCGGTTCACCGTTCCTACGCCGGAGCAAAATCCTATTTTAAAGGACCATTTCGTCGGCATGCCGCTGTTCGGGGGACATCTCCAGATGGAGGCGGTGGCTCAATTGGGCACGTTCATGATGCTCAAGGTCCTCAAAGGCCGCCGACTTTTTCCCATTCTTACAGGAACCGAATTTCCCGACCTGAACACCATGGCACCACCGGGAGAAACACTGACAATGGTCGGGGTGATTCGGCTGCGCGATAAGCGGGATCTCATGCTCGAAGCGTTCATCGAGAATCGGTACGCACGCTCGTCAGGAATCATAAGGGGCATGATACTAAACGAGCGGGTTTTCAAGAAGATGCTCGCATCTTTTTCCAGGGATCGGTTTTCTCCTGGCGACGAAGAATTCTGAAGGCGCCACCGGTAAGAAGACGATTGCACCAGTACGGTGACGTATTCACGGGAACGCGGTTGACCTGATCGTGGTGGCGCTCGTGGAGAATGGCCGCGGGGCGGGTTTGAAACCCGCCCGTACAATTGGGATCTCCGGCGCGAATTCCCCGTAGCGCCGGCGTCTCGCCGCGACCTTTCCAGCCACCCTTGACACAAGAGCGGATTTGAACACCGCCATTGAAGGTACGGCCCGTAAGAGCACGAGTACCTTGAGGTAATATACAAGGGGTAGGTTTCAAATTTGCCCTGTGTTGAAAAACGCAGTGAACTTGCCCGTGCCTGAACAGGTCGGACACGCCCTTGCGAGCGAACGGTGACCCGTTTCGACTTCATATCCTTGACCTGGGCCCTGACGTGGGTTACATTTTGTTGTGTCTTTTCGGTCGCGACGGGGTAGGTAGAAGGTCTGATTCACGTCCTTTTCCAGATGTTTCAAGCGCTCAGAGCCCATGAATACGCAGCGATGGGATCTAACAAAATCGACGCACAAGCTCACCGAGCTCGAAGCCGTCGTGAGGGGGGCCGGGAAGAAAAAAGTCCTCATCCTCTGCCACAACAACCCGGACCCGGACTCGATCGCGAGCGCTTACGGCCTGAGCTTTCTCATGACAAAGGCGTTCGGCGTCCGTTCCGTAATTGGGTATGGCGGAGTTGTAACGCGCGCCGAAAACAAGGCAATGGTTCAGAGGCTCAGGATCAAGATGAACCAGATGAGCAGGGTCGTTCCCTCCAGGTATTACGGCATGGCCGCCGTGGATGCCCAACCGGGAACAGGGAACAATTTGCTCAAACCAGACATGAGTCCTCCCTTCATCGTGATAGACCATCATCCATTGCGTAAACTTTCCTTGAAGGCGGAGTTTTATGATGTTCGCCCCCATTATGGGGCAACATCGACCATCATCACGGAGTACATCCTTGCGGCAGAGCTCACGCCGACCAGGTCTCTGGCCAATGCGCTCCTCTACGGCCTCAAGACGGACACCAGATCACTGGTACGCGCTGGCTCGAGAGCCGATTTCGAAGCATTCAATTATCTTTCACCCTTGAGCAACCCTCGAGTGATTGGGGCCATAGAGCGCCCCGGCCTCTCTCAGCAATACTTCAGGGATTTTCACCGGGGTCTCTCCAACACCGTGCTCTATCGGGATGTTGCGGTATCCTATCTGGGCAAAATTGACTCGGAGGCAATTGTTCCCGAGCTGGCCGACTGGCTCCTCCGAATCGATGGCGTGAGCTGGTCACTGTGCATGGGAGAAATGGGAAACCTCATGATCTTGTCCCTGCGGTCTACATCACGAAAGTACCGCTCCGGTGGCGTTATTCGCCAACTGGTGGACCGGATCGGGTCTGCAGGGGGACACAGAGAAATGGCAGGTGGTCAGATTCCCCTCACCGGCTTGTCTCGCTCCGAAAGGAGGCAGCTTCCGGTTCAGCTCGTAGCAAGGTTTCTCAAGCTGATCAAACGGGAGAAGATAGGCCCCAAGCCGCTTGTAGGGATCCCTGGACCCAACGAGTGACCGACTGCGAAGCGAGCTTCCATTAATCAAGTTGCGGCGGTGTGTTCGTGCTGTAAAAGGCAGTGTGCACCGGGTTGAGCGTCGTGGGCTGGTAGCGACTTGTGCTGTACGTTGTACCGCGCCACTGCAAAGCTTCATTGCACACAATCTTCTTGGTTATGATCGAAAATACCCAGATCAGCATAAACTGTCCGATGGTCAGGAGCATGGCGTGTCGTGACGACACACCCAGTTGCCGGCAATAGACCGACGGAATTGTCGACATGAGCACAATACATGTGAGAGGTAGGAGAAACCAGGTGTGAGGCAACAATCTCGTGGCAGTGGGAATATACCAGTGAAGAGCGAGCAACAGCACGGGCACGCTCATCAGGATGTGCACCCCAAGATACTTGAGCACCAAAGCCAGATGATAATTCATGGAAGCGCTAAGAATTCGCGTCCATCCACTTATAATATCGGATAGATTTGTGTACATCCTGGTGCTAAGCACCTTCCGACCGTTCGCAAAAAGGAGCCCGAGACCGGCAGCCTTTACCCGTTTCCCGATCCCGATATCTTCCACAGCAAGCCCTTTCACGTCGTGGTGACCACCGATTGCATCGTATGCTCGCCGGCTGATCAAATAGAACATGCCGTTGGCGGAGGCTATGTCGCTCGCGGGGTCGTTTATCTTGCTTGGGGGGAACAGGATGCAGGACATGGCAGAGAAAGCCGGCTGAAGGGCCTTCTCCCAAAAGGTCTCGAGCACGAACCTGGGACTCAAGGTGACCATGTTGATCTTGCGGCGCAGGGCTTCACCATAACATTGCCGTAAGGCACACCTCTCCAGCCTGCTATCCGCATCGAGGAAGGCCAGCCATTCGCCAGATGTGTGTTTAACTGCGGCATCCAGGGCGTAACACTTCCCCGTCCAGCCGGGGGGTAGCTCCTTGACTGATATGAGCTGGCAATTCTGTCTATTCGCTAGCACCGCTCTGGCGATCCCCGCTGTCCGATCGACCGAGCGGTCGTCCACGCAGATGAGCTCAAAAGAGGGATAGTCTTGATTCAGTACCGATTCCAGGCACTCCGCAATCCCTGCCTCTTCATTGTGAGCCGGCACGATGACCGATATGAGGGGCGGGTTCTCGGGGAGAAATGCTTCCTTATCGGGCCGAAGATCGGGGTCCCGGTACCAGGACAGAACCAGGTCCCGAGCCCGCACGAACCAGAATCCCGCTACAAAAAGAAGCACCATTGTCCCCACGGCGAACTGTACGTGCTCCAAAAGCCGCTCCGGTAGCTTAAGATAGTATCATGACCTCAATCAACAGACGAATCATATCAGAAACGCCCAGCTTTTGCAAAAAACCTTATGTCCCTTCCAGGAGTGAACAGCCTCTTGATTTTCTCAAACATTGTCTGGTTCTCCACTGAATGGGGTGCGGTAACCGGGAAGATCTTTCTTGCCGCCTCTTTTAACGTTCCACATATTTCCGTACCGGACCTGTGGCAACGAGGTACAGGAGCCTGCTCCGCTCGTTCAAACCCAGGAGCTGAGCCGCTTCCCCGTCGTAGTAGGCGCCGATGCCGCAGCATCCCAGGAGCATAGATGTTGCCGCGAGGTAGATTCTTTGGCCCAGCCTTCCTGCGAAAAGCATCACGTGGCGATACGCCCTGGCTCCCCACGTCTTTTCCAGAACTTCCAGATTGCAGAGGAAGACGAAGTGCACTGCGCACTGGGCAAGCCAGCCTTGATTCAGACATGCGTCCGTCATTCTCTCGATCACCTTCCCCCGTACCGCAAGATGTACGGTCCGGGCCGCGCGGTCGAGCAGGTAAAACCCGGGCTCGATCCCTTCCACGTTGCCGGCCAGGAATCCTATGGAGAGGGCTGCTTCAGCCACAGACTCCCGGTGCAAATTCGCCCCCGGCTCCACGGTGAGCAAGGTGAGGAAAGCGTTCAGACGGTCTGACGTCAGGCCGGCTCTCACGAAATTTCGCATTGACCTGCGCTTCTGCACGGCCTCCCCATAGGAAATCCGCTCCGGCCACGTTTCCGGCGGAACAATAGGCTTCCCCTGTTCAAGCTCCACGCCGAGGCATCTCGTCATGTCCGGCAGCGATGAGGGCAAGGTCGTTGATACACGAGTAGCACCATGAATCTCTCTGATCGCCGGATAGTCCACCTCGGTTGATGCCACTTTGCTTGCGTCCGCGAGTCCGTTGTCTGCCTCCTCCAGTACAGTAAGTTGAGGAGCTGAGCTGCTCTTTCCCCAAACAGGGGCCACAGCCAGACATACCTCCCGATCCTGATCCACGCCCAGGAGGCTATTCACCAACGAGTCGTCGAAGTCATACTGGATTTCGCAACGGAGGCGCTCCGACCTCAGCGCCAGCACGAGATTCTCCGCGAGGTGCCCCGTGTCGAGCAGGTGATATCGGTAAGATCGTTCTCGGTACTTCCAGGAGCTGCGAAAGAAGATGGACGAAAGAAAGAATACGAGGACTGGATCGGGCTTGTCACCGAGAAAGAGCGCAGACCGGACGGGGCCGAGAGCGCTTCCCGATCGAAGCAAGACCAGGCTCTGGTCGGACAGGTCGTGGTAGTAAAGGCCGGCAGGCAGGCCGCTCACCCCTATGGTAGCAACGTACAGTTCAAACGGATACAAGGCCCCGGCTGACGCCACGCTCCTGTAGAAGAAGTATGCTCCACCATATCTGGCCCTCGCGGTGAGAGCCTGGGTGAGAACAAGGATTCTCGTCAGACGGTCCAGTGATATTTCATTCGCAACATCAGGGGTCCACGGCTGCGTGAGGAGCTTAGAGAGCGTCTCCTCGGGAAGCCGGACGTCCTGGGGCAATCGAACGGTTTTCCTGCCATGGTAGTTCTTGTACACATTGGGTTGGCTGCCCCAGTCGAGGGCATGCCCCTTCATGTCGTACCGGTCGTACCTGGTCCTCTCATGATAGGACCATACGGAGTCGATCATGTCTGCGCCCCTCCCTGCCAGCTATGGCCCGTGAAATGGCTATCAACCACCCCACGGCATATGAGCATAGACGTCTGACAGCTTGTCCCGGTACTCTTTAAAAAACCGTTCGTGCTCCTTTTCCCAGCGAGACAGCATCGTGAGTGCCTCGGCAGCCTTCCCGTCGGTCTGGGCTGCCATGGAAGAGTAGAATTCCGCAAGATCCTTTTCTATGAGCCAGGCCAAATTGAAGATGGTCACATCCGGAACCATGGATCCCTGCACGCACTGATCGAGGAACTCCGACTTGGCCCTTTCGTCAAAATAATTGGTAGGCTCCATAACAGGGGCATCGGACGCGAATGGGCCGATTTCGTTCCCTGCCTTCAGGTCTTCGAGGATCCGGGTGATAAAGTCTACGTGCTTCTGCTCTTCCTCTATGAGTCGCTTGAGCGCAGTAATCGCTGCTCCCACCCCCATGCGCTCCAGGGAAGTCTGGAAAAAACTCATACCTGTTCGCTCCTGATTGAGCGCATATTCAAATATCTGAATCAGCTTCTCGTTCTTCGCCATCTCTTGTACCATTCCTCCCTCGTAGCATACTCAAGCAAAGAGCAGCATCGATCTGCGGATAGCACCCGGTATAAGCCTTCGCGTCCCCAACTTGCGAACAATCGAACGAATCCGATCACATCTGTCCGGTCCCCGGCTTTGCCGAAGGCTGTTCTGCCTGCACCTCGCTCCCGGGGGTGGCCTTACCCAGATAAGCAGGCAATTCTAATCCTACCATCTTTGCCAGCTCGTGCATAGGCGGCAGCACGCTCATGACCCTGGCACCAAGGTTGTTGAGGCCTCCCCCGTTCCCCGAGTCCCAAACGACCACTTTCTCGATGGGGAGATTCTTGATAGCTTCGGCCTGAATCTTGGAGACTTCCGTGAGCTTCTCTATGAGGAGCAGAGCAGCGGTGACGGAAGCGTCTCCTCGGCATGCATCCACGAGAGCCTTGTACCCTGCGGCCTTGCCGTCGAGAATTGCCTGGAGACCCTTTGCTTCAGCTTGCATATTTACCAGACGGGCTTTTGCCACACCCTCTGCGGTGAGCAGCGCCTTATCACGCTCTGCTTCTGCTTCCACAATGGCCTTGCGCCTTGCTGCTTCTGCGGGGACTACAATCTCCGCGTTGAGGCGGGCCTCCTCCCTGCGGGCTCTCGCCTCTTCAGCAGCCTTGTGAGCTTCCTCTTGTGCCACCCGGATAGCTCCATCCGCTTTCATTGAAGCGGATTGCCCCTTGGCTCGGGCTTCCTGTTCGGCAACGTGTTGGCTCGCCTGGTATGCGGCTTTTCTCGAATTGGCTTCCGTTTCGGTGGCTACCGCATCCGCGTCGAGCATGGCCACCTGTTTCCTGCGGTCCCTTTCCGCCTGGGCCTCCCCCACAGCAGCTTCCGCATCGGCTGCAGCCACCATCCTCCGTCGTTCTCGCTCGGCTTCGGCTTCTCCTACCGCGGCCTGAGAATTGGCCAGCGCAACGGCCCGCCGCTGATCCCGCTCCCGCTCGGCAACGCCGCTCTTCCCGAGCTTCTCCTGTTCCGAAACATCGATGAGAGCTTGGTTCATGGCCTCGGCCGCTGCCTTCCTCCCCAGTGCCTGTATGTACCCGCTCTCGTCCTCGATATCTTTGATGTTCACATTGATGACCGTCAGCCCGATCTTCTCCAGCTCCACGGACACCGCTTCGTTGACCTTGCCCATGAACGCCTGACGATCTCGGTTAATCTCCTCGATCTGCATGGTCGCGATGACTGCCCGCATCTGGCCGAGGATAATATCCTGGGCCTGCTTCTGGACTTCTTCGAGGCTCTGCCCGAGAAGACGAATCGCTGCGTTTTGCATGATACCGTCTTCCGTGCTAATTGCAGCGGTCACCGTGGTGGGCACGGAAACTCGTATATTCTCTTGAGACAGGGCACTGGCCAATTCTATGGGCACCACAAACGGCTCCAGGTTGAGCCAAGCGTACGATTGCAGCACCGGCCACACAAAGGCCGCTCCTCCATGGATGCATCGCGCTGCACCTTTGCCGGTCCGCCCATAAATTACCAGGATTTGATTGGACGGGCATCTCTTGTATCGCCTCACGAACACAAACCCTATCACAATCAGTAAGAATGCCAACAACACAGTCAACGCCATTGCAACCATTTCATTCTCCCTGAAAACTGTCGAAAGGAACGACTTCCACTGTCCGCGAATCGATCACTCGGCTCACCAACACCGGTGTACCCGCTTTCAGAGGAGCTCCGCCTCCCGATCGAGCGTCGACGAAGCTCACCACACCACCCACCTTGATCCGCACCTTTCCGGCGCCGTCGGCCGGTATATCCATGTACACGAAGCCCTCTTCACCGGTCGCGGTCCATAGCGACACGGTACCCACTTCCTGCAGCTTCAGCAGCTTGTACACGAGAAACGATACTCCAAACATGGCGGCCAGCCCCCATCCGGCTGCCAGCGAGATTGCAAGGATCGGCGACGTCCCTGTGAAGAGATAGAGCGCACCAGCCCACGAGAACAGTGTGGCAAACGCAATCACCGAGCGCACGGACACAAGTGTGAACGTGACTTCTCCGCCGAGCTCATGATCGACATGGTGGGAACCACCTCCGCCCACATCTGCGTGACCGTGGCCGGCAAAACCCCCATGTCCTGCATCCCCGTTACCGTGCATGTCGAGGCCGATAAGCATGCTCACAATCTGCCACACGAACAGCACTGAAAAGAAAAGGGCCGCAAGGAAGAATCCCTTGTTCAAGGCTGTCAGTGCTTCCCACCACGCTTCCATGGCTGCTCACTCTCTCCCGCGTGCCACGTCGGGCTTCCGCATCTGAAAATTCGGGGGTACCCTCTCGATCATACTACACCACGCTCACCAGCATAACCCCTAATATTGCAAGGGACCGTGAGTTCTTGAGCCTCAGCCCGGCCTTCAACCGAAAAATCCGCATCCCCTACCCTGTTTCCTCACACCAGCCCTCGCCCTAACTACCGCAATCGGCCGAGTCCGACCGCCCCCCGCCCCACAGAATTTGATCTGCCGCGCTTGACAAGGAAAGTCGGTTCTTGTACGAATATAGACACATCGGTCCCATCGTCTAGAGGCCTAGGACACCGCCCTCTCACGGCGGAGACAGGGGTTCGAAACCCCTTGGGACTGCCAGCTTAACCACCCGATATCAAAGGCAACGCCAGGCACAGGAACATTAACTCGAATTATCAAGGCGGCGTTTCAGGGCCCCTCGCGGGCCCCTTCGGAAATTGAAGGCTGAATAGCGTGGGTTAACGGAGGGGAACTGAAATTAGCCTTCACTCAGCGCCGAGCCTCATGCAGTCGAACTCGTCGCTGGATCCTGCACCTTCGGCATCTTTTGATGGCCAAACCATGCAAACTGCTTCACACATACTTCCCGGTCTCGTGACACACGCCGATTGGGGTTCTGACCCAAAGAAACGATGGATGACCGTTGCTGCTCTCGAAGGATCGGAGTACGTGGTTGGCGTCCCAGAGCCCGTCGGAGATCTGCGCGGTCTTATCCGGCGGTTTGTAATGAGGGCCAATGGCTCAAAGGTGGTGTCGGGATTCGATTTCCCCATCGGTATCCCGGTGGCATACGCGGCGCGGGCGGGTATTCAGGAATTTTTCAACACGCTCCCTGACTTCGGTGCAGGCATATGGACCGAATTCTACGATTTGGCGGTTACCCTTGCGGAAATCAGCCTTCATCGTCCGTTCTATCCGTTTCGGCCCGGTGGTACAGAGCAAGCTCATCTTGTCCGAGGACTAGGTCTTAAGTCCTTTGATCAATTGCGGAGGAGGTGTGAGCGAGCACGGCCTGATCGAAATGCTGCGTGCCCACTCTTCTGGACTCTTGGTGCCAACCAGGTTGGTCGAGGTGCAATCATCGGATGGCGAGAAGTGCTCGTTCCCGCGATGGGCGATGAGGGAATCCGCGTGGGATTGTGGCCCTTTCAAGGGAATTTGCAGCCGCTCATCGACGAATATGCTTGCGTCGTAGTAGAAACCTACCCCGCGGAAGCCTGCCTGCACCTGGGCCTCACACCACCTGGAAGGGGATGGAAGAAAGGGTCTCAGAAGGACCGTAAAGAGCAAGCGTCGCCTATCCTCGAATGGGTCGAGGGACGACCGCTGAGGCTGCTTCACGATGCGGAAGCACAGTTGAGGGATGGATTCGGACCACGGACCGCGGGAGAGGACTGTTTTGATTCTATGATCGGTCTCTTGTCGATGATCGAAGTAATCATCGGCGGACGAGCGGATGGAGCACCGGAAGATGAAGTAATACGAAAGGTGGAGGGATGGATACTCGGTCAAGAAGCTCGTCTGCCGGGACCTCGCAAGGCTCGCTTCGAGACGTCGATAAGGCGATCGCTGTGAAAAACGGTGATTTACCCCCACAATTCCAGAATCAAAATCGGAGGCAATAGACGTGGATGCAATTGGATGGGCGATAGGAATACTTGCAATACTCGCTATTCCGCCTACAACGGTCGTCATGGACCACTGGCGGAGGCTGAAGGATGCTATCCCGAAGATGAAACGAATATTGATCCGAAGCCAGGAAGCGCTCCGTCAGTTAGCATCTGTTCAGCATCGATGGGAAGTGGCACAAGAATCTCAAGAGAGGTTGCGCTACGATTGGCGTGACGCCACAAACGTATGCTGGATATTGGGACGCGAGATGGATACCCTGGCCGAGGCGATATTGCCGTATAGACCTGAACTCAACGAAGGCAATGTAACCAATTACCCTCTGGAAAGCGTGTTTGACGCCAGTTGGGACATGCAAGGGGCGAGCAGGCTCGACCCCAATACGAGAAGCTATGACGAACTAATCGCCTGCGCGAAAACGTTCACCCAACGAGCCGTTAGTGCTCAGAAAGCATTGGAAGAAATCCATGCAAACAGACAGTTCCAAGAGAGGATCTGGGAAGAGGCTAAAGACGCTTATTGGACACACTTTCGCTTTCTAGGACATATCGCCAAGAAGAACGCCTGGAGGTTGACCGTATATGCTTGGAGCCTGGTTGAGAAGGCTGTTGCTTGGTGCAATTCTAAATGGTCGGCGATGCGACGATGAAGCCAGTCCAGGAACACCACAGGCGGTAACGGAAATGGGTGAGACGTTCGTTGTCTTTATTGAATTCTGGGACACATTACTCGCCGTTACTGAACACCCGACCATTAATCCCTCCCTCCCCTTTAAACTTCATGCGGTCAATCGCGTCGAGCAATTCTTGGTCGCTCATTTTGAGATACAGGCTCTGAAAGGACTTCTTCTACTGCGACGGGATACTGGAGGTCTGTGGGCGACCATAGTAGAACAACTGCTTGCACCTGACCCTCGCTAACGATAGTATAGGTGAAGCGCGACGTTATGCCAGGAGAGAAGATAGATGAGGATACTTGCCGTTCGTTGTAGCAATACGGATTTCGCGTATGCCGTAATCGAGGGGACCAGTCACCCACACAAACGGGGGCATAGCAGCGAGGAAATCGTCGGTAACGAACCTTTGTTACGATCGAGTATTCGCATGCGAGGCGGAAGCGCTTCTTCGTCACGAGCGCACAGGCAGACAGATGGGAAATGATGACTTCATCAAGGGGCTGGAGTTGGCCTGGACAGAACAATGCGGTGACAGAAACCTGCCCGATACGCTCGACGAACGCTTAATCCAAATAAGTATAGTATCCCCGGAATTACCTGAATTACTATGTGTGCGCGCTTACCACTGGTATCGGCACGAGGCAAACTCAGACTCCACGGAGGTAGTACTCATTTATCTGTTCTTCCTTAATAGGGCGAGAACACACACGAGACAACATAAGAGACACCACGCCGATTACCGTCGCAAAAACATCTGCTCGCCCTTTGCCAGAGCCCCCCTCTACCAAGCACGACCAAACCGGCCGACCGGCGAATGCTCTATAGAATGAGGAATCCGAATTCTGGAACTCCCTGGAGGTAAGCTTTGACCAGGTTCGCGTGACAGGTCTAGCCGTGTGCGGAAAGTATAGGACTCCTTTAGGTGTTTCGAAAGCGGGGAGCATGGCGTGACCATCCAACGTCCACACAACGTCGAGAAGACTATCAAGTGCCGTGATCTTTTGAGTTACATCACTTCGGAAGTCAATTACCTGATTCTGAAGTGCGATGACACCTAGTAATGGCTTGTCACTTGAGTGATTGTGGAATCCGACGTGTCTGTTGAAGCGGTTCAGAGCTGTGTCGGTCTTGAAGTTCTCGACATCGCCGACCACAGAAAGGACAGTCTGGATCTGTTTCACCGCGCTCTCCAGGCTCTGGTGGGTTAACGACCGTTTGACCTCCAAAATTCCGCAAACCGACTCGCACGGCACAACTTCGATGTCAGATTCATCGAAATGCAGAAGTGGTGGCATGTCACGATCAACGAGCAGAATGTCACATTGTGGCAGGTTCCGCCGATCACGAAGCAGCGAAGGTGTTGCTATAAAGCCACTTGTGATTCTGAAGTAACCTGGGACAATGAACCGCTGGAGTGTGCGCCGCACAAACCTCTCGCAGATTGAACCACTCGTTTTGAGTTCACCATCGAGGCCACCCTCTCGCTGAAGAAGGAGATCAGATTCCGCCAGAGTAGTCTCTAGCTGTCGAAGGTGAATCTCGTGCAGTTCGGCCATAGTGGGCATGGATCGAACCCCCAAGTTTCGGATAAGTTTGCTTATTCCCGTGTCCAACCATACGTGACTGAACGGCCCTCGGTCAATCGAATGTTCTGTCATCGGTGTTCTCCGCCAAAAGATGACAGGTGGGATTGAACGCAGAAGGACCTTCAGGGACGAGGAGGATCGAGACGAACCGTTGGACACCCTTGAATCGCTGTTGCCCGTGACTCATCAGCCGTGCTACGATCGGCTTCAGATTCTTGAACACACACTCGCTCTTGGGGCGGATGGCTTGCCGCCCGGAAATGATCGTGCCGTGAAGAGAGGACAGAAGGTCACCCGACAGAACTACCGCGATTGGGTGAAGTCCGCTTCGTAGTTTTTTGACGGCGTCCCGCGTTTCACGAACACGACGGCTCTCCCAGGTTCATAGCTCACTCGGTGGCCGGGGGGGATTTCTGGTGACAGGGGGGATTTCTGGTGACATACACCACATTTCATTGACAATCATGAGATCGTCTCGCAACATGAGACAATGGCTCGTCTGTCGCGCATAGTGGTCCCCGGACATCCGCATCACGTCACGCAGCGTGGTGTTCGGTCTTTGCGTTATGTGGAACAGAATCCGGTACGGGCCGGTATGGCAAACGTACCATGGGACTATCCCTGGTCGAGTGCGCGATTTCACATGGGGATTACCGAGCACGACCCGCTCGTCACAGATCGAACCCTACTGGGACTTGTCCGGGATTGGGAGCGATTGCTGCCCTCCTCTGACGAAGGTCGGTTGAGCTCGCTCCGAAAACGGACTCGGACCGGTCGCCCGGCCGGAGATGCAGCGTTTGTGTCAAGGGTCGAGACCATCACCGGTCGAGACCTGAGCAAAGGAAAACCCGGAAGACCTCGCACACGTCAACCTTAGAAGAAACAAGGTGTATGTCCCCAGATATCGTGTCCCCAGATATCGCAGATATCACAGATATTCCACAACAGACTCATTCACCCGCACCTGACGCGTCCCGTTGGTCGGCCCCCCAAGAGTGGGATTCAGATCAGGCTGGTTGATTTTCGCTACCAGGGATAAACCTGGGACAGGGAGCGTCGGGTGGTTGCCAAGATCGAGTGGCACGAAGGGGAACTCTTCCCGAAGATCGGATTCATCGTGACCAATTCCAAGCTGCCCGCCGGGAAAGTGGTTAAGGTGTGCAACGGACGCGGGGACTTTGAGAACCGGATCAAAAAAAGGAAGAACACGCTGCGCTGGGACAAGACGAGTTGCCGTCGCTTCGCAGCCAACCAAGCCCGGTTGCTTATGGGAGTCCTGGCCTACAACCTCCTGCACATGCTCAGGCGATTCTACCTCATGGGCGAGGAAGTGAAACGGTCGGTGGAATGGCTAATCAAGCGTCTGATCAAGGTCGGAGCGAAAGTCGCGTATCATGGTCGGAGGTGCCGGGTGCATGTGGCTTCAGCCTTCCCCTTGGCCCGACATTACCGAGCTGTGTGCGGGTGACGAGCGTGTCGGAAACAAGTTGACCAAGGGGTGGACGGTGAGGTAGGCTCAAGATCAGGATAAAAGGGGTATTTTCATCAACGTGACGATGGTTTTTGCCTGCGTCGGGTCGTATGGGACGCTCAACCGAGACCTTGTGGGGTCACGTGAGGCGTCCCGCCGCCCCTCAGGGGTGCCAAAAGGAGCAGAATGGCGGGACCGCCTCATAATTCCGGGCAGTATCATGTTTCAGGTCCGGTTAGCGGAAGACCGCGCCATGGACAGACATTTCGGTGACCGTGCAGTATGATTCTGCCGGACCCGCACCATAACGGAGGGACCACACATGTCGAAACACTTGGGAATAGTTGCGTGCAGCGCAGAGGGGGCGGCCTTGTGCTACAGAACCTTTTGCACGGAAGCGTCGGCGATACTGGGCGAGCATATGCACCCGGAAGTCTCCATGCACACTCACCCATTGAGTGAGTATATGCTGCATATTCGACGCGGAGATTGGGATCAGGTCGCTGAGCTGATGTTGTCATCAACCCGGAAACTGGCTCAAATAGGCGCTCAATTCGTTGTTTGTCCGGACAATACTATTCACCAGTCATTCGATCTGGTCAAATCAAGATCTCCCATACCGTGGCTTCACATAGCGGAGGTCGTGGGCGAGGCAGCGAAAGACCTCGGATACAAGCATTTGGGGGTCACCGGCACCAAGTACCTGATGACCGGCCCTGTCTATTCTGAGGCGTTGAAGAAACTCGGGGTCTCCTCCACGATTCCTGGACAGGATGAACGGGAGACCATAGACACGATCATCTTTGACGAACTGGTCAACGGGGTATTCCGTGAGGAATCGCGCCGGTATTTCAATGGTGTCCTTCAGAAGCTCAAAGATAGCGGATGCGAAGCGGTCGTTTTGGGGTGCACCGAGATACCATTGTTGGTCGATCCCACAGACTGCCCGCTGCCCACGCTCGATTCTACACGTTTGCTGGCAAGGGCAGCGATAATGGAAGCATTGACCTAAGGAAGCGCTGCGCGTAGGCCGCCGCAGCGACCGGATTCCGATCCGGGCCCAAACAGGAGGCGACGGACGGGAGCCCTCCAGAATGACCGCATCGTCCAACTCTTGCAACTCTTCCATCGCTGTTCCGTCTGCTGCTCGTCTTCGGGGCACCCGAAATCTATTCTTTTTGTTTACCTTTTCGCAATGGCTTGAGGCTCGCAGTGCCGATAACGGCTTCGCGTGCTGAACTCCCTATGCCCTCTGGAGGTGCTCGTTTCGCGCCGAGCAGCGGAACTTCCGTAAGCCGGACCTCGATACATCCGCCCTTTTCAGCGGGAATCCAATACACTTCTGGAGGCTCAGCACGTAGTCTTTCAGAATAAGCGAGCTCTCACCTGAATGGTGGAAACTGACGGCTGCTGAAATTATGGGCCTGCTGACGCAAAGTAACGGCACTCTTTTTTGTGATCCAGAGCGTTACAAACCGTGGTCGTCCCTCGTGTGGTGAGCGCCAATCGCCCGCCTGGATTTCTGTGGATTTCTGGCGACATACACTATGGATTTGTGGGGACATCGACTAGGTTTTTATTGACAATCCTGAGATCGTCTCGCAACATGAGATAATGCCTCGCCTGTCACGCATAATGGTCCCCGGACATCCGCATCACGTCTCGCAGCGTCGCGTTCGGTCTATGAACGTGTTTCATGAAGAATCGGACCGTCGCGAGTATCTTGGAATGCCGGGAGAAGAAATCATCCGGCACGGAGATGCAGGGTTTGCGCCCCAGGTCGACTAGATCACCGGTCGGGACCTGAGTACAGGAACCCCCGGAAGACCTCGTAAGAGTCCATCATAGAAAAAGAAGGCTCTTCGCATGGAGGGCGCCGGCATGTTTTGGCCGACAGACGGCGCCGAAGCCATGTTGAAGCTCCGAGGAGTCTTCCAGGACGACGTCTGGGACGAATTCTGGGAGTTCAGCGCAAAGAGAGAGAAGAACAGATTATACGGAAAATGCGAGAACATCCATGCGGTCAATCAGCAAGAAACTCGCAAGAGGAAGGCTGCATGGCTTTCTGAGCTGACACAGACGCGCTGCAGCCGAAAGGAAGAATACCATGGATGCATTTACAGACCAGTTTATGTCCAATGATGAAAATGTTGAGTTCCTGAAAGCAACAATGATGGGGCCAAACGCCATGCGGTTATCAGAGGAATTGTCGTCGCACCTGAACATCAACGAGAATATGCGAATCCTTGACCTCGGCTGCGGGTGTGGTCTTTCTACGCTGTTGTTGGCGAAAAAATATAGCGCGTCCGTTTTCGCCGCCGACCTTTGGATCTCGCCAACTGACAACTATGAGCGTTTTCAATCTATCGGGATAGATGATAAGGCCGTTCCGATTTCCGTAGACGCGACCAAGGGGCTGCCTTTTGCAAACGGATATTTTGACTTGTTGTTCACCGTGGACGCTTACCATTATTTTGGTGATACGGAGGAAATGCTCCCATCGCTCGTTCCTTTTGTGAAAAAGGGCGGCTATATCGCCGTGGCCATCCCCGGCCTAAAATACGAATTTGGGGGAAATGTTCCCGATGCAATGCAGCCGTTTTGGAATGATGAAGTGGCAAGGACGATACGCTCGATTGACTGGTGGAAAGATTTGTGGAAGAAAGCAGAGGGCATAGAAATTGTGGACATTCGTGAAATGGCCTGTTGCAGACAGGCGTGGAGTGAATGGCTGACCGCCTACCACCCCATTGTCGCTGAGGACATCAAAATGATGGAGGCTGAGGGCGGAAAGTATTTTAATCTTGTTCAGTTGATTGCTAAAGTGATCTAACCTTAATCACCAAGACGCAGAAATTGAGCATACCGCGTACCCTGGGACTATCCCTGGTGGAGTGCGCGATTTCACATGGGGATTACCGAGCACGACCCGCTCGTCACAGATCGAACCCTATTGGGACTCGTCAAGGATTGGGAGCGATTGCTGCTCTCCTCTGACGAAGGCCTGTTGAGCTCGCTCCGAAAACGGACTCGGACCGGTCGCCCGGCCGGAGATGTAGGGTTTGCGCCACAGGTCGAGACGATCACCGGTCGAGACCTGAGCAAAAGAAAACCCGGAAGACCTCGCAAGCGTCAACCTTAGAAGAAACACGGTGTATGTCCCCAGTATCCCCAGTATCCGATATCACCAGATATCCGGGAATTGCGCAATTGAAACAAGACGCGCACAAAAAGCCCTGTCCACGCGCAAATGTTGATGCAAGACACGCCACATAAAGCGCTTGACAGGTAGCCAACAGCGGTGCTACACTTTTAATGGCCGTGTTATCAGCAAGTATACGTAATCGTGCGACTTTTCCAGGTCGAGCCATCGTCCTCACATTGGAGCAACTTCGCCTCGACATGGACGAGGCTTCTGGTGACCCGACGCACGTTACGATGGGGCGGACACGTTCGCAGCGGACTCAGCGGTCTGGTTCGCCTAGAGACCGTGGCGGTCTTCCGACGGACTAACACGTGTCCAGGGCTGCTTGAAGCAAACGAGAGGGCTTACAGAGAAAAGACCCGGGCTCCGGGGCAACGGAAACCCGGGTGTGCCGGGAACGGATTAGGTCTCCCGTTACCCGCCATTATCTTAGCCTTCAGACTCCAAGTCAATCATAGAGGAGCCGAAAGGCCGAACTATGGTTAATTCGGGCACTTGGCTCCCTGACCTGGGGTATGCCTCATCGAGGGATACTCTTTCGGGGATGTGCATTTGTGAGGGAGGAATTCGATATGCCAGGTTTCAAGATTTCTTTGTGTGCCTCGGTTCTAGTACTGATCTTCGCTGCCACCGTGCATGGCCAGCTAGTGCGGCCGTGGATCCCGAGTAATGTTCCCGGATTTGCCGGTTTATGCCAACAGCAGCCGCCACCCAGACCCGTTTCGCGCACGGTGGAGGTGAATGTTCCGGTATGTTTTGCGCCATCTACTCCATGTATGCCGATGAAGGCATGCGCGCCGCTTCTTTGTTTTCCACCTGTGTCGTCATGTCCGCCGCCTTGTCCCACTAAACCCGTCCGAGTGCGTGTTGACGTAGTGGTTCGGCCGGGGAATCCAAAACCTTGCGTGCCGCACAGATATTGTTGCGAAAATCCTCCGGTCTTTGAGCCCATCTTCTACCATGCAGCGTGGATGCTCAAATCGATGGTGGCGGCGCCGCTCGCCCTGGGAGATTACGCGCTAGGCCGTGGTGCTGTCCATCAGCCTCTGCCCCCACCGATTCCTGTCGCGTGTATTTCGTCTCAGGTTACGCCATGTCCCAACCTGTTTCGTTGTCTTCGCTTCCTCGACCTCGCTGTTTGTTACCGTGCCAAGCTAGGACACAGTGCAGCGTCGCTGGACCATTAGTTGCTCAGGCTGCTGGCTGTCCTCCGCGGTAGGCTTTCAAGCCTCTTCACAGGACTCCTCTTGCCCAGTGACGCAGCAACAGGCTGCCGCCCCAACACGAGGTCAGAGATGTACCAATGTGTGATCGGGTCTAGCCGATACAGAAAAGCGCACTTCTTGCGCTAAACAAGGAGAATAACCTATGGCTATGTCGGTGTATTTATATACAAGATGGCTCGCGGTCTGCATAGCGGTTCTTGCGACCGGAGCCATTGTCCCGGGCCTTGCCATTGGCCAGGAGACGGGAGCCTCTGGACAACTGGAACGCGTAGAAGTGCTGCCACCTGAGCGTCGTCCTTCACGGGTGCCTGCGACCACCATTGATGCAGGGGCACAATTTGATGAAGCGTCATCACTTTCCGATACGCCATCACGTCCGGACAGTACTGGCCCAGGCCAAGCAACGAGCAACGTAGGAGCCGCTACGCAGAGCCTGGTCGAAGGCAAATCCCAGATCTCCCTAGGTGCAGCCTCGTTGCCAGCACAGGTTCAGACGATCACTCCCCAGGACATTCAGCAGCTCAATCTTTGGGGCAAAGAACCTGCCGAACTATTCATGAGGACCGCGGGGGTCAACGCTTATTATTACAACCAGGGAACCCTCGGATTGGGCATCGGGATGAGAGGCTTCTCCACTGCTAATGACATCGGCTTCTGGGTAGACGGCGTTCCACAGAACTATCCGTCGGAGGTCGGCCATGGTAGAGTCGTGCTTCAATGGCTGACACCTGAAGCGATTGAAAAAATCGAGATTATAAAGGGTCCTTTTTCCGCTCTGTACGGCAACTTTGCTGAAGCAGGCGTGATCAATATTGTCACCAAGAAGAGCGAACCTTGTTCGAGCGTTAAAGCCGAAGGAGGCAGTTTCGGCGCTTTTCGGACGCTCGGAATCTTGAGTACCGAGTCCTTGGTTCCTACACCGTTCCTGGCTCAGGACTATTATTCCGTTGATGGATACAGGGAGAACTCCCAGCTCAAACAGGGGAGTACGTTCGACAAGTTTTCCGTCCCCATCGTGGGCGGCATCTTTTCTCTCCGATACAGCTACTGTCGGTCGGATTGGGGTGGACCTGGCTATGTGCCTGTTGATTGGGTCAAGAGTGGAAAGTGGAACAGAAGAAGCGCCCTAGATCCGTTTGACGGCGGATTTGTAACGCGATCCGAGTTGGTAGCCAATTACGGTCCGGAGTGCGGAGAGCGCGGGCTGTATGCTACAGCCTATGTGCACAGATATGGCGGCATGAGGTGGAGGAAGCTTTGGCCGCCCACAAACACCGAATACGCGGTGTGGGAAGACAGGTCGTACTGGGGCGGTCGGATTTTTTACAACCTGGTCTTTGGAGATGTAGCGTCGCTTATGGTAGGTGGAGAGACCAGGCAGGATAGCGGCTACGAAGAAAGATACAACACGATTGATAGAAAAAGATCCGCCCCCAACACATTCCAATACGATCTGTGGCTGACCAACTGGGGAATGTTTGTGCAAGGCCAATTCAAACCCCACGACAAAGTGAAGATCGTCGGAGGGGTTCGATGGGATTACTTTGCGCAGCAGTTCGACAATGAGACTCGACCTCAGAACTCCGGCAAACAAGGGCTTCATATCAGGTCCCCCAAAATCGGTTTCGTGATAACTCCGATAGAGAATTTTAACATTTTCGGAAATACGGGTGTCGGATTCCGAACTCCCTCCTTCACTGAGGTTTCTCCATACTCGGCCGGCAGCTACGCGAACTTCGGGTTGGAGTGCCCAATGGTTCGGACATACGACATCGGCTGCAACGCGACGGTGTTCGGCAATCTCTACCTAGCGGCCGATTACTATCAGACGTACATGGAGCGAGAACTGGTGACCGTAGCGGGTGAATCGGTAAACATAGGTAACACGGTGCGCAAAGGCTATGAACTGGAGGCCAAGTATTACCCTAGCAAGAACCTCGATTTATTCGCAAGCTATGCATGGGTGGACGCAAAGGTAGTCGACCCGACTACCCCAGGACAATACCTCGTAACCTATATCCCGGAACACCTTATAAAAGCAGGGATGACCTTGAAATGGGATTTCGGTCCGTACGGAAACGTTCTCTCGGACCTTTACTATGAATACTTCAGCGGCCCCCCCGTAGGTTACAAAGCTTATAGCGGGCTACAAATTCCTCAGTACGCACCGGACTACGATGTGTACAACATGAAATTCACGTACTCGGGCCGAGGCTGGTCATCCTTTGTGTCCGCGAGATGTCAACCGCGGGAATATTCCGCGTCGTATTTCACAATCAATTCAGGGCTGCTCACGTACGACCCCCCACCCGAGTGGGAGTTCAATGCAGGTCTTAAGTATTCTTTCTGGTGATCAGGGAAAGGGCAGGTAGGCCGCCTACTGTAGGACGGACTGGCTGCCCCAATACCAACAAGTCCGGCGAGGCAGGTTTCTGGCTCCCCAAATCCGGCCTTCACATAACACACACAGAACTTACGAAGTCCGGCACAGGGTTACTCGGACACGGAAAACATTGTTGGGTGCTGCAGTGCGAGTTTCCAGTCAGTGTGACACCGGAAAACGGTGAGCCACTGTGGTGCCTCGGGGATCGTGGCTTGGAACGATATTGGGAGCCTCCGAGGGAATCTGCGCCGTAACTCTTTGAACAGGTGTGCGAATGGGAGTTTGAAACGTACCAGCGTTCCCTCTATTTCACTCAAATGTCTTGCCCTCATCAAGACCTCTCAGTCATGACTGAGAGCAGGAGACATGTCGAGGAAAATGATGCTGGGCCTGTCCTTGGTGGTTTTGACATGGCCCTTTGCTCAGCAAGACACGACAACCCAAAACTAGCTCATGGAGGTCAAACAGAGGAATACTATGGATCGATCAACTGACAACCCCATACTTGAAACGATCAATCTCTGCAAACGCTTCGGTGAAACACAAGCCCTTCACCAAGTCAACCTCCACGTAAAATCGGGTGAAATCTACTGTCTTCTCGGAGCCAACGGGGCAGGCAAGACAACCCTTGTCAATGTCTTCCTTGGCTTCTTGGAACCAACCTCCGGAACAGCCTATGTTAATGGCCGCGATGTCACTGGGGATGGTCTCGCATGCAAACGGGAGATCGCCTATATCCCCGAGCAGGTAATGCTTTACGGGGTACTCTCCGGAATAGAAAACCTGGAATATTTCGCCGAGTTGGCGACGGGTGAGCGGCAGGATCGTTCTCGTCTCTTAGCGCATCTGGAAGAGGTAGGGTTGGACAGGCAGGCAGCGGTGCGAAGAGTCTCGACGTACTCCAAAGGTATGCGTCAGAAAGTCGGAATCGCTATTGCGTTGGCCAAGCGCGCTTGCGCCCTGCTCCTCGACGAACCTACCTCGGGGCTTGACCCCAAAGCGGCAAGTGAATTTTCCCAGCTCCTTCGAGAGGCTCGTGACAGGGGGGTGGCCATATTGACCACTACCCACGACCTGTTTCATGCAAAGCAAACTAGTTCTCGGATCGGCATTATGAATCAGGGCCGACTGGTGACGGAATTGGACAGCCAGGAACTCGGCAATGCTGATCTCGAAGCTCTGTACCTCCAACATATGAAGGCTTGATCATGATACGAAGAATTGCTTGGCGCGAATTCATAGAATTTATCCGGGATGGTCGATTGCCCTTGGTGGGCGGTTTGTTTGCAGTGCTTCTGGTGGTGTTACTTGCTGTCGGCTGGCTGCAAGAAAGCAACTTGAATTCGGAACGAAGCGCTGCCCAGGGCATGGACTACAACGATTGGCTCAACCAGAAAAATCGTCATCCTCACGACGCAGCGCACCAAGGAATGCATGTATTCAAACCGATACCGAGACTTTTCTTGATTGATCCCGGGATCGATCCCTTTGTCGGTTCGACCATCTGGCTACGATCCCATCGCCAAAGCGAGGTCAAATTCCGTCCCGCACAGGATCTCACGGGTCTGCAGCGTTTTGGCACCCTTTCGGCTGCCTGGATGCTGCAAATACTTGGTCCGCTGTTTGTGATTGTTTTAGGGTTCGGCGCATTGTCCGGAGAACGGGAACAAGGAACCCTTCGTCAAACACTAAGCCTGGGGGTGGCCCCACAGCAAATCCTGTGGGGCAAAGCCCTGGCACTAGCCGGAAGTCTAGCACTCTTGCTCCTGCCGGCACTTTTGCTGGCTTTGACTGGCGCGGGATCAGCAATTGAACAAGATCGTCTTGACCTGCTGATCCGTTTGATTTTGCTTGGTGTTGGATATGCCTTGTATCTGGGGATTGCAATCTTTGTCACACTGGCCGTCTCCGCTGTCGCCCCCTCGTCCCGGATATCCCTGGTTTTGTTGATCGGCCTGTGGATTGCCAGTGTAATAGTAGCACCACGTATCGCCGCCGATCTGTCCAAAGCTTGGCACCCCAATCCCACGGGAGTGGAGTTCAACACTCGATTGGACAATGACCTCGAGCATCGGTATCGAAAAGTATGGAAAGAGAAGCTCGGCACCGAAAAACGGTGGGGTCCCGAATTGCCGCTTAACCGCTGGGGAGAAGCGTTGAAGGTGGACGACCACGCGGGCTATGAAGTAACCGACGAACATTTTGCGCGCCTCTGGGACGCCTTTGCCCTGCAACAACAAAGCCAGGAGTGGATCGGTCTTGCAGTACCTGTGCTGGCCATTCGCGGGTTTTCCATGGGAATGGCGGGCACCGATTTCTTCCATCACCGAGAATTTGCCCAGGCAGCCGAACGTCAGCGGAGGTTGATTCAGGACACGATGAGCAAAGACTTGATTGAGCATGCCGATCCCTTGGGAAATCAGCACTTTTCTTATAAGGCAGGTTCTAGTCTATGGGCGAGCGTACCTCCGTTTGAATATTCCCCGCCAAAGGTGGGCTTTGCCCTGCGCCATAACAAGACAAGCCTCTTTGTTCTGCTTGCCGGATTGCTGACATGGATTGGTATTGCCCATCTGGCAATGCCTCGCAGCGCCTGATCGAGGAGATATTCCTTTGACCGACCCTTTTCGCACCTTTTTATTGATATTCCGACACGAGGGCCGGGTGCTCTTCGCCGACCGCAGCCTGTGGCTCGTAACGGCAATTCTTGCCGGATTGATTTTCTATGCGTTGTACAACGGATTCAACGCCACGACAATTCGCGAGCGAACGATCACCTATCTGCGCGATCTGCAACAGGAAACACAACGCTATACTATTGCCCAGCTGCGCAGAATCATGGAAGGAAAGGAATTACCCGACCCATTTGCCAACCCGGCCGACCCGGCAGCCATCGGTAGCGGCATGGGACGTCATTTCGCGGTGATGCCGGTGCTGCCGCTTGCTCCGCTAGCATTTGGCCAGTCAGATATCCAGCCCGATTATTACCAGATAACCTACCGCAGTAAGGCCAACTTCATGTACGATACCGAGATAGAAAATCCGTGGAATCTCCTTACCGGGCATTTCGACCTCTGCTTTGTAATCGTCTATGTGTTGCCACTTTTGGTTTTCTCACTCAGTTACAATCTGCTTTCCGCCGAGCGCGAGCATGGAACTTTAAAGATGCTGCTTTCGCAGCCCGTCGACCTTTCCACGATAGTTGCCGGCAAACTTGCGGTGCGTGCATTGCCTGTTTTGCTGTGCGCGACCTTGCTGCCAGCCATGGTGCTTCTTGTTTTGCGGCCCCAACTTTTCGACATCAAAAACCTCTTCTTGCTGGTGTTGTTCATCGCCGAGATAATCGCCTATGGCTTGTTCTGGTTTGTTCTTGCTTTATTGGTCAACGCCTGGGGACGCTCATCCGGAACAAACGCACTTGTCCTTACCACCAGTTGGGTATTTTTGGTATTAGTTCTGCCGGTTATTCTCAATGTTATAGTATCGACCATCGAACCGGTGCCTTCCCGCACCGAACTTGCTGCTCGAACCAGAGTAATCGCCATCCACACTTTGAATCGTTATAATGACCTTCTCTCCGCCGATTACCGTTACACCACGCAACCGGAGATATTGCTGCCCAAAGATGGCAAAATTGACGTGCCGATACGGCGTAAAGGGCTCTTTCTTCTCCAACGCGACCAGGATCAAGAACTTCAGGAGCTGCTCAAGCAATTCGAGACCCAACTCGCCGCACAGCAGGCACTCGTCGATCGATTCAGCTTTCTCTCACCTGCAATTGTTGTCAATGAATGTCTTACCATGCTTGCAGGGAGCGGAACCCGCCGTCACCTGCATTTCAGGGAACTGGTAGATCGTTTCCACCGTGAATGGAAGGCATATTTTGAGCCTCGAATTCTTCGGGGCGTGGCAATTAAGGAGGCAGATTTCCACTCAATGCCAGCCTTTACCTGGCAAGAGCAATCATTTTCGGCTGTCGTTATCGATGCACTCGTCCGCCTTCTACAGATTCTCATCCCAACTCTTCTCATGGTCTGGTTGACAAAACGTTGGCTGTTCAACTATCGGGTAATCTGATGTGCTTGAAGGATTTGCGCATGTGGGGACTCGGAAACACCGCGTTGAAAGGCGCGGTCACCCGTAGCTATGGCCCCGATTGGCCGCAATGTCCGGATAATGAGGATGCTCAGCACATTGTTTAGGGGTTCCAACCGTGATCTGTCGCGCTTGGGCTGGAGTAAGCTCCTTGATGAAACAATTCTGTTTGCCCCGGGGTCAACTCCGGGAGTACTTGGATGGCATCTTCGCCGCACTTGGGCAGCGAACCGATCCACACATGTCTCAGGCCTTTTTCAAGCGGATACTTTGGATTCCTCTCAGTCCGCATACTACTGAGGACTAGGGGATTCCCGATCCAACCACAGTGCTTGTCGGCATGGAGCTAGTTGACCTGGACTCGCTCTGGCTCCATCTTGTCAAGAAGCGATCGATCAGGGGCTCCGCCGGTTCAAAAGAGAAGACATGCGTGACTGTGACACAATTCTGGTTGCCTTACCCTAGGCGATTCTTTGCTTGCTACGAGATCTGACGCGGCTCACGCTGCTGTTATGCTTTAGTCCGACAGCAACTCTCATGGTTACCAGCAACTGGGCCGACAGAGGTCTTGCGGGATAGAATGCCAGTCTCCTCGCCTCACTTCCTAGCGCTCCTTGAATCGCCAAGCAAGGACAGCGCCAATGCGTCTTATAAGGAGGATTTGGCGGAGATAAAGGGATTCCAACCCAAAAACCAGGACCGAGAGGCTCGATGCAGCATCTGCCAAACTGAGTATGGTGTAGCCGGAATTCCAAGAGGATGAGGGAAAACCCGCCACACATGTAAAGATGTCAAGCCTGCCCCCAATACTTGGTGGGAAACGAAAAAGAGAAGGGCTCTTGACTTGAGTCAAGGAGCGATCCGAATGGGAGAATTACAGTCGGACAATGCTAAGATGGCGATCGGATAAACCTCGGTTTGTTCGATTGTCTGGAAAGGAGAGAATGCGAGTCATGAGAATTCATTTTCACGATCGCAATTGACCGTAGGAGAAGATTGTTTGCGCAATAATCGGGATGCAACGCAAAGAAAATTTCGCGGGCTCTCGACGAACAGAATATCCATGGAAGGCAGCAGGAGTTCAAGAATGATGCTGAACAGATTGAATGCTCCGGCGGAGGAATCGGTCCCGAGAGGCGTTACCATGATGATACGCCTTTGCTGCAAGTCTGACAGAATGAAAGACTTCTATCCTCTCTTATTGCGGGGTGTCATGCTGAGAGCAGAGCAGGGGGCGACTGTCAGATCGGTCCTGTCCGGGCAGCTCAAGATGACCGACGAAGAATTGTGCCGGCGAGCTCGGGCCATTTTTCTCAACGGAAAGACCGTGGCGCAGCCGGATACCGCGGTGCTGCAACCAGGTTCCACCCTCGCCATATCGACGTGTCTCACGGAACCCTTCCTTCTCCACGCATACGGCGACGTGGAGACCCGTGTCCTGAGGCCCTATGAGAGCGCCAAGCCATCTTCAGATGTTGGTCGTGCGAAGGAACATATCTCTTTTTTCCTGAAACTTTTTGATTTGATGCTCGACAGATTCGGATCGCGAATTCTCAGTTCCGGAGTCTGGATGGATGCACGTGACTTTGAGAAGTTCCTGTCGGAGAGGCCGGAGCACTTTTGGGAGGGACTGGAAAAGGCCATTGTCGACGGCGAGGCAATTGCTCCGGAGGCTTTAAGGCGGTTGCCGGGATCGCGGTGGAGCGGGATCATCGGTTTGACGGTTCAAGAAGCCCCCGGGGATCAGGCTTCGGATTGGGCTTAACATATTTGTAGTTGAGTGTATGACGCTCTTATAGCACGGAGAGCACACATTCACATTTAGGCGCCTTTTATCACGTGATGCTTGGCGGGAACGGTGGCCAGGATATTTTCTCTGACGAATCAGACCGTATTCGCTTCTACGACCTGTTGGAAGAAAGCTCAAGCGGCCAATCCTCCGCTCAAACGCGCGGAAACGAATCCCTGTCTGGCGGCTGAACTTAAGAGGACACGAGAAGACCTGGCACAAATGCTAAGATGTCAAGTCTGACTCCGACATGACCCCGATGGACAACGACACCGACATGACACGCGTTGGTCAAGGAATCCTCATGCGGGAGGTCTCCTTTCGTATCCAGCGGAAATCCCAGAAGCTTTGACTTTCTCAGGAGTACTGGGTAAGATTAGCTGCAAAAGGTACTTAAAGGTTAACAGACGTGCGGGCCATCCGGTGAGGAGACTGGATTCCGTGCGTTTTACGGATCCCTCTCATGACGGTAAGGTTTATTCATCATGCACCCCTATCGTAACATCACCCGAATCGATAACGATGCAAGTGGCGACCGCGCATGGGTCGTCACATTGCGGCGAAAGGGGGTGTCAGTGGTGAGACGCTTCTCTGACGGCGTCTATGGTGGAAAGCGGAAAGCACTGAAGGCCGCCGTCAAGTATCGAAATTCTTGTCTCGCCCGAGACAATCCCTTTGAGCAACAGATCTGGACTCGCACCCGCCTCCGGAAGAACAATACGTCCGGAATTCCCGGTGTTGGCCGCTATGAGGCCGTGGACAATCCACATAGTGGGAGCGTGCGTGCGTTCTGGCTTGCCTCGTGGATCGATGAGCATGGTGCGAGCCGCAAGCGTAAGTTTTCCGTAACGCTCTATGGCGAGGAGGAAGCAAGACTCCTTGCCATCGCGGAACGCAATTACCAGCTTAGGCGTGTGTGCGCCATCAACGCGGCCGCCCGGGGTGCCAAGCCCCCTGGTCAGGCGAAGATTTGGGAGGCGAGCCGATCGAAAGAAGGTCGTCATGGTAAAGGCGACGGAAAGGTTCGGGAGGAAGATCGGCACTGTAAGCGCGAAAACGGGGAGACGGTTCAGGTCGTTGAAGCGACCATTGACGAACACGGCAATGTGACACTCCTTAAGCCGGTGGAGTTGGCGTCCACTCGACATGCCCTTGTAACCATATTCGCCGAGGCACAGGGGCACCCTCGGGCTGAGGGTTAGTGAAATGAAATGGGGTCAAAGGTTCCATCCATGTATCTGAGTTTGTGCTCGTCCGAAGGCACGGAGAGCTCGCATTCAGTATGCAGGCGCCGATCATC
Source organism: Thermodesulfobacteriota bacterium (assembly GCA_040753915.1). Lineage (GTDB taxonomy): Bacteria > Desulfobacterota > Desulfomonilia > Desulfomonilales > Desulfomonilaceae > JBFMDN01. The sequence goes on along the minus strand of JBFMDN010000041.1, from coordinate 1,829 downwards.
ATGTGATGCTCCGCGGGAACGGTGGCCAGGACATTTTCTTTGACGAGTCGGACCGAATTCATTTCTCCGACCTGTTGGAAGAAGGGGTCAGTCGCTCAATCATCTCCGCAAACGCGCGCAAACGAATGACCCTCTGGCGGCAGAACTTGAGATGACAAGAGAAGCCTTGCACAAATGCCAAGGTGTCAAGCCTCACCTCAGCTCTTCTACTTCTCTTGGTCTCGTCTCCAACCTCGTCTGTGGCTATCCTCCTCATTTCAGGCTGCGTGGTGTTCACTGGGCCGTCCCTTGTGGGAGCGCAGCGTTTGTGGTAACGCTTGAGAAGCTGACATGCCCGCATGTGAGCGGAGAAAGACCTGGAAGGCTGAAGAGGGGGACCATTCTGAGGCCCCGTGTGACGCCCATCGAAAAGAAGCGTCAGCAGGCTGTTTTTACGAATTGGGTATCAGCGAGCCATAGCGTAATTCCTCTTGCAAACAAGAGAACCACGGAGCTCCCGGCCTACGTGATTCCCTTAGAAGCCATTTGTGCAGGCGACGGGGGCCGCCATGCCCTGCTGCGACACGCGAGAGTAATCTTGTCGAGGATGTCCTATGAAGCGAATGCGGACTGTCCCCATGCACTTTTCTAGGATCGGGCTTGAGAATTGGAAAAACTTCGCAAGCGTTGACGTCCCACTTCAGCAGCGCGCTTTCCTCGTTGGTCCCAATGCGTCGGGCAAATCCAACTTCCTGGATGTACTTCGGTTTTTGCGTGACTTGGCCTCAGTTGGGGGCGGCTTTCGTGAAGCTGTAAGCAGGCGGGGCGGTGTGAGTGCCATTCGTTGTCTTGCCGCACGACGCTATCCAGATGTTCGAGTCCATGTAGTCGTAGAAGCATCCTGTGACGCGCCGCAGTGGGAATACGATCTGCGATTTAATCAAGATAACCAACGCCGACCCATCGTGCAGCAGGAAAAAGTCTTGCGTGATGGGGTGACAGTGCTGGATCGACCCGACGACGAGGATCAGGTGGATCGAGAGCGTCTGACTCAAACGCACCTCGAACAGGTAAATGTGAACCGCGAGTTCCGAGAAATAGTGACCTTCTTCCAGTCGGTGAGGTACTTACACATTGTGCCACAGCTCGTGCGCGAACCGGATCGCTCTGTAGGCAGAACTCACGATCCCTTCGGAGGCGATTTTCTTGAGCAGATCGCCAAGACACAGGAACGCAGTCGCAACGCACGGCTGAGAAGAATCCAAGATGCACTCCGTGTGGCGGTTCCCCAACTGCGAGAGATCGAACTATGGCGAGATGCGAAAGGCACCCCGCACATGCGAGGGAAATACGAACATTGGCGCCCTCGAGGGGCATGGCAGACCGAGGAACAATTCTCCGACGGCACCCTTCGTCTCACGGGCCTTCTCTGGGCCACCATGGACGGAAGCGGGCCCTTACTGCTTGAAGAACCCGAGCTTTCCCTTCATCCAGAGATCGTCCGTTACCTCCCCCAAATGTTCGCTCGTGTCCAGCGTGGGTCGGGACGGCAAATTCTAATCAGCACGCACTCCGCTGACCTGCTCCGCGATGAGGGGATCGGGCTCGATGAAACTCTGTTACTGCAACCGGGGCGAGAAGGGACGCTTGTCGTCCCTGCCAGCGACTTTAAGGAAATCAAGGACCTCCTGGAAGGTGGCTTGGCGCTCGCTGATGCCGTGATCCCTAGGAGCCTGTCGCGATACCATTTCGCTCCCAAGGGCGGCGTAGCACCACTGTTTCCAAGGTGGCACAATGTGCTACGGCCGATAATTTGCGAATACGACGCTCAACCTGTCCCGATATTTCCA
>JBFMDN010000040.1:0-45000 GCA_040753915.1 Thermodesulfobacteriota bacterium | reverse complement strand
CCTACCAGATTACCAAACCCAACCAAACTCCGAATGCCGTCGAGTCGTAGCACGGGAGTCAGACTACGGGAGATAAGTTTCGTGGTCGAAAGGGAAACAGCCCTGACCGCCGGCTAAGGTCCCCGAAGCATGCTAAGTGGGAAAGGATGTGGAAACGCAGAGACAACCAGGAGGTTGGCTTAGAAGCAGCCATCCTTTAAAGAAAGCGTAATAGCTCACTGGTCAAGTGGGTCTGCGCCGAAAATGTAACGGGGCTTAAGCATGCTACCGAAGCCGCGGGATGTGCGTGCACATCGGTAGGGGAGCGTTCCACAAGCGGTAGAAGCCGTACCGTAAGGAGCGGTGGACGCAGTGGAAGTGAGTATGCTGACATGAGTAGCGACAAAACAGGTGAAAAACCTGTTCGCCGAAAACCCAAGGTTTCCTGGGGAAGGTTAATCCGCTCAGGGTTAGTCGGTCCCTAAGCCGAGGCCGAAAGGCGTAGGTGATGGAAAGCAGGTTAATATTCCTGCACCACGTGTGAGGCGTTTGAGCGATGGAGGGACGCGGAAGGATAGGCCATCCGGGTGTTGGACGTCCCGGTTCGTGCCTGTAGAAGGATGCTCTAGGCAAATCCGGAGCATCATACTTCGAGGGGTGCGAGGAGAGACTTTGTCTCGTAAACTGGTTGATTCCATGCCGCCAAGAAAAGCTTCTAAGCGAGCCGATCGCGTGACCGTACTGTAAACCGACACAGGTGGGTGAGGTGAGTATCCTAAGGCGCTCGAGGTAACCATCGTTAAGGAACTCGGCAACTTGACACCGTAACTTCGGGAGAAGGTGTGCCCCGTTAGGGTGAAGTGACACGCTCATGGAGCTCGAGGGGGTTGCAGAGAAATGGCCGTGGCGACTGTTTACTAAAAACACAGGACTCTGCTAAATCGCAAGATGATGTATAGGGTCTGACGCCTGCCCGGTGCCGGAAGGTTAAGGGGAGCTGTTAGCGCAAGCGAAGCGGTCAACCGAAGCCCCGGTAAACGGCGGCCGTAACTATAACGGTCCTAAGGTAGCGAAATTCCTTGTCGGGTAAGTTCCGACCTGCACGAATGGCGTAACGATTGCGGCGGTGTCTCAACGATGGCTTCGGCGAAATTGAAGTGGCGGTGAAGATACCGTCTACCCGTGGAAAGACGGAAAGACCCCGTGGACCTTTACTACAACTTGACAGTGTATTTTGGGGTATCTTGTGTAGGATAGGTGGGAGGCGTTGAAGCCGGGACGCTAGTTTCGGTGGAGCCGTCCTTGAAATACCACCCTGGGTATCACGAGGTACTAACTCGGGCCCGTAATCCGGGTCGAGGACACTGTCTGGTGGGTAGTTTGACTGGGGCGGTCGCCTCCTAAAGAGTAACGGAGGCGCGCGAAGGTTCCCTCAGGCTGATTGGAAACCAGCCGTAGAGTGTAAAGGCATAAGGGAGCTTGACTGCGAGAGAGACATCTCGAGCAGGTGGGAAACCAGGTCTTAGTGATCCGGTGGTTCCGTGTGGAAGGGCCATCGCTCAACGGATAAAAGGTACCCCGGGGATAACAGGCTGATCTCCCCCAAGAGTTCACATCGACGGGGAGGTTTGGCACCTCGATGTCGGCCCATCGCATCCTGGGGCTGAAGTCGGTCCCAAGGGTTTGGCTGTTCGCCAATTAAAGCGGTACGCGAGCTGGGTTTAGAACGTCGTGAGACAGTTCGGTCCCTATCTTCCACGGGCGTAGGATATCTGAGAGGCTCTGTCCCTAGTACGAGAGGACCGGGATGGACGGACCCCTGGTGTTCCGGTTGTCGCGCCAGCGGCATAGCCGGGTAGCTACGTCCGGATCGGATAACCGCTGAAAGCATCTAAGCGGGAAGTCGACCTCAAGATTAGATATCCCGGGCTTAGGCCCCTAAAGACCCCTCGTAGACGACGAGGTTGATAGGCCGGGTGTGGAAGTGCGGTAACGCATGGAGCTTACCGGTACTAATAGGTCGTGCGGCTTGATACCCAACAAAACGAGCTTGTATCCTCGAACCCCTATTCGATTGATATACTTGGCGCGCTGGGTTGCGGCTCAGCGCTCAACACATTCGATTTCCCGGTGACAACGGCGGAGGGGAAACACCTGTTCCCATTCCGAACACAGAAGTTAAGCCCTCCAGCGCCGATGGTACTGCGTGGGTGACCGCGTGGGAGAGTAGGTCGTCGCCGGGATACCCCATAAAGAGCCCCGTCGTTTCAGAGCGGGGCTCTTCGTCGTTCTGCAGCTCAGACCCCGCGTTCGCACGCGGGTTCATTCCCTTAACGCGGCTTTTACAGGTCGCATCTTGAGACAAATCGCGGCCTTGAAAGCCTGCGCTCCTCCTTCACAATGATAGGTCAGTGCCGAGAATCCTGGTGCAGTTCATCACCGGAGTGGGGTTCGTGTTTCATTGATACGAGGCATCAAGCGCCTCGGTTCCAGGCGGCGAGCATCTCTGGCATTCTCCATTCTTTGAGCAGCCGAGCAGTGCTGGCGGGAACAAGGTGCTCCCACGGGTCGCCGTGAACCATGGCGTTCCGGACGGTGGCACCGCAGATACCTTTCTCCGTAGCGGGTTTTTCCCACATCACTTCTGTTTTCAGACCTACAGACTGGAAAAGCTTGTGCTTCTTGTGGCCCCACGAGTCGTAGATGGTCAGATAAAATGTGGCATCCAGGGGCGCGTAGAATCTGTAAAGGTCCGGCCGATTCACAGGAAAGGGGACGATGGAAAATTCCTCGTACGAGACTTGGGCCTCGAGAAGCGCATCCCGGATCATGTTGAGTCTCTGATAATAGGTCAGGACGTTGGCAGAATCGAGGCTCCTTACCGGATCGTCGGGATCGTGGGAGGTCAGGAGGGGGTCGGGATTGGTAATTCCTACGACCATGTGCCTGCATCGGCTCTTCCCCGCAAGCAGGTACTTCATGTGGTCGTTGTGCAGAGGCTGAAATCTCCCGTGAATGAAGCCGACAGCATCCATGTCGAACCCTCGCGACAGATACCCTAGCCTGGCGGAAAAGCGTTTGGACGGTTGCATATCCAAGTGTATGGCCGCTTCCGAAACGAAGAACGCGCGCCTTGCGAACGCTGATCCCTATTGCGTGTCCCACTGTCGCATACGCTCTATGTACTCCTCGGGAAATCCCCAGTATTCGGCCGCACTCACCAGAACACCCTTGTACTCACGGGAAGGCCGGACGTCCTTGCCGGCAGTCTTGTTCGATTCAGCCAGATAAAGCCAGGCCTGCACCACCTGTCCGTTGCTAACCGTCTTGACGGGAACACGCTTGGTGCCGCGGGAGTAAAAATACGGATGTCCTTCTTTCCGGTCAAATTCCTTGAGCAGCGATTCATCGATTTCCAGAAGGATGCCCCACACGGTGGAGTTCTCTTTCGGCTCCAGGTTGGCGGTACCGCAACCTCTCCCTCTCGAGTAATAATTCCAGACATAGTCGTACCCCGACAGGGTAGCAATTTGCGCGCTAAGGACCAGCGATGAGTCGTGGCCAGAGCCCTCGAGCCATGAGCGCAATTCAGACCGACTCATGTTGGCCCCGTATACAAATACAAAATCCGTTGCCATTGAATTCTCTCCCCATCCTTCAATCACGACAGGAGATGCTCCAGTCCTGAAAGAATTACTGCTGCCGAGCTTCCTGACGTGCTCGAATGCCATTCCAACAGTGCGACCACGTCGGTATACCGGGTCCTCAAAGTATTTCAGGCTTCTCTCATATCAAAGACCCGTTTCGTCTTCCGCTCGCTTCGCGGTAGCGAGCCGTATTCTACAATTTCCACCTGAGGAGTGACGAGGATTTTCTTCTTTATGGCCTCTTTCACAAGAGTTTCTGTGTGCCGGTCAGCGGACGGGTCAGCCGCCAGCTCTCGCTCCACTCTCAATCTCATGGTGTCCTTCCCGTCCTTCCTCTCGAGGAGTACCTGGTACTCGCTGCCAATGCCGGGGATCTGGCTGAGCGCGCTGTCTATCTGTCCGGGGTAAACGTTTACTGCACGCACGATGAACATGTCGTCCGATCGGCCGAGAATTCTGTCATGTCTCGGCAGTATGTTTCCGCACGAACAGGGTCCGGGAATGAGCGCGGTGAGATCGCGTGTACGATAGCGGATTAGTGGTACTGCCTCCTTGCAGAGAGTGGTGACGACCATTTCGCCCACTTCACCGTCAGGCACGGGCTCGAGTGTGTCAGGGTCGAGGATTTCCACTAGATAGTAATCCGCCCAGTAATGGATTCCCCGATGAGCCGTGCACTCCAGTCCGGTTCCGGGACCGTAGAGCTCTGTCATGCCGGGTATATCGAACATGTGGGTTAATCCCAAGAGATTCCTGATTCGCTCTCTCATCGCGTCCGAAGACCTCTCCGATCCGTAAATCATTTTCGTCAGCCGAATCTTGTCTCTCAATCCTCGGCGCTCCACCTCCTCGGCGAGGAGCAGCCCCATAGAAGCAGTACAACAGATGACGGTGCTCTGGAAATCAATGAGGAACTCCATCTGCATCTCAAGGTTGCCAGGTCCTGCGGGAACTGCAAGGGCTCCAAACCGTTCACATCCTAACTGGAACCCGACCCCTGCCGTCCACACACCGTACCCTACACAGATCTGCACGCGGTCTTCACGACTCAGCTCAGCCATTTCGTAGCATCGGGCAAAGAAATGGGCCCAGTCGCTTATGTCCTTTTGGGTGTAGCAGAGCACCTTCCGTTTTCCCGTGGTTCCTGAGGATGCGTGGATCCTCACCACATCCTCGAAGGGGACACAAAGCAGAGGAAACGGATACCCCTCGGCAAGGTCAGCCGCAGTGGTAAACGGAAGACGCTTCAGGTCGTCAAGACTTCGAATGTCTTCTGGTTTGACCGCCGCCGCGTCGAACTTGGCCCTGTACGCAGCGGACCCCTGATATGCATGACTTACTGTCCAACGCAGTCCCTTGAGCTGGTGGTCGGCGAGCTCATCCACGGTGGCAAAGGTAGGCATAAAACTGTTCATGAACACTCTCCCGGAAAGAATACGATTCGCACGATGTCGCGGTCTATCGGATGCACGGCCTGCCGCGGCTCGAATCGAGCGCGCAGCTACGGCAGGCAGAAGGAAAGCGTCTCAAAAGCCTGCAGTCCGTGATAATTGTGGCACGCCCCCTCACCCTGACCCTCTCCCCCGAAGCGGGGGAGAGGGGGGTTCTTCCCGCTCCCTCTCCATCTGGCAGAGGGTTGGGGTGAGGGTGCCTTTCCACCCATCGACGCCCAATCGTGCTACGAGTTTTGGTGTGTCCCGAGTTTTGAGACATTTTCGAAGGGGCTCCTCCGCGGCAGAATCATCAGCAGGTTCGGATAGGACGCGACGATCGCAGCCGCTGGGTTTCCTCCTCGTTGACACCAAAAGTTCCTGGATCTACGACCACCCCGTAATCCCTGGCTGCAGCCTCGAAGGAAATCACACCGTTTCTTACCTCTTCGGCTACCTTTTGCGCGGGCCTCAGGAAGGGATCCCCATAACCTCCTCCTCCACCTGCTTGCTGAAAGTAGATCGTTCCTTTGGGAACGTTTTCCACGAGGTCCTTGGTAGTGCACAGGTAAGTTCTTCCATCGGGGTACGTAAGCTCGATCTTGTTCAGCGTGCCATCCATGCCGCCAAGGGCGCCTCGAGCTGGCTCTACATCCCCATCTCCGAAGGTCACCACCTTCGTGTTGTCCGATCCGATTACGAACTCGGTCTCCACTCCCAGGCCCCCGCGCCATTGCCCCGGGCCCGCGGAATCTGGCCAATACTCGTGTTTGCGCAGAAGATGAGGAGTCTGCTGCTCGAACATTTCGTAATCCTGATCGAGCACGCCTCCTGACGCGTCAATCATGCCAATATGATCGTATCCGTCTGCACCTTTTATCGCACCGGATCCTCCTTTGAGTCCCATGAACCCGATGTCCACGTACGGAGATCCTTTGCGGGGATCAACTCCCGTGGTGAGGGAGCAGAGCAGCTCATTCCACTCTGCTGTGACCCTGTCCGGGATGATCGGACCCAGAGCTCTCATGATCGCATCAGCATTGTTGGGGCACAGGTGATTCCCGTACGTCGTGGCCGCAGGATACGCTGCGTTCAGGATGGTGCCCTGAGGAATAATAATTTTCACCGGTCGCACCATTCCGTCGTTGTGAGGGATATCGGGGTTGACCATCTGGAGGAAGGTCAAAATGGTTGCGGACGCGCTCGATGTGTAGGTGCCGTTAACGAATCCCGGAGTCTGGGGGTCTGTGTCGGAATAGTCGAACACGATCCCGCCATCCTTCACTGTTATTCGCACTCGGATGGTGTATTTCGACCCGGGATTCTTCCCGTCGAAATAGCAGTTAGACTCGCCATAGTAGACCCCATCGGGAATAGTTCGAATTTCCGCGGTCATCATCTTTTCCGTCGAGTCGAACAGATAGTTCTTGTGCGCTTCAAAGGTCTCAAGTCCATAGCGTTCAATGATTTTCAGCAGCCCCCGTTCGCCGACGACGCAGGAGCCGATCTCTGCTCTCATATCTTCCGCAACAATATCGAGGCGAATATTCGCGAAGATAAGATCCCAGACGTCTTTTCGAAGTTTTCCTCTCTCGTATACCTTCACCGGGGGAATGCGAAGCGCTTCTTGCCATACCTCGGTGGCATTGGGATTGTAACCTCCCTGCACGGCTCCTCCGATGTCAGCCTGATGGCCCTTGCATGCTGCCCAACCTACGAGGGTTTCGTTCCAGAAAATGGGCTTGTACGCGGCCACATCATTGTTCTGATTCCCCATGGAGAAGACATCGTTGTGGAAGATCACGTCTCCGGGGTAGATTTCATCCCCGAAGTAGTCCACGATATACTCGCACACCGGTCCGAGGGAGAATGAGAGGATCGGCAGGTTCTCCGTCTGCTCGAGCATTTTTCCGCGCGCGTCGTACAGACCTGTGACGAAATCCTTTGCCTCGCAAAGAATGGGAGACCTTGTGGTCATGGTAAGGGCAATGCTCATTTCCTCAGTGATTGATTTCAAGCGCCTCTGCAGAATTGACACGAGTACCCTGTCTATCTCTACGCTCATAGGAGGATCCTCCTTTTGACGTCCTCTTCCAGGTGTTTCAGATACATGGTGAAGCTACCGTAGCGATCGGTCATGACGTTGAACTGAGATGCCACGAACGTGGTCGTGTTCACCTGTTCTACAATGGCCGGACCCTCTATGCGATTGCCGAATTGGAGCGCGAGGCCGTCGAAGACCGGTACATCCTGAAATGCCTTCTGCGTCGGCAGATAAGCCTTTCTGTCTTTCTTGTACGCGCGAGACGGATCCTCTCCCGCGTATTTCTGCTGCTGGAACACCGGTTTTTCGGTTTTGCCGGTACACACCAGGCGCATATTGATCAACTCTACGGGAGTGCCCTGGTCTTCGAGGGAATATCCGTACAACATATTGTGAGCCGGGTGAAATCTCTTGGCCATGGCGTCGATATCGAAGCGGTCGACCTCCTGCGCGGTAACTTCCACTTCCACCTCGTGGTACTGCTTCACATAGCGCAGGTCGAGAGAGTAGCGATACTCGATGTCCGACTCCGGGATACCCTCTTCCATGAGCAACTGTTTGCCTGATCGCTTCATTTCGTCGAAGAGTCGACCAAAGATCTGCGGGTCCGCGTCTCGGAGCAGAACCGCGTACGTCCGGACGAAGTTATGTTTCAAATCGGACATGAGCATGCCCGCCGCGCAGAAAATCGAGGACTCTCTAGGAACGATAAGCACAGGATTTTCCAGTTCCAACGCTATCATGCACGCATGGTTCGGTCCTGCCCCGCCTGCAACGACCAGGGGAAAATCCCTCGGATCCTGTCCGTGCTTCACTGCGACTTCCCGAACAGCGGCAGCCATGTTCACGTTGATGACATGGTACATCCCGGCCGCCGCTTCATGCAGGTCATAGCCCAGCGGTCGGGCAATCTTATCCATAATGGCCTTTTCCGCCCGGTCCCTGCGTAAAGCCATGCGGCCGCCAGCGAAGAAGTTCTCGTCCAAGTATCCGAGAACGAGGTCGGCGTCCGTACAGGTTGGCATCTCTCCGCCCAAACCGTAACACGCAGGGCCGGGATCTGAGGATGCGCTCTGGGGACCCATTCGCAACAGGCCGCCTTCGTCGAGCCATCCTATGGAGCCGCCTCCTGCTCCTATCGTCACGACGTTGAGCATGGGGAGGGCAAGGCGCAAACGGTTAATCTCGCCGACCGTGGTCGTAAAAGGCATGGCGTCCTTGATCAGCGCGCAGTCGAACGAGGTCCCCCCCATGTCCATGGTGATGCAATCGCGATAGTCCTGAATGCCCGCGTACACGATCCCTGCCACAGGTCCGCCTGCCGGTCCTGAAAGCAGCGTGGTAGCCGCGTGCTCCATTGCTATCGACGGGGAGACTACGCCCCCATTTGATTGCATGATCAGCAGAACATTGGGGAAGCCAGCAGCGTCGAGCTTTGCCAAAAGGCTGTCGAGATATTTCTTCAGAATGGGCCCCACGTACGCGTTGAGGACCGTTGTGGACACTCTATCGTAAAATCGTATGGACGGGAGCACCTGTGTGGAAACCGAAAGATACGCGTCTGGAAGGATTTCCCCAACTATCTTGGCGGCCTGCTCTTCATGGCTCGCGTTCGCGAACGAGTTCATGAAGCATATGGCGACCGCCGTCACTCCCTCTGCAGCGAGGAAGCGGGCACGCTCCCTCACTTGATCCAGCGCGAGCGGAGTGATTTCGGCTCCCGCGTAATCAAGCCTCCCGTCAACGGGAAGACGCCTGTATCTCGGCACCAGGGGGACCACATTCGTGTAACGATTGTTGTACTGTTCCTCCCTGATTCCCCGTCGCATTTCGAGGGCATCTCTGACACCTGTGGTTGTCAGAAGCCCCGTCTTGGCTCCTGAATAAGTCAGAACCGCGTTTGTGGTGACCGTGGTTCCGTGAACGATGACGTCAACAGCGTTGAGGAAATCCCGAAGACTCATTCCTTCGTCCCCGGCCATTTCCTCAATCCCTTGCATCGTGGCAATGGAAGGATCTTTGGGAGTCGAAAGCACTTTGTACGTCTTGGAGATCCCGTCAGAACGAGTGAGGAGGAAGTCGGTAAACGTTCCGCCAACATCGATGCCGATTTTGTAGCGCATGACAGCCTCTTGATTTTGATGCAGTAAAACGATTGTTGCCTAAAACGGTGAGAGGGAGAGGGGGAAATTGTAGAATGAACTCAACGGGTCGTCAACGTTATAGTCGCATGCAAAACCTGTATCGCGCTCACCGCATGCGCGGCGATTGCCCGCGAACAGGTGCACAGACTGTGCTTACGAGATTCTCGAGGATCGCCTGAGGAGAGCGGTTTCCGACACGGGAAGATTTGAGCTGGATGTCCGCGTCTAGACAGGCTTCCATCATGCGAATCAACTTTTCCATGGGAAACTTCTGAGCATCTCGGAGCAGCAGGTAGAGCGAATAGTCGGCCGAAGAGAGCAATTTGAATTTTTCGTTCCCTGTCAATTCAGGATGGTCCCTGCGCGCCTGAGCGACCACCTCCTTGAATTGATCATAGGACATGCCGGCTCTCCAGGTGGTCTTGAAGACCGTGAACAGAAGCTCCCGGGCAACCATAAGCTTTCGGAAATCCGAGGCGATGATTCCCAACGTCTGGAGTGGATGGGCCGAGATCTTTAGGTGCTCGTGCAGGGCCGGGAGAGCTTTCGATATGTCCCCGCTGCGCAACGCGTTGGTGAGATCGAAGAAAGATGCCTCGTGGAAGTCGGTAAATATGGCATCCACATCGTCGACCCTTACCTCCTGCCGTTCACCGACAAAGACGATGAGCTTGTCCAGCTCCGCGTGGATCCTTCGCAGATCCGTCCCGCACCGTGAATAGATGCGGTCCATGGCCGCGCGGCCGATGCGCTTGCCCGCTCGAGTCACGACGTGCTTGATGCGGTTTTCAAGGAAAGACCTATCGAGCCCACCGCCGTACTTTTGCTCCTGCACCGCGCAGTGTACCACGCGGCCTCGCTCGCTGATCAGCTTGAACAATTTCTTTCTTGTCTCAACTTCCTGTGCAGTGAAAATTAGGACAGTGCCCGGGGGAAATTCGGACGAGATCAGCTCTTCTATCAGGTCCTCTCCTCCCGCCGGCTGAATGCTCCTGCCCTCCTCCAGGAACGCTCTCCCTGCGGCTGCGAGTGTTTCCCGGTCTTCTCCTCCTGCTGTATCCCCCAGGACTTCGTCGACCCACTGAGGTTCCCGCATGTCATCTACGGTGAGCCCTGAAAGGGAAAGAACCTGGGATAGACCTCGCATGGTCGCGCGGCGATCCCCAGCTTTCCACGTCTGCAGGGTCTTGGACAGGAGCTTCTTGCGATCTCCTCGACCCATGAAGATGGTTGTCTGGTCGACAATTATCACGCGGCTGGTGCCGAAAAGGGAAGGAGTCACCACAAGGGCTACAAGAGCCCCCGCGTCCAGAGAATGTCCTTCAATCACAAAGAGATTTGTCTGCTGAATGTCACCAGGCAGGACCCGGTCGACGATCTGTGCGACCTGCTCCTTGACGAGATACTCGTCGCCGTAGAAAAGGTAGAGAGCTGCTGATTCCTCGCGGCTCTGATCAACGGAAGGTCTGCTCTTCCTCATGCCCGCCCTTTCCGCACCACGGCGCACCACTGACCCGATCTGTTCGGGTGCAAACCTATCATGGAGACGCTACAGTGGGACAGTCGGAATCCAGGTTCTGGCAAGGGCCTATTTTGATTCAGTCTTCTCTTGCGGAGGCTGTGGGGATTGTTCCTGAGGGGGCGGGGGGGCGTCATCCGTCTCCATACTACGCTTGAAGGATTTAATGCCCTTCCCCAAGCCGCCCATAATTTCGGGAATTCTTTTTGCGCCAAAGATCATCACTACGATAAGTAATATTAGGATTAGCTCCCAAGGGCCCGGCATCATGGGTTATCCTCCCTAGCCCCTTAAGAGGGCTTTATTTTTCGTGAAACCTACCGGCTCAGTCAAAGTCATTATAAGTGAGAAGGTCTGAGAGGTCAATTGTTCGTTGGGTGCAGGGAGCCGCGCGAGGAGCGACACAGATGTCGCATTCTGTACATTACCTGACAAGCCCTCCCGTCTCGGTCTCCGTTGATGTCGGACGTTTCAATATGTCGGATTCCGAACAGACCGGTCTTCCTCGATCATCGATGCGATTCTGGGTTATGCCTTGATATTGCAGTGGAATAACGACTTGACTCCAGTTGGCATCCCAGTTGCATCTCTTCAAGGCATGAAAACCAAGAAGGAAGGCAACATGAGCCACAAAAACGATAATCTGGAACATGACACCGACAGACAGGAGAAAGTGATCGCGACTCTGATCAATCCCATTCATGTGTTTTCCGGGGCGGTGTCCGCGCGAGATTATATCAACGCTCAGAAACAGCTTATCCGGGACTTCGGTGAAGAGATCTATTTCAACTGGCAGCTCGAGATCCTTCACTCGGAAATAGCGTCGATCATAGAAGAGGTGAAACTGGAACACAGTGGTCCCCGGCCCAACACGAATGTGGTGGGCCAAGCTTGAATTCGAGGTCTGACCAGACCCTTCCGGGTCCGCAGAGCTCTGACTGACGGTCGAATAGGACAACACACAACGAAAGCGGGAGCACCGCACTGGAGGAAAGGTAAACCAGAGGAGGGGTGAACATACGCTCAATCACCTCTCCGAGCAAACCACGCCGATCGGCCTGGCACCATCTCAGTGTTCCAGGCCTTTTTTTTGGCGCGTCGGTCTCCGGCTACCGTCGTATGTCCGACCCGTCTCCCGTTCTTTTTTTCTCTCTGCCCAGGAAGATGAGAATTGCAGCTATCACGAGAAGAATGGCCCCCACTGTGAACTCCCATCCCCGCCCTCTGGTATGATAGAGGAATCCAAGTGAGATAGCGGCTCCAACGAGGACTGGGATGGCTAGCCAGTTGCTTGTAAGTATGCGCATCAGCATGGAGAGCCTGTGCCACGGCGCTGTAGCCGAGTGCTTCCCGCACACGACTGGAAGATTCGCAATCGCATCATACGCGGCTCTGAATGGCCTCCGGCCCGGAATGGGGCGCGTGGCCGCGCTGACGTCCCATGGTTCTATTGTCGAGAGAGCGCATTCGGCTTAATTCCCTTTCGCTTCAGCTCAACGTACCGGGAGTAATCCAGCTCCTTGAGGGTGTCAAGAGCCTCATCGAACGCTTTGCGGGCCAGTTCCGTGGAGCCGAGCGCCTGGTGTGTCAGGGCCTTGTCCGTGAGCAGCGACGCAAGGGAACGCTCATAATAGTTTAGAGCCTCCCGTTTCTTGCCTGCCTGATCGTACAATTGGGCGATACGATGGAGCGAGCGGGTCTCCTCATGTCCATCACCTTCTTTTCGAGCTTTCCAAAGGGCTCCGTACGCATCGACGATCTTTTTCGGTTCCATTTCCATTGCTGCGACGATCTTCCGCGCGCGTTCTCTCGCCGTCTCCGCTTCCTTTGCAGAATATCCGCCCAGGGCCAGAGAATGGGTCAGATCCTCGAGCGCGGCCATCGAGTTGCCGAGCTTTTCGTAAGCTAGGCTCCGCAGGAGGTACGATCTTGCTTTGCCCTCGAGGAGTCGGAGCTTGTCTCGGAATCCCAAAGCTGCGTTCAGGGCGAGCAAGGCTTGACGGTAGTCCCTCCTAGCCAAGTAACGTTCCGATAACCGTTCGAGAACCGCTACCATGCCTTGCTCGTCATTCGCGGCCTTCAGCTTCTGGAGCTCGCTCAATTCCTTCTCGATGCTTTGCCTCCGGGCTGGTGCTTTGACCGGAAGCCCCCTGTCCACGGCTCTGGCGCTGAGCACTGAGCCTTGCGGGTGCGGCGACTCACCGGCGGCTCCATCGGGACGGGTGTCCACTGAGGCTCCTCCCACGGGAGATCCCGGCTGCTCTCCCTTGGAGGGTTGGGTCTTGGCCCAGGTAATCGGGCCCTTCCCGATGTTTCCCCACTGATTGACCTGCGTGACAGAGGTGCGTGGGTGATCGACTTTCTCGTCTTTGACGGACGGTGCAGAAGGGGGAGCTTGCCTGACTGGACGCGCTGGCGCGGCCGATTGAGCATCCCGAGGCTGCGCGGAGGGAACAGGTCTCAGCGCCTTTATGTCGGGAGTCTTCTCAGCTTCAGTCCGATCCTTCTTGATCGGGCCGGCTGTGATGTCGGTCACAAGCTCGTGGTATCCGGCCGAAGCCGCCCTTTGGAAAGCCTTGGTGCGGAGGTCGGTCGCTTCGTCTATGCGTCCGGTCACCCGTTGGTTCTCGGACAGCTCCAGAGCAGCGAGAATCCATTCTTCCGTGGCCCCGATACGCGAGAAAACATTCAGTGCTTCCCTGAAGTATGCTGTAGCCTTATGATGATCTCCCATCCGCGTCAGGACGCGGGCTATCTCCAAATCGCTCCACCCGATCCCGTGGTAGTTTTTTCTTCGCCTCTCGAGATTCCGCGTATCCTCGAATCTGACGAGCGCCTTGTTCAACTCCGATTTGTCTAGGAAAGACAGCCCTTGCGCGAATATCTCAGCCGCCACAGGGGAGAGTTTGGATCGGCCAGCAGCGCGGCTGGCAGCTTCCAAATCGCGGAGGGTAGCAATTTTCTTGCGTTCAGAGGGTTGTTGTTTGACCGCTCCGTTCGGTGAAGGCTCCTTCGCCGCCGGTGGCTGTACCTGGCTCGGAGGTTGGGCTCTCACAATTACCCTGGTCCCGGAAGATCCGGCAGGCGGGGTTGTCGTATCCCTCGTTTGTGTTGCGGGCTGCTCTCCTGGTTGCCGCGGCCGAGAGGCATTGACGTTTGGGGCCCTACTCAAGTCCCTTTGTTGCTCCAAGCGACCGATTTCGGCTTCTATAAATGTTGCTACTTCGTTGGTCCTCGCAAAACCGAGAGCCAGCCTGTGCATTTGCAGCGCTTTGTCTATGGAGCCCATCTTCTCCATGGAATTGGCCATGAACAGAAAAACCTTGTGATCCGAGGGACCCGAAGACAGTGCTTTCTTGAAAGATTGGACGGCTGCCTCATGGTCTCCTTTTGCCGCGAGAGCCAAGCCCAGATTCGTGTGGACCTTTTCCTCGAGTCCTCCGCACTCGAGCGCCCTTCGGAAGTCAGCGACCGCGTTGGCATATTCCCCCTTGAGCAGGTATACCAGGCCCCGATTGTTCAGAGCGTTTGTAAAGTCGGGTTTGAGCTCGAGAGACTTCGCATAGTCCGCCATTGCTCGCTCGAGATCGCCCGCTCTCTTGTAAGCGACCCCTCTGTCGTTGTAGAGACGATAGTCTTCGGGAGCCTGACGAATCGCTTCGGTGAAAAGCTCTACGGCCTTCTCGTACTGCCCATTGACCACTGCTTTGAGGGCCGCGCGGTAGGTGGCGGTATTCGTCGCGGCTCCAATCGAATCGACACCACAAATGATTGCAGTCACAGCTAACAGGACACAAAGAGCCCAGATGCGCTTCATATGACACCCTTTGCCCGGATCTCTTGCAGGGAGTTACGCCGTAACCAAGGCGCCGGATCCGGACACGATACCAATAATCCCGAGCGTTGAACGGATACAGGGCGGATCGCGCGGTGGTGCGTATCCAACAATCCCCCCGCTTGAGGCAAATTTTAAGGCCGTTTCATCTCCGTTAGGCCGAATTGCCCTAAAATGTCTTTTATCGCCATGGTGACTTCATCAAGCCACTTGGGATATTCATTGGCGAACGATGCTCGAGAAAGCGCGTCGCAGAAGCCTTCCTTCGTCTTCGGGTACACCGTGGTCTGGTTGGCTGGCGGCCGGTCAGCAGGATATTGTACATACCCGACAGCAAAGGCATGGTGCGCACTGAATTGAATGCAGAGACCGACAAGTGCGGCAATCACCAAGTAAGATCTCATAACTTTACCTCCGAGCTTCGGGCAGATATATGGAGTGATTTGTGATGATCATATCATAACTACTTGAAAAAGAAAACCCTTATACTGGGAAAGTGTGGAGCTGAGTCAGGCACGATCCAGTAGCGCGTCAGCACTGCGTAGGCAAGATGCAGGGCCGGGTGAGCAAAAGAGGCGACCGAGCACATCCGTCCTCTTCTATCATTACACGAAATTTCTGCAACTTTCTCCGGTTCCGTGCATCTGGTTGAGTGAACACTCCTTTTTCAATCAACCGATCAAGAGAGGATATTGATGAAAACTATCGGTGAAATAATGAAGGACAGGGAGATCGCTCGTCTCATTGACTGGGATTTGCATCCGTTCGACGCGGTGACGCGTTACCTTGAATGGGGTACAAACTGGTCGCGGGGGCTCGATCATGCAAAATCGTGCGGTGAGGAGGCAGCGTACTTCAAGATAAATGCAGTCGACAAACCGGCACGGCTCATGCTAGTCCGCCAGAGCCATTGCGACTATGAGGTGATCTCGGAGGTGGAAGCTCCTCAGGAGCTTATCGATGAGTCGGTCGAGCATTACGCGTGCAAGAACAGGGCTTGCGGTCTGACTGAAAGACTGAAATCCTGGCTCAAGGCCGAGGCGTGGAAGGCTAAATGAAGTGACCGGCGGCGCGGCACAAGGCCAACGGCCGGGTGATTACCTGTCGAGCGCCTCGGTGAAGGTGTTGAAGCGCGAAAGGAAAGATGGATCGAACGTGCGGGTGTACGCAGTGGTTTGGCGTTAGCCTGCGGAGGCCATGTACTCTGCGGGAGAGAGGAAATGCAACCTGAAGTTCCAGGTCTGATACCCAAAGGTGTGACGGAGTCGATTCATGGATTGTCACTGCAAGGATCATCTGCCCGGAAGCTGGCATTCGAAAGACGATTGCGACTGTGGGCATCACGATAATCCCACGTACAGCTTTGTGGTCACCAAGGTCGTGGACGGGAAACCGGGTCTTGGCACAGCATACATATCTCCCGCGTTTATGGAGCGTCTCAACCTTGATGAGGGAGACCCGGTCGAGATCGTCGGTGTCCATGGGTGTGTCGTTCAGGCCAGGACCCATCCCAATCGATGGATCGACACTCGAATGATCTCTCTGGACGGTCACACTATGGAGACGACCGGCTTTCAGCTATACAGCCAGGTCAGGCTCCGCAAAGCTATTTGTGAGGAAACGCAACGAGTTACCCTCGAGGTGCCCTCAGAGGGAGCACTCACTCGCGTCCAACTGAAGGCACTGCTCGAAAAGGCCAACGGAGCGGTTCTTACCGGCCGCGACTACCTCACTTTGGAAACCGAACGAGGTGACACCCTTCGCCTCAGGATTGTCGAAACCGCCCCCGAAGGGGTTTCTAAAGTGAGTAGGGCAACGGTTCTTTACCTGGTGGATGCGGAGGGGAACGCCTATTTGTCTAAGAACGATACCACGTTCGCTGACGTTGGAGGATTAAAAGAGGCCATCCGCAAGGTGCGAGAGGTTGTGCAACTCCCTCTCAGGCACCCGGAAATCTTTGAAAAGCTCGGAATTGACCCTCCGCGAGGCGTTCTTCTCCACGGCCCGTCAGGTACAGGGAAAACGCTTATCGCACGCGCTGTCGCAGGTGAAACCGGCTGCTATTTCAAGAGTCTCATCGGCACCGAGATCATGGACAAGCATTACGGGGAGTCTGAAGCCAAGCTTCGAGCTACGTTCGACGAGGCCCAGAAAAATGCCCCAGCTATCATCTTCATCGACGAAATCGATGCTCTGGCTCCACGCCGCGACACCACGGAAGGAGAGGTAGAACGCAGAGTGACAGCACAACTGCTCGCCTTGATGGACGGCATGCAGGACAGAGGACAGGTCATAGTGCTCGCTGCCACCAATCTGCCTAACGTACTCGACACCGCGTTAAGGAGACCAGGGAGATTCGACAGGGAAATTCTGGTGGGCGTGCCGGACAGGTCCGGAAGAAAGGAGATTATTCAGATACACACACGACACATGCCGCTCGGAAACGTCGACCTGGAGGATCTGGCAGAAAGGACCCACGGATTCGTAGGAGCAGATATCATGGCGCTTTGCCAGGAAGCCGGCTTCCGGGCTCTCCGCCGCATTCTTCCAGGTGTGGAGGATACGGAACAGACCCTATCGCAGGACTTCATAGACGCTATCACTGTGGAGCAAGAGGATTTCGAAGAGACGCTCAAGAGCATGAGGCCTGCTTCGAGCCGTAATTTTGACGTGGATCTCCGAGACGCCGGGTGGGACCGTGTCGCAGGGTACGAGCCTGAGATCGAATATCTCAAAGAGATGATTCTTTGGCCGTTACAGCATGTGGCCTTTCTTTCGGGAATGGGGATCAACCACCCGGAAGGCCTCTTGATCACCGGCCCATCTGGGGTCGGAAAAACCCTTATGGCCAGAACGCTGGCGAAGGAAAGCGGCTTCAATGTCATAGAGATTAGAGGGCCTGAACTGATATCGAAATTCATGGGAGAGAGCGAACGAAATATCAGGGAGCTGTTCCGGCAAGCCAGGGAGCTCGCCCCTACGATCGTCGTTCTCGACGGTGTGGATGCCATGACGTCGTCCGGGTGGTCAGACTCAAAAGTGATCGATCGAATCGTAAATCAACTTGTGATGGAGATGAACGCGATAAACACGGAAAAACCTGTTCTCGTAGTTGCGGTGGCGAATCGAGCGGAAGATGTTCCCCCGGCGCTCAGAGGTACGGGTAGATTCGGCGCCGAGCTCAAGATGCGGAAGCCCAGCACAGATGAGAGGGCTCTTATATTCCGCAAGTATCTTCACAGGGAAGCCATCTGCTTCTCAGGAGAATTTTTGCGCGCTGCGCAAGCATCCGAAGGCTTGACCGGCGGTGACATCGAGGAAGTCTGCAGAAGAATCATTCTGCAAGCCGCTCGGATCACGCTGGAAAGGAACCCAGACGCGCCCTGCGAGCTGTCACTCTCCGAGGACGAGCTAATCAAGATGCTTGATCGGTGGAAGCTAGCCTCGACCGTCCATAGCACTCAGGGGTGATTCCTTAGTGGTCGACGGCACAAATACGGTACCGTATCCTCACCGCAGTGTACGTGGTGAGCGCTTCGTTGGCACTGTAGGGGCGGGCCTTGGAAACTGTCTCAAAACTCGGGACACACCAAACATCGTAGCACGATTGGGCGTCGATGCGTGGAAAGGCACCCTCACCCCAACCCTCTCCCAGAGGGCGCATAGGCGTTAAGTTAGAAGTGGAACGGCCAATTGTTCGTCATTCCGGCGAAAGCCGGAATCCAGTCCTTCCAATATGTTATGGACCCCGGCTTTCGCCGGGGTGACGGGGTCCTTGTTAAGTCAACGGACTGAAATCACGTGATGTCATCCACGAAGTTAACGCCTATGCCCAGAGGGAGAGGGCTAGAATGAGGGTGCCAAAAAAGAAGCGTGCCACGATCTTAACATGTGCCGCAATTCGAGACCGCTTTTTCAAACCGGCCCTTGATTGCAGAGGGGCGTCCTTGCCGCCATCCTTGACGCGTGCCACCGCAGTCGGATCCGCAGCTTTGCAGTGAACACGGTACCGTATTGGGGCAAAAAAAATGCCGGGCATGGTTTCCCGGCTGTAGGAGGTAAAGGAGTGTTGAAGTTCTCGTCTTGGTGTTTTACTTCAACATTTCGATATAAGACTAGCATAAAATTATAGTTTTTGTCAAACAGTTTTTCGAGTTTTCCTTGCGAAGCGCGCGAATGACCACGGCTTGACCGGAGAGTCACTTGTTCGGATTGCTCGGGTGTCACGCGGAGGAGGGCAGAGTGATTCAGGTCTTGTCGCCACGTTGGCTCTTCGTCCTCGCTGACGAGTAATATCCGAACAACCATCCGAGAGCCACGATGTTCAGAACAAGGCTTCCGAACTCCAAAGCCCTGCTCAGGCCCGAATCGAGGTATCCCATTTGAGCGAATCGAAGCACGTGGAAAACGAGAACGGGCGTGTCAACGAAGAGGAACACCACGGCTGGCAGCACTACCCACTCGCGTTTATTCCAGAATGCTGCCCCGAGAAGAAGGCAAGGTGTCAACGTGATCCCGAAATACACGGTCTCCAAGATGACTGCGGTAGAATAGGGGGGGGGATCCAGGCCCAACATGTAGACATAGCAGAGGTACAGAAAGCTTTTCAGATAGAACCACAGGCCGGCGAACCAGAAGACGAGCGGGAAATCCGGATCGAACCGTTGGGCTGGGAACCAACTGAAGGAACGTGGTGTAGGATCGATGGAGCTCATGGAGAAGGTTCCGTTTCAGTGCTCGAGATACAGCGGAAATCGGTCGCACAGTTCTCGAACGTTGGCCTTGACTCGGTCGATCGTCTGCTCATCGGCGGGCTTAGTCAAGACTTCTGAGATCAGCGACGCGATGATGCGCATTTCGTCTGTGCCCATTCCCCGCGTGGTCACGGCGGGTGTTCCAATTCGTATCCCCGAAGCCTTTGTCGGGGGAAGCGGGTCAAAGGGGACAGAATTCTTGTTGACCGTGATGTCGGCACGTTCGAGACTTTCCTGAGCTTGCGCTCCGTCGAGCCCCATGCCGCTAAGATCCAAGAGGATGAGGTGGTTGTCCGTGCCCCCGGATACCAAGGAGAACCCCTTTTCCAGAAGCGCATCTGCAAGGGCCCGAGCATTGAGCACTACCTGCTTCTGGTAATCCCTGAACTGCTGAGTGGCTGCTTCAGCAAATGCCACTGCTTTTGCAGCAATCACATGCATCAGCGGGCCCCCCTGCATGCCTGGGAAAATGCAGGAATCGAGGGCGGCTGCGTATTCCTTCTTGCACATCACGATTCCGCCCCTGGGGCCTCTGAGGGTCTTGTGGGTCGTGGTAGTAACGAAATCCGCAAAGGGAATGGGCGAGGGATGTTGATCGGCTACAACGAGACCGGCAATGTGAGCGATATCCGTCATCAGGACCGCATTCACTTCTCGCGCGATGTCTGCGAACGTTGCGTAGTCTATGGTTCGCGGGTACGCGCTCGCCCCGGCAATAATCATGCGAGGTCTATGCTTTCGAGCCAGGTCTCGCACCTGGTCATAGTCAATGAGATGATTGTCCCGCCGTACCGTGTACGGAATCACCCTGTAAATGATGCCCGAGAAGTTCTTGGGATGTCCCATCGAAAGGTGGCCACCGTGACGCAGATCCATCCCCAGGTACGTGTCTCCTGGCTTCATGATGGAGAAATAGACAGCCATGTTCGCCTGAGTACCGGAGTGAGGTTGGACGTTGATGTGCTCCGCGCCGAAGAGCGCTTTGCCGCGGGCAGATGCCAATCCCTCTACCACATCCACGTGAACGCACCCGCCATAGTATCGTCGCCCGGGGTATCCTTCGGCGTACTTGTTCGTAAGGATGCTCCCCTGGGCCTGTCTGACGGCTAATGAAGCAAAGTTCTCCGAGGCGATAAGTTCCAGTCGCCGCTCCTGACGATTCTCTTCCGCCTGAATGATCCGATATATCTCAGCGTCGGATTGCTCAAGAGGCGTCATGATATTCCTGTGCTGCTCAACCGCATGCGACGGGGCTTCACGTTTTTTCGATAAGCTGCTCACGTGGGTAGTCCTTCTCTGGTCGATTCGATTCAGCCGCGGTACGAAAGAAAGCGCGGCACGAGTCTGTAGTTTTAGCGGGGCTCGGATGACGATCCTCGACGCGGCGATGAGCCGCCGCTCCAATCCTCTCTCCCGGCTCGTCAAGACCGTCTGAACAGGAGGCTCGCGTTTTGTCCCCCGAAGGCGAAGCTGTTGCTCAGCGCGTACTCCGTGTCTCTCGACACCGAATGGTTCGGGGTATAGTCCAAATCACACTCCGGATCCGAGGTCTTGAGGTTTATGGTGGGCGGAATGATTCCGGTCTTTAGTGCCATGATGCTGAAGATCGCCTCTACAGCTCCGGCTGCTCCGATGAGGTGGCCGGTCATGGATTTCGTAGAGCTGATGGCTACCTTTTCCGCCTCTTTTCCAAACAGACGCCTGATAGCGAGTGTCTCCATCTTGTCGTTGAGGTCCGTGGATGTACCGTGGGCATTGATGTATCCTACCTGCCTCGGTTCAACGCAGGCCTCTTCCAGCGCCAGTCTCATCGCTTGAAAAGCGCCCTCAGCACTGGGATCGGGCATAACGTAATGGAAGCCGTCATCCGTCGCACCGTAGCCCACAATTTCGGCGTGAATTGCTGCACCTCGAGCAGTCGCGTGCTCCAAAGATTCCAGTATCAGGATTCCGGCTCCTTCAGAGATGACGAAGCCGTCTCGCTCAGCGTCGAACGGGCGGGAGGCCTGTTCCGGTTCTTCGTTGCGGGTTGACAGCGCCCTGAGGGCATTGAATCCCGCTACGGAGAGGGGGGTGATTACGGCTTCCGTGCCGCCCGTGAGCGCAACGTCGGCTCTGCCCTCGGCCAGGAGTCGGTAAGCCTCTCCAATGGCCGACGTTCCCGATGTGCAGGCATTTACTACACCGAAATTGGGCCCTTTGAATCCGAACTTGATCGAGAGGATACCGGCACAGAGATTGATCACTGCCATGGGAATGAGAAGAGGCTTCGCGCCTTTCGGACCTCGTTCGTTGACGATCTTCGCTCCATCTTCGATGGTCTGGAGACCACCCATTCCTGAGCCAATTACGACTGCACTGCGGAAGGGGTTGGCCGGGGGATACGGAAGTCCCGAGTCTTCCATAGCTTCACATGCTGCAACCATGGCGAACTGTTGATATCGGTCCATCCGCCGCAATTGCTTCAGCGGGATGTACTCTTTCGGGTCGAAGCAACCGCGGACTTCTCCGGCGATTCGAGTCTGATGGCCACTCGCGTCAAACAACGTGATTGGACCGATACCCGACCTGCCCGATGTAACGCCTTCCCAGTTAGCACCGAGGCCAGAGCCCATGCAACTGACTATTCCCATGCCTGTAACGACTACTCTGCGTGGCACGCTAACCTCCATCGAACGACAATCGGTTCGAGCCGTACCCTACGGATTGGCTCGTATGAAGTTTGCCACGTCTCGCACTGTCTGAATCTTTTCCACTTCCTCGTCCGTGATTTCCAGATTGAACTCGTCTTCTAGCAGGGCAATCATGTCGTAGATATCCAAGGATTCCGCGCCCAAATCTTCCACAATCTTGGAATCGAGCTGAATATTCTCCTTGTTAACATCCACAAGCACTTCCGAGATTAGGTCTATAACTTTCTTCTCCAGGTCATCCATGGTCAGGTATCCTCCAACACTTGGTTCATCGTACCTTGATCGGTCCGCCGGCAAGCTCGTCGGCTTCTTGAGGCCGAACGGAGCCCCGGACGGATCGGCATCACATATACAGTCCCCCGTTCACCCTTAGCACCTGGCCGGTCACGTAGGATGACATTTCCGAACACAGGAACAGGACCGCTGATGCTACGTCAAATGGATCGCCCTCCCGGCCCAATGGAACGTGACCGAGGATTGCTTCCTTCTGGTTCATCGTCAACCGGTCGGTCATTCCTCCCCGTATGACACCGGGCGACACGCAATTCACGAGGATGTTCCGAGGGGCGAGCTCCCGAGCAAGAGCCTTCGTAAAACCGATAATCCCCGCTTTAGCCGCCGAGTAGTTCACTTGGCCGGCGTTCCCGACCTCTCCGGCAGTAGAAGCCACGTTGATGATACGCCCCGAACGGTTACGGATCATGAGCTTGCTCACGGCGCGGCATACATGGAAGGTACCGGACAGGTTGACCGCAATTACGTCATTCCATTGCTCGTCCCTCATTCTGCCCAGCAACCCGTCTTTGGTGATGCCCGCGTTGTTGACAACGATATCCAAGGCTTTCCGATCGCGCAGGATTTCTTCCACAACCGAATGAACCGAGGAGGGGTCCGACACGTCCATCTCGTAGAGCCCTCCGGCTCCCCCCTCTTCCTGAATGAAAGACAGAGTCTCCCTCGCTTCGACATCGGACGCTCGAAAACCGATGGCCACGAAAGCGCCGGACCTTGCCAGCGTCAAGGATATAGCCCTGCCGATACCTCTGCCTCCTCCAGTAACGAGTGCGGTTTTCCCTTGGAGAGAAATCAGGGCGCCGATCTTCCCAGTCATGTTGCCCCTTCCTCGAGGGATCGGATGCTCTCCACGTCAAAGACGCTACGGCATTTCAGATTCCTGTCTATCCTTTTCGCGAGGCCGGACAGCACTCTTCCTGGTCCGACCTCCAAGAAGGACTCAGCGCCCAATTTACACATCGTTGCCACACAATCCTCCCACAGGACTGGGCTGACGATCTGGTCGACCAACACACGTCGCATCTCGGCCGGAGCGCTCGGATACACTTGGCCGTTCACGTTCGCGACAACCGGAAATCTTCCAGACCCGAATGACGACGCTGTCAGGCACTCTCGTAACGGGCCCGTGGCGGGCGCCATCAGCTCCGTATGAAAGGCCGACGAAACAGGTAGCGTGACCGCGCGACATCGGCGTTCCTTTGAAGCCGCGTCCATCAATCGAGTTACTGCGCGCAGCGTCCCCGAAACGACAATCTGGTCCGGAGCATTGAAGTTTGCGGCCTCAAGGACGTCACCCATGCGGTGCATTTCCACGAGCTCCCTGACCCGTTGCGCGCTGAGCCCTACGATGGCAGCCATACCACAGGTACCGGGTGGCTGTGCGTCGTCCATCGCTGCGGCTCTCACTTTTACCACGTGGAGCGCCGTCTCAAAATCCAATATCCCGGCCGCGCACAGAGCAGATATCTCACCGAGAGAATGGCCGGCAGCCACGACTGCACGTATAGGCAGCCTCTCACGAAGAACCTCGTACACCGCCATGGAGTGCACAAAGACGGCAGGTTGCGTGTGCACCGTCCGATTCAGCTCATTTCCCGGGTTCTCCGCCATGATTCGGCTCAAGGAGTACCCCAGAATCTGGTCCGCTCGCTCGATTATCTGTCGCGCCGTCGAGCTCTCTCGCGCAAGATCTACCGTCATGCCGGGATATTGGGAACCTTGACCGGGAAAAATCAAGGCAAGGGAACTGAGCTTCAAGGCCTCGGAGTCCGCCATGTTTGTGGTTTATTCCTCGACTTCTATTACAGTCCTGTCCTTGTAGAAACCACACGACGGACAGACTCTATGAGGAATGACCGGTTCATTGCATTGGGAGCACTTAGTCAGATTGACAGCGGTGAGACTCTTGTGCGTTCTACGCTTGTCCCTGCGGGTGCGTGACACTCGTTTTTTCGGTACTGGCATAACGTGTTTTCTACTCCTTAAGATGTCTGTGCGCCAAGTCCTGCCGACGCCGCGCGAATTCTTCCGTCAGAACACGATGACGTACGAGGTGGCCGGTGAGTAGCTCACGGCCCGATCGACTGTACCGCCCACGATCCGTATGACTCACTTCCGGCTCCATCTTCCGTCATCTGTTGTACAACGGAGTCAGCAAAAACTGCAAGTCCGATAACGAGTGGGGTGCTCTCGTCACTTTCCAGGGAAGAAAGGTACCTACCGGCCACGTCAGTAGGGCCGGCTCGTCGCCGGTCCAGCGTCCCGACCGTCAAGGTTCCGGTCGCTGTCCATGACTTGCTGAGATCACCCCTCATGTCACCAGTCACCGATTCGTCGCTCCGGAAAGCTATCTCGCGTCGGATGAGTCGACCTCCAGTGCCCGCGTGGCACTTCAACCCTCACTCATTCTTCCCCTCACTTCCTGACCTTATCTTTGAGATCGGCCAGGGCTTTCCATCTGGGATCGATCGTATCCGAGCTATTGCACGTACACTGATCGGAGCCTTTGGGAGCCCCACAGCGAGCACAGAGGCCGGGGCACTCGGGATTGCACAACGGCTTCATAGGTACTTCCAGGAGAAGCTCTTGCAAGATGATCTTTCCAACGTCGATCTCCGGCCCATGAAAGAACACGTAGTTGGCATCGGATTCCACTAAATCGCTCTCAGATGGATTATCTGCTGCAATCGGTTTGAGAACCAGGCTGATATCCGTATGAATAGGAGACTCGAAGCGGGTCAGACAACGTGCACATTCCAGGGATGCGCTTACTCGAACATCCGCGGTGAGGAGAACTTCTCCCCCACTCTTGACCAAGTTCACGCGACCAGTGACGATCGGCGCCAGGCGTAGTTCACCCAAATTGGGCATGGATTCCAGGGCCTGGGAAAGGACTGCCCGATCGCCCGTCAGGTCTAGTTCCAGTCCCTCTTCTGGTATATCATCGATGAGAATTTTCATGGCTGAAGCGCCATCCTCTCAGGCGCAATCTCCAAATATATACTCGCGTAGAGCCTCAAGTCAAGCGAAAACCGCATATTCGCGCAAGCATTCACTTATGCGCGACGGACAGAACAAAATCGTCAATGATTTCTGCTAATCGATCCTCTCCTCCCGCTCAAGAGTGAATGCTTACATATTCGCGTCAGCATTGGGTCGCGCTGCATCTCTCCCCCGAAAAACCTGCCCAAGAGCGGATGCTTTCCGGCTGATATTCCGGGGTGATATCCTATCCGAGACTGTCTCACAATCCGGGAACAGGCCTCAATCAACGGGCATTCCTGTAGGGGCCATCTGCGAACCACCCAGAATCAGGGCGCTTCTCGAACCGTCCCTCCCAACTCGTTCCCAGTCGAAACGGTTATGAGAGAGGTTCGTCTGTCCGTTCCATCAGGCGGCCAGCCTTTATTTCGAACCATATCTCACAAACCAATTGATTCTATGAGTCAAAGCCATTGACATTAAACGACTTACAGGATATAATAATTATTGTAAGCATTCTTGCTTGGGAGTTGCTGTTCCATGAAAACAATAGTCCTGGCACTTATCGTCACTCTCTCTTCAATTGTCGCCCTTGACGTGGCAGACGTATACTCCTACCCGATCAACCCCTATTTGCCGCACAATGCAATAGCCGCAGACCCGCCAACTCCTTACTGGCTCATTGACATGGTCGACATACCCAAGTGCTCTAGCAAATACTACGATCCCTGTCCTTCCTGTGTATCCCCAGCTTCGCAATTCCCCGACCTGACGCCTGTGCAGCAGCCGTTTCCCGGTCCTTTTGGCATTCCTGTGCCTGTCCCGTAGGCCGGAGAATCAGCCGCAACCGGTTGCAGGGCTCCCGCCTCCAGATCATCGTTCCTCCTGAGCCACTCGGAAAGCAGAGGGTACACTTCTATCCGGGCCCGGCTGCCAAGGAGAAGGTCCATGTGTCCATAATCCTCCTGGTATCCCGAAACCTTGCCCATGACCAGACGGGCTTCTCCTGGTACATCCGAATCATGGCACGCCGAGGGAGGGGCGAGAAGATCCGCGGCACCGCTGATCGAAAAAATGGGTACATGGCACCCTTTGAGTCCCGCCAGGTACGGCTCCCCAGAAATACGACTGAAAACCCCGGTCTCAAGAAAACGTCCAAAATCGAGCCACAGACGGCTGGACATTGTGAGCGGAGACCCGACTGCCACGATCCGCCTTGCCACGTTGGGTTCAATATTTCGTGGGTTCAACAGGCCTTGAACGTACGGTGGCAGGCGGTGCAGGACCGGGATCGAAAGCCTCGCGAAGAGCGACATAGGAGCGAAGGGCACGATTTTCATCATCCACTTGAGTCGAAGAAGAACTGCAAAGACGCGGCGCGGTATCTTCTTGAAATCGGTGGGAGATCCCAATGTGACTAGGGACTTTACCCGCGCATCCCTGGTGTTCGCCACATGGCATAAGCCGAGCATGCCGCCCATGCTGTGACCGATCCAATGTATCGCAGGAGCTCCCGTGCGTGCGCACACGAAGTCGATTGCCGCGGGAGTATCCTTGTCGAGATGATCGTCGAAGCCCCAGGAAAGCGGGACATCGGAGCGCAGCAAGCCAGGACGGGCACTCAAGCCAGAGCCGCGCAGCTCGATGACCCAGACGTCTCTCCCTTCGTCCTTCAGAAACTGCGCCAGTGAAGGAGCACCAGCCAGATCGAAGCTGTAACGGTTCCCCCCCAGACCGTGGCAGAGAATGACAGGCAATCCCACTCGGGCTCCTACCGGCCGATACCTGTGCACTGCCAGACGCCAGCCATCGCGTGCACTGATAAACAGGGTCTCATCCTGGCGCGTATGATGAGCGTACACGCACGCCCATGCGTGCGCCACCGCTACGCAGAGAATAGTTAAGATCGCACCGGTGAACAGTACTGAGAGAAAGTTTTCGACCATCGATCTTCTCCGAAAACGTCGGTGCTATGGACTACCACGGAGCGAAGTCCGAGAAAAGCATTCTGATTACCCAGCTTCCGATCAGGCCTGCCACGAGCACCCAGATGACTGCTCCCAGATACTCTTTTCCGCGGGACCAGATTCGCCAACCCTCGCTCAAACCCGTGTATTCGATGATGCGGTAGGGGATCTGGAGCAAGCAGACCGCAAAGAGGGCCGGCCCCAGAGGGTTGCACTGCCAAGACTGTCGGAACTCTCCGCGGGCTGCATGAACGAAGCTTCTCGTCAGCCCGCACCCAGGACACGTCAGGCCGAAAATCGTTCTGCTAAGACAGGTGTCCGGAAGCACTATTTTCTCGTTCAAGAAGGGCAGGGGCACATAAAGCTTCCCAGTCCCAGTTGGCTGGAGGACGAACGCGCCTGCCAGGGCCGTTAATGCAACTGCGAGAATCCACACGTGCTCGCTGCGTGAGTGAGGGGCCTGTGAGCTCATTGGCCCAGAATACGGCCACGACGATCCATGTCAAGGATACCGACCGCGACATTCGCGAGCGGGGTGCGCTCGAATCGAGCACGCGTGAGGTGAAAGGTGCTCCAGAACGGCTGTCGGACGCGGATGAGCGGATGTATTCTATTATAATTCTTGACAATCTTCCCATCCTCTGCTAATTCCACCGAAATCGGTAGCCCCGCGGAATCCCGCGAGGGGTGTCTGAAGGGAGGACCGTCATGGAGCGGAACTTCAGTGACTGGCTCCGCATAAACTTAAGAATCGGCTTGATCCTGCTAGCGCTGGTTCCTGTAGCTCTCATCGCACGGGCCGACGATTGTAGGAGAGTTCAGAATATACTTGTTCTCTTTGACGCTTCCGGCTTCATGAAGGAGAAAGACCATTACCAGCGCCTTCTCGAGCAGATGCGCTTCTTTGAGAGAGCTGTACCTCTGACTGCTGATGGCTTCTTTAACGTGGGCCTGCGGCACTATGGCCTCAAGGTCGGCCTGGGATGTGACAATACGGAGAGTGTGCTCGCTATCGGGCCGTGGGATCCTCAGAGATTTATCAATGCATTCCCCAGGAGCGTGTCTTATGGGGTGAGCTCGTTGTCAGCCGGGCTCCGCGCGGCTGCTGGTGACCTGGCCGGGGCCTCCGGTAAGAGCATCATCGTGTTAGTCGGCGGAGGCGTAGAGTCGTGTCAAAGCGATCCGGTGAAGATAGCGGACCAGATTTGCCGTAACAACCCTGACCTCGAAGTTCACACCTTCCAGATCGGGAGAGCGCAGGACGGCAATTATCATCTCCGGGGAATTGCGCAGAAGTGTCGAGGGGAGTACCTGAATTGCAACGACGTCAACAATCCCGCCCCTTGGCATGCCTGGATGAAGAAGTACCTCGTAACTCCTTGCGGTCCATCTCCCGAGAGACAAGCTCCTCAGGCGAGCCAGCAACGTGTGGGCCCCGTGACATTTGACATGAAGGGTGTCTCCGTGCGGTCGAGCGATCGCGCGGCAGATCAGAGTAACAGGGCAGCTCTGGAAGCCGCAGCTATGGTTTTGCGCCAAAGCCCCGGCTCCAGGCTAGTTCTGCATGGCTTCGCCGACGGACCGGGAAACCCCGCCTTTAACATGACTCTGTCTCAAAAGCGGGCTGAAGCGGTGGCTCGAGAGCTTGTAACCAAATACGGGATCCCGGCGTCTCGCATCAGCATTCTGGCCCATGGGAGCACCCAGTCCATGGTCGGGGCAGGGATGCCTGAAAGAATGGGACGGAGGGTGGAGTTCGAGTTTACTCAATGAGGGGTATCCCACGACGCTTCCCTATCTCCGTCTCGAAACCCGCTCCGCTCATTATGTACAACGCAAACCGGCCCTCGAACGCAGGCTCCGGTCGTTCTAGACATGCCTACCAATTGACCAATTTCCCGTTTGCTGTATTCTTATAGACAGATGAACCACAAGGGAATTCGATCGTCATGGGACGAACAAGCATCCGGATATGCACGCTGGCGATCTTGACGATCGCGACCGCACTCTGCATAGTCGGGCTGGCCGGCGCAGAAATTTCTGGGCCCGTGAACCCGAAGAAGTTGCTGGAAATGGGGCAAAACCTGGCGGAGAAGACTCATTACGTGGAAGCGCTGGACCTGTTCGACGAAGCTCGGCTATTGCTGCAGGAGAGGGGTGAGACTCAGACAGCATTGTACGCGGATGTCCTGCACGCGATGGCTGAATCGAAGATAAAGGGACGGCTTCACCAGAATTTTCCGGCACACTATGTCAAGACTGCTCTGGACGAGATCCAGGAAGCAAACAAAATCAGGGAGCGGCAGGCGGGTATCCTACCCCAGAAAATGGCTGAAGGCTACTACCTTGAGGGGATCATCCACAAACGATTCTTCAGGCGTTCCAGCCAAGCAAGATCGTGCTTTGTGAAGGCAGTGAATATCGATCCGGGCTCGGCGGCAGCTAAAAGAGAACTGAGCGAGCTCATCACATCGGACACCCAGTAGGCACCAGGAAAGGCCGAGTCTCGACGGGGTGTCCGTGTCACACAATGGGATTCATCCCGGAAAGGTGCCGGATGAAGAAAGCGAAAGAGAGAGAAGAAGGACCCGAGGAGTTTGACCTCAACCTGGAACGGTTGCGCACGGTTGTGGAGAAAATCGAGCAGGGCGGCTTGAATCTGGAAGAAAGCTTGAAACTGTTCGAGGAGGGGGTAGGCTTGTCTCGACGACTGTTCGACATTCTCAGTCGGGCCGAAAGTCGGGTAGAGGAATTGATGGCCACCATGGAACGAGTTCCATTCCAGCGAGCAGAGGAGTGACGGTGGCCGAGTCTCCGAGAGTCGAGGAATATCTGTCTGACAGACGCCGCCTGGTGGACGCAGCACTTGACGACCTTCTGCCGGCAGAGCATAATGAGCCCACCATTTTGCACCGAGCAATGAGGTACCCGGTTTTCGCTGGAGGCAAGCGCCTGAGGCCGATTCTAGCCATTGCTGCGGCCGAGACAGTGGGCGGAGACGGCAGCAGCGTCTTACCGCTGGCAGTGGCTATCGAATGCGTCCATACGTATTCGCTCGTGCACGACGACCTGCCTGCAATGGACGACGACGATTTACGCAGGGGAAAGCCCACTGCGCACAAAGTGTTCGGAGAAGCAATAGCAATTCTCGCTGGGGACGCTCTGCTCACGTTCGCGTTCCGGCTGTTGACGTCGCCCCGAACCGTGAGGATGTTCCGGCCCGAACATGTGCTGGCAGTGGTGTACGAGCTGGCACTGGCCTCCGGCTCCGAGCGTCTCATCGCCGGTCAGGTGCTTGACATCTCGAGTGAGGCGAAGCGGGTCGACCCCGAGACTGTCGGGCAAATCATGAGCTTTAAGACTGCCGCCCTTATTAAGGCCTCGGTCACGTGCGGTGCACGATTAGGCGGAGGCAACGAGGATCAGATACAGTCTCTGTTGCACTACGGCGAGTGTCTGGGGCGGGCCTTTCAAATCAAGGACGATCTGCTGGACCTGGAAGGCGATCCCGCGAAGCTGGGTAAGGCCGTCAAAAAGGACTCGTCGCGCGGAAAGGCTACCTATCCGAGGCTCTTTGGAAGGGCTCGTGCCAAGGACATGATGCATGAGCTCATCCAGGATGCAGTTCAGTCCCTTGCTCCTCTCGGCGACCAAGCTCGGATGCTCGGAGAGATTGCGAAATACGTGGGAGACCGAGTAAGCTGATAGGGTAGTTTCATGAGTGGTATGATTGACAAGAATTGCGGTCCGGTCAATTCGTTGCTCGCCCGGATAGAATCCCCGGCTGACCTCAAAGATCTCTCGATCGAATCGTTGGATCTCTTGGCACGAGAAGTGCGGGACCTCATCATCCGTACCGTCTCGAATCGGGGAGGCCACCTGGCATCAAGTCTCGGCGTGGTTGAGCTGACGCTCGCCATCCTAAAGGTATTTTCTCCTCCGCGGGATCGCATAGTGTTCGACGTAGGGCATCAAGCGTATGCCTATAAAATTCTCACTGGTCGAAGAGATGCGTTCCCCAGCCTGCGGAGTCTCGGCGGCCTTGCCGGATTCCCCAAGCGCGAGGAGAGCCCCTACGATTTCTTCGATGTGGGACACGCGGGAAATGCAATCAGCGTAGCCGCAGGACTCACGCATGCCAGGTGTATGAGCGGTCAGGACCACAAGGTCATTGCCGTGGTCGGTGATGGCTCGCTTACCTGCGGTGTCTCGTACGAGGGTCTCAACCAGGCTGGAGCTGCTGAGAAGGATCTCATTATCATTCTTAATGACAACGAGATGTCCATTTCGCCAAACGTGGGGGCTATGGCCGCGTACCTGAATCGCATCATGACCGGCCAAGTGGTCACCCGTTTCCGGGATGAGGTCAAGAGCATTCTGAAAAACATTCCCGGCATCATGGGACGATCCATGTACGTTGTGGCCAGCCAGTTCGAAGACGCATTAAAGGGATTCATAACGCCAGGCAGACTGTTCGAGGAGCTTGGCTTCAATTACGTAGGGCCCATAGACGGACATCGAATCAAGCATCTCGTAGAAACGTTCAGCAACGTCAAACGGTTCAGAGAACCGGTCCTGATCCATACGGTGACGTGCAAGGGGAAAGGCTATTGCGAGGCGGAAAAAAACCCGAGCAAATTTCATGGCGTGGGGCCGTTCAATGTCGAGACGGGGGAAATTCTGTCCAACGACGGGCCACCCACGTATACGGATGTATTCGGTGACACCCTGGCGAAATTGGCCCAAAAGGATCCGAAAATCGTGGCTGTCACCGCTGCAATGGAATACGGGACGGGGCTGGCGGATTTTGGCAAGTTGTTTCCTGGTCGTCTTTTCGACGTGGGAATCGCGGAACAGCATGGGGTGATCTTTGCTGCAGGCATGGCATGTGAAGGGTATCGACCTGTCGTCGCGATATACTCCACGTTTCTTCAGCGTGGCTATGATCACATCATTCACGATGTATGCATGCAGAATCTGCCCGTAGTCTTTGCCATGGATCGCGCGGGCGTAGTGGGAGAAGACGGCCCGACGCATCATGGGGTCTTTGATATTGTGTTTGCCAGAAGCATTCCCAATCTCGTGATCATGGCCCCGTCCGATGAATCCGAGCTCGCGGATATGGTCGCGACCGCTGTGCAGGCGGGTGTGCCCTGTGCGATACGCTACCCTCGGGCGCGAGGGGTGGGGGCGATTGTCAAATCGAATCCCACTCCGATTCCGGTGGGAAAGGGCAAAATGCGAGCAGAGGGGAAAGACATCTTGATCGTGGCCCTCGGGTCCATGATGGGTCCTGCCATCGAAGCGGCAAGAATGCTCAGCCTGGACGGCATTTCAGCCGCTGTGCTCGATCCGCGCTTCGTCAAGCCTCTCGACCGGGATCTTATTCTGGAAAAAGCTGCCGCAGTAGGGAAGGTGCTGACCGTAGAAGAGGGAGTACTAGCCGGAGGCTTTGGAAGCTCAATTCTCGAGTTGCTCGCGGACGAGGGACTGCAACACGTCAAAGTCGTGCGTCTGGGTATCCCGGATCAATTTGTCCAACATGGCGCTCGCGAAGAGCTCCTCGAAGGACTCGGCTTGACTGCAGAAGGCATTGCGCGAACTGCACGATCCATGGCGACGCAAGTTTCGCAAAGCGGGCCTCGCCTTGTTTTCCAGGTGAGAGGACGTGGCTAACGATCGCATTCTTCTGGATCCAGCCAAGTTGGTCCTCCTTTTCAATGCGTCTAAAGCCCTGGCGTCCACGGTGGACCTCGATCAACTTCTCGGCGTTATCGTGAGCGAAGTTCAGACTGTGCTCGAATGCGAAGGGGCTGGGGTTCTCCTCTACCATAGGGAGAGGGACGACTTCTATTGGCGCATCGTTCAGGATCGCGAAAGGTTTCTATCCTCTGCGCAAGAGGAAATTCGCATCCCGAAGGACAGAGGGGTGTGCGGCTGGGTGTTCGAAACAGGAGCACCAGCTCTTGTTCACGACGCTGCCGACGATCCTCGGATCTACCGGGAGGTGGAAAGCAAATCAGGTTTCACGACCAGGAACATGGTCTGCGTGCCGCTCCGAACCCGAGAAAAGAAACTGGGCGTGCTCTACGCTCTCAACAAGATTGGGGGCTCGTTCACTTCCGAGGACATGGAAGTGATGGTCGCTCTTTCAGGAAACGTGGCGCTGGCGCTGGAGAACGCTGCCTATTATGAAAGTCTCGCCAGCTCCCACAAGGAGTTGGAAAGGTTGAACCTCGTCAAGAACAAGCTCCTCAATCACCTTTCTCACGAGCTCAAAACGCCCCTCTCAATCATGGAAGCCACTTTGAAGGTCATCCAACGGAAGCTCATTGGAGCACATGTGGACGTTTCCAATCTCCCGTTCGAGCGAATGACCCGGAACCTAGGCCGTCTCAAGACGATCGAGAAACAAGTCGCGCATATCGTTGAGGACAAGGAGTATCCGGAACGCCGCGTGATCTTGGGATTTCTTGACCACCTGAACGATTTCATTGAAATTCGGACGGAGGAAGAGCCGGAGCTTGCCCAAGCCCTGGCTGCGCTCCGTGAAAGGATCGAAGAACACTTTCCGAGCAAGGTAGAAGAATCAGAGTGTGTCTCGATCGAGGCAGCAATCCAGGCTGCGGAGCTCCGCGTAAGACAGATGATTCAAGGTCGGATCTTGGACATTCGTTTCGGTCCCCCCGATCCGGGGATTATCAAAATGCAACCCCAGATTATGATGTCCGTGATCGGGGGGTTGATCAGAAACGCGGTCGAAAACACTCCTGACCACGGCAAAATAGAGATCATGGGGAGCAGAACCCCCGCCGGGTACGTGATAACCTTCCGGGATCATGGCGTGGGCATCCCCGAGTCGGAGCAACGAAACATCTTCGAAGGGTTCTGCCCCGTTCAGGAAACGGACATGTATAGCTCCGGCCGCCGTTACGAGTTCAATGCGGGCGGTACGGGGACGGATCTTCTGAAGATCAAGATCTTCTCGGAGCGCTTCGGGTTCAAGATCCGCTTTCGGAGTCAGCGCTGTTCCTGCATCCCTTCGGTACGAGACGTGTGCCCTGGAGACATAACCAAATGTGGATGCTGCAGAGATACCGAAGACTGCTTGAGCAATGGGGGCACGGAGTTCATAGTGGAAATACCTCCCGACAAGGTCGATCACGTCCCTGAGACCCAGAAGTCGGTCAGTGAACCGTAATACGACACGTCCCGCGGGGTCTCGCGAAGTCGTGTGTGACCTTGTTTGCGAATTGGGTTCGGACCTGTTGTAAATGCGCTCCAGTATAGGGCATTGCACCCGAGCACAATGCGGCGACTGACACTATCCTGGTTCGGGCAGATCCACGCGGGCTACATGCGTGTCGACCGTGTTCGCCTCACTGCTTCCTTGAAGTCGTCGAAGGTGATTTTCATGAAAAAGTTGAACCATCGCTCATAATTGAGGGTTCCGGGATAGGGGCGGGTCGTGTGATCCCGGTCGTCAGGACATCTTCTATAAGGCTCTCCCCTTTGCCGCAGCCGCCGCCGACTCGAGGCCAACCGAGCAGGAATCATGTACATCCATTGACTGGAGTAGACCCTCATAATCCGGTACTTGCAGTCAATAGCCATCTCGTCAAGAGCGTTGTACAGTACATCGGGAGCATCTGGGGGAAAGCCATTGATGCGCCAGCGCCAATGGTGCACGGGACCGGTGCCGTTGTACAGGGGGAATTCGAACAAGTCTGCCGACATTCGTGTTCTAGAACGCGCTTCGTACGCAAGAAAATTGACAGAATCGTGGTCCGGGTGCCCACCCTCGAACGCATTCACAAATATGGTGTCCGGTCGGACGCTGGACACGAGGTTTGTCGTTGCGCCCGCCGCCTGCTCCAAAGTGGAAACCAGACCGAGGTCAGGAAATCGAAGGAGATGGATTCGGGAAGAATCGAGCTTCAGGTGGGAGGCGACCTTGGCCAGCTCAGCTTCTCTCCGGGTGCCCTGACCGAAGAAGTCTCCCGATGTGAGCCACGCGGCGTGAACGGAGGCCCCTCTGTCCAGAAGCATCTTCATGGTTCCACATATGAACGCGTCATCATCGGGGTGGGCAAAAAGGAAGAGGTATGTGCGGCTTTCGTCCAACATGATGTTTAGAGCGGGCATCTGTAAGCGCTGGGGTAGTCACCGGCCGGCATTTCGGCCGGGGCTACGACGCGTGAAAGGGTCAGTGTATGAGATGGGCACGTCCATGTTCGGGCGTGGCTTGCGGGTGAAGGTGTGAATAAATATTCTCCATGAAGGCTTCTTTGCACGATGGGCACATAACAAAAACATCGTCCTCATAGACTTGCCGATTGAGATCTTCTTCACCATAGGAAGAAATCTCGTTGACAAGCCGCTCGACAGAGCTTTCGTCAATGGGGTCCGCGTCCGGAAGGATTTCATCGAAGTCGGATCGAACATGGACCGCCACTTGGTATCGCAGTTCCCCATCGCCCAACCGTTTTCCGCATCTGTGGCAGCGAGTCCGGTTCATGACATTGACATAGCCTCCCTACCCGATTATAAGAAAAACATCCTCATCATGCCAAGCAAATTGTTGGAGACCCCATGCGCTTTCCAGAGTATCGTGCCAGGAGATTGCGGAGAACCGAGACCTTGCGTTCCATGGTCCGGGAAACCTGGCTCCGCGCAGAAGACTTTGTGCTTCCCTTCTTCGCCATTTACGGAAAAGGAGTCAAGAACCCGGTGACAGGTATGCCTGGCACGTTTCAGATGTCTGTGGACGTCCTTGTCAAAGAGCTGCGGGAACCGGTGGATAGGGGAATTCCTGCCATACTCCTCTTCGGTATACCCGCCAAGAAGGATCCTCTCGGTACAGAGGGGTATTCAGCAGAGGGGGTCGTTCAGAGGGCAGTCCGATCCATAAAGGAAGCATATCCGAATCTTGTCGTGATCACGGACGTCTGTCTGTGCGAGTACACGGATCACGGTCATTGTGGGGTGATTCGCGACGGTGATGTGGACAACGACTCAACCTTGGACCTCTTGGCAGAGATGGCTCTTTCCCACGCCAAAGCTGGTGCGGATGTAGTGGCTCCCAGTGATATGATGGACGGCAGGGTGGGAGCGATCAGAGAATCTTTGGATGAGGGCGGATACGAGCACATTTCTATAATGGCCTATTCGGCCAAGTACGCATCCGCGTTCTACGGGCCGTTTCGTGAGGCTGCCGAATCTGCTCCCAAATTCGGTGACAGGCGCTCGTACCAGATGGATCCTGCCAATTCCGATGAGGCTTTGCGCGAAGTGGCTATGGATGTGGAAGAAGGCGCGGACATCATCATGGTCAAGCCGGCTCTTCCGTACCTGGACGTGATCTGGAGAGTGCGCAACTCATTCGACTTACCGCTCGCGGCATACAACGTCAGTGGAGAGTTCGCCATGATCAAGGCTGCGGCTCAAAACGGATGGATCGACGGGGATCGCTGTATGATGGAGGCCCTGACGTCCATAAAACGTGCAGGAGCGGACATTATCATCTCCTACCACGCCCTGGACGCGGTGCGTATCCTGCAGGGGGGCAGCGCCAAGGGGAAAAAGTGAATCCATTCGAGCTGAGACTTGTTGCATGGGAAATGACCCGGGCATGCAATTTGGCGTGCGTCCACTGCAGAGCAGGAGCTTGTTCTGAGCCGGGTTCCGACGAGCTGTCTTTCGAGGAAGGCCTGTCTCTCATCGACGGAATTGCGAAGGTCGGAAAGCCAATACTCATAATGACCGGCGGTGAGCCGCTCCTGAGACCGGATTTCTTCGATCTCGCCCGGTATGCTCGCAGGCAGGGACTGCGTGCCGTTCTTGCGACCAATGGATGCCTGGTCACTCCAGATACCGCGCGGAAAATATCGGAAGAAGGTATTCCGAGGGTGAGCATCAGCCTTGACGGACCAACTGCCGAGGATCACGATGCATTTCGCCAAGTGGCTGGGGCATTTGCTGCCTCTCTGGAAGGAATCCGGAATCTGAGATCTGCCGGCGTCCCCGTGCAGATTAATACAACCCTCACCAGGAGAAACAGGCACCAGCTCGCGCAGATAATGGCCCTCGCCCAGGACCTGGGCGCCGAAGCGTTTCACGTGTTTCTCCTCGTGCCCACCGGTCGTGCCCGAGAGATGGCCGGTGAAGAAATGGACCCGCAAGAATATGAAGAGTCGTTGGAAGAGTTCTACCGCCTGGGACGACGCTTCACTTTTGAGATAAAAGCAACGTGCGCTCCACAGTACTACCGTATCCTCCGACAGCAGGCTAAAGCGGAAGGAATTGAAGTCAGCCCGCAAACCTTTGGGCTGAACGCCCGGACCCGCGGTTGTCTCGGGGGATTGTCGTTTGTATTTGTCTCCCATCGAGGGGAGCTCCAACCCTGCGGATACTTCGATGTGCAGGCCGGGAGCGTGCGCGAGGCCGACTTCTCCGAGATTTGGCAGAATGCCCCTCTTTTCAAGACCCTCAGGGATTTCAGGCTCCTGGAGGGCAAATGCGGCAAATGCGATTACCTTCGATATTGCGGAGGCTGCAGAGCCAGAGCATATGAGGCCACCGGCAACTATATGGCCGAAGAACCGTACTGTGCCCATGTACCGCCGGTGTTCAAGAGAGGAGGGGCAAAGCCCCCTGAGGCCAGGAGGAATGGATGATCGTTATCGAACAGATCCTGATAGGTTCATTTGACATCTTCACGTACATCCTCGGAGATCCGGACACAGGGGAAGGGATTGTCGTCGATCCCGGCGGATCTGCGTCGAGGATATTGGAGCGGGCACGGGCAAAGGGAATCAAAAAGATTGTCATGATTGTCAACACGCACTGCCACGTGGATCACACAGCAGGTAACGACGAAATGCATCGGGTGACGGGGGCTCCAATCGCCATTCACGAGGCAGATGCCTATGCATTGACCAATCCGAACATGGGCATGCTCGCCATGTTCGGTGTCGAGAAGTCACCTCCTGCAAGCGTGCTGCTCAAGGACGGCGACAAAATATCCTTTGGAAACGAAACCGTAGAAGTTATTCATACCCCTGGCCACAGCCTCGGTGGCATATGCCTCTATTTCCCGGGATACGTAGTGACCGGCGATACGCTCTTCGTGGGAGGAGTAGGAAGAACGGATCTCCCGGGCGGCTCCTATGAGGTCCTTCAGGCCTCCATTCGCAAGAGGCTTTTCACATTGCCGGATGATACGGTGGTTCTTCCCGGCCACCACTATGGCCCCACGAACACATCGACCATCGGCCGAGAAAAAAGGGAAAACATGTTCGTCTAGACGCGACTCTCGACGTTTCTCCGGTCATCTCCTGGACGCTGCAACGAGTGAAATGAGTGCTGCCAATTCGCGGCAGCGCAGCAGGTATGCGGAGCCGAGGAAGACTGCCAGTCCGCCCCCTATGCAGGCAAGCAAGATGCCGAGATTACCGAGGGTGAGGCCGTGAGACCAGTCTGCAAGGCCCCTGAGAAAGACCAGCGCCAACCCCATCAGACTGGAAGCAGCAGTAATTCTGGCGAGGGATACTACGAGATCCTTTCCAGGAAATGTCTCTAATCTTCCTAACAATATCCAGAAGAGGATGAGGAGATTCAAAGCTGACGCAAGAGAAGTGGCCAGGGCGAGCCCCCCTTGGAGCATCGGCCCCATGAGAATCAGGCCGGCTACGAGATTCACCGCTACGGCTACGACAGATATGTACACGGGTGTTCTGGTGTCTTTGAGGGAGAAGAAGGCCTGGGTCACGACTTTGAGGCCGGAAAAGGCCCACAAGCCTGCGGTATACCACAGGAGAGCCACCGCGGTTTGCTCGGTGTCGAACGCAGAGAACTTCCCCCGTTGAAACAGCAGCGCAACGATGGGTGTCCTGAGAAGTATCAGTGCCACCATGGCTGGAATGGTAAAAAACGCTATCAGACGTAACGAAAACCCAACAGTGTGTCCAAGACCCGTAATATCTCCGTCAGCAGCCTGCCTTGACATTGACGGGAGCACAGCGGTCCCCAGTGCTATGGCGAAGACCCCCAACGGTAGCTCCACCAGCCGATCCGCGTAGTAGAGATAGGACACGCCTCCCGCTGGAAGCATCGACGCCAGAATCGTCCCAATCATCACGTTCAATTGGTACACCGCACCGCCGAATGCGGCTGGAACGAACAACGTTCCGATTCTCCGCAGAGCAGGATGGCGGAAGTCGAAGCTGGGACGAAGCTTCACCCCTTTCATGCTCATGAACGGTATCTGCAGCACTAGTTGCAGAATGCCTGCTGCCACGACTCCCCAGGCCAGCGCATAGTACGGCGCGACGTCAAAGAGCGTACAGAATATTGCAACGCTTGCAATCATGCAGAGATTCAAGACGATCGGTGCCGCAGCGGGTGCTGCGAAGTGGCCCATGGAATTGAGGACGCCAGAAGCCAGAGCCACGAGGGATATGAAGAATATGTATGGGAACATGATCCTGTTCAATGCGACGGTAAGGTCGAACTTGGCAGGGTCATCGGAGAATCCCGGTGCAATGACCTTCACGATGGCAGGACTGAAAACTATCCCGGCCAGGGTTACCAGGGCGAGCACTATGGCAGTGAACGTGAAGGCAATCCGTGCAAGTCTTTCACCTTCTGCTCGACCATGTCTGCCGAGAGTTTCTACATAAGTGGGAATGAATGCCGCGGAAAGAGCTCCCTCCCCGAACAGTCTACGCAGGAGATTGGGAATGCGAAACCCGACGAAAAAGGCATCCGCTCCCAACCCAGCCCCGAGGAACATCGCGATAACGAGATCCCTTACGAAGCCCAGGACTCGGCTCACCGTCGTCCACAGACCCACCACGGCTGCAGCTCGGGTCACTGCAACCCTTTCGGAATTCCGGCGCTCTGCTGGCAAGGCTGCCGATAGCTTCCGCCTGTTGGATGCCCTCCTACCTAGGCGCTGCTTTGCAGCACGGGCAGTCGGCCGGACGGTTTCGATGTCTCCTCCGCAACGAATCGGGCGC
The DNA here is from genome assembly GCA_040753915.1 of Thermodesulfobacteriota bacterium. Lineage (GTDB taxonomy): Bacteria > Desulfobacterota > Desulfomonilia > Desulfomonilales > Desulfomonilaceae > JBFMDN01. The sequence goes on along the minus strand of JBFMDN010000040.1, from coordinate 4,693 downwards.
CTCGCAAACGCGAGTCGAACGCTCCGGTCGCCTCGGGAGAGACGATGCCTGAGAATCCGTCTCCTGAGGTGGGCTTTCAATTGAGCTTGACTTTGATCCAAGGTTTCTGCCATAAATAAAAGTTTAAGAGGGAGCTCTTGACCCCCGAAGGGCAGTAGTTCCAAAAAAGGGTACAATAACAACCTTATCTGCGATCGGACTCGCGAGCAGACCGATCCCCAAGGAGCAATGAATGGCGAACCATCCGTCTGCGCTGAAACGTATGCGACAAAATGAAAAGAAGCGTGTCCGTAACATTTCCTTCAAATCAAGAACACGAACCGCGGTGAAGAAATACCTTGCCGCTGCGGAAGAAAAGAACCAGGATGCGTCTGTTTTGCTGAGCAATGCTGCCTCCCTCTTGCACAAGGGGGTTTCGAAGGGAATATTCCATAAAAATACAGCGTCCCGCACCATATCGAGGTTATCGAGGAAGCTTTCCCAGAGCTGAATCGGGAAAATTGACGCCCCCCTTCTGTCATGCCGATGGAAGGGGACGGTCGGCCGGCTCGATGTGCGCCCGCGATGCTTGAGCCCTGTGGCGCCTACATTCCGGGATCTCCCATGCAGATCCACCCTGTCCAGCTCGGTGGCTTCCCACTGAATGACGCGTCCAGCCCTGCAGGTAAGTCCCGCGAGCAACTCATCAAGGCCTCTCCTGGGGAAGCGTGTTCCACCGCTCTTTTCAGGACCGACGCCAGGCACGGGTCTTCAGCTCCCCAGTTGGGGTCCGAATAGTTTATTACTCCCATCTGAGTTCCCGAATAGATCAAAGCCAAGTGCAGGAGTAAAGGGCCCTCACCCATCTGGGATTCACCTTCCACAGGATCGAACCAAGCAATTGGCATCAGGGTGAACCGGGACCGAATTGGATCCGAAAACAGTCTCGACACTTCCAGTCGACGCCTGCCCTTCTTGTCCGGAGAAAAGAAGAAGCACGGTTGCTTATCGGGCCTCACCGTGTCAGGAACAGCTAGAGGCACCGCGAGCAGCGTGACGTTCCTCACACGGCCGCTCGGTGCCAGCAGGTGATCTACAGTTGCAGTGGGGCCTACCCAGACCTCGAACTTTTCGAATATGCGCTGGATCGAAGGGAGGATCTCGGTTGGTTTCGGATAGACTGGGTTTGCGAGAATCAATTCCTGTATCCTATCCGACTCGGAGGTCCGTCTTGCCTGTTTCCCCTGGGGCGGCCGCTTCACGATCTGTTCTTCCGGTATCCATGGAATGGATTCAAACATGAGTAGATCAGTAGAGTAGTTCGCGGACTGGAGCTCCTGAGCATTTGATCGAGCCATCTTGATCATATCTCCGGAAGCTATCACCGAAATCATCCGATCATACCCGAGTGGACGATCTTCCGCGTCCAGGAGAGCTGAGAGGGGAAGATACCAGAGAGATCGGTCCGGAATGACCAACACGGTAGTTTTGTCGCGAGGCAGTGGAGGCAATTTCCCGAAGAGTGTTCGGTAGATACGTCGGCACGGCTCCTTCCAAGCATGTCCCATGAAGGTAGACCGGCCACCGTACGTGAATTCCCGCAGCTTCTCCTGAAGCCCGAACACCGCCTTGTCGATGTCCCCCCGATTCACAGGCAACTGGTAGTAGACTCCCTTTTCTGCCGTGATTATGCCCACCACCAGGCGATCCTGCAGAAGTGCGAAGTCCAGGATCATCTCCTGTGGCTTCAAAATTTCCCCGCGAATTTCGTCCAGTGTCACAGGGTCGCCGCCGCGCAGTAGGGCATACCGGGAAGAGCTCTGCCGCAAGGTCTTGCGCACCTGGGCGAGCTGGTCCTTCAGGCTTTCTTCCTGCCGGCGAGTCTCGTTGCTCGGAGGAGACGTGCGTGTTTCCATGAGCGACCGGAGGATCTTAGCTTCCTGTTCTGCCAGCGTGCCAGGAACGTCGAAGAAGTTCACCACCCCCGCGGATTTCAACGTAAGGTTTCTCAAACATATTCGACGTTTCTCCATGAGGTGGAATATGCTTGATGCGGTAGCCTCTTGTGGCTCCAGATGCACAGGTCCGAGGATTTTCGTGGCAAGCTCGTCGTACACGGAGAGTCGCTCGGCAACTTTTCGAACAAGACTGTTCCCCGGAGGGATGTCGTCCACGATTGATTCGAGGTGATCGATGGCGCTGCGATATTTGAGGACCGCGTTGTCTATTTCTCCCGAGAGGTACAGCTTTCGGGCCTGCTTGATCTCCATGTCGAGCTTGTCCAAAAGAGACAGGCTCTCCGGTTCGCTGGGGGTATGCACTTTTTCCGGTTCACGAAAGAGCCACCGATACCTTTTGGACGCATCTCCGTCGTTCGTACTTCCTCCTCTCTCTTCCTGGGCGGCGACCCGGGGGAAATCTGCAGAGTACGTATCTCGAACCATGAGGGGCATGATGCAAAAAAGGAAAGCAATGAAAACCGCGGAGTAGCCTTTCATGGGCAAAATCCGGGAGAGAAGAATCGGAGATAGAGATCGCTGTCCCCTTGCGACGTGGCAGGGCGCGGTGCCCCGATTGACCGGAGTTCTCAGACTCGGGGCATGGCCTCTGCAGTCATCCATTCCACCACCGGCATACGAGGCTCTCCCGCAGACGGCTTTCATCTGAAATCTCCTCGTGTTATCAGCATGCGTCCCGCGGCCCTCTCGGTACATCGCTCACCTTCGCGATCTGAGCCACGCTGTCCGCTCAGGGACGAGAGCCGTTCTGGCCATTACTTTTCACTTCGCTCTGACCTGCCCGCGTCAACCCACCATTGGGCAGTCTTTTCTTTGAACCACCAGGCGGAAAAATCCGTGTTGAGAATGCTCCGTGCCAGTCTCTTGCCGTCTTCGGTTTGAAGCCTTTTTATTGCCGAGGCGATCCAATCGTGGCAGTACGGGTTACCAAGGTCTCCCAATTCCTTGAGCTGCAATATCATCTCGAGTTGGTCCGAATCGTGTGCGGCCAGAGCCTCGGGGGTGATTCGGTCGTTGAATTCCTTCGTGAGCTCTCGGATCTCCTCCCCGAACAGCAGATCTTCTGTCATGTCACGCACCGCTGCATCCTCATCGGCTGTCACGTACCGCTTGTTCACATAATTCAGATCCCCGGTGCGAGCCTCGACCAAATCGTGAAATAAGCACATGAGCACTACTCGGCTCGTGTCGAGCGTGGACGACATGCGTGCGAGCACGAATCCTATAATGGCGCAGCGCAGACTATGCTCCGCTACCGTTTCGTTCCCTGTGCCGAGGAACTGGAATCCCGATCGAGGGGTGCGCTTGAGCATACCCACCTCGAACAGAAAATCGGCAATTCTCGTCAACTCCACAATTGCGCCTCTCAGCAAGCGATTTGGTACCACTGATGGGGATCGTTCGCCCTACAGCAAGAAAAAATCCCAATTTCCGTTCGGTAGGAAACGACCACCGGCTGCCGGATGGGACCATGGCTCTTGGAAAACTCGTCAACATGATTCACGGTTGACTATCACGATTCTCTCCGGGTATCAAGTGGGCTGATGTCCAACGCTATGGGGTGCAGAGTTGAACGCTTCCTTCTCACGAAGCGATCTGGTGAACGTGCCATGCGATCTCTGCGGCGACACCGAACAGATCCTCTTGTTTGACAAGGAGGGCTTTCGGCACGTGCGCTGCCAGAAGTGCGGACTCGTGTTCGTCAATCCCCGACTCGGGAGCCACCAGGCACTTCAGCGAACGTCAGGGACAGGAGCCATGGGAGAGACAGAGCTGACCAGAGGCCAGCGTCGCCGCTTTCAGAAGGAGCTCAAGGTCTTCGCGCCTTACAGAGAGCTCAATCGCATTCTCGAAGTAGGAGCCGGACGGGGCTGGTTTCTGGAGCAGGCCGCCCGAGCGGGTTGGGAGACGTGGGCAGTAGAAATCAATTCGGATGCACTGGCTCACTTGCGGAGAAAAGGGATCTCTCACATCCTTACTGAACCCGCGGAGGCCTTCGATCTCCCATCGGGCCTCGTGGACGGGGCGCGCGTCTGGGATGTTATCGAGCATCTGGAATCTCCACGGAGTGCTTTGGAGAGGATCCATGCTGCGCTTCGTCCGGGAGGCATCCTTCGGCTGTCCACGACCAACTTCGCATCGCTATCGCGGCTGATCAACGGCCCCGAATGGGTCTATCTCAACGGAGCGGACCACATCCACCTCTTTGAGCCGCGGACGATCTCGATGCTGCTGAGTTCAACCGGATTCTCGGACATTCGTATCCGGACACGGTCGTTTAACCTGCGCCGCAAGCTCTATCATCCACCCCGAGATCTTGCAGCTCCGACCACATGGCTCCGACCGTTCCGAAAGATTATTGACGAGCTGATACGTTTCTCGTGGTACGGCCACCAAATGATTGTGACCGCGGTGCGTTCCCGCTGAGCACGCGCTGGCGCAATTTACTGAACCGAATTTAGGAAAACGTATACTCAGCGGCTCGCAAGAACTACGCCTGGATCGCGGGTCAAAAAAAGTGAAAAACCTCGTTGTTCTTGAGAGATCAAGAAGATAGAATGCTTTTGTGAAAACGATTCTATCACCAACGAGGTGACGTGATTATGGCACAAGGGCTCCTTCCTTTCCAGTATGAAGTTGAAAAGAAATTGCAGGGGATGACGTCTTTGGCGGGCCTGCCACTGTATATGGAGTTG
>JBFMDN010000039.1:0-53070 GCA_040753915.1 Thermodesulfobacteriota bacterium | reverse complement strand
CACCCGTCGAACAGTATACTACTCGAAGCGCGAAGGAGGATGCTTTGTATTTGCGGATCGGGCTGAGACGTGCCACAGGGGGGAGAGGAAGGTGACACTTGGAGGGGGCTGAGGCGAGCCCGGGGGGATAGCTCGTCCAGAAACACGCCCGCGTGAGGGGGGGAAGACATACGTTTGGAGGGGGAATGCCACACGACCCAAAATGGACCTCATGCGTAGGCCACAGACGCTTGCATGAGAACCTTACAGGGTCCACACGACCCACACGTAATCGTAGACCGTGGATTATGGGTGGGGTGGAGCGTTGATCTTTGCCGTAGAAGTACCGTAACGGTGGATGCAGGGGCGGGTTTCAAGCCCGCCCGTCCCTGAACGGAGCCGAGACAATTACTCAACCTCATTTACAATATGGCGCATTTCAAGGAATGGGAGGATGATGAAACGAACACTGTCCGATCACGTGGTCGCACTGTACACAAAGGTTTTCCCATGGCGGTTCAGGTATAGATTTGGATCTCCATTCATAGGCACCCTCATGAGATTGAAGGGAAACAAGGTACGTATTAGGGATTTCTCCGTGTTTCTGAATCCGGAGGACAAGACGGCAACCGAGCTCTTTCTCGTACATGCAACCGCAGGAGATTGGATCTGGGAATCGTACGAAATATCCTTGTTCCTAGCATGTCTTGAGGCAAATCCGCAGCCGGTGGCCGTGGACATTGGAGCGAATTACGGCGCCTACACCCTCTCCTGTTGCTCCCTCGCTCGTACCGGTCATGTGCGCGCCATTGTCGCGGTTGAGCCAAACGTGCGAACCTGTGAATGCTTGAGTAGGTCCATTGAATTTAACGGATTGAGCCAGCACGTCCATCTCATCAATGCGGCAGTCGCGCAGAAGCACGATACTGAGTGTTTCTTTTTTCCTCACGAAACGTTCTCCGCCATGAGCAAGATCACTGCCGTTCCGGATCCGAATGCTTTGTCGGGCCATTCTTCTCCCTACACTGTCCGGGGAATCACCATAGACGGACTCTTGCCGGAGCTGGGCATTGCCGGTATTCATTCGCTAGTAGCAAAGATTGACGTGGAGGGAAGCGAGCCGCACGCGTTTCATGGCATGGAGGCAACCCTTCAGGCTTCCCATGGGTACCAGGTGTTCTTTGAGCTTCACCCTGGTGCTCTAAGCTCTTTGGGCCACGATCCGCTGGAATTTGGTCGCTACCTTTTCGGGTTGGGAGCCGATGTGGTAGCAGAGGTCAATCAGCATGAGAGAGTCACAAAACGAATTCGCGACTTCTCGGAGCTGGCGTCTATCGTTGAAGAATGCCGCCATTCAAAGGAAATGTGGCAGGATTACACCAACATATTTATGTCGAAGGGGCTTCGGATTCCGTTCGAAATAGGGGGTTGACCCCGACAGACGTCCTGGAAGAAGTTGGATGCCTTCCTCCTGTGACACGGGTGGGGGCGCTTCGAGAATCACCTGATTTCAGGTGGTCCTCGACGGATCCCAACCTCCTTGCCCGCTCGGTCTTAGCAGACGGGCTCATCCCTTCAATGAAATGGGGCTGCAATCCCAGGGCAGAGAGAGTTCGTCGTACCTCGTTACTCGATTGTAAATAGTGAGGCGTCAAACTCCGGCTTTCCCTCGTACCGTTGAAGAAAAAAGCCTGGAGCCATGTTCACATTCTCGACAATCTGCGGGTTCACCTCGATTCCCACCTTATGAAATGCTTCCACCACAGCTTTGGGCGAAGGGGGGCAGCTCTTGACGAAAATAAACCTGTGTTTATCGGGGTGATTCTTGTGTTTCTGATATAGGCACTTGCCAAGCACAATGGTGTGCTTTGCATCGGGGCTTGGGGACATCATTTTTCCCGAAATCACCTCTACATTGTCCCATGGTCGGCCTTTCCACGCATACGCAATAGCAGTCAGGACGATCCCTGCCAGCACTGAGCAATAGGTGCAAAGGCTTGAGTCGTACTTCGGGTAGGAAAGACCTTGTATACCCATTTTTTCCAGGGGGAGAGGAAGGGTGTTCGTCTCGTTGTATGCGAAGGAATACTGTAGATTGAGAGCCAGATCCTCTACGGTCTCCCCGACTACCTCGAGATCCGACAGGTCCAGAGCGCGGTTTCGATCACGCGCCACGTGAACCAGGTGCGGTACTCGCGATGTTTCGTATCCGAGCAGCCGCGAGCCCACCTTGTCGGCTGAGAACACATCCGTTGACGCGACCAAGAGATTGTTCCGCCTCATACGGCCATCGAAATTCGGACCCCGCTCGTTCGTGTAGATACCGTCCAGGATGGTGAATGAGGGAGGCAGAGGGTTTGCCAGTTTTGACACTCTGAAGTCCAGATCGCTTGCCGGGTCATCTGAGTGACATTTCTTGCGAGAGCGCATATCTATCACGCCCTTCACATTCTTGATCCCCAGGCTTACCACCGTCTGAGCGTGAGTCTTCATTACTGGGATGTTGATCACAAAGTCGCTTTCCAGGATGTCCGCGTTGTAATTGAACTGTATTCCACCGCCCAGATCCACCTTTCGGAACGGCCGTTGGTGAAGGTCATAAACCTTCACGCCGTACCGTTGGCTCAATTTTGTGTACCCGAGCGTTTCAAAGGCATGAACTGGTGTTTTCGTATCCTTCGGGTCGAACAGCACGATTCCTTCGCCTATGGTGATCCGATCTATGCCGCGCTCTCGAAGAAGGGTAACCATGTCTTCCACAACACGGGAGGTCGTGATAACACCCCATTTGGGGAACGGCACTGTTCTGGTCCAAAACACAACGTTAGGTTTGATGAACACTCGTGCATGGGATGGAAGCGCTTCGAGCCCCCCCGACAGTTCAACCGCTTTCCGCACCGATTCCAATGGCTTTTCGTAGCGTACCACTGCTACCACTGGTTTGCTCATTCCCAATAGCTCCTCTTTCGGTAGATGGGAACAAGCTATCAAGGTAGCGGAACCCTTTCAAGGGGAAGGATGGATTGGCTCCAATCCCAATGAAGTTAGAGCTCCGGCAAGAGGAGTGGTGCGAGTAAAGGCCCATTTGAGGGGAGAGTCACTTACGGCTCGGCACCTTCCCCCCTGGAATGACCCAATTTGCCCACTGCGTACCCCACCACGAATCCAAATAGGGCCATCAGGGTCATCAGGATTACCCGTGGAAGGGAGATCTCCCAGAAGAATAGTTGAAAGCTTGTGGCCGCTGTGTTTTGAGCTACAATCACAAGATAGGTTACGGCGAGTACGATGAGCGCGATGACTCTTGGGGTCACGAGGATCTCCTTGCGATTTTCATTCCTGCCGGTGAGGGGAAGACCTTTGTGTCCCCAAGGGCCTCCGCCTGGTTTTTCAATTCCTGAACAGCACCCGGGCTACTGCTAGACCGTCTCGTTCATCCACCCTCGCTTCCATGCCATGCCATCCTAGCTTCTCCATATACCGGGCCACTTCGTTTCTGAATTCCAAGACCGCCCGTCCCGAGGAATCCAGAGACGCAACCCGGATATCCTTTAAATCGAAACGAAGGCCTATCCCCAGTGCCTTGAGCGCCGCTTCCTTGAGGCACCACATTCTTGTGAGCTGGGCCCAGCGCCGGTCTCCGTTGCCGGCGGAGACTATCTCTTCTTCGGAAAAATAATCCCCCGCCCACGCCTCGCTGCGGGACTCTATCTTTTCCACGTCCACGCCGATCCCACGAAATTCCCCAGGAAGCCCGGCCATGGCCATGGCTATGCCATTGGAGTGTGACAGAGACACCTCGCCAATCTGAATTCCCGGCTGTCCCGAAAGCTCGGCTATCGGCTTACCCTGTTCGTCCTGCACAATGCGGATCTCCCCCCCCAGATGGGACGAACCCGCTGTCGCAAGGAGCCTCTCCAGACATTTTCTGACCGCGGCTCTTCCCGCGGCCCATTCAGCAGCCCGTTTCGGAACGACTTTCTCCGAGAGCAGGCGCGCTTCCTCCTCGGTCATGTTCTCCGCTATAAACGTGGAACGGTCCTGCTCGAGGCAATCGGCCACTTCATTCACCGATACGATCTCCTCGAAGATGCGACCGGGAAACCCTTCGGTGGAAGTAAGCTCCATCATTTCCACCCCATGAAGGGAGATGATCACATCCCCCGCGAAATCTTTCACCACACCGTCGAAAACAAGAATGGTCCTCCCTTCCGTCCCCTCGCTGTTGTCGACCCGATTGAGAGAAAGCTCCCCCTCCATAGGGATCGAGCTCCTCTGATGAACGACCGCTTTGCCTATTCCTACGGGCAGAGTCATTATCCCTCGCGACTCGATCCCGAATGCTGCAGCAGCTTGGAAAGCCGCTTCAATGGATCCAGGAACCATGTCTGCAAACATGGAGCTTCGATGCTCGGTATCGTGATAACGGAAACGGACTCCTGGACCGTCTCCCTGCAGAAGAACCGAATCGAGGAATTGAAAACCGGGTCCGTGGAAGAATATCTTGTATATGTCTCGGTCTCCGATCCAGACAGACCGATCCCACCTATCGAGCTTGATGGGCTCAGTACGGTCCGCCGCACCGACGACAATCTTGCACTCATGATGCAGCCGGGGGGAGCCGACCCTCTGTCCAACCGGATTAACAAACCAGGAAGAAATTCGCCCCAGGTAACGAGTGCGTTCGTTTGTGGTATCCATCCTAACTATTTCTACGTCGGCTTCGAAGGGCTGATCCTTGAAAATCTTCAGCGGGCTGTGAAACTTCACATCCTCGAAGGACCCGTCAACCGCGCCAGGATCGATAAGAGCTGCAGATGCCCGCATGATCTCCATTCCGCCCACTCCGGGCAGGACAGCAGCCCGATCGATCCGGTGATCGTTTAGCAAAGGATGGGACGGGCTCAGCGCGACTTTCACCTTCACGTAATGACCGGGCACCAGCGCAACAACCTCTGAAGACTGGCCGGCGACGCTTCGTGCAAACGGTACTCCAGACTCAATCCCCTCGAACGCATCGACGGCGAAGGGCCCGAGTCTGCCTGCGGCCATGAATTCCCTGGAACCCGTGTATCGCCCGAGCTCTCGGGCCAGGAACTGCACACCTTTCTGCGGTGTGACAAAGTCGATTCCAGCGGATTCGAGGGTCTGTTGGACACTTCCCCTGACAGCCATTCCAATCTCTGACCACGGGGCCCAGTCTATGACGGAGGCACGGGTCCCCATGACATTGTCCGCCCACCGTAGCAAATGAGCCAAACCATTGTTCGCGGCTGAGTAATCGATCTGCGCGAGATTCCCGAATCGTCCGGACACGCTTCCAAATCCCACGATCCGCCGCGGGAGCAACTGGCTCTCTTGAAGTGCCTCGAGCAGACGACGCATACCTTCCACCTTGACGGAGATCACCCGCTCGATCTCTTCCAGGGTTTTACTGCGCAGTGCACGGCTTATGTCTATTCCTGCCGCGTGAATGACGACGTCAACCCGGCGGCAAATTTCTGCCACTTCCTGAACCGCGTGAGCGACCGCTTGTCCGTCGCGAATGTCCACGGATCGATAAATCACTTCAGCACCGAGGGACCGAAGCTTTTGCACGTTCCGGAACGCATCCGCTTCAGCTCTCAATCGCCCCAGCTCTCGATTCACCGTTACAGGGGTGGGAGCCTTACCGTCTCGTTTGAATCGTTCAATGATCCTGTGTTTCTCCTGCTCCCATTCACGGTCACCGAACGAAGCGAGCTGCTCGGCTCTGTTTGAGATCGGCGTGAGGTCGAGAATGGCAAAAGTGAGCGAAGATTGATGCTCCGCCAGATGCCGGATGCAGGCAGCCGTTATCCCGCCGCCACCGCCGCTCACGAGTACCACGTCCCCTGCCTCTACGCCCACTTCGGGCAGCTTCTCGATATCAGGAACAAGCCTCACAGCTCGGCGCGCCCCATCACTGGCGACTGCCGTCTCCAAAGGCCATGCCTCAACTAGGCTTCTTACGATCGTTTTGCCGCGGGTGCCATCGTCCATATCTGGGTGAAGATCCAACATGCGGATCCGGCATTCCGGGTATTCCCTGGCAAACGATTTTGTCGCTCCAGAGATCTCGCCGGCCAGATATCCCAGGGGCTGCGGATCTTCGAATCCATACGCTCCATCCTCAGACACAGCGGTAACCAAGAATGCAGGCCCCTGCTCATAGGTCCTCGCAAGCGAAAGGTAGAGCTCGAGCGTGCTTCTTACCGCTGCAGGATCGATATCCATGGGCAGGAGGTTGACAATGCCTACTCGCGTAGGAAGGTTTTCCGGGAGCGAACCGGCTGAGCATCGCAAGATAGCAGGGTAACCGAGAGCGGCCAGGCTTCTCTCCACTTCCTCGACAAGATTGTCCGAGCCACCTGCCACGAGGACCAGATCCACTTCCGGGGGGGATATTGCGGCCGAATCAGGGAGCATAACCAGTCTGGCCTCAAACATCCTGACTTCGTCAGCGGTTATCTGGGGAGACGGCCCCTTGTGCTCTTGCTCTGCCGGCTGCTCTTGCTCTGTCTGGGACTGGATCTTTTCTTCCACGAAGGCAATAATGTCGTTAATGGTGGGGAAATCCGCGATCTTCAAACCTTCGATACGGGGGATACCGAACATCTCTCGGACTTCGGTAATGAACTCAGCCTGCTTCACGGTATCGATTCCGAGGTCTGCCTCGAGGTCCAGCTCTGGGTCGAGCATGTCCACAGGATATCCTGTCTTTCCGGCGAGCAAGCCAAGAATTCGTTCCCTTACGTCAGAGGATGACGACTGAGAATCGACAGCGACAGTTGGGACCGGCTCCGCCTGATTTCCTGTTGACTGGGTTCGTTCGAGCACAAATCCTACGATGTGCTCGATCGTCGGAAAATCGGCTATCTTCAGGCCTTCAATGCGAGGGATTTGGAATGCTTCCCTCACTTCTGAGATAAACTCAGCCTGTTTTACCGTGTCAATCCCCAGATCTGCCTCAAGATCCAAACCCGTGTCCAACATATCTGCTGGATATCCGGTCTTCCGCGAAAGGAGCGAAAGGATCTTCTCCCGCACTTCTTCTCCGCTGACGGCCTGCGCACCCAAGGGTACAGTTGAGATCACCTCGTAGGAAGCAGGCTCAGCCCTTTCCGTGTGCTGCCGTACAAAGCCGATTATGTGCTCGATGGTTGGGAAGTCGGCTATTTTTAGGCCCTCGATTCGGGGAATACCGAATTTCTCGCGGACTTCGGAAATAAATTCAGCCTGCTTCACCGTGTCGATCCCCAAATCTGCCTCGAGATCCAAACCCGTATCCAACATGTCGGGCGGGTACCCCGTCTTGTTGGCCAGGAGGGCTAGGATTGCAGATCTGACCTGCTCGGCTCCCTGCCCTTGTGCCGAACGTTCCGAAGGTACCGTTCCGTTGCCTCTATGAGCAGTCGCGGCCGGGGCTTCCGTGTCTCTACGCTCCTCACGTTCCCGCACCTTGAGAGTTCGATTCTCGACGAATACAACCGGGTCCGGATACGACGTCACTTCCTGGAGCCAATTCCTATGAGCACCAAGGTCCGCGATACGGTTCTCTTCTCTGCTGATTATTCGGTAAAGAGCCATCACGATCTGTGAGCCAAAGCCCGCTGCCAGCCTCAGTACGTGCGAAGCGTCGCACGGACCCCCTCGACTCAAATTCATATCCGAGAATTCCGGATCAGGTTGCTTCAAGTTCGGGATTGGAGGAAGCATCCTTTTCTGCAGGCATCTGAGCGCGAGGACATCTTCCACACCCACACCCATGGTGTGGCCTGTATAACCCTTGCTGTTGGCAATAGGAATGCGAGTGGCATTGTCGCCGAAAGATTTTCTTAGTGCTCTCACCTCGGCTGCGGAGCTGCCTCCGCGCTTCGGAGAGTATGTTTCATGCGACATGAAGAGCAGATCCTTGGCCAGGTCGCTGCGGGATCGCCCAGTCTGCCGCTCCCATTTCTCGACCAATTCTTCCATGGTCCGAGCTATATGCTCCACGTCGAGCCGGGTACCATGGAATCCGCTGTTTGCGGTTAGCCCCACTTCTATTGACGCAATGGGTTCCATACCGCGCTGTTCCACGAGGTCTTGTCGCTCAAGGACAAATCCCACCGCTGCGGATCCGAGTATCAAACCGTGCCTTCGATCGTCGAAAGGCAGAGCAGCTTCAGTGACGTTTCCTGTGGTGGTGGCAGCTCCCATGGCCAGGAATCCTGAACCGATCCACGGTAGGAGAGTTTTCCCCGCTACATCGTCCGCTGCTACCACCAGGACCCGTTTCGCTTGACCGGTACGGATCCAGTCTCTCGCCATGAGGATTGCCTGAGTCGTGCTGGCGCACGCAGCATCAACGTGGGTATTCGGGCCCTGGGCCTTGATCAATTGGGCAATTTGCCCCTGGCCACCACTCATTACTCGCAGGAGGAAATCCCGGTTAAAGGAGTAGATCTCGTCCGGGTTGTCCGGGCTCAAGCGACTGAACTCCTGGGTAAACCATTTGGTGATCCGTTCCCGTTCGCGATCGTCTCGGATTCTCTCCAGAAGTCCTGTATAGAAGTCGATGAGTCGCCGTTTCGCTCCCGACCCGTACCGAGACGCAGTACCACGGGCCACTTCATCCGCGAGCGACGCCATACCAGGAAAAGCTGACGCAAAGATCACCCCTGTCTCTTTCCTCATGGACGGAGGGAGCGCCCAACTGTCGGGAAGCTCGTGGCCTATGCTCGTTGTGCGTTTCTGCAGGAGCAGCGGAATACCGGCGTCGCGCAATGCCTCTATTCCCGCGGCCACAGCCAGCCTGGTGGTAACATCCATGGCCCGGACAAGTCTCTCGTCAATGCCATATTGCTCAATGATTTCCTCTTCGCTGAAAAAGCCGGCGAGCTTGATCACCCCCGACGTATCTTCCACTGCCTGAATCTCTACTTCCCCCTTAGGTCCCTTCAGGAGCCGCTCCACATTCTTTTCGAGCATCTCCAGCCGGGCATCGTCCGGTACCCGCTTTATGAAGTTCCGGCCGAGCAGTAAATCGTCCAGGACTTCATGATCGAATGGAAAACGTTCGTCACTGGGCAGTCCAGCAGACACACCGCTGAAAACCACGGGCTTGAAGTTCATCCCCTCGGACTCGACGTGCTTCACGGTTCGTTCCAATGGGAGCACTTTCTTGACCCAGGATTTGAAGCCGGATTTCACCAGATCGCGGATGGGGTCAGCCTGGAATTCCAGGAATCGGGTAAATTCCGCTTTTGCCGCGATCTCTCTAAGCTCGTCATCAAGCAACTGCTCCAGCGGGTGCGTCGCAATGCTTTGTGTCGGGACAGGAGGCTGAGGCTGAGGCCTCTCGGGGACCACCGTCAAGGGGACGGGTTGTCTCGGGGCCGTCAGTTTCCCAGTGTTCTCAAGGAGCTCGGCAGAGGAAAAATCGATAGGCAAACCTTCTGCCGCAAGTGCGGCTGCAGCCTCAAGAAACTGGGCAACTCCGCCCTTCTTGGGATGATTGGTGGGAAGGGCCAAGACGTCGGCCGGCAGCGTGTCAATGGTAAGATTTGTCATCACTCGCTTGGGACCGCATTCAACGAAAATCCTGATTCCTTCGCTGTACATCTTGCGCAAAGATTTAACCCATTCTACCGGCGCAGCAAACTGTTTGCCGAGTAGGTCGCGAATCTTCGACGGAGCCGCCGGTCCTACGGGGTAGAAATCGCCAGTAACGTTCGAAAGCACAGGGATCGTAGGAGGGTTCACGGTCAGTTTTTCCAGAGTCCGCATGAAGGGCTCCCGTGCGGGCGCCACGACTCCAGAATGGAAGGCTGCGGACACCGGGAGCAGGACGCCTTCGAGGCCGCGAGCTGCGAAGAGCTCGCCAGCCTTCTTCACTGCGTGGGTCTGGCCGGAAATTACGGTCTGTTTCGGGGAGTTCTTGTTGGCTGCCACCACGTAACCGTCAACCTGGGCGAGTACTTCTTCCACCAGGCGTGCGTCTGCTGGGATGCTCATCATCAGGCCCGGATCTGCAATGCTCACCTTGGACATTTCCCTGCCTCGGACCGCTACCGCCTCGAGAGCGTCCCTGAACGAGAACACCCCCGCTGCGACACATGCGGCGTATTCCCCGAGGGAGTGTCCCGCCACAGCAGTAGGCTTGATGCCGATTTGCTGGAGCAGACGGAAGATGGCCGTATCGGCAGTCAAAATCAGAGGCTGGAGGATCTGGGTGTCCCGCATGGGGTCAGCCTTTGCAGACTGAGCGTTCGCGGCTTCTTCCTGGGTGGGAAAGGTTATGGAGGTGGCGCTGGGGAGGCCGAGAGAGACAAGGATCTTGTCAGCTTCTTCGAACGTCTGTGCCACCACAGGGAATCGCTCAGCGAGATCCCGGAGCATGTACGGATACTGGGAGCCCTGTCCTGGGAAGAGAAGAGCCACACCCGCCTGTGCATTTGTTTTTGACCCCTCTGAGATGTGTATACCTCGAGCCCGGAGGGCCGCTTTCTTTTCTGGGTGGCTCATCGCATCCAGCAAGAGAGACAGCTTCTTGCGGGCATCCTCCGCGTCCGCTGCTGCAAAGCCCACACGAACGGTCGAATGGGGCGGGATCCGACCATAGTCGCGGGCCAGGGAAGCGACCCGTCCGTTGCTGAGTTCTTCCATGAGGCCTTTTGCCTTCGCCTCCAGATCGGCAGTGTCGGAAGCAGCCAGCAGCCACAACTCCCCTTCGACAGCCATAGTCGGAGGCTTAGGCCATGGAGGAGGATTGAAAACGACTGGGGATTCCTCCTTCTTTCGGCCGGGAACGACCCGTAGTCCTGGCACGTGCTCTTGCAGGAGCACATGGAAATTGGTTCCGCCGAAACCAAACGCGCTTGCACCCGCTCGTCGGGGAATTCCGGGGGGAGTATTCCACGGCCTGGGCTCTACCAAGAGGGCTAGTGGAGAAGTCTCCCATTGGATGCACGAGTTCGGACGAGTAACGTTTATTGTGGGCGGCAGAATACGATGGTACAGAGCCAGGGCTGCCTTCACGATACCCGCTGCTCCGGCTGCTGCCTTCAGGTGACCGATCTGGGACTTGACCGAGCCTATTCCCACAGAGCCGGGAGCAGCTCCAAAAGATCTGAAGAAGCCGTCCAGCGTGGCCAACTCGGTCCTGTCTCCAACGGGCGTGGAGGTACCGTGGGCCTCGATAAGTCCCACGGTTGTTGGATCGATTCCCGCTGCATCGTAGCATGCTCGGACCGCGCGTTCCTGACCGGCAGCGTTCGGTGCGGTTATACCTTTTCCTCTCCCATCCGATGAGGATCCAACCTCGATGATCGTCGCATAGATCCTGTCATTGTCGCGTACCGCATCGGAAAGCCGCTTGAGAATCAGCACCCCAGCGCCTTCTCCCATCACGAATCCATTCGCGCCTTCGTCAAAAGGCCTGCTTCCGTCCGGAGAGAGTGCTCCAATCTTGCAAAACTTCACGAAAGAGGCTGGACCCATGGCAGCGTCTACGCCCCCCGTGATGGCAAAATCGATTCGGCCCTCTCTCAATGCGTTCACCGCGTTCATCACGGCCGCCATAGAGGAAGCGCACGCGGCATCAACGGTAAAATTGGGTCCTTCCAGATTGAAGACATTTGCCACCCGGCCGGAGATCACGTTTGCCAGTTCCCCTGGTAGCGAATCCTCGGTGATGTCGGGAAGATGCTCTAGGTACCGGGCGCGGTATTCCTCGAGGAGCCTTGCCCGTGTCTGCTCGTCAACGTTCGCGTCCTCCAGCACAGATTGAAGGCAGGTCAAGGTCCTGGGAAACAGGACTCGCGCCGCGTACTTATCCGTGGTCTCTCCCCCCATGCTGTTGCCCAGAATGATACCAACCCTTCGGCCCTTAAGCTCGTCAGGACTGAGCCCCGCGTCGGCCAATGCGTCCGCGACGCAGGTAACCGCCATCTGTTGGGTTCGGTCCATCTTCTTGGCAACAGCGGGGGGAATTCGGTATTTGAGAGGATCGAACGTGAAATCTTGGACAAAGCCACCAATACAACTGTACGACTTATCGGGAGCCTTGGGATCGGGATCGTAGTATAATGCCTTGTTTTCCCAGCGATCTTCCGGCACCTCGACTATTCCGCTCCTCCCCTCCAGGATCTGCTGCCAGAAGCCTGCGACTGAATTGGAGCCCGGCAACCGGACTCCGATGCCAACCACTGCGATAGGCTCACGCTGCATTTCGACCTCCGCGCTCGCCCCAGCTCCCGGGAGAATTTTTTCCTCAACTTTCTGCGCGGTCTCCCGCGGTCTTGTCGAAGCCTCGAATACCGCGCGCCCGCCTTCGATGATCCGGGCATGCAGATCCTCTATTTTCTCGACTCTGTCCAAAACAGACACCACCTGCCCCATGAGGTACAGTCCTCTTTGAAGCTGCTCCTCAGGCGGAAGGTCACAGAATACCGGACAGTCAAAGGTCGCGGTGCTCGGGTCAATGGCGCACCCCTTCGAGGCCAGCCTAAGCGCGCCCAGATTGTCCTTTTCGTACTGTTCTTTTCGCTCTCGCAGAGAAATGCCACTCTTAATTCGGTCGAGCTCCCGATCGATCAGCTTTGAGGCCATGGGGGAGCCCGCGGCCCGTGCGCGCGTGTTCACGGTCCTTCCGATGACCACGGTTCTGTCGCTTTCAAGGGTGAGCTGCTGATAAGTAGGGGTGATCGCACATGTGGAGACAGCCTCCGCTGTGGCAAGGTATGCGGTCCCCATTTGCAATCCAACCTTGAGTCCTGGCAGATCCGAAACAAGACCTGCGACAAAGGCTGCGGCCCGGCTCGATGCAATTCCGCCTGCAAAAAGCACCGTCACTTCCTTCAGATCGAGACCGTTTCGGGAGGCTTCCTGCAATTCGTCCAGATTGGCCGACCAGAGATTCAAGCTGCTCAACGTCCCTATGTGACCCCCGGACTCGCACCCCTCGAACACAAACCTCCGAAGTCCCACTTTGAGCCCTTCGGAGAGCATCGAGGGCGCAGGGCAGTGGAGATAGCACGCGGTCCCGTTGTCTTCGATCCGTCTAGCAAGCTCCGGCCCACCTGCTGCAAGTATCGCGTATGGAGGTGGGTTCTTCTTCATTGACTCCAGGTGAGCCTCATAGCACGCCCGATTGACCTCAAGCCCTATGAGTCCTACACCAAACCGCCCCCTTGTTTTCTCTGATGCCAGCGCCAGAGCTTCCTCTGCAATGGGTCGAGGCATGTTGCCCATAGCCAGAAAGGGCAAGGCGCCCGCGGATGCGACCGCACGGAGAAATTCGGGGTTATCGCTCACGTGCGCCATTGGCCCCTGAACGAGCGGAAAGCGGGTACCATGATCCCGTGCGGTAGGCGAATCCTCTGTGAACGGCCAGGGACCCTCAAGTTCTGCCATGGTTTTCGAAAACGCCTGAACAATGCTTCGAGTGTCGCCGTACTCCCGAGCCAGTTTTGCCGCTGTTGCCAGGTCCTCTGAAAGAGGCAGGAGCGCTTCATCGGAATCCGGGTTCGCGCACGGTGCTGTTAAAGCCATCGAGAGGCGCTCCTCGTACGCGTCCCGTTCATCGTCCGATAGCGTCTCCTCGATTTTGCGAAGCTCGCGGACCATTCTGGTCCCTATTCGGGAATAGACGCGGAGAGCTGTCGCCCTTCCCTCTGCAAGAAGCGTGGTGGTGGGAAAGGACAACGAGGAGAGGAATCCTTTCAGGTTCTCAGGGAGACGAGATTCTTCCGCGAGAGTGAAGTGGACGTCGAGCACAACTCCTGCGGCGCCCGCGGCAATAGCTGCTCGCGCGGTTCTGGGGCTGATTCCTCCCTGGAGAAATACGGGAAGCTCCGAGAGATCGATAATCTCCTGGAGAAGTACGAGACCGCTAGTTTCGCTCACCCATCCTGGACCTTCGTTTCCCCGTGCAATGAGTCCACTCGCTCCCGCATTGATTGCGGCAACAGCTTGTCGCCGGTTTCCCACTTCCACGAAGACCGGCACTGGAATACCGTTAAGGGATTGAGATGCCAGAGTCGACACGACCTCCCAGTTCTCCAGTGGGAGCACAGCCAACTTCTCGTCGGGTTGCCAGGACCGATCATGAAGCGCTTCGAGACCAAGTCGGACCCCGTGCGGTGTATGAGCTGGTACCGTAAAGCGTGCAGGCCCTGCGGTCACATGATCCACGATCCCAAGCCCGCCGGCCTGGGAAACCCTGCACATGATACGAGAGTCGGCGTTGTACGGTGGATTAATGTAGAGAATAGGAATTTCGACTCCAACGCAATCAAATGATTTCATGAAATCACCTTCAATGAGTTTGCTTTTTCTCCGGCTTGGGGCTGAACCACGAATCCGTAGAACAGAACTTCGATGACCGTATCGACTTCGGCCACCAGAGAACCCTCTCCGCCTTCGTGGAGCCACTTCTGAATGACTCCGTTCAAAAAGCCGATGATGCCGTAAAACACGGTGAAGTAATTCATCTGTTTCAGACGTCCGCTGCGAGAAGCCTTCCAGCAGCGTCTTTTCAGTCCTGGCAACGCCAGAATAAGCTCGTTGATGAACTTTTCGGAGAATTCTGTTCCGAATTCTTTGTGTTCTTGAATGATTACTTTGAAGAAAGCAGAATTGTTCTCGAAAAAGGCGAGATACATTCTGATTACGCGCTCGATTATATTAAGGATATCATCTTCTTGACTCAAATCCTGCCTAGCTAGGTCCACAAATTCGGACATGGTATCTTCTTTGAGCGCGAGAAAGAGCGCTTCTTTGGTCTTGAAGTATCGGTATACGGTTCCTTTGGCTATTCCCGCTCGGTCTGCGATAGAATCTATTGTTGACGCGTGGTATCCGCGCTCGGAAAACTCTGCGAGGGCAGCCTGAAGTATCCGGCTTCTCGCGTCTTTGTGCTTCTTGCGCTTCTTGTCATGGGGTTCGGGTCCCTGTTTCAGGCTGAGGAAGAGGAGATCCTCGAGGAGAGTCTCTCGAGGGACATTGTGGGCGCTTGCAGTCTTAAGGACATTGCGATAAAGCTCTCGCATGAGAGTGTCCGAATATATGGGAGAAGCAAGGAGAGCTTTGGACGCGTTTTCGACAAACCTGAGGATGACCTCTTCGGGGGAGAGGTCTGATGCGGCGGATCGTTGGAGGGCATGGTCGAGGATTGCGACGAGCTCGGGCACGGCGAAGGTGTCTTTGTGGGTTTTTGTTCTGGTGATAACATCCTGTATTTCTTTGTCGAATGGTATTTTCACGGTTTCCTCACAAAAAACACAATGGTCAGTCGTTGATAAATGACTGACCGGTTCGTTCGCAATCTCTGTGTACTGAACCAGTACGTCCTTGTCAAGCCATTTCTCACAAACACCGGGTTCCAGGCTGCTATCCCTCCATGTGGGGTAGCCTTTTAGGCTGCCATCTCCAAAGAATGCAGGCTGAAAGAAAGTGTCTCGAAAGCCGGCAGTCCGTGATAATCGTGGCACACCCCCTCACCCTGTCCCTCTCCCCCGGAGCGGGGGAGAGGGGATTCTTTCAGCCCCCTCGCCCTCTGGGAGAGGGTTGGGGTGAGGGTGCCTTTCCACGCATGGACGCTCAATCGTGCTACGATTTTTGGTGTGTTTCGAGTTTTGAGACGTTTTCGAAAAGCCTGCACTACATGCGGGCACTTAACGGCCTTCCCATGTATCCTCTCCATGTGGGGTAGCCTTTCAGGCTGCCATTTCCAAAGAATGCAGGCTGAAAAGCATGCGCTAAATGCATGTACCACGGGTGCTTACTACCGCGTCGGGACCCCCTTTTTGGCCCAGTGACCAACCGGGCCCCCGTACGCCTTGTTTCTTCTCTCGTATCTGCTTATTGTGTGATAAGGTCCTCACATACGTTTACGTCATATCCGAAAGGAGCTAGAACATGAGAGAAGAAGTCCAGGCCGCCCTCGATACGGTCCGTCCCCAGCTACAGGCCGACGGCGGTGATTGTGAATTGATCGATGTCACCGACGATGGGACTGTGAAGGTTCGGCTGACCGGAGCTTGCGGTGGGTGTCCTATGAGTCAAATGACGTTGAAAATGGGCATTGAACGAGTACTCAAGGAGAGAGTTCCTTCGGTGAAGGCAGTCGAATCCGTGTGATCCCCCGTTTCTGACTTGCCCATTCTCTCAGGGCTTACGGGAGCCTCGATTCGTCAGGAAGGCTCCCGGGGAGCCCCCCGGAGTCACGTAATCTTGTCCGTGGGCGATGCTGTTCTGTCCGCGTTTGGGTGCCCTCCAGGCTCGGCTACCGACCAGCGGCTCAGGGCTTGCAGGGCTTTCTTGGTAAACGCGTGAATCTTGGAGAAAGATCTCGTGCCGTCGGGATTCTCAATTCCGGTGTGGACATCCACAGCGGCGGGACGGGCTAGGGCTATGGCTTCCTCCACGTTGTCGGGGGTGAGCCCTCCCGCCAGGATCACGGGGATTCGGACTACCTCCACTATCGCTCTGCTGATCGACCAATCGTGGGTCAATCCCGTGGCGCCGATTTGCCCTGTACGAGGATCGATAGAGTCGAGGATGATTGCATCCCACTCTGGGGGAGCGAACTGACGTGCAGCGGCGATAGCGGCGGAGCTTGAGACGGTAACCCTGCCGATAGTTCTGACTTCGGGGAGTAGATCTCGAAAACGACGGACCTCGTCGGGGCTAATCGCTCCGTGGAACTGTACTGCCCGGCAGCGCGTCTCTTTGATCAGTGCCGATGCGTCTTGGGCTGTGCCCAAGTACGTAATGACCACAGGCAGGATCCCCTTCGGAAGGGCCTCGATGATCTGCGCGGCTGCTTGGCGCGTCAAACCGTCATGGATTCCTGTGGGAAGCTCCAGAGTGAATCCGAGGGCTTCTACGCCTGTCCTGTAACAGAAAAGCGCTTCTTCCAGGCTCGATACTCCAGCAATCTGAACACGGGGAGGCCAACGCGTGCTGGGATATGGTGCACGCATCATGAAATGACTTCGTCGAGGGGATGGGCTACCACGGGGGAGTCGTTGGCACCGCGGGCTTCAGCGAGGGCTCGCTCAGCCTGTCTGAGAAGCGCGGATGCTACGCCTGCGTACCGGGAGAACTGTGTGATTCCGGCGGAGAGAACCCCCCGGTGCTGGAGCTCTTCCCTGACCCGGTCCGAAAGGCGCTCCCCAACGGCCTTGGCATGCTCGATATTGGTATGGGGCAAGAGAACCCATAGCTTTCCCGACTCGCTTTCAGCCACGATGTCTTCCGAGCGGAGGTTGCTCTGAACAAGTGCAACCACCTGCTCTCTGGCCGGACTGCAACCTTCCGCGTGAGGGTGCCATTCAAGTGCCATGAGCGAAAACGGCGTCAGCGTCCGCCATGAACGATTGAGCTCCTTTTGAAGGTACTCCAGAAAGAACGCCTCCGTGTATGGGCCCTCTCCACGTGCTAGAAGAGCGTCACGCATTCGGGTTTCGTGGTCCCACGCGTTAAGTATGCCCAGCGAGATTTTGGTTGCCAGCGAGGCAATCAGCTCGGTGTTCATGCCGCACCAATAGCGGCCTGGGTCGCTGCTCCCGAGGCAGAGCAAGCCCAGTTCGTGGCCATTTGCGCTCAACGTGGCTACTGTCGCGGAAGACAGCGGCAATGCAGGATCGCCAAATAGGCTGTGGGCGAGTGGCCCGGAGGGGTCGTCGAGCACGAATGGGTCTTCCGAAAAGAGCTCTTCCGCATCCATCAGATCGGGAGGGATGAGTCCCACTCCGACGGGTGTGCCCCACGCAAATTTGGATGCTATGGGATGGTCGTCTCTGAAAAGGATCTGGACTGCTGCCAGGTCGAATTCTTCTTTCAGGATCTTGACTATTCGGAGAGCAAGATCTGAAGCCGATCGTGAAGTAAGAAGGACGTGGTCTATCTTCTCCAAAAGGTAGCGAATTTCTTCGGAACGTTGTTGCAGTTGAAAGATCATTTCGAATGACTTTATGAGAGAGTCAATGTCCGGGGGTACGGGGATAATAACAGCGTCTTCGCACCCGAAGCGATCGGCGGTCTCGGGTACGTGCTCCAGACTCTGGGACGATTCTTCGTGCGGTGAATTCGGGTTTTCGCATGATTGCTGCTCGGGGGATTCGTAGGTATCCCTCTGAAGGGTCATATGGGGGTCGATCGTCAGGATGGTCGTTGAATTCATAGTTATTCCCCTGCCGCAGTGGTGACTGCGCAAGTCTTTGTTAAGAAATCCCCATATCATGCTGATGATAAAAAGACAAGTCGATACGAGCGGCAAAGTGGGCTCCCTGATACCGAGAGGCTGCCGAATGGGAAGAACCAAGGCGGACCGAGGAAGGCTGGTACGTTAGTTCAGGGAGGGTAATGTTTACCATTTCCATGAGAAATATCTTGCCACGTGATAGCTCAAAATGATACATAATAAAGTTTGGTAAATGATCGACACAAGGGGATACGCTACCCTTAGACATTTGTTTGTTCGGAGCCGACGAAAACCATGAATGCACCCGAGTCTCACCCAGCAAACGTTGGGAAATCTTTCGATTCAGCCTTGCACCAGGGGGGGCCGCGCCACTGCAAGGGCATCCTGAGTCTCATCGGAAATACTCCTCTGGTGGAAATCGCCTATCCGGAGGGTAGCGGCAACGTCCGCATACTGGGGAAGCTGGAAGGAAACAACCCCGGTGGATCGGTTAAAGATCGCGTAGCGCTGTACATGATTGAAAAGGCTGAGCAGGAGGGGCTCCTGAGTGAGGACAGAACTATTCTCGAGCCCACTTCGGGGAATACGGGCATCGGCCTTTCCATGGTGGCGGCCAGTAAGGGATACCGTTGCTTGTTGACCCTTCCCGAGTGCGTAAGCTTGGAAAGGCGGAACACCCTGAGAGCTTTTGGTGCGGAGTTGATTCTGACCAATGGTTGTGAGGCCACGGATGGAGCGATTCGGCGGGCTCATGAAATATTCCACGAGGAGTCTGACAAGTATTTCATGCCGAACCAGTTCGAGAATCCGTACAATGTGGAAGCGCATTACATGACCACCGGCGTTGAAATCATCGAACAGACGCGTGGTGAGATAGACATTTTCGTCGCGGGAATGGGAACCACTGGTACCATAATGGGAGTTTCCAAGCGACTGAAGGAATACAACCCCGCGATCCGGATTGTTGGAATCGAGCCGGTGAAGGGGCACGCGATTCAAGGCCTCAAGAACATGGAAGAGGCTATAGTGCCCAAGATCTACGACCCTCGCAGGATCGATCATATCATTAATGTGAATGACGACCAGGCGTACGATACGTGCCGGTGGCTTGCCCTAACCCAAGGGATCTTTGTGGGCATGAGCGCCGGCGCCGCCGTGTACGGAGCCATTCAGGTTAGCAAGGAGCTTTCTTCTGGAACAGTTGTATGCATTCTTCCCGACCGGGGTGACCGTTATCTGAGCACGACCCTGTTCAAATCAATATGCGCGAAATGCCCGCCATAGGCCTTGAATTCGGGTGCAGTACACGCGGGTAGTGCAGACTTTTCAGCGTGCATTCCAGGAAGATGGCAGCCTGAAAGGCTACCCCACGTTTGTGGAATAGCAGGCTGGAATTCTTCGGAGCACGGGATTACCCCACACGCAGAATGTTTGGAAATGCCATGTAGTGCACGCTTTCCAGCGTGCATTCTGGGGGAATGGCAGTACCTCGTTCCGGTGGATTCCAGCCTGCATTCCTGGGATGAGGTAGGCCTGACGCGGCCGAAGCTTCTTCAGAAGAACTCGTAGCATTCTCCGGGGGGTATTTGCGAGTGGTCGTAAAGAAAAACAATGGAACCGGCGTGATCCGGAAGTGCAAATTTTATCGTATTCTTGGTTCCGGGATTGAGCTTGGACGCCGCGTCGTAGAGCTCGAACGCTATGAGTTTTCCGCTGTGATAAACCGGCTTCGTGTCCACTACCGACCCGTTTACGGTCCAGACGGGACGGGGAATGAAAAAGGTGTAGACTGGATACGCACCGATCGCCTGAATAGATTGAAGCACTTGTCCGCCGGCCCCTCGACATATTTTCACGCTGGTAATCTTCCACCGCTGCGCGGGCAAAGGCTGTTGGGAAAGAGCCTCGAGCGGCAGGATAGCGAAAGACATTGTGGCAAGCACAAACGTGGCTAGTGTAATCAGTGCCCGGAATCGAAGCATAGAGGCGCCGCCATTGATCCACGGGACGCGTGATACCCCCGGGTTGACTTCCACACGGTGGTTGCAGCTATCAAAGCATTCCATGGTGAGGCCGGCCACTCCTGCGGCTTCAAAAGCATACTTCTTATAGCTGACTGCAGCAGGAAAGGCAAGAAGAGAAATGGATGTTCGTTGACTGCGGGTGCGATTTCCAGTACACTTTGTTTTGTTTTTTATTATAAGGAGGCATATCATGCCAACGAGAGTAGCTATTAATGGGTTTGGTAGAATCGGCCGCACAGTTATGCGAAGCGCATTGAAGAATCCAAACATCGAAGTCGTGGCCGTGAATGACAGAATGGATGCGAAACTCATGGCTTTTCTGTTCAAGCACGACTCCGTCCATGGGATGTATCATGGAGATGTTTCTTTCGACCCGGAGAACCTGATCATCGATGGGAAACAGGTTCGAGCGCTGCGGATTACTGATGATTTGCTCAATCTGCCGTGGGCCGATCTAAGAGTTGATGTTATTCTCGAGTGCACAGGGATCTTTCGCGACAAGGAAAAGGCTGGAAAGCACATTCAGGCCGGTGCCAAGAAAGTAATTATTTCAGCACCGGGAAAGAAAGTGGACGCTACATTTGTGATGGGAGTGAACGAGGATCTCTATGATCCCATTAACCACCACGTCGTTTCCAACGCATCGTGTACAACGAACTGCCTGGCTCCAGTAGCGAAGGTGCTGTTTGATGAGTTTGGTATAGAGTATGGCCTGATGACCACAATTCACTCCTATACCATGGACCAGAGCCTTCTGGATACGGTTCACAATGACTATCGTCGGGCTCGGGCGGCGGCCATGAACATGATTCCGACGACCACCGGTGCTGCCGTCGCGGTGGGGCAGGTCATTCCCGAGCTTGCAGGCAAGTTTGACGGTTTGGCGATTCGCGTTCCTACGCCGAACGTATCCCTGGTGGATCTCGTGGCTGCTCTGAAGACGGATGCGACGGTGGAGGACATCAACGCAGCAATGAAGAAGGCTTCGGAAGGACGTATGAAGGGGGTGCTCGCATATGTGGATGAGCCCCTTGTCAGTATCGACTTTGTAAATAGTGAATACTCTTCGATTTTTGATTCCTTGGCCACGTACTGCCTCGACAAGAGATTGGTGAAAGTGCTGTCGTGGTACGACAACGAGTCCGGATACTCGGCGAGAATGGTAGATCTTGCTGCACACATCGGCGAGAGACTCTGACAAGAAAGGGCCGGATGCTCTGTTCTCTGACGCGGGACGCTGTGGGAGATTCGTCCCGCTTCTGATTGAAAGGAGACGCCATGGGGATCAAATCTATCAAAGATATAGATATCCGCGGGAAGCGGGTCTTCTTTCGTTTTGATTTCAATGTTCCGCTGGACAAGGACGGAACGATCAAGGACGACACCAGGATCAGAAGAGCTCTGCCCACCATTCGGTACGCTGTTTCTCAGGGAGCGCGGTCGATTCTCGCGTCGCATCTCGGCCGCCCTAAAGGCGAGGTAAGGCCCGAAATGAGCCTTCGACCCATAGCGGCTCGGCTGACAGAGTTGCTTGGGCAGAATGTCCGATTCATAGACGATTGCATTGGAGAGAAAGTGAAGGAGGCGGTGTCTCTGCTGCGAGACGGGGAGGTCCTCGTCCTGGAGAACCTTCGCTTCCATGCGGGAGAAACGAAAAACGACCCGGAATTTGCTGCTCAGCTCGCGGCAGGTGTCGATGTGTACGTCAATGATGCCTTCGGAACCGCGCACCGGGCTCACGCTTCTACCGTAGGGGTAGCTGGTCTTGTAGGGGAGCGAGCGGCAGGGCTGCTCCTGAAGGAAGAGCTCGATAACCTCGAGAAAGCATTGGAAGCCCCCCGGAAGCCGGTGGTGGCAATTTTGGGTGGCGCGAAGATTTCTGACAAGCTCGGTATTCTCACCTATATTTTGAACCGCATGGACTCGATTGTGATCGGCGGGGGGATGGCCAATACATTCCTCAACGCTCAAGGCATGGAGATGGGGAGATCTTTGGTGGAGCACGACCTCATGGAGACTGCTAGAGAAATATTGCAGGCCGCCAAGGAGAAGGGATGTGCCATTCTTTTGCCTGTGGATTTCGTTGTTGCACCGGACATGAAGGAGGGGGCGCGGACCGAAATAGTGGACGCTGGAGCGGTTCCGGAGGACGAAATGGCGTTGGACATCGGTCCTCGGACTATCGATCGGTTCAG
Organism: Thermodesulfobacteriota bacterium; assembly: GCA_040753915.1. GTDB lineage: Bacteria > Desulfobacterota > Desulfomonilia > Desulfomonilales > Desulfomonilaceae > JBFMDN01. Next base: position 30,661 of record JBFMDN010000039.1, on the reverse strand, counting down.
GGAGTCGGTTGCGGGAGCAGGCACGATACTCTGGAACGGGCCCATGGGCGTCTTCGAGATAGACGCGTTCAAGAACGGCACCGTAGAATTGGCGAAGGCAGTGGCCAACTCCTCCGCATTTACGATCGTGGGAGGCGGGGATTCCGTTCGGGCTCTGTACCAGGCTGGAGTTGCAGACCGAATATCGTACATTTCCACCGGAGGAGGGGCTTTTCTCGAATTCTTGGAAGGGAAGACGCTTCCCGGCGTGGCGGCTCTGGCTCAGTGAGATCGAAAGGGAACAGAAGGGACGGAACACAACGCGAGTGGCAGTAGGAAAGGGCATATCATGAACCGCACGCCTATCATGGCGGGAAATTGGAAGATGCATAAGACGCCGGACGAGACGAGGGCCCTCGTTCGTGCATTGGTTGAGGGGATCGGCTCAGGATTGCCGAACTGCGAAGTGATCGTGGCCCCCCCTTTTGTGTCCATCAGTGCCGCCGTTGAGGCCGCGAGAGGTTCAGGGATTCAGGTGGCTGGACAGAACCTCTATTGGGAGGATAAGGGCGCTTTCACTGGCGAGATCTCGGGCCCTCTGTTGAGGGCAACAGGTTGCACCCATGTCATAGTCGGTCATTCTGAAAGGAGACAACACTTTGGGGAAACTGACGCCACGGTGAACCGTCGCATCATGGCAGCGATGAGGGCCGGGCTTGTACCCATTTTCTGTGTGGGCGAGACGTTGGAGGAGCGTGAGACGGGGAGGACTTTCGAGGTGGTGCGCACTCAGGTGCGAGCCGGCTTGGGAGAGATTCGGCCTCCGGATCCACTGGGCTTCGTGATTGCTTATGAACCTGTCTGGGCCATCGGGACAGGGCACACCGCCACGCCCGAACAAGCACAGGAAGTGCATGCGTTTCTCAGAGAAGAGCTCGACTCGTTGCTTGGAAGGGACGCATCGCAAGCCATGCGCATACTCTACGGTGGCAGTGTCAAGCCCTCGAATGCCCGCGGACTGATGGATTGCGCTGACATTGATGGAGGTCTTGTGGGAGGAGCCTCCTTGAAATCGGAGGACTTTCTTGGGATAATCCGGGAAGGCACTTGAACGAGGGAGAAAACATAGAGCATGATTTGGACATTAATCCTGGTCATCCACATTGTTGTCTGCATAGCCATGATCCTTATCATCCTTTTGCAGACGGGCAAGGGAGCGGATATCGGCGCGGCTTTCGGAGGGGGCTCAAGTCAAACGGTTTTTGGGAGCACGGGCGCCACAACATTTCTGAGCAAAATAACCATTGCTGCCGCGGTCGTGTTTATGTGCACGTCCTTTGTCTTGAGTTATTTTGCTGGCAAGAGCATCACGGTGAGTGACGGGTCGCTCATGAGCCGGCCTGGGGTCGAACAGACGCTTCCGGTCACCCCAGGAGGTGGCGCACGGCCGGAGGGTGCTGTTCCGCAGCCATCGGAAGGACAGTCGCCAACTGCTGCACCTGGTGGTGAGGGAAGCTCAACACCTTCGGGGGACACCTCAGGAGCGGGGAGCGCTGGTACCTCTCGGGTGCCGTCGACACAGTCCGAGGGTGCTGGATCGGGGGCAGGATCGTCCCTGCCCGGTCAACCTCCTGCTGAGGCGAAATAGGAGGGATTTTGCTGCGGGACATGAGACGAACCGCGATGTTTCACGTGAAACATCGCGGTTCGTCTTTTCTCTTGCTCTGAATTCTCGCCACTTCCCATTTTTCTATCTCTCGTGGTTTTGCCTCTTCATGGTGTTGAATTCAGATCTCTTCGTGCATACCTTTTGGACACATACGTACCGTTCTGGAGGTGCACCATGCTCTCTCGCTTTCGGTTGCACAAAGCCGTCGGCGCAGTTCTGGCCATTTGTCTCGCCATGTTTATCGCCGCCAGCCCTATCCTCGCCGCGAACGAGGATTCCTTTCTTGAGGCTGTCTGTAACGGCCACCGGGATATTGTAACGCTATTTCTCGACCAGGGAGTGGACGTCAACGCGGCAGCGCCAAACGGCGTGTCCGCACTCATGTGCGCCTCTGCATACGGACACCTGGAAATGGTTCAACTTCTCTTGAGCCGAGGGGCACGCGTTTCAGACCTGGACGGCACCAGGGAATCTGCCCTCTTAAAAGCAGCTTGCAAAGGATTTCTTGACATCACTGCTGTCCTGATCGAGAAGGGAGGAGATCCCAACGCCCCGAATGAGCAAGGCATCACTCCCCTTATGTGTGCCAGCTTCCACGGTCACACTCCGGTGGTGCGGCTTCTCCTCGAGAAAGGTGCCGAAGTAAACGCGACAGACTCGACTGCCGAGACAGCTCTGATTAAGGCCGCGTGCAAAGGGAGACTCGAAACTGCGCAAGTTCTGCTGGCTGCGGGCGCGGATCCGAGCTCCCAAACCAAGAACGGGGTGAGCGCTATGCGTTGTGCCTCCGCAAATGGCCATATCGAAGTCGTCAAGCTTCTGATCGCGCCGAGCAGCAGGTGATCAGCAAGAATCGATTCATCTCGTGCGTCTCTCTCCGGCCGGCACGGTACACCCTGAGCCGGTCCTTACAGAAAATGGACCGACAAGCGGCGAATTTATCCCAGTGGCCCTGTCCTCCCTCGCGGCCTGCCCCGTAGCGTGCACCCCTCGCCAGACATCCCCTTGACCCTACCAGCAGTGGATGGCATACTTACTTAGTGGTCGACGGCACAAATACGGTACTGTATCTGCACCGCGGGGTACGTGTTGAGCGCATCGATGGCACAGCCCAGGGCGGGCCTTGTGCCCGCCCTGGGCACCCACAAGGGGTGCCCCTACGTCGTGGCAGATTACGTGACCGAATTTGGGAAACGGACCACTTAGGAATTCTAACCATGGGCAGCGTGCCATGTTCTGGATCAGGAATAGATACGCAATCCGGCGCACCTATTTCCAACAATCCACTCGGGCCACAGATATTCTCGAGCATCTACTGGAGTTCTTGGACCGCGATTTCGTCCGTCCCGACCTCGACGCGCTTCGGCATCTGGAGCCGTGCCTTCGATGCGGTAGACGCCTCCCGCCTTCCTTCCTGCAAAGAGGCCTATGCGCTCGCTGCACAGCCCACGCGCCTTCCTCGACTCGAGCTTCCTCCTCAACAGCATGCAGAAGCTGCGGGATACGCTTCTCGCCCAACATGTTGCGGGACGGTATGTGCAATGCTTGTCGCAACCCTCAGGGCTCGGAGCAGCGTGACGAGACTCCTCCCCCACAGCAACCGGGCAGCGTCTCGTCCATAGACCTTCGTACCGCGTACCGAATTCTCGGCTGTGACGAAACCGCTTCGCCCGAGGAGATCAGGAACCTCCGCAGGGCTCTCGTCAAGGAGTGTCATTCCGACAGACTTCCCCCCGAAGCGTCTCGTGAATGCGTTGAATCCGCAAACACGCGATTCCGCGAAATCCAAGCAGCGTACGAAGCGGTCATGGCGTCGCTGAAAAAGCCGACATGATCGTGTTCAATTCGCAACAAAGCTCTGTCGGTGACAAAACGGGGTCTCGGCTTTATCACAGTAAACGGGCGAGACGCCCGTTCTACCGCACACGTCTCTGCAGGACCCGCGTCGCGCTAAGATCACCGGCAAGATGCCGGCGCTACGAGACCACGCGCTACGCTCATTTCATCCAGTGTTCCATTCTTCGAGGAGCGATCTCTCGATGGGTCGGGCATCTAGCCGGTACCATTGCCTCCAACTCTCAAGCCGACACCTACCCTCGCGTGGCTTACGGTAAATCTCCTATCTCCTCGAGCCCTCTTTTCCTGCATTCACGGGCAATGATAGATGCCAGTTCCGCCACTGCCTCATCCACCTGCTCGTTCACGATGACATAGTGAAATTTGCCTTCTTGGGCCAACTCTTCAGGCGCGTTGCTCATTCGCGTCCGGATGGACTCTTCTGTGTCGGAGCCTCGGCTTCGCAAGCGTTCTTCCAGCGTGGCAAGGTCCGCGACGGTGATGAAAATCCCGACGGCTTGAGGAATTCCGGCAAACACATCCTGGGCTCCTTGGACATCTATGTCCAGGATCATGCACCGTCCTTCTTTCAGAGCGCGCTTTACCGGCTCAGCGGGCGTTCCGTACAAGTTGCCGTGCACCTCTTTCCATTCAAGAAACTCACCCTGTTTCACCATACTCTCGAAGATTTCCCGATCCAGAAAATAGTAGTGCCGGCCGTGTATTTCCCCATTCCGAGGCCGCCGCGTTGTGCAAGAAACGGAGTACAGCATACCCGGAAACAGAGGTCGAATTCGCTCGATCAACGTGGACTTGCCTGCGCCCGATGGAGCAGAAATGACGAAGAGGGCTCCTTCTCCCATATGATTTTCCCCATGTCGTGAAAGTGTCGTAAGCCAGCCGCGTTCCTCTCATGACACGGATACCGTGGCGGGTCAATGCTATTTCGGTTATAATGCCTTCACAGATCGGCCCTAGCGGAAATGATCTGGTAAATCAGTTTGAATTTGTGCTCGCAGCGGGAAACAGCATGGCTCGGAAAATCTTCTTTGCAGTTCTGATGACCCTTGCCCTTGTCATGACGGTCTATGGGGGGTTCTTTCGCCAAATGATTGTGTACGATAACCTGGAGAAGTTCGATCAGCTCAAGAACATCGGCATCAAGATCAAGATTCCCGGGTACCAGCAGGACAAGGAAAAGATGGAGGTTCAATCGGAGTCGTTCACAGAGCCGGAAATGGTGAACGCTATGACTTTTTCGGGTATCAGCAGGTACAAGACTGGACAACTAATCTCCAATTATCCGGACTTGCGGATGCTCAAAGGTCGACTGCCCTGTCCAAGCTGACTGTAAATCCGACCGCGGTTCGCGGTTGCAGTCGAGACAGGAATTCCGTCCAGCGACTCCAAGTTGACGGGATTCCAACCCTCGTCTTCTCGTAGCCCATCGCAAGACATAAAGGCGTCGAAGTTTGGAGGCTCCTCTCCCGAAGGAGCTTCCGCTTCGAAATGCAAACCGGGAGACATAATTCCCCGTACAAGAGGTTGGTAAGGAAGCGAACGTGGAGAAACTAAGACTAAAAGTGCAGATTGCGATGGCTGCCATTTTGAATCTGGGAATATTCCAATGGCATTTTATATGCCTGCCCGTCCTGAATTGCCATTCGTGTCCCACCTCCTTGTTTGCGTGCCCCCTGGGGATTATCGGCCAATTTGCAGGGGTCGCCCTTGTTCCTCTCAGTGTCATCGGGGTAATTGCTCTGGTAGGCCTGGTGGCGGGACGGATTCTGTGCGGGTGGGTGTGCCCTTTTGGCCTTGTTCAAGAATTGCTGTACAAGGTTCCCTACGTGAAGTTCGCGCTTCCTCGCTGGACGCGATTCATCAAGTATGGGGTACTGTTCGGGCTCGTGCTTGCTGTCCCCTACTTCCTGACAACAGAATTTCCTCTGTACTTCTGCAGGCTTTGCCCAGTGGCCACGATCGAATCCTCCATTCCCTGGGCGCTCATCAACGGAACCACAAATCCCCTGCATCTCGGGATACGATTGGGAATACTGTTAGGAATAGTGCTGCTGGCCATGGGACATCGGCGCTTCTTCTGCAAGGTCCTCTGTCCCCTAGGTGCAGGCCTGTCCCTGTTTAATCGTTTTGCAGCCATATTCCCATTCCGCAATTCCAAGTGTATTGATTGCGGTTCGTGCAACAGGGTTTGTCCCATGGAATCCATTCCGAACAAGAACGATTTCGGAGTGTACGACGATGTGGCAGAAGAGTGCATCTCCTGCCTGGAATGCCACAAGAAATGCCCAACGAGCGCGATTCAACTTTGGGGATGAAGAGGGGGCCTTCTCGTCCAAGAAAGAGCCCCCGGGAGACCTTTCAACAAGGGGTGTTCTCTTACCGGGCCGGAACCAGCTCGTAACTAAATCGATCGCTCCCCAGATCAATCACACGAACCTTGACCTTCATTCCCACTGCCACCGCGTCCGGAGCGAACGACTTATCGAGTCGACCGAATACTTTTACACCATCTGCGAATTCAGCCACTCCCAGTGTGTAGGGAACGTCTTTTTCAAATCCCGCGGGAGCGAAATTCGCCGTGGTGAACGTAATCAAGGTCCCTTCACCGGCTATAGGAAACCAGTCCATCTGATCGCTTAAGCAAACACTGCAATCACTTCTCGGCGGGAAGAACCTTGCCCCGCACTCCTTGCAAACTGTGCCCCGCAGCTCATTGCCTTTCAGGAAATCCACGAATTGCTCGGTCTTAGTCGATCCGGTGAAGCTGAGAATACCGAACTGCTCGAATCCCATATCTCTCCTCCGTCAGCTCTGCGTCCGAAATGGTCGACACAGAGTCATGTTCCAGTTTTGTTTGCTTGCCGTATACTAGTCCGCCGCGAAGATCGAAACGTTGCCGTAAATACCGACGCCACCAATATTGTGAACCAGTCCGATCTTTGCGTTTGGCACCTGCATTTCGCCTGCTTCCCCTCTGAGCTGGAGAACGATGGTCCTGATCTGTGAGCCGCCAGTCGCGCCTATAGGGTGCCCCTTGGAAAGCAAACCGCCATCCACGTTCACGGGAATCTTGCCCTCTTTGTAGGTCTCCTTGTTCCGGATCAGTTCCTTACCCTGCCCGGCCTCTGCGAATCCGAGATCTTCGTACGCCATCATTTCTGCAATGGTGAAGCAATCGTGAACTTCTGCCACATCCACGTCGGAGGGTTTTATTCCGGCCATGTCATACGCCCTTTTGGCCGCCAGTTGAGCGCATTTGAGCCCGCTGAAGCTGTCTCGCCCCGCCATGTTGATGGGAGCGGTAGCCATGCCCAGGCCCGTAATCCACACCGGTTTTTGGACAAGGTCCTTGGCTTTCTCTTCAGATGCCAAGATTAGGCAGGAGGCGCCATCTGCGTTCGCGCAGCAATCGAACATTTTCAAGGGCGTAGCTATGTATTTGGGCTCCATGATTTTTTCCAGGGTCAAGGATTTTCGGAACACGGCCTTTTCATTGATCTGGCCGTATGTTGAGGACTTGACCCGAATGAGAGCGAGGTCTTCTTCAGTGGTGCCAAATTTCTCAAAGTGGCCGCGCGCGTACATCGCGTAATACGCCGGCATCATCGTCCCGAAAGGGGCCTCCCACTGTATATCTGCCCCTCGGCCCATTCTCTCCTGGGATTCGGCCGAGGTGATTTCGGACATCTTCTGGAAGCCGAGGACCAGCACCACGTCATGCAATCCGGAAGCAATCAGCGCATACCCCGTCCTCAATCCCGATGAGCTGGAGGAGCACACGCTCTCCACATAGAACGTGGGCTGGGGATTCAACCCGAGATACTCTGCCATGAGCCCTGCGGGTGTTCTCTGTTTGTCGTACTCTGGCGCGGAGCACACAACGGACGCGTCGATCTGATCCGACTTCAGACCTGCGTCTTTCATAGCCTCCCTGTAGGCTTCGAAGGCCAATTCTCGAATTGAACCAGGATACGCACGCACGAATGCACTTTGCCCTACTCCGATGACAGCGACCTTCGCCATAAACTCCTCCTTATGTACGAGCGGAACCGTGTGGTTTCTTGAGATAAGAGCCTGAATGCTACCATAGCTTCCCATTAAGATCAATGCCGCTCGGCCCCTCCCGCTGATCACGGTGTTCAGCAGAGTGGAAACCGTGCCGTCCGTGGTCGCCAATTTCCGCGGATCGCGAGGAATCCCTTGAACCTTCTGAGTTCCTCTGCTATTTCTTGTACGTGCTGCCTCGCACACTCCTCGAATTTGATCTCCGTCAGGATCATTGCGACAGGTCGTGAAAGCGGCACAGGCTGTGCCCGCTAGCCAGGAGCCCTGTGCGAGCATCCTACGCATGGCTTGATCTAGCATTCTTCCGGCTGAACGCAAGAGCTCGCGGGATCAGGCAGAGTCAGTCCGAATCATGGAAGAGAATTTCCCGAAGTGTAAGGAGAGTATGGAGATGGAAATCACGAAAGTCGGAGTAATAGGCGCTGGATTGATGGGCTCGGGAATCGCGCAGGTAGCCGCTCAGTGTGGTCTTGAGGTAAACCTCATGGACATCGAGCAGCGATTTGTAGACAAAGGGCTCGCTAGCATTCAGAAAAACCTGGCGAAGATGGTGGAGAAAGGCAAGATCGAGCCGTCTGCGCCTGGAGAAATCCTCTCTCGCATCAAAGGATGCATCACGCTCAGCGACGTCGCATCAGGCGCTCAGGTGATTATCGAAGCAGTGATCGAAAAGATGGATCTGAAAAAGGAAGTCTACTCGAAGTTGGACAAGCTGGCCTCCGATAAGACTTTCTTCGCGACCAACACCTCCGGTCTGAGCATTACCGAGTTGGCATCGATCACCCAGAGAGCGGACCGCTTCGTGGGGATGCACTTCTTCAATCCTGTGCCGGTTATGAAGCTTGTGGAAGTGATACGGGGATTCGCGACGTCCGATGAGACGGTCGCGGTCATAAAGGGGCTGGCCGAGCGGATGGGTAAGAAGCCGATTGAAGTCAAAGAGGCACCGGGATTCGTAGTGAATCGAATTCTCGTTCCCATGCTCAACGAAGCCATTTGTGTGCTCGAGGAAGGGTTAGCCACTGCCGAGGAGATTGACGAAGGCATGAAGCTTGGGGCGAATCATCCCATGGGCCCCCTCGCCCTTTCCGACCTGGTCGGGCTTGATACCCTCCTCAGTGTTCAACAACACTTTTACGAAGAATTCGGCGATCCCAAGTATCGGCCGTCCACTCTCTTGCGAAAAATGGTTCGAGCAGGACACCTGGGACGCAAGACTGGCAAGGGCTTTTACGACTACTCGTGATCTTGTGTCCCGCGGAAAGGCAAAGGACCTCGTACGGACCGAGAAACGATTCAGAGAGAACCGTTCCCGAGACAGTGCCAACGGGAGGAAACTATGTCTGATCTCGAACGCTTCGGCCTTACCGAAGAAGAGCAGATGCTCCAGGATATGTGCCGAAGGTTAGCCAGAGAAAAGGTGGCGCCTGGCGCCGAAGAACGTGATCAAAAGGGTGAGTACCCATGGGACATGCTCGAGCTCATGAGAGAAAACGGGCTCATGGGTATAGATTTTCCGGAAGAATACGATGGCATGCAAGCCGGGATGATCGCCCATTGCGTCGCTGTGGAAGAGTTGGCAAAGGCGGACGCATCGGTAGCGCTCATTCCCTCATGCCAGGAGCTGGGAAGTCTTCCGATCATTCTTGCCGGAAATCACGAACAGAAGGACAAGTATCTCAGGCCGCTCTCGACAGGGGAGAAGATAGCCGCGTTCGGGCTTACGGAAGCCAAAGGAGGATCCGACGTGGCGTCTCTGTCAACGAGAGCCGTGCGCAAAGGAGACAAGTATATCCTTAATGGCGCTAAGATGTGGATCACCAACGGAGGCGTTGCCGACACGTACTGCATCTACGCTATTACGGATCCCTCCCTGCCTCAACACAAGAACGCGGCTGTATTCATAGTGGAAAAAGGCTGGGCCGGCTTTGAGGTGGGCAAGAAAGAGAGCAAGCTCGGCATTCGGTCCTCCGATACTCGTGAGCTGATCTTCACCGATGTGGAAGTACCGGTAGAAAATCGGTTGGGTGAAGAAGGCGAAGGTTTTCACATTATGATGAAGACCCTCGACTTCAGTCGTCCGTCCGTAGCTGCTCAGGCTTTGGGCATTGCGGCAGGGGCATTCGAGTTTGCCACTCAATACGCCAAGGAGCGTGAGGCGTTCGGGAAGCCGATCATCAGGCATCAGGCCATTGCCTTCAAGCTGGCTGACATGGCTATGAGAATAACAGCAGCGCGCCAACTCCTCTGGAAAACGTGCTCCCTCCTAGACAAGGTTCCGAAAGATCTATCCAAGGTTCCGCCGGAAACTATTCGCCATTCTTCGATGTCCAAGGCCTACTGCTCTGATGTAGCAATGTGGACCACGGTGGAAGCGGTGCAGATCCTCGGGGGGTTCGGGTACAGTACTGAGTACCCGGTAGAGCGCATGATGCGAGACGCCAAGATAACCCAAATCTACGAGGGAACGAACGAGATCCAGCGGATAGTCATAGCCTCGACTCTGTGAGGGGGGGCTGGTTACTAGAACAAAGTGAGCAAAAGCTTCCTTTCACCTGCACGGAGGGCCGCTTCTGTGAACGGTGGTTCTCCTGAATCCCTGATCGTATTTTGCAGACGGAGCGCTAAGTGGTCCGCTTCCTAAATACGGTCACGTAATCTGCCACGACGTAGGGGCACCCCTTGTGGGTGCCCAGGGCGGGCACAAGGCCCGCCCCTATAGTGCCGACGATGCGCTCACCACGTACCCGCGGTGCAGATACAGTACCGTATTTGTGCCGTCGACCACTAAGCAATAGGTTGTCTTAAATTCGGTCGCACTTGCGTCAGCCCTGTTTGGGGAAGGGCGGGTTTGAACCCCGCCCTTATTTAGAAGGAGCCGTTTCCCAAGAAGGTAACCGTGCTTATGAAATCCTTTATGTAATCACTTGTCCTTCGAGAGCACTGAGTTGATAACCTTGACCAGTTGCTCTGCCTCGTATGGTTTTACTACTACCCCGGAGAAACCGTACTTCTCGAAATTTGCCATGATCGGGTCGTCGTTGTATCCACTGGAAACAATTGCACGAATAGAGGGATCTATCTCGAGAAGACGTTTGATGGTCTCTTTACCACCCATGCCATGGGAAATCGTTAGATCGAGGAGCACACAATCAAAGGGCTTCCCTGCTTCCTTTGCCTTGCAGTAAGCTTCAATGGCTTCGTGTCCATCTGCAGCCAGCTTCACCCGGTACCCCAGATGCTCGAGCAACTCTCCCAGAACACCATGGAGAGCTTCCTCGTCGTCCATCACCAGAATTGAGATGGGGTCCGTCTGTGGGGCGTTCGGAGCTTCTGGGGCTGCCTGCTCCTCGGTGACTGCGGGAAGGTATATGCTGAACGTAGACCCACGTCCCACCTTTGATTTGACCGATATAATTCCCCCGTGGTTCTTAAGGATGGAATAGGAGGTGGCAAGGCCTAGGCCCGTACCCTTCTTCTTGGTGGTAAAATAGGGATCGAAGATCTTCTGGAGATGCTCACGGGGTATGCCCGGCCCATGATCCGTAATCGATATTCGCACGTACTTGCCGGGACGTAATGGCACACCGGGTCGACGCTCCGGGTCGACGATCAGACTTTCCGCACGAACCTTGATTATCCCCCCATCGGACATTGCTTGGTCAGCGTTGATAACAAGGTTATGGATGACCTGGCTGATCTGACCCTCGTCGATCTTTACCGGGCAAAGCTTTGAAGCAATTTCCAGCTCGCACCGAGCTTTGGAACCTCTCAAGGCAAATCGGGCAGATTCTCTCAGCACAGGAGCTATAGACATCACCTGTTTCACAGGGGCGCCGCCTTTGGAAAAAGTGAGGAGTTGCTGAGTGAGATACTTCGCTCTCATCACAGCTTTTTCTGCTTCTTTGAGTCGGACCAGCCTCTTCTCCTGGGGAGCATTTTTCATCTTGGCGAGACTAATGTTGCCGAGGATCCCGGTCAGGAGATTGTTGAAATCGTGGGCGATCCCTCCAGCAAGAACCCCAAGGGATTCGAGCTTTTGCGCTTTCACCAGCTCTTCTTCCAACTGCTTTTGCCGGGTAATGTCGCGGAACACGAAAATTACCCCTATGATCTTGTGCGTCTGATCGAAGATTGGGGTGCCGCTGACTGCAACCACTACATCGAGATTGTTCCTGCTCTTAAGGACGATCTGGTCGTCAAGGCCGAATACGCGGCCGCTTTTCAGGATGTTGTCCACCACTTCCTGCCGACCGTCCTGAGTCTCGGTCTTCTGCAAATTGAAAACCTGTGTTATAGGCTTTCCCACAGCCTCTGCTTGAGGCCAGCCTGTAAGGTTTTCGGCTGCCCGATTCATCAGGATGACCTTGCCCGCGGCGTTGGTCGTGATCAGGCCGTCTGTTATGGACTGGAGAGTGACGGAGAGACGTTCTTTTTCCGACACAAGGACCTGCTCGATTCTCTGCCTCTCCGAGATTTCTCGGGCAAGCGCGGCAGTTCGCTCCGCCACCAGTTTCTCGAGCTTTTCGTTTACGGTGACCAGCTTTGCGCGCATTTCTCGAAGTCGCCGGTTCTGTTCCACCGCGTCCTGGTACGTGGAGAGCAAGAGATTGAGAATCTGCTTTCTCGAGGCCCCGATCTTGTATCCTACCCCTTTGAGGAAAACATCTAACTCTCCCGATTCGCTAGCGGGCTCAGGCCTTCGCGCGTTTTCGAGCACAACTTCTATTCGTGCTAAGAGGCTCGATTCTTCGTACGGCTTGCTGACATAGCTGTCCGCTCCGGAGTGAAGCCCGAGGAACACGTCCCTGGGATCGGATAGAGAAGTGAGCAGAATGACGGGAATATGCTTGAAAGCGTCATTATTTTTCAGAGCGCGACACATTTCATATCCGTTCATAACGGGCATGAGAATGTCGCTGATGATGAGCAATGGTTCCTGCACCTGGACCGCAGCCAGGCCTTCTTGTCCGTTGCCGGCTACCCTTGTTCGGTATCCGCCTTTCTCGAGCAGCCGTTTGAGACGTTCAGCCTGGAGGGGACTATCCTCAACTACCAGCACATCGCGGTCGGAATCGATTGGCTTCAGTGGCATCGTTTTCACAAGAAAAAATGGGAGTGGCTCTCTGTCAGGAGTACATTCCGATCCGCAGAATAGTACAAGGAATCTGACATTTTGGCAACCTCATATGCATGACAAACTCTCTGTGGACCGCGAAAAATCTCCCAGGAACGAGGCGGCTCGTGGTACCATACACCAGCGCCCTGGCCGAAAGGTAACCAGCGGAGCAGGGAAACAATCGGCTGAGCGCATACCATGACTGTGTGAAGAAGGGATGGAATAGTGATCGTAGTAACCGGGGGAGCTGGGTTTATTGGCAGCAACCTTGTCAAAGCATTGAATGAAGCCGGCGAGGACAAGATCCTCATAGTGGATCGTCTCGGAACATCCGATAAGTGGAAGAATCTTGTGGATTTGGATTTCGTGGATTACGAGCACAAAGACGATTTTCTTCAAAAGGTGGAGAGCGGAGTGTTCGACCATGGGATTTGGGCCGTATTCCACTTGGGAGCTTGTAGCTCCACCACGGAGAAGGATGCGGACTACCTGATGGAGAACAATTTCGACTATTCGCGTAGGCTTGCGGGACGCTTTGTCGGAAGGACCGGCCTCAGGTTCGTGTATGCCTCGAGCGCGGCCACGTACGGAGACGGCTCGCAGGGATATTCCGACGAACATTCCGGTATCTTGGCACTACGTCCCCTGAACATGTATGGATATTCTAAGCAGCGGTTCGACGTATGGGCCTTAAAAACAGGAATTCTCAAGAACGCTGTGGGACTCAAGTACTTTAATGTCTTCGGACCGAATGAGTATCACAAAGGGGATATGCGGAGCGTGGTCATTCGAGCGTACCATCAGGTCAAGCGGGAGGGGAAGATCAAGCTTTTCAAATCCTACAGAGCGGAATGGAAAGACGGTGAGCAGAGCCGGGATTTCATCTACGTAAAGGACGCTGTGAGAGCCACGATCTATTTCCTGGAGCGACCTGACGTAAATGGGATCTTTAACGTGGGCACGGGCACGGCCCGCACCTTCAACGATCTAGCCATGGCTGTCTTTGCAGCCCTTGGCCGGGAAGCGGTCTTGGAATACATCGACATGCCTGCGGGACTCGCGAACAAGTACCAGTATTATACGCGCGCCCGATTGGACAGAATTCGCCTTTCCGGCTTCAAACATCAGTTCATGACTTTGGAAGAAGGAGTGCACGACTACGTGGTCAACAGTTTGGAGCGCGATCCGCGGGGTATGGAGGATTTGTAATGGAGCGGATTGTAAACAGGCTTGGATCCAAGTCATGAACTGAGACAATCACAACCGTGTCAAAACAGTGTCCGCGCGGTTCTTTCGGTAAGGCCTGGAAATTGTAGACATCCGATAAAGGCCGGCATAAGATGGTATAGTTTTGAACCCTCGGCTATCAGTGAGACATGTCATGAGAGAGCAGTTCACCCGAAAGGATTTCCTCGATGCTCTGTTTGGCGATTATTTCAAGAGGCGGGACGGCTTTCTTATCGTTAAGTCTGTCAAGCATCTCGATCGCCGTGTAAGCACCCGTTTCTTTCCCAGCGTGGAGATTCTGTCCAAAGAGCAGTACCTTCCCGATCAAGACGTGTACGTAGGTGTCTGTCCCAGAGAGACCATGAAGAATGAGAGATCTCGAATTCGTTATATTACCGCGCTTTGGGCAGGAGTCGACCTTGGGCCGAACGGTTATTCGGGAAACGAAACGTATTTCGACGGTCCTTCCAACGCGGCCAAGGCAGTCAGGAGCTTTCCTTTACCGCCTTCCATCATTGTCGAATCGGGAAATGGGATGCATTTGTATTGGCTGTTCGATGATGTGATGGAAATCACCGATCCTCGTTGGGTCGAGTACCAGTTAAGAAGAATAAACCGGTATTTTCAATGCCGATCGGAAGTGAAAATCGACTCGGTCATGAGGCTGCCGGGCACGTTTAACTCCAGGACCACCGGGCGTCCCCGGCCCTGTGATGTGAAGTATCTTAACACGGATTTTCGCTACACTCCGGAAGACTTCGAGGCCGCGAAATTGACTACGGAATCCGATTCGGCCTTAGCCACGAACCCCGCGTCGGATCCCGCTCCTGCTCAGGGAACCGAAGGACCTCCGCGGCACATTATCCGCGGACCTGACGACGAGGAGATTGAAGACCTTACTGAGGAGCTCGATGAATTCCTGAAGACGGAGCCTGCAAAACGGCAAGAATACTTCGAAGGCTCACCAGGGACCGCTATCAAGAAGGAGCCGACTCCGCGAACCCTCCAGGAATCGGGTGTCCGCAGGTGGTCTGACGATTTTGAGCCTTTGCCATACGAGCCGCAAGAGGAATCGAAGCTTGCGGCGAAAATAGCGAGCGCCGAATCCTTGGACGCGCTCGCAGATAGCATTGCCGATCGAGTGGTGGCTAGATTGACTGACGAGCTGGCAGAAAAGCTGGTGGAGCGCGTCGTGACGGAGCTTGTGAAGAAACTGCACCGCAAGTGAGTCGGGAAGGTCTAGTGGTTCCGTACTGAGTGCTAGCTTTCGTAACTACGGTGCCAGTTATGGGTAAGAGTCAAGCTGACGGGGTTGCCGGTTCGGAATCCGTGACCGAATTTACGAAATGCTGCACTAAGGACAAGAAGCAGGGCCTGAGCTCTTTCATCCACACGAAGCATCTGTCTGAAAATCGTAAATGGAACCGATACCCAGAATGGCCGTGAGCTCGTCCAGAGCTCGCCTGCTTTCTTCTATCAGCAGAGGATCGACCAGATCCGACGGGTGTATCTCCTCCCGATAGTTGCGCTCTGCCCAATTCCTGAGAGTTGTATAGACGCGGTCGGTGAGGTATGCCCCTTTGTGTACCTTATTCCGCTCGCGCTCGTTCAGCACAACCCGCAGTCTGAGACAAGCAGGGCCTCCCCCGTTTTTCATGCTCTGCCGAATGTCCACAATCTTCACTTGAGTAATCGGACCATCCCCCGCCACGAGATCTTCGAGAAATGAGCTTGTGCTCACGTTTTCCGCGCATTCCTGGGGAGCGATGAGACACATCGTGCCGTCAGGCAGAGTTACGAGCTGACTATTGAAGAGGTACGAGCTTACCGCGTCCACAACGGTAATTCGGTCCGCCGTAACCTCGATAAGAATCGGCTCGGTGCCGTAGGACGCGGAAAAGCAACGTCTGATCTCATCTATCACGGCTCTCGGATCCGCGAACGCGAGGGAATGATACAGCAATACCTGTTGGTTTCCCACAGATATGACGTCGTTGTGGAACACACCAGCATCGATGACGTCGGGATTTTGTTGTGCAAGGATTACCTGCGAGCGTGTGAGGCCATGGAGCCGCGCTATAGCTGCAGAAGCCTCGAGGGTTTGTCTCGCCGGAAAGACCTTCGGCTCGCGATCCCACTCTCCGAAAGCCTTTTTCCCGTAGACAAACAACTCCACCCCCGGCTCTCCATACCGCTGACAAAACCGGGTATGATTCGCTGCCCCTTCGTCGGAGAATTGGGCTGCCCGTGGCAATGGATCGTGATGAACGAAGACGCTCTCATCCCTGAAGATGGCCTTGAGTATGCGGGCTGTAGCCTGGGATTCGATGGCACGATGGAAAAAACTCACAAGATTGGCAGGAGTAAAATGGACTTTACCATCCTCCGTGTCCGCGCTCGGTGATACGGTTGCAGCATTAGCGGTCCACATCGCGGACGCGCTGTAGCATGCAGCCAGGATGTGCGGCGCCTCACGCGCCGCTTGTTCGATAATGCGAACGTCGCTCCCCCGGAACCCGAGCTCTCTGAGAACGCGAGTATTCGGCCGCTCCTGCGGGGGGATAATCCCCTGCGTGATCCCCAAGTCGAGGAGCAGCTTCATTTTGTTCAGCCCCTCAAGAACGGCCGAGCGGGGATTGGAGACCGTCAATGCGTGCGTTGCAGCGGCCACGTTTCCGTAAGCGAGGCCGGCGTAGTTGTGGGTAGGCCCCACCAAGCCATCGAAATTGATTTCCGTGGCAATCCCGCGATCGGGGACCTGCGATCCTTCTGCGGAAGAAGGGGTCTCCTTTGAGGCAGTCATCATAGCATTTCTATCCCGGGCATCGGTGACTCCGGCATCGCCAAAGCGTTATGCTCTATGGACGCCACAGGATATGAGCAGTAGTCAACTGCGAAATACCCACTGGGCCGGTGATTGCCACTCTTCTTGACTCCGCCAAAGGGCAATCTGCTCGAAGCGCCCGTAAGCGGGCGATTCCAGTTGATAACGCCTGCCCTTACATTCCCGAGGAACTTGTGATAGAGATCCAAGCTGTCGCTGAGAAGACCGGCAGCCAGGCCGTACTCCGTGTTGTTTGCCTCCGCTAGAGCTTCTTCAAAATCGGCCACTCGCATAAGTTGCAGGAGAGGCCCGAAAAGCTCCTCGTCGGGTCTTCGGGTCATTGGGGTTACATCCACGAGACCGGGAGTCACAAAGGCTCCTTTTCGGGGAAGCCTTTGCATGGGCAAGACCGGCGACGCTCCCCCGGCCAGGAGAATCTCCTGGGATTTCATCAGGGACGTCGCACTCGCGTCGGAGATCACAGGGCCCATGAAGGGCTCGGGCAGGTCGGTGTACGAACCTATGCGAATCCCTTCCATGACGCCCACAAGCCGATCGATGAATCGATCTCCCGATGATCCAACGGGCACGATTAACCGCCTTGCGCATGTGCAACGCTGCCCTGCTGTAATAAAGGCGGACACGACCGTCGCGTACGCGGCAGCCTTCGTGTCGGAAACCTCGTGGACGACCAAGGGATTGTTGCCGCCCATCTCCAGGGCTAAGATTTTCTGCGGTTGCCCTGCACACGCCTTATGAATGGCTTGACCGACAGAGAAGCTGCCAGTGAAATAAAGCCCATTCAGGCCGGAATGGGACGACAGGGCAACCCCTGTGTCGCGACCCCCTTGGACCATGTTCAACACGCCTCGGGGCAAGTCTGACTCCTCCCAATATCGCACCATGACCTCTCCCACGAGAGGTGCCTGCTCGCTCGGCTTGAATACCACGGTGTTTCCCGCAAGCAATGCTGGAGCTATGTGGCCATTGGGCAGGTGTCCCGGAAGATTGAATGGCCCGAGAACCGCGACCACACCGTGAGGCCTGAATCTCAGTACCGTTCTGCCGCCCTCCTGATTATTGCTCACTTCGCCACATCGTTCCCGGTAAGCTTCCCGAGATATTTCGATCTTGGCCACCATGGCCTGCGCTTCCATCCTGGCTTCCCAGAGGGGCTTCCCAGTCTCCTGCGATATGATTTCCGCCAGTTCCCGAGCATGGCTGGAAATCACCGCAGCGAATCTTTGCAGGTACGTGAATCTCTTTTCCTGGGCAAGGGCAGACCATGAAACGTAGGCTTTTCGTGCCGCTGCGACCGCGTGATCCACCTCGGTCGGTCCGGCCGCGTGCCCTATCCAGATTTGCTCTCCCGTCGCCGGATCGATGGAAAAGAAAGTGGCGCCAGCTCCATCGATCCACTCACCATTGATGAAATGTCCCTTCCACGTTTTCACGGTTGCTCTTTTTCCTTTCGCGACGGTCGCAGGGGAGCAAAGCGCACCTGATCGCCAGCCTGAACACTGAGCGCTCGAGCCACATTCTCGTCGATCACGACACCACCCTGTCCATTCATCCGGGCGGTTCCCTTGCACGCTCGAAACTCCTCCTTGCTTGCAGCAACTATGTGGAACGGAACAACTTCCGGTGAGACCTTTTCTATGCTCGAGACTACGGCGACCCGAGTCTCTTGCACAATGCGAATACGGTCCAGCGGACAGCTCACCACTGGCCCGGCTTCAAAAATGTCCACCATGTCGACGAATCGAAACCCCTCCTCTTCGAGCATTTTAAGCGCGGGAATCGTCTGTTCGTGCACTTTGCCGATGACTTCCTGGGCTTCCGGAGGCAGCAGAGGGACGTATATGGGGCACGTGGGCATGAGATCCGCAATAAACCTCTTGTCCAGGGCACTCAAGAGGTCCGCTGTCGGGTAATCCATGTCGAAGAAGTGTCTCCCCACCGCCTCCCAGAACGGAGAATTACCCTGGGAATCCAGGACTCCCCTCATCTCTGCAATCACGATCGGTTCAAAGCGCTCCGGATACTGGCTCATGAACAGAAACCGGAAGAGTGACAGTAGCCTTCCATTCCCGTGCTTCCGGTGCGCGGGATCCAGAAGCAACCCCCCGATTTCCGAGGGCCCGCTGAACTCCCTTACCAGTCTGAGGATCGGGATTTCTTTGCGAATCCCAAGGCTAGGGCACTCGTGGACCGACGTTTCTATCTTGTATGTATAGAATGGTTGGAATCCCCCGACCTTAGAAACGACACTGCTCGTGCCGATCACTGTGCCCGTTTCCATGTCTTCCATGACGAACACGTACAACTCGCCCCCGGGACTTTCCACTTCCAGTTGAAAACTGTGGAGTGATTCCCGAACTCGTTTCCTCAGAATGCGCTCTTCTCTGGGCAAGGACGTCAAACCGAACGTTTCTCTGTGCGTAAGCGCAAGGAGTTGACCCACGTCCTCGATTCTGGCCGGTCTCACCACCACCATCGTGTAGTCCTCCTCAGTCTGTCAGGTCTACCAAGACTTCCTCCATGATGGCCATGCCTGCGTCGATGTCCTCGAAGCTCACCGCACCCACGGGCAGAAGGAACCGAACCCGAAGCACCTCGGCCCCCGCGTAAAAGCATATCACCCCCGCATCGAAGAGCGCGTGGATGAGCTTCTTCACCCTTTCCGGTTCCCCTCCGAACGGTGTAAACGCAATCATCGCGCCGATACCGTGAATGCCTGTAATCAATCCAGGTCTTCGGTGTCGAATTTCTTCCAACCGACGCACCACGTGCTCATGAATCCGAACGATTTTTCCCCGCGGGCCGAAGTAGCCTCCTTCGAGGAGATTTCTGATGACGACTTGCGAAGCCAGGATCGCTCCCGTGCCAGCAGTGAAGGTTTGACTCAAGAGGCCGGCCCTGGGTTTCAGCTCCTCCGTGAAAAGGGTGGCGCACACCAGCGCGGCTTTGCCCAAAGTCACGACATCCACGTATCGATCAAGGCTGAAATGTTGAAACGCGAAAAGCTCTGAGGTGCGCCCGAACGTTTGCACTTCATCCACGAGAACCGGGATATCATGGTTCTTCAGCTCTTCCATGAGAGGGACAAAGAAATCCCTTGCGCCCGCGTTGAACCCGCCCTCTCCCTGGATCAACTCGAAAGCCATCACCGCATGCTTGCCGGGATACCGCCGTATGTGACGCTTCAACGCAGCCAGGGAACGTTGAATGCTTCCGGTTGGGTCTTCAGGATCAAAGAATGGTATATAGTCTACATGGATGGTTTCAGGGAGCCCTTCCCTATACTCGGGTTTGTCCGTAATTTGGGAAAGGGTCAAGGTCCTTCCCATGAAACACCCCTCAAACGCGAGAATACGGTCCGCGGGGTATTTCTTTTGCAAAACGATCTTGAGCGCGTTCTCATTTGCCATAGCCCCGCTGGTCGAAAAGAAGCAGTGTTTCAACGCTGCCCCCCTTCGATTGGCCCCTGCGACCAGATCTCTGGCTAGAGTTGCGCTCTCCACGTTCTGTTGGAGATTTCCCTGCTGGACTGTATCCTTCAAGGCCGCGTGCAGCAAGGCTTCTGCAATCCGGGGGTGGCTGTGCCCCCAATGATGAACCCCGATTCCTGAGATAAAGTCATACTTAACGCTTCCGTCAGCAAGCTCCACCAACGCCCCTTTCCCCATTCCGCTCCCCAGATAGGGAAAGAACAATGCCCCTCCTCGGAGCTCGCCAAACTGTTTTACAAGATCGCTGTAGGCGAGCTCTCGTCCTGGAAGGGGGCCGCGCACACCGGTAATACCTTTCTGATGATGCTCCAATGCCTCGAGCAACAGTTTCTTTCCCATCTGAACCTTGGGATCCTCGGCAAGATGTTCCGCTACCGTTTTCAACATTAGTGAACCCGCCTGTCCGTTGGTAATTCGAAAGACCCCTAAATCATCCGGATGTTCGGAAAAGATCGCCACACACCCCCAGGTGCGGGGGCTTTCCTGTTCTCGAATTCAAATATAGCGCGTTTCCGGAGCAAAGGACAAGGGGTCAGGTCTTGTTTCTTGATCGTCCTGTGACCTCTTAAGTTCGCCTGCTTGGTCAAGACTAGGCTAGCGGCCTATTCGCAGACAATCGCCATCATAGATTCATCAAGAAACAAGACCTGACCCCCAATGGATCGGTCACATGACAACTGCACCGGGCTCTGTTATGATTGACTCCATGGAAACTCTACTTTTGGATATGGCTGTGGCTTCTTGGAATATCTTTCGAGAGGCCTCGGTTTACCTGCTCGTGGGATTCTTGATAGCCGGGTTGATGCGGGTCTACTTGTCCCCGGAGACCGTGAACCGATATTTTCGCCGCGGAAGAGTCCGGTCAGTCATCAACGCTTCAATTCTCGGCATCCCTATTCCCATATGATCATGCGGGGTTGTCCCTGCAGTTGCGGGATTTAAGAAACGGGGGGCTAACAACGGAGCATGTCTGTCCTTCCTCATTTCTACTCCGGAAACGGGGATCGATTCCATAGCTCTTACCTATTCACTGTTGGACCCGATTCTCACGGTTATTCGGCCGCTTACAGCTTTTGTTACGTCATGTGTCGCGGGCCTCGTGGAAAACTTCACTAATCGCGCGAAGAAACCCGACTTGCCCCGGGTCCAGTCCCCAGAATTGGAGAAGAGTGAGGTGCAGCCACCCCCAAAGGCCAGTTCGGGAGCCCAATCGCTTCGTGGCAGCCTCTCCTCAGGGATTGGGTTTGCGGCCAATGAGCTGATGAGCGACCTTGCCGGTTGGTTCCTTCTGGGCATAGGTCTGGCCGCGCTCATCACGGTGCTAATTCCGGAATCATGGTTTCACGGTTTTCAAGGAGCGGGAATCCTCGGCTACCTTGCAGTACTTGTCGGGAGCCTTCCTCTCTATGTATGCGCCAGCATGTCTACTCCGATAGCCGCTGCTCTCGTTCTAAAGGGAATGAGCCCGGGAGCTGCTCTCGTGCTCTTGATGGCCGGACCCGCTACCAATATGGCCACCATCACCATGGTGGGTGGCATGTTGGGGCGACGAACGCTTGCCATTTACCTCGGCTCTATCGTGACATGTACGCTCATCATGGCATTCTTAACCGACATGGTGTACGCATGGCTAGGCATTTCCGCCAAAGCTGTGGCGGGCGCGTCGGGACGGGAGCTCATACCGGAATGGGTACAATTGCTTTCTGCAGGTCTCCTGGCTATTCTTGTGATCCGGGTTCTCGTTAAGAAAGTAAACATGTGCTGGTTTTTTGCGGTTCAGGAGGCCGGCCCTGCCTCCAGTAAGGTTGGGGACGGCTGTTGCGAGTGCGCCGGCGATCAGCCGGGCGGTACATGATCGTCGGCAACCTCCCCGTGAGGGAGACACCATACTGGAGCTCGGATGTACCATACCGGATTTCCACTGAGCGCAAAGGGACGCGGCCTTCATGAGTTGTTCCAAAGACTTTCCTCTCATTCTGATCCACCCTCCCGCGGTTAGCAAGCGGTACCTGAAGACGAAGTTCATGCCGTACGGTATGGCGGTTGTGAACGCTTTCCTCAGGGAGCACGGTGTGCCGGTGGTCCAATACGATTTCCTTATGGAGTATCTTTTCTCCTCCCAGGAAGACCCCGACTACCACAATCCGGAAAGGAGCTTTTCCCAAGAGCAATTCTTTTCTTTCTTGAGTGGAGCCGAAGACACAGGAGCGCTGGGGCGCTTTGCCCGAAAGTATGGGGATCGATTGCCGCCAGATGCACGGATATACGCTTTTTCCGTTGTCGCGTACCATCAATTCTGGGCGGCTCTTCTGTTGGGGCGATACATTCGGACTGTAAACCCTGAGGCTATGATCGTCTTTGGAGGACCGTTTATCACGATCAAACCGGCAGATGCCTTCGTACCGTACGGCGTCGCGGATTACTGGATTCGAGGCAGTGGGGAAATACCTCTCCTGATGCTCCACCGTATGATCCAGGAAAAAGACGGCGTGAAAAAGGAGCACATTCCCGGGATCGTCTATGTGGACGGAGGCAAGATTCACGAAAAACCAAGATCCCAATTTAGGGCCGAGGACGAACGCCCGCCGGATTTCGGGGGACTCTCGCTATCGGATTACCGGTATGACCATCCTGTGTCAGGTTACGAGACTTTTTTCCTCCCCTACCGGATTTCAAAAGGCTGCCCCTCTCGGTGCAGCTTTTGTACGGGTCGGCTCGTAGACAGGTACGACATAAAATCCGGGGACAAAGTGGTGCGAGAAATTGCCGAGCTGGCGGACACGTACGGGACAGTAAACTTTCAGCTCGCGGACGCATCCATAAACGGCCATCCCCGACGCTTGCACGAGATCTGCACTCGGCTTTCTGCTGAGGCCCCGGCCATCAAATGGTACTCGTACGCGAAAGTAAATGGCTTTTCTCCGCAGCTCCTGGAGCAGGTGAAGAGGGCGGGATGCTTCAGCCTGTTCTGGGGAGTAGAGTCCGCGTACGAGCCTACGATACGGCTTCTGGGAAAACGCTTTACCTTGAAGAGTCTGTATGAGCTCATTGATGAATCCATTCGATTAGGAATCAAGAATTACATCCATCTCATTTACAACACTCCCCGGGAAAGCACCGAAGACGTACTGGGGCTTATGGGCCTCATTGAGCGATACATCGATTCAGACTTCGTGGAATTCCTGCCTCAGCGATTTCTTCTTGAAGCCCACTCGCTTATGTACGAGCACCCGGAACGATATGGCCTTGCCGACATCCGACGCGTCAACACAGGTCCTTTTGAGCGAGAACAGTACATCTATCGTGAGCCGGGCCTCGATTTCGCGGAGGTGGAGCAACGAAACAGGAAACATAGACGCATGCTTGAGGACCATCTGGAGTGGATTCGGTATAAGAGCATTCTGAAGAGGTGTCGCAAAAGTCTTCTCCAGCACGTGCCATCGCGATTGCTGGTAACCTCCGGAAGGCTTGCACGAAGATTTCAGCCCTACCAGTCACTTCATCACAGCATGGTCCGGTGGCTGGAATCGCAGGGTCGCGAGATCAGGGAGCAGCTTTGAAGGATGTCTTGTCGGTAGAAGACAAGAATCCGCGGAATTTCGCAGATGGGGTCTGGAACGCGTTTGGACGCGAGATCGGCTCTTCAAACCCATTCTTTCTTCATGACACGTTGGAGGCAATAGTACCAGCGAGACGCCGGCGTTACAGGGACCTTGCGGTAGGGGCGGGGTTTATGAAACTGTCTCAAAACTCGGGACACACCAAACATCGTAGCACGATTGAGCGTCGGTGCGTGGAAAGGCACCCTCACGCCAACCCTCTCCCAGAGGGAGAGAATGCCGAAGCAATCCCCTCTCCCCCGAAGCGGGGAAGTGGGTCAGGGTCTGGGGTTGTGCCACGATTATCACGGACTGCAGTCTCTTGAGACACGTTCGTTCCACCCAACCCAACGGGCGTAAGCATTCACTCTTGAGCGGGAGGAGAGGATCGATTACCAGAAATATTGGCGATTTTGTTCTGTCCGCCGCGCATAAGTGAATGCTTACCAACGGGCAAGCCGCCCGTTCTACTGGCTATTCTCCGGGGGTTCTGACCGAGGATTCGGTCAAATCCTTTGATGCTCGCTCTACGCAACACATCTGTCCCCGCGGCTAATTTTTCGCTCCCTGTCCCGTTCCTCGGGGCTTCTGTGATGCATTGGACTTTCGTGCCGACAGAGCCTTAGCCTTGAGGCCGCTCGATTTTGCACTTTGCGTCATGCCAGGCGCCTTGAGACCTGTGACTTTCTTGGAGCCACTCGCCGACCGAGAGCCGTCCGCATTCGTGGTGGACCTGCTCAAACCTGGACGGGACACCGCGCTCGCTTTAGGTCTCTCGAGCGTCGTGCCTACGTCGGACGCTTTGCCTCCCAACGCGTCCGTCTTTGCCTGCACAGGCTCGGACGGCGGCACCGCATTTCGCCGCGGACCAACCGCAGTGCTCCCAACTACCTCGGAGCTCTTCCCCTGACTCACCGCTTTCGAGCTATCAGAGGCTGCTTGACCGATTTCCCGATCATCCGTGCCCGCGACGCAGATCCCTGTCACCCCGAACACAACAACCACGAGACCTACGATACACTTCCAGAGCATGTTCATATTCCTCCATTTTCTTCAGTGCTTCTCAAACTACGATATCTTTGCCTTCTCTTACTTCAGCTTTCCTGGGTCAGTCCACGTGCTCTTGAGTTCCCATACACCGTAGTTATCCTATCCGTTCATCACCTTTGCCGAAATCCCACTTCGAAAAGAGGAATGGCGCCGACGGAGGGAGCTTCGGAAACCAGCCACCTGAAGGTAGGACATTCAATCAAGGGGGTTCGAAAGCCCTTCTTGGACATTCAGTATCGGCGCCATTCAAAAACGTATGGCCACGCGGCATTAACCGCGTTATGTCGTCATCACAGGACAGTAGTGCCGAAAAGGAGGATAGAATTGGGCAAACCGGCTCACGAGCTGATGGTATGCCGTGCTATTTCCCGGACTCCCAGTGTCCGGGAGACACCTCGATTGAGGTTATGATGTGGATACTTCTCATCATACCCTTCCTCCCAGTATCGACCCACGGGAGTCACTTAAACCTCCACTTGAGGTTTTTGTCAAGCGAAAAATGCTCTCAATTTAAGATGTTTTTACTTTTTCTTCGAAGTGCCTTTATTCAAAAACCCAGACCCCCATCCAGCCCGTTCACTACCCGCACTTCCCGTGCCGAAAACCAATCACCCCGCGCCTCTTGGCTTCCACTCCCCACCGTGATATTTTTCCTGATCATGACCGAGTATCTCGCCTACAAAGCAGGGCCGGCAGTCATCGACCTCATACGTGAAGAAGGCCTCCCCAGGGAGCAGGTGACAGTATTCG
Source organism: Thermodesulfobacteriota bacterium (assembly GCA_040753915.1). Taxonomy (GTDB): domain Bacteria; phylum Desulfobacterota; class Desulfomonilia; order Desulfomonilales; family Desulfomonilaceae; genus JBFMDN01. Next base: position 5,010 of record JBFMDN010000039.1, on the reverse strand, counting down.
CAGCTCCCGCAGGAGGTCCCAAGTGGTTCGTGTCTGTGGGCTTCGATCGAGCTCTCATCCGGAGCGGGTTTCTTTCCCACCGTTCCGGCAAGGTACTTCTTGCCGGATCATCGGCGGGCGCGTGGCGTTGCCTTACCATGGCGTGTCCAGACCCTCTGTCATCTCACGAGCGGCTTCGCGTTTCTTATTCTCGCAATGTGTTTACACGGCAGGACACGCCAGAGACCATCTCCAGCGCGCTTCGGCGCAATGTAGCCGATTTCCTGACGGAATCCGACATTCCTCACATCCTCGACCATCCCTCCTTCGATCTCGCGCTTCATGTGGTACGGAGCAAGGGACCTGCAGCCTCGGAGAACCGCTTTGCTCAGGGGGCCGCAATTCTGGCTGCAGCGGCCCTAAATGCTCTCACTTCCCGGAGCCTGGATCTCTTCTACGAGCGTGTGGTCTTCTACACCGGGACCACTCCGCCCGGATTCGTCCGGAATTCGTACCGTGGCACGTGCGTCAGGCTCACTGAAGCAAACATTCGTGCCGCGGCCCTCGCTACTGGCTCACTCCCCTATATTATTTCCGGAGTTCGAGATCCTGACGGGGCTCCGAATGGCGTCTACAGGGACGGGGGTTTGATCGACTATCAGCTCAACGAGGACTACTCGCCCCCTGAGGGTACCGTAACGCTGTTTTTCCATTACCAGGAACGGATCGTCCCGGGATGGCTCGACAAAGGCCTCACGTGGAGGAGGCCTCCGAGAGGAAGCCTGGACACGGTTTTGCAAGTGTTTCCCACGCGGGCCTTTCTGGATCTTCTCCCCGGAAAACGCCTCCCTGACCGAAGCGATTTCACCACGTACGTAGATAATCCTACCGAGCGTATCCGTAGGTGGGATGAGGTCTCCGAAACGAGCGATATTCTGGGCGAGGAATTTCTGGAAGCCGTGGAATCCGGAACAATTCGCCGCCTGGTCCAGCCTCTTGTCAACAGGGGGACCGGGTGAAGGCCATAGGTCTTCGAAGTAGTACACTGGTCACGCGGGTTTTGTGCTCTGCGACCTTGCCTTTCACACAGGTGCCGAGATCCGAGCGCATTCATGCATTTTTTTTCTCCCCCATCGGGCACGGGACCTCGCATGAACGTGTGAAATGTAAACGGTCTCATTTTCCTTAGAGGATTGATAAGATGATTCGACCGTCCTGGCACGAATATTTCATGTTACTGGCTAAATTGGTCAGTGTTCGATCCACCTGTAATTCCCGCAAGATCGGAGCGGTGATAACCAAGAATAACCGAATCCTTGCTACCGGGTACAACGGCGCGGTTCACGGTGCCCCGCATTGTATCGACCGCGGACCGGATTTCTGTCTGCGACGCTCCATAGGTGCTCACGATGCGGAAAAGTACAATTACTGCCTGTCCAGCCACGCAGAGGTGAACGCGCTGGATCAGGCGGCCCGTTTCGGCATAGCAGTGGACGGAGCCAGCCTTTATTGCACTCTGGAGCCGTGTAATTGGTGCTTCAAGCAACTGGTGCAAGCCGGTATACGGGAGATCTACTACGAGCAACCGTACGACTCTCGAAATAAGGATTTTGATTTGTTTTGGCGCAAGATCATGGAATCGCACGAGGGTATTGCGGTATTCCGGCGGGTGACAGTCTCTCCTGAAGCTCTGGCCATGGTCGTAGACGTGCTTCAGGGCGTGTCGAGCCGGCGGCTTGCGGCCACGGGTCCCGAAGAATCGGCCGAGCTCGATCTGGAATACCTCAAACAGATTGCCGCGCCGGAGCATCATTCTTGAGCGCGGATTTCCGCGTTATTGAACCTGTTTGGAGAAGCTCAATGAACATCGTAGCAGTGGAGCACTTCCCTGAAGATCGGCTCATCGCGAACCTCCGAAACGTGACCATGCTCGAAGCCCCCGACGTGAAGGTTTACACCAACGCCTTCATCTCCATTGAGCGGATTGCAGTGCATAATCTCTGTCCTCCCCAGAACTACATTCTTCGGAGAGAGCTCAAGAAGGTACGAGAGCTCAAATGGGCCCTCGAGAAGCATGGTGTCGATCTCTTCGCTCTCAACGGATTTGTTCGCCTTCGATTGGAGGATTATCCGGAGCCTGTGGACGTGTTGCCCCCGATTGTTGAGGAATCCATAGAACGGGACGGCTCTGTTCATCTCATTGTCAACGATGGGATGCACAGGATTTACATGGCCTTACGAGAATGGGTCGTTCCCCAGGTAGTCTTCATTCGTGGGGTACCAAAGCATCTACCCTATTATGCGTTTCCCGTACCCGGTTCCTGGAACAGCCTTGAAGAGCGTGATGATCTTCCGCCAGGGTACCTCAAGAAATGGCACCGGATATCCAATTATCATGCGCTGTACCGGAATTTTAATTCTGCATTTATGAATGTAGGGGGGCCGAGAGAATTCTTCAAAGCACAATGAGCTTCCCCCACATGCAGAGGTTCTGCCGGCTCATGGAGATCCGTAAATGAATCGGTGTTCAGGCATCCGGGACATCGTGCCGGTGGTCAGGCGTACCATAGTGGATCACGGTATGATCTCTCCAGGAGACACCGTTGTGACTGCGGTTTCAGGCGGTCCGGATTCTGTCGCGCTTCTGAGAATTCTCTATCTCCTGAGCACCGATCTGCGTTTCTCCATCATTGTGGCCCATGTGGATCATAAGCTCAGGCCTGAATCCGCACAAGACGCTCTTTTTGTAGAGAACGTGTCTGAGGATCTGGGCCTGGAGGTTGTCACCACGGAAGCCGATGTGCACAGCACCGCTTCTTTACGGCGGAGGGGGCTTGAAGAAGCAGGGCGCCGCGTGAGATACGAGTTTTTTCAGGAAATAGTGGCTTCCAGAGGTGCCAACCGTATCGCGACCGCCCACCATGCGGATGATGCTATCGAAACGTTCTTTCTGCGGCTCCTTACCGGAGCAGGCACCACGGGCTTGACAGGAATAGCCCCTGTTCGCGGGAATATTGTTCGTCCGCTCATACGGTGTTTTCGCGAGGAAATTCTGGCATTTCTCGAGAAAGAGGGCATATCCTACCGCGTCGACACAACAAACCTGCTGACCGACACTGATCGCAATTTCATGAGAAATGCCGTAATTCCCTTGATAGGTACACGATTTCCCGGGTTCAGGAAACCGCTTCTTCGGACACTGGATCTCATTGAAGATGACAGGCGATCGCTTCAAGGGCTCATTTCTGACCTTGTGAACCGTGGTATTAGCCGTACGCCCGGTGAGACAGTGATCGATGTTCCCGTTTTTCAGAAGGCCCCCTCGCGCGTTGCCGGGAAAGCCCTATTGGAGGTTCTTTACAGTATTCCGGACTCAGACGAAAGATGGACTAAGGCCCATGTGGATGGAATCCTTCGCATCATACATGGAGACAACCCTTCTGCGCAGATGGACCTCCCCGGCGGTATGGTGCTTGCCAGGGAGTACGACAGGCTCCGGCTCTTCAGAGGAGCCCCTGCCGCGGCGACCGACTTCCACATCGAAGTGTCCGGAGAAGGTCGTTGTCAGATTCAGTCACTTGGTATGGTTCTTGAGTTCCTTGTCACGCAAGACAAGGGGACCGGCATCGAAAATGCTGCAGCGTGGGCGATTTCCTGCTTTGACGCGGATGTAGCCGATTTCCCTCTCGTCTTGCGCCCTCCCAGGCCCGGAGACAGATTCCACCCCCAGGGATTCTCCGGGACTCGCAAGCTAAAGAAGGTGCTCATAGACCACAAGGTCCCCCTTAGGCTGCGAAGGCGCTTGCCTCTCCTCGTCAAGGACGACCATATTCTTTGGATACCCCGAGTCCGTCAGAGCTCGTTCGCGGCGGTAACTCCTCGTACCAAGCGGATATTGACCGTTCGTATTGTGGATCCTGGAGAGGTCGACAACCGCTCTATGTCTGGTGTCTCTCTTTCAAAGCGATTCGCTCCTCCAGCGTAAGGGCTTTCATGAGATGCTGCAACGTCATCAGGTTTCCTTCGAGAAACTCGATGACCTCATACCCTCCCGTGCAGTGCCGATCTTCCCGAGAAGGAGCTATCCACCGACAGACTGCTTCACACACTATCGGGCCCATCTGGAACACCTCGTCCGCCCGAAGGACCAAGGTTTTCATCTCTCCTACTGAAGCCCGTATACCCCGTATTCCTATGCCCCGTTCCGAGATGTTCATCACGGTTCCTTGGACCGCCCGATTGCTCTTCTCGTACACCCGCAAGGGGAACTCAACCTCGTAGCGCTCCCATCTCCGGAATTCCGAAGGTGGAACAAAAGTCTCTTCCTCCTCGAAAGGGACCTCCCGCCTCTGCAGATCCTCGAAGCCGATGAGGCCTGAATTCATAAGCTTATTCATGACCACAGTCAGGTCTTTCGGGGTGAGTGTGTACTTCTTCATCAGCTCTTCGTCCGACAGACCTGATCGGACATCCGCAGCAACCTGTTTCGCGCTAATCACTCGCTTAGAGGACATTGCTGTTGCTCCTGCAAAAGGATGTTCCCCCCGCTCATCGCGCAGTGTCGAAATCCGGAGAGGCCCCGCGCCGAAGACACCACAGCACTATGTGGCGGCAGACATGACACGCGTCTATGGTCCGCACAACCCAATGGAACACTCACGATTGGCACATTCTCAGCTAACACGCTTGCCCGAGTCAATATCAAAACTGGAATTGCTACGCCTGCGGTGGGGCGTAGTAACCTTTGCGGCAGAAGTACCGTAGCGCTGGATGTAGGGGCGGGGTTTCCGAAAATGTCTCAAGACTCGGAACACACCAAACATCGTAGCACGATTGAGCATCGATTCGTGGAAAGGCTCCCCCACCCCAATTCTCTCCCAGAGGGATAGGGAGCCTGAAGAATCCCCTCTCCCCCGAAGCGCATAGGCGTTAAGTTAGAAGTGGAACGGCCAATTGTTCGTCATTCCGGCGAAAGCCGGAATCCAGTCCTTCCAATATGTTATGGACCCCGGCTTTCGCCGGGGTGACGGG
>JBFMDN010000038.1:0-53206 GCA_040753915.1 Thermodesulfobacteriota bacterium | reverse complement strand
CCGCCCAATACGAGTCCGAATCGATGCCCTGACTACGAAGGGATTGCGACTCCCACTCAGCTATGGTGGCCAAAATCCTAATAAAAAACTGTCCGAATCGATGCCCTGACTACGAAGGGATTGCGACCGAGAAGCGAATCAAATATTGTTGCTCCCCGTAGATCAGTCCGAATCGATGCCCTGACTACGAAGGGATTGCGACTGAAGAGCTTTATCGTGGCACTATTGATAAAGACTTAGCAGTCCGAATCGATGCCCTGACTACGAAGGGATTGCGACCGAGAAGCGAATCAGCTATTGTTGCTCCCCGTAGATCAGTCCGAATCGATGCCCTGACTACGAAGGGATTGCGACACCCAGGGGCCTTGCTTTTAGTCTTCGTAGGCCCGGCTGAGTCCGAATCGATGCCCTGACTACGAAGGGATTGCGACCGCTATGGCGACCACAAAATGTTTTACTGCTTTTAGTCCGAATCGATGCCCTGACTACGAAGGGATTGCGACCCTCTCCCCCGTCAACGGCCACAACCCTGGCAGTTCCTGGGTCCGAATCGATGCCCTGACTACGAAGGGATTGCGACTTTTTTCACCTCCTCTCTTCCTACGAGAAGGTATCAATTGTCCGAATCGATGCCCTGACTACGAAGGGATTGCGACTATGTTGAGCAGATCCGCTACGAGCTTGAAGTAGGACGTCCGAATCGATGCCCTGACTACGAAGGGATTGCGACATCAAGTCCGGCCCAATAGCTTTCCTCGATGGCCTGCTGAGTCCGAATCGATGCCCTGACTACGAAGGGATTGCGACTTCCGCAGGTGATTGTACCCCCATTGCCGCACGCCGTCCGAATCGATGCCCTGACTACGAAGGGATTGCGACTGCAGCTCGCCTGAGCACATCAGCTTGAGATTCCTCGACGGTCCGAATCGATGCCCTGACTACGAAGGGATTGCGACCAAGTATGCGGCAGCGATAGCTGCCAGTGTTGTTTTTCACATTAAATGGTCCAATTTTTTCTGATTATTTGGGACCGGTGTCGTGATTTTTCAGATTGTGTAGACCGAGCCGGGGAGTTCCGGCTCGGCATAGACTGATCAAAAGATCTCGGTCGCGGCAAGTCTGACGTGATCGGCGGTAACAAGCGCGGATTGGCTGTTTGCCGCTGCGATGAGAGATCCCCGTGCTAGAGTAACCGGCATAGGCATTAACGCCTAAGGGGTGCCGCGCCTTTTCATGGTAAAGCTGCGACCAGCGCCATAACCGACTGATTTTCTGTAGCCGGTTCCCCAGGCTGGGTAAATTTGTCACGCAAACGCGCCGCACCAGTTGCGTAGTAGCTTCCGCCCTGTTCAGAAAAGTGCAGGTATGAAACGTGCCCCTACAACTGCTGCTCCGGTACTTCTACTGCAACGATCAACGTTCCACCCCACAGTAGGGGCACCCATTAGAAGGCCCTCTGTCAAGGCGGGTTTAAGTGAAGCGTACTGGCGAAACGCAGGCGCTACAAGAAATTCGTCCCAGAAATCCCCCCATGGGGCGGATTTCAAACCCGCCCTTTTTTCAGCATCCTCCGCCGAGCCGCCGCACTTGAACGTATGCTGCTGCGGTGCCCCGGGATCGTGTCGAAACAGGGGTCAGAAGGTGTCTCGTGGATCGAAATCCTTTCCCAAAGCTGCTGGAGGCCTCATGTCCAGGTAGTCCAGTACCTTCTTTATCGTAGAGTGGCGCTCGGCAGAATCGCGTATCCACGCGAATCGACCCAGATTCACTGCAAGCAAGGTCAGGATCATCATGGGAAATGGGGCAGTCTGGAACACCTGTGCCGGCACTCCGGGTAGACTGTCCTGCAGGTGAATTCCCAGCACTTGGAGCGCAGAGAAGAAGTAAGCACCAAAGGCTACCCGCCACGGATCCCAGCCCCCGAAGATCACTATGGCGAGAGCAATCCATCCCGAACCTTCCGCCCCTTGGGGACACCCCCAGCCAGGCTTCACTGCCAACGAAAAGGCTGCCCCCGCCACGCCTACAAGGCTGCCGCCCAACAGAGTATATCCGATGCGGTACCTCATCACGTTAAGGCCACGGCCAAACGCGGCCCCGGGTGACTCGCCAACAGCCCGAAGCTTGATGCCTGCCTGAGTGCGATAAAGCCACCACCATGACAGGGCAATGAGAATCAGGGCCAGGTAAGCTACAGGGGTTTGACTACCCAGCACAGGTCCGATGAGAGGCAACTGAGAAAGTCCTGGAATGTTCCAGACGTCGAATTGCGGTCCCGGCTGCCGCGCATACGGCTGCCCGAGGAAATAGGCAAGATCTCGACACAGGAGCGTCAGAGTGAACCCGACGGCCAATTGCGAACGCCCAAGCACCAAACCCACTGCAGCCAGAACCAGTGCTGTAGCCATCCCGGTTGCCGCGGCTATCAGCAGTCCTGCCCACGGATTTCCGGAAAGGCTCGCCACTGCAAAGGCCGAGAATGCGGAAAGCAGGATGGCTCCATCCATCGACAGATTGATTACCCCGGCCCTCTCCGTGAAGGTTTCTCCAAGGCTTGCCAGCGCCAGCGGAGTCCCGGCAGCCAGAATGCTTGCCACTGTGAGCGAAAGAAAATCCATCAGCTTTGTATCACTCTCGGGACTTTGTTGTCCTCTGGCCCCGCGCCAAGAACCTAGTCTGCAGCGCGTCTGTCATATTCCGTCCCTCGGCTATGCATCTTACGTATGCTCGCCTCCACTCCCTGAACGAGCAGGAGCGACAGGACAAGCACTCCCTGAATCACGCCGCCGAGGGAGGTATCCAGGCTCATTCGCAGCGGAAGCTGAATGGATCCCACGTTCAGGATCCCGAAGAAAAGACACAAAGGGGGTATCAGAAAGCCTCGGAAAGAAGCCATCATGGCCACTAGCAAGGAAGTGTACCCATACCCGCTGGAGATCGCGGGCAGCAACTGGTGATACAATCCTACCACCTGCAGCGCCCCGGCCAACCCTGCCAGGGCGCCTGCGCACATCATGGCTTCCACCTGACGTCTTTTCGGGCTGAGTCCCATGATCTCTGCTGCCTGGGGATTCTGGCCCACGGCTCGAAGCGTCAGACCCCAGCGCGTGTACTTCATGACGGTAAACACAGCCAGGAGTACCGCTACGGACAGCGAGACGCTCACCGGGCAGAGCGGCAATCCTTCCAAGTGACTCAGCCATAGCGACTCAGGGATCGGTTCCGTGCCGCTCATGGAGGCAATCCCAGGCCGTTTCCACGGCCCGAATATGAGCCATAGGCACAGGCTCACCGCAACGAAATTCAATCCAAGGCCGGAAAAGATCTCGTGCACACGTCCCCACACCCGTAAGCTTGCAGAAATTAACGCCCACATGGCACCGCCTACCATCCCGGCCGCCAGTCCCAACGCTATCCCATGAAACCCGCCAGCCCCTTCAGTCAGCCGGAAGAGCCCCGTCGCGAAGATAGCGCCGAGAACGATCTGTCCCTCCACTCCGATATTCCAAAGACCGCCCGAAAAGGTGAGCAACAGCGCTGAAGAGCAAATCACCAGTGGAACCCACACGGAGAGTGATTGGGCGAGCTTGACCGGCGACCCCGCACCACCGACGAAAATCAGGGTCAGCGTCTGGAACGGCGGCGCCCCGGCGCAGACAATCACGAGCATGGTGAATGCACAGGCTAGAGCCATCGTCGCCGCGAATCGGAAAACTTGGCCCGTCACGTCCCGCATCGAGACCATCTCTTAAGCTGCCTTCCCCCGACCGATCATCAGGTGGGCCAGCGTCTCCATGTTCAACTCCGATGTCGGCGCATCAGCGAACAGTCTTTGTCCGTGAAACACGAGCACTCGATGGCTCCGGGCCAGGATCTCGTCCAGATAGGCCGATGAGAACAGTACCGATGCGCCATCGCCACAGCACTTATTGAGGTGATCCCACACGTGTCTGCTTGAGCTGATGTCCAATCCGCGGGTAGGGTGTTCCAGGAGCAATAGGCGCGGCCGGAGCGGAATGAGCGACAACAGCAGCCGCTGTTGATTCCCGCCGGACAGACTCTGGGCAGTGCTTGACGGCGCAGCGCGAAGCTGGAAATCCTGCATACACCGGCGTTGAAACAACTCCGAGGTGTCGCCAATCCTGTCAGGAAATGCCAGGCGGAGATGCTCTTCAACGGTCAAATCCCCAAAGAGTCCTTCTTCAAGCTTTGCCATGGGCAAATAGGCAATCCCTGATCGGCGAAACTCGCTGGACGCGCGGCCCTGCAATTCCTTGCCGCAAAACACCATCTTGCCACTCCCTATTCTGGCTATCCCGGCCAGGCCCTTGAGTAGCAGCTCCTGTCCATTGCCTTCGAGCCCCGCCAGGCCGATGATTTCTCCCGATCGGACAGAGAGATCGAGGCCCGTCAAGACCAGCTTTTCGCCAACCAGAGAGGCGTTCTCGAGAGACAGCAAGACTTCCTCGACAGGGCTCGGCTTGTGACATGCTTCTGCTTGGAGGTAAACATCCTCTCCGAACATGAGCCGTACTATCTCCTCGGCCGCGAAGGGGCGAGCCAGTTGACCCTCGAGCCTTCCACGTCGCAAGATCAGGATTTCATCGCAGTTGGCCAGCGCATCGGGCAGAATGTGGGTGACCACTATGATCGTGCGGTCTTTCTCCTGTGCCAATTCTCGCAACACAGCGAACAACAGCTCTTTCTGAGCCAAAGAAATTCCGGTTGTCGGCTCGTCCAGGATGAGGACTTTGACTCTCACGTCAAGGAGACGCAGCAGGTCCAGTTGCTGGCGCTCACCTACGGTCAGGGAGTTGACCAGAGCTTCCGGGGGGAGGACAAAGCGGAAGCGTTCTGCGAGGTCGCGGAGTCCCCGAACAGCCTCCCTCTTGTTCCTCCTCACTCCACCGAGCATGAAATTCTCCCATACGGTTAGCGCCGGGAAATCCAACGGATCCTGGGGGAGCATTCCCACGCCTGCAGACAGGGCATCTGCCGGGCTCCTCAAGCGAACACTTCTCCCATCGAACAGTATTTCACCTCTATCCTGCCGAGAGTATCCTGCGAGTATTCGCATTAGGGTGCTCTTGCCCGCGGCATTTTCCCCCAGAAGCCCGTAAACCCGACCGGGCTCCAGGGAAAAACTGACGGCATGGTTGGCCTCTACATCCCCATAACATTTGTAAAGATTCTTAATGTCGATGCGCATGCCGCTCACCCTTCACCCGATCCCATGTTCGGACCCACCCGGATGTCTCGGATGGAGGGCACTCCGACAGATCTCATTTTGCCTTGCTCTGACCATCCATCCCCTTGAGAAGTTGCTCCTGGTACCATATCTGCTCGTCCGAGGCCGTTTCCCCGGCCTTGAGGAACGGCGTGCCATCCTGATACTCGAGAGGGCCCTTGAACAAGTTGATTTCCCCGGAAGCAAGCCCTCGGATGAATTTGTCTAGTTGCGCCTTTGCTTCCGGAGAGAGGGCGGCTCCCGGCAGGAACCCCACCGCGCTCGTGTCAGAATTGTTGATGTCTTTCCAGTCTGGCCCGGGCCAATCGAAGCAGGCTTTCCACGTCCCACTGCGCACAGATTGCACGATCTTGACATAAGCTGGGCCCCAGTTGAAGTAGGGCACCCCTAGACAGATCTCGTCCACGCCTCTGCAGGCTCCTCGGTAATCATACGGAATTGCCCAAACCGTCCTGCCGGCCTTTCGCTTTTGCATGGCAACTGTGCACGCCTCCGGGGTGTCGAGCCCTGAAATTACCACGTCATGGCCGCTGTCGAAAAACCTCGATGCAACTTGGGTGGGATCCGCCGTTACGCCAGGAATATTGAACCAGAAACCGATCCAGCGCACCTGGAACTTGAGCTCCGAAAGGGGGCGCTGGCGCACCTTGTTCCAGGCGTAAGCTGCTCCCAGGTAGCAGGCATTGGCCAGTCTACGGGTCTCGTCATTGATGAGAGGACCCAAGTATCCGATCTTGCCCGTCTTCGTTGTCATTGCCGCAGTCAGTCCGGCCATCATCTGGGGGTACTCCATCCTGCCCATGAGGTTGCCCAGATTGGGCGGTGCCTTCTTCGTCCACACATCGTCTCCGGACACGTGGATAAAGGCTACCAGCGGATGCTTCTTGGCTGCTTCTCTGATTCCATCCTTCATGTCGTCCGAGCTCGCGATGACAAGCCGTGCTCCCTGTGCTACCATGTCATCCACGAGGTGAGGAACGGTGAATCCCGGACGTCCTGAAGGGTTGACGTTGTCCAAGTAGATCATCTTCACGCCCGGCACCTTCTCTTCCACATATCTGCCAGCTTCATAGTGGGCCTGGCTCCACCCTTTGTCGTTGCACGGCCCGACCAATAGGAGTCCCATGACGAACGGCTGATCCTCGGCAATCGCAGCCATGTGCGGTGTACTGAAACAGCAAACGACCACCGCGAAGATTATTGCCACAATCTTCCTCATGCCCTTTCTCCTTGTAATAGCTTCCGCGTTCTTGTCGTTGAATGATGCTACCTTCACTTCTTGCCCCGGGGAACCCAGATCGCCCGCACGTCGGACTGACGTGCGCACAGCACACGGATAAGACCATCTCAGCAACGCAGCGGTGCTCTCGGGCAAGATTTAACGTCCAGCACGATAACCTATAAGTACAGAGACCACTGTCGTAACCTCGTGAGCAGTCGATTCGTGGCTATGAACCAGAGGCTCGTATTCATGGCGGTAATATGTCCTGTGCCCTTCATCCCGACCATTGTTGTTGGAGGGGCGTTGACGAACAGAGCCTTAACCCGGTACACATTTCCCAGGCGAGGCATGACTTCGGCAATCGGGGCTACCTCGTCTACCGTTAGGGGGTGTGCTCGCCACGGGTTGTTGTTGAGATAGAGAGTCACAGTTTGCCCCAGTTTAATGTATGTGATTCTGTCTTCAGGCACGTAGACCTCGACAGACAAGCTGTCCGGCTCAGCGATTTCGCAAAACGGCTCACCCGCTCGTAGTTTTTTCCCTGACAAGCTTTCAATGTCCTTTGTCGAAATGATGCCTGACACTGGAGCTCTTATAGCCAAGAACTGCTTTTGCCACTTGAAATACTGCAGGTCTTCCCACGCGCTTTTCCGCTTGAGCTCGACCAGATTGCTTTCTGCAAGTTTGGACGGTTCTTCCCCCGCTGCACGCCGAAGGAGAACCATCTCGTCGGTTAATATCTCGAACTGCGCTTCAGCAGCCCTGATCTTGTAGTCAAGCTCCCTGGCATCCATTTGGGCGAGCACCTGGTCCGCCAGCACCTGGGAGCCCTCCGTCACCAGGACACGCTCCAGGACTCCGTCAATACGACAGAAAGCCACATGTCGTATCGTGGGAACTACCTCAGCTTCTCCCCCCACGTTGAAAGGAAAGGGAATAGCAAAGAAGAGAAGCATGATTCCTGCCAGCAGCAGAGCAGCCTTCCACCTGTGAGCTGCCAGTCGCCCACGTATTCCCACTTTCTGAGCCTGGGGGTTTATCAAGGACCGGGCCAAGGTCGGTTCTTTGTGCCAAAGCCACTTGTCCGAGAGCGCGGCGGCTAGAAAAGGAGCAATGTTCAACAGGGTCAGGACACCGACCTGATCGGGGGATCTTGCTTCAAAGAATTCAAGCACCAAATGGCCCATCGGCATGCCATGATGATTGAGAGGGACGCAGAACAGATAGGAGCACCCCGAAAAATCCATGTAAGACTGGAGGGCCTCGGTTACTGGGGCAGGAAAAATCCTCATCCGATAACGCAGCAGTCCCTGTCCTCCCCGAGATCAACAGGCCCTTTTGAACATCCTTCAGATGAGCGGCAAGCTTCCTGACCTGCTGAGTGAGCTCCGACTTCTTTTCCACCCCCGTCTGGTTCCCCACTGCCACAAGGCGCGACTCGCCCTCGATGTGGGTAATGAGAAATGATCTGTCAAACTCCAGTAGCACTCTGATATCATTGGTGAGGAGCAGGAACAGGTCGTCGGGCGCGGGGGATTCGAAAGCCCTTTTGGCAAATTCCAGGCCCAACGCCAGAGCCCTCTGGCGGGAATCTGCGCCGGTAGCGGGCTCCAGCCTCGTGTCCGAGACAGGCACCTGCTCTCGCGATGCTGAGGGCCGCTCGCTTGTCACAGTGCCACCTCTACATCAGGAATTCTCGCCTGAAAACTTGGGACACGGTATCCATGAATCTGGAAACCAAGCTCTTTGGAGCCCAGCTCACAACAAGTCTGCCCGTCATCCCGAGAGGCATCTCACTGCTTGCAGCGGGAAAATGCACGGTGCACCTGTATTGGGCCTCGAGCGGCGAATCCCGGTGCTGCTCTCCTCTGATCTCGGTGGCGAGCTCACCTCCGAACCGGCTCGAAAATGGCGAATCTTTGAGATCCCTCTCATTATAGGGCTTGATGTCCTGAATTTGGCCTCGGAGCACGCGTCCTCCAGTCACCGGCAGCCAGACCTCCACGGTCTGACCGACTCTAACCTTCTGGCGGTCCTCTTCGGGGATAAGCCCGTGCACGCAACAGTCTTCTAGCGACTGCAATTCGCCCACAAGCGCTCCCTCGCCCGGTTGGAAGCCGGGCTGCATGTGGTAGTCCAGCTTTGTGATGACCCCGTCAAAGGGTGCAATGATGCCACTCCGTGCGATTCGAAGCTCCTCTCGAGTCTTTCCAATTTCATCGTCCGCGTGGTAAATCTCGATCTGCTTGGCTGGCGCACGGCCCATGTTTTTTGCGTCAAGTTGAATCAGATCTAATTCTCTTTGGAGCACCGCTCGCCGAATTTCCTGTTTGAAGAGAGAAAGTTCCAGCAGGGAGGAATCGAGCGCAAACAGGACTTCTCCTTGCTTGACAGCCGCCCCCTCCTTGGCAAACGCTTTTGCCACCGAAGCCTGAAGCGGAACAGAAAGCTTCTGCACGCTCTTTGACGCCACATAACACGGATAGACGGACTTTGTAGTCAACGGCGTGAACAGAATGGCGCTGCCACCGAGAAGCAGAATCGAAAAGACAACCACGCCTGAGAGCCTGGGGTGAATTTCACTGTAGTTGCGGTAAAGACTCCGTACGCCTCGTATGATTGGCCGCAGAATAAACAGGCCGAAAGCCAATGTCGCCAGCACGACACCGATGGTCTTGTCGAACCGGAGATACACGCCTGCGACGATCCCTGTGTAAAGCGATATGCGATATGCAAAGGAGCATATTCCGTATACCGCGAAGATGGAGCTTTGTCTGCTGGTCTCGGCCGGGTTTGGAATGGAGCCGATGCCCAGGACTCCGTTCATGAACAAGTACCGGAGATATGCAAACGATTTGGCAAAGAGGTTGGGAATGTTGAGATAATCAATGAGGATGAAATAGCCGTCGAATTTCATTAACGGGTTGCCATTGAACAGCACCGTTGAAACGAAAGAAACAGCCATGAGATAGAGAGCTAGCGAATTGATTATACCGGGTTGAGTAAAATGCCAGACATACGTACAGATTGTCGCGAGCACACCCTCAGCCACTATACCGGCAGCACTTATAGCCATTCTCTGCCTGCGATCAGCCAGTTGCCATGCGTCGGTGGTGTTGCAGAACAGGCACGGGAAGAAAATCAGGAAGGCTACTCCCATTTGGGGGACGCGCAAGCCAAAGCTCTTGGCTGTGTAAGCGTGGGCCAACTCATGAATGAGCTTGGTGACAGCTATGGTGATCCACAAATAGAGAAGATTCTGCCAGTTGAAGAAATACGAGTACCCTCTCTCCATCGAAGGAAGGCTGGAAAGGATGAGATAGAGCGCTCCCGGGACCGACAATGCAGCCAGCCAGCCTGTCTGTCTAGTTGCCACTGCCTTGTACAGCCAGAGAGTCTTTTGCAGGAATTTATCAGGATTCACCAGCGGAATGAACAGGAAATAAGCGGTGGTGAACCGAGAAACCCTCTTGTTATGCTCAGCCCGATCCCTGAGTCGCGCCTGGAACTGAGCTGTACCGAAACTGGTGCCAAGAACCAGCCCTAGCTGGGCGGCCTTGGCCAAGATTGCCTCACCATGTTTCAAAGAGCAATAGTGGCCGGATGTCCTGAATTTCTCCACGGCATCTTCGAGAGTCCGGGTCCCGTCGAAGGTCCTGAGGAACTGGAGCTCATAAGGAGAGAGCCGATAAAACTTTTCTGAAACAGGGTCCTTCAGAATGATGCTCAGGCTTCCGTCGGAATCCGTGTGCTCCGAAGCCATAAGATCGATTCGGAATTTAGGTCTGAGCTTCATAGCCTTATCATCAATAGTATTATACCATGGATACGATCAAGGATCGTGAAATGAGTCGGAAGATCCACAGGTACGGTTGGGATATCTCCACCTCTGCTACGACCACATGTCGATCGAGCGCTCATTTACCTTCAACGGCGTGAATGCCACGCATATTCAATGCGTCGCAGCATAGCGAGGCGGGGGTTCGCTGTAATTGGTCCCCATAGCACCGTGGAGCTCCGCGAGCAGGGCATTTACCTCACCAAGAGCCCGGACACGTGCAATTTGATCCTGATACAAGTCAGCCTTACTTTCCTCCAGGGCTAGTCTTTCCAGATCATCTTTGGCCGCGCGATGTGTGGCAACCCGGACCACTTCCCTCGTGCTTGCGAGAGCTTCTTCTGTGCTCTTGAATTCATCCAGTGCGTCAAAGTATTGGAGCGCCGCCAGCCGAGCTTGCGAAGTAATTCCCAGAGCAACAGTGCCAATTTCGCGCTCCGTTTTCACGGCATTGGACCGAGCAGCCTGAGACTCCTTCACATTTGCGAGCCAATCCACAAGGTCGAAATAAATGGCGCAGCCCACTTCTTTCCAATCCTTGTTGTAGAGGAATCTGTCCTTGTCCCTGGTATAGCGCCAAAATCCTGACACTTTCGGAAGGTATTTGACCATGGTCCTCTTGAGGTCATTGAGCGAGGTTAGGTGATTCAGGCCGGCCTCAAACGCCTCAGGCCTGTTCTGAACCGCGCGCATCTCAATGTCGCATAACGGTGCGTCGAAACGGGGTGCCGAAAGCTCCCCCACCACCAGGAACCCTCCGTCAACGCAATACTCGGGGGACAATCCCATGGCAGAGGCGAGAATGTTTCTCTGCTTCTCATGTTCGGTTCGTGCTCTGCCAAGCAGCCTGCGTGCTCTAATTTCATCCTGCCTGGCCCTGTTGAATTCGGACATACCGACCAAGTTCCTCTCATAAGCCCTCTTCATCTTGTCAGCTACAGAAGCTCTTGAAGCAACTAATGCTTCTGCAAGGGCCAGCGCATGTTGTATGCTTAGGAGCCGCATGAAGGAGGAATCCACAACTGCTACCAGCTTCTGCGCAACGCGCACCTTATGATAATGGGCCTTCAGCCTGTCGTTTATGCTACTCTTGCTGACGTAATACGCCAGGGCAGCGTCCGTAGGGCTCCACCTGGTTTCCAGAACGTAACGCCAGGTGCTCCGTTCGTGGCTAACGGAGTAGTTGGTCACGCCTGTTCCCCCACTAGCAGGCTCTGGGGTCATGCCCTCTCGTCCGAGCACATCGCTGAAAGAGTATGGAGGATTATCTCGCTGGCTCAGATCACCCGAAAAGAGGAAATGCGGCAGCATTCGCGTTTTGTTGCTGTATTCGATCGCCGCCTTAGTCAATTCGTCTACACGAGCCACTTGGAGCTCAAGGTTGTTTGCGAGCGCGGTGCTTCTGCAGTCTTCCAGAGTTAGCGACCTTTTTCCCGCGGCCGCGGTCGCTGGTTTGACGCGGTGGTTGACCACTGTCATCGCTGCGCTGTAGCGGGTAAACCGATCATGATCAACCCCTTTGAAAGGGTCGATCATCGCGGACTTTATGGCCACCGCCATATCGCCCGGCGACGGTGCCCGTGTCAGAAGTGTCGAGCGACATGAACCCAGGGTGAGAAGTGCGCAAGAAAGTACCAGGATGGGGTAGAGTCCCAATTTGTCCCAAATCGATCTCAACAGGCACCTCACTTCGCGAGCTGTAACGAGCCGGTCATGCCGACTTCAAGCTCGCCCCTGGAGTTGTCGATCAAGAGGTATGCTCTCTTCGTCCTGGATTTCGGGTCAATTAGCTTGCCGATCCTGTCCACAATGCCGCTATATCTCTTGTTCGCGCCATAAATGAACACCGCCTCTGAGCCTTTCTTGAGCTCCGAGAGCAGGTTCTCCGGCACATTGGCAACAGCGTGCACTTGCGAGCTGTCAACTATGGTGAACACTCTTTCCAGGCGTTCAACCGTCTCATCAGCTTGTTTGTACTTGACAGCCAGATGGCCGCTGAAGGGGGCTCTGATCTTGCACGAATCCAGATCTTCTCGCGCCAGCTCGAGCTCTCTTTGCGCCTCGGCAACCCGACAGGACGCAATCTCAGCCTCAGCCCTTGCTTTCAGCACGTGTTGCTTGGTGCTGGCGTCGAGCTCGAATAATTCTTCCCGTAACTTGGACTCCTCTTCTGCAAGACGCAGCGCAATTTGCAGAGACTTCAGGCGCTCCTCAGCTCGCGCCACAGAGAGGAGGAAACGTTTCGGTCCTATTTCCGCGACGATTTGTCCTTCTGGAACGAAATCCCCTTCTTCGAAATGGAAGCGCTCGACGACACCCCCGACCTGGGTCCCGACATTCGCGGACCGGTAGGGGTTCACCACAACAGCTTCTATGCTGCCGTGGATGCTTCGATGCCCGGGAGAGCTTTCAGGAATGCTGACCGATTCTTCTGGAGTCGGAGGACCGGGAGAAGGGGCGTAGGTCTTCTCCTCCTTCGCCCATAGTGGATGACCGAGCACAAAAGCGACCACAACGCCGCCGAGGACAAGTGTCCACAGACGTCCGACACGCATTTCGCCATACCCCCATAACAAGAAGAAAAGCAGTCTCACACACAAATATTACATCTTAACCTAAAAGCGTACCCCTTGTGAAATGTCAAGCTGGGCCTGGACATTGTCACTCGATAATGTAAGGAAGCTTACTTTTTGGAGGTCGAAAACCATTGCATCCGAATCCTCCAACCGCGCCGCCGCGCTGTCCGGATCGACAGCTCGGGCAGCCCCCAAATCATGGAGAGAGCCTCCCTCTGAAAAGAGGTCCAAGCACCGAAGCTCATTTATGTCGAAGGTCACGGTAGTCCCATCAACCGGATCGAACCAGGTGTCGCAGGCCAGTTCGTGAACATCCGCAGCATTAGCGCCCGAGGCATCACGAGAAGAGCTCAGCGAATGCAACCAATCCCAGACCTCGATAATCGGACAGTTGAAAACCAAGGCAAACTTCTCGCTCATCCCGATCTGCTGGGCCCAAAGCTTGGCAAGGAAGTCTTCCAGTCCCAAAGGGATCGCGGTGTCCCTGTGTCCGATTTGTTGAATGAATGCAAACAAAGCCGCCCATGCTCGGTCTCGACTCTCCTGATCGTCGGCTGAAAGCGCAGCCGCCAGATGTTCTCGGAATGCATCCCACTGACCTTCCTGCATCATCTGGGAGCTCCACTCCTGCCACTGGTGTCCGTGCGGCTGTTCTTCACTGGTCATGTAACTCAAGATAGTATTTACGAGGTCGGACGATGAGGCCAACAGTCCCCCGTCTGTCCCTTCCGAAATGCCCGGACTGCCGAGAGGATCGTAAAGGGCCGGCTTTCCACCACCGTCGTCCTCGGTGATATCCGTGACAGTAATGTCGATGGCTCCGGGGAGACAAGCCTGTATCCCGCCCGCGCCGAAGTTCCCTTGATCGTTGACGTTAATCGTCAAGACCGTGTTTCCGCTGAAGCCCGAGAAAGGGGTGAACTGCAGGTTATTCAAAGCAGCGTTGATGTTCGCCAGGGTCCCAGTAAAGGTCATATGACCCGTGCCGTTTGCATCACCCGAGGCAAAGGTGATGCCTGCGAGACTGGACAACATGATGGTTCCATTTTCGACATCCAACGTGACTTCCAATATGCCGGTCCCCGACTTCACGTCCGGGTCGCTTACGGAAATGCCTGATATGATCAGAGTGCTGCCTTTGTCCGTGTCTTGCGCTCCGGGAACGGTCAACTCCGGCGCATCGTTTACCGCTGTGACCGCAATGGTGCTTGCCTGTGCCGGGGAATCGGCCGAGCCGTCGTTCACAGTCCAGGTAATGGTTCGGTCACCGGCGTTCGGGGCATCGCTATTGTTGGTGTACCGCACGTGCTCCAGCATTGCCTCGTACTCCGCTGTGCTCGCCAATCCCTTCAAAGTCAGTGTGCCGGTCTTGGCATCCCAGGTCGCTGTCACGCCCGCGGCCAAATCACTTGCGTCTATGCTGAGCCTATCCTCGTTGCTGTGATAGTTGCCGGTGATCTGGATCGTCGCGGATTCCATGTTCGCGCTATCGACGTCGGTTACTGTGATGGTGCCGTCGATCACCCGCGGCCCGTCATTTTCGGTATAGGCCAAGGTACCGCCGAGCCCGGACAAAACCGGCGCGTCGTTTATTGGTGTTACCGTAATCGTGCTCGCCTGGGCCGCCGAGTCGGACGTGCCGTCATTCACCGTCCACGTCACGGTTCGGGTTCCAGTGTACGGGTCGTCACTATTGTTGGTGTACGTCACGTGCTCGAGCATGGCCTCGTAATCGGTTTTGGATGCGGGGCCGGACAGAGTTAACGTCCCGGTAGCAGCATTCCAGGTTACCGTGACGCTTGCGGGGAGCACATAGCCGGCCTCAATGCCGAGCACGTCCTCCCCGTTTCGATAGTTGCCGGTGATCTGGATCGTCGCGGATTCCATGTTCGCGCTATCGACGTCGGTTACTGTGATGGTGCCGTCGATCACCCGCGGCCCGTCATTCTCAGTGTACGCCAGGTGCGATGCGTCGTAGCGCACTATGCCGAAGTCGTGAGAATCGGTCCCCGCAACCACAATCTTTCCGTCAGACTGGATAGCCACGGAATACCCGACGTCGGAACCACCTAGATTGGTAACGAGGATTCCGTCATGATCGAAGCTCGTGTCCAGTGAGCCATCGCTGTTGTATCTCACAAGGGCAAAATCGTTACTGCCGCTCCCGTCATAGAACGATCTGGTCCCGGCAACCACGATCTTTCCGTCGGCTTGAATGGCCACGGAATAAGCAAATTCGTTATTGTTCCAACTGGTAATTACTTTGCCGTCGCCGTCGAAGCTGTTATCCAGTGTCCCATCGCTGTTGTAGCGAGCGAGCGCTATGTCATAAACCAAGCCATCATATCTGTACCCGGCAACCACGATCTTGCCATCGGACTGGATTGCCAGCGAACGTGCCACGTCCTCACCGCCCATGTTTGTGACGAGGATTCCGTCACCATCGAAGCTCGTGTCCAGCGAGCCATCGCTGTTGTATCTCACAAGTGCAAAATCGTTACTGCCGCTCCCGTCATAGAACGATCTGGTCCCGGCAACCACGATTTTTCCGTCGGCTTGAATGGCCACGGAATAAGCAAATTCGTTATTGTTCCAACTGGTAATTACTTTGCCGTCGCCGTCGAAGCTGTTATCCAGTGTCCCATCGCTGTTGTAGCGAGCGAGCGCTATGTCATAAACCAAGCCATCGTATCTGTACCCGGCAACCACAATCTTGCCGTTGGACTGGACGGCGACAGAATACCCCTGGTCATCACTACCGGAAAAATCGGATGTCACCCAGCCGTCGTCGCTAAAACTCGTGTCCAAGCTTCCATCCGTGTTGTAACGCACCACGACGAAGTCGTGATTCGAGCCATTGTAGGTGCATCCTGTCACGACGATCTTGCCGTCCGACTGAATAGCAACCGAATACGCCTGATCATTAGTTCCCCCAAGATCGGTGGTCACGATTCCGTCACTGCCAAAGCTCGTGTCCAGGGTGCCATCCGCGTTGTAACGCACTACGACGAAGTCGTAATTCGATCCATTGTATGTGTACCCTGCCACCACGATCTTTCCGTCGGACTGAATGGCAACGGAATGCGCCTGGTCATCGGTTCCCCCAAGATCGGTGGTCACGATTCCGTCACCGCTGAAGGTCGGGTCAAGGGCGCCTGCGCCATTGCTCAATGTCAGAGTCGGCGCTTCGTTGGCATCGGTCACGTTGATCGTGAACTGCTCCTCATGACTCAGCCCGCCACTATCGGTCACCTTCACTCGAATACTGTACGTAGTGGGCCCGGTCTCATAATCAAAGCTGCTATTGGCCCTCAGCGTGTTGCCCGCGATGTTAAAGAGGCTGTTTCCACTATCCCCTTCTCCACTTACCAACGTGTAGGTAAAGGTCTCGCCGGAATCAGGGTCCGTCGCGCTGAAGACGCCCACGACGGCATTCGCTCCGGCGTTTTCGGCGATAGTGCTGTTGCTCAGCGACATGTCCGTAGGCGGTTCATTGACGTTGGTCACGCTTATGGTGAAGTCCTTCTCGATGGTAAGGCCGCCTGAGTCAGTGACTATAATGTGCACCGTGTACGTGGCGCCCGCCTCATAGTCGAAGCTGTCTTTAGCCACGAGGTTCCCGTCGACAATATCGAACAGGTCGTTGTCCGCAACGCCTGCGGGCAGAGTGAAGCTGTGAGAGTCAGGACTGTCGGGATCTATGGCTCCCAGGGCCCCCACGACGGCATTGGGGCCCGCGTTCTCTGCTATGGTGTAGTTGCTCAGGGTAATGTCCGTGGGCGCATCATTTACCGCTGTCACGGTAATCACGCTTGTTCGTGGGTGAGAATCGACTGTCCCATCGTTTACGATCCAGGTCACTGTGCGGTCAGCAGTGCTCGGCGCATCGCTTGTGTTTACATACGTCACGTGCTCGAGCATGGCTTCGTACTCGGCGATGGTGGCAAGGCCGGAAATCGTTAGCGTGCCCGTGGTCTCATCCCACGCCGCGGTGACGCTCGCAGGGAACGTATATCCGGCGTCCATGCTGAGCACGTCAGCGCCACGTTGGTAGTTGCCGGTGATCTGGATTCTTGCGGATGACATGTTCGCGTTGTCCGGATCGGTGATAGTGACCGAGCTGTCGATCACTGTCGGGGGGGCATTCTCCGTATAGGCCATCGTGCCGCCAAGATCGGACAAGACCGGCTCCTTGACCGCGGCGACCGTGATCGTGCTCCGCTTAGTCACGGAATTGGAGGTGCCGTCGTTCACCGTCCAGGTCACCGTTCGGACGGCAGTGTTCGGGTCATCGCTGCTGTTGGTATACGTCACATGCTTAAGTATAGCCGTGTATTCCGCTAGGCTCGCCGAGCCGGTGAGGGTCAGCGTACCCGTTGCGGCGTCCCAGACCGCTGTAACACTCGCGGGCAGCACATAGCCGTCTTCAATGCCGAGGATATCCTCGCCGCTCTGGTAATTCCCGGTGATCTTAATCGTCGCAGACGCCATGGTCTCGCTATCTGCGTCGGACACCGTGAGGGCGTTGTCGATCACCTGTGCGCCGTCACCTTCGGTATATGCCAGGCGCGATGCATCGTACCGCACAACCGCAAAGTCGTTCGAGTCCGTGCCAGCGACCACGATCCTTCCGTCAGATTGGATGGCCACGCAATTGGCAACGTCGGTACCGCCTAAATCAGTCACCAGGATTCCGTCACCATCGAAGGTCGTGTCCAAGCTCCCATTAGTGTTGTAGCGCGCCAGGGCAAGATCATCACCTGCGTAGCCGGCGACCATGATCTTTCCGTCCGACTGAATGGCCACGGAGTACGCTTTGTCCTCACCGCCACTGATATCTGCAATGAGCTTGCCGTCACCGCTGAAGCTCGTATCCAAGGTCCCATTGGTGTTGTAGCGCACCAGGGCAAGATCATTGCCCGCGTAGCCGGCGACCACGATCTTTCCGTCAGCCTGAATGGCCACGGAACGCGCGACATCGATACCCCCCGGAAGTACGTCCGTGACCAGGATGCCGTCACCATCGAAGCTCGTATCCAAGCTTCCATTGCTGTTGTACCGCACAAGCGCAAAATTGTAACTCGTGCCGCCGCTATAATACGCCCTAGTGCCGGCAACCACGATCTTTCCATCATCCTGGATCGCCACGGAATACGCAAACTCGTTGTTGCCCCAACTCGTGGTCACCTTGCCGTCACCGTCGAAGCTCGAATCAAGAGTCCCATTGCTGTTGTATCGAGCGACCGCGATATCGTACTGCGATCCGGTATACCTGTAGCCTGCCACGACGATCTTTCCGTCAGCATCGATGGTCACGGAACGGGCTACATCATTGCCGCCCATGTCGGTGACCAGGATGCCGTCGGTATCGAAGCTGGTATCCAGCGACCCATCGTTGTTGTAGCGCACAAGGGCGAAATCGGAGCTCCCACCCGCTGTCACTCTGGTGCCGGCAACCACAATCTTTCCGTCAGCCTGGATGGCCACGGAGTACGCATACTCGTTGTGACCCCATCCGGTGGTCACCTTGCCGCCGGTGCCGAAGGTCGTATCCAAGGTCCCATCGGAGTTGTAGCGTACGACCGCGATGTCGTAATTGGAGCCATTCCATGCATAGCCTGCAACGACGATCTTGCCGTCGGATTGGATGGCTGCCGCGTACGCATAATCACTGCTAACGCCAAAATCCGTGAGCAGGGACCCGTCACCGGCGAATGTGAGATCCAGGGCCCCTGCACCACTGTTGAGACTGAGAACCGGCGCGGAGTCGGCCAGAATCCCCTGATATTGCGATAGGGCAGCGGAATCGAAATACGCTGCAGCCACATCCACGTTGCCGTCTTCCAAGATCCAGTCCCCGCCCGAATCAGCGTTTCCGGTAGGATCGCTCGAAGCGGCCACGTCGCGGCCAATAATGGTTTCGAGCTGGGAAATCAGCCCGTTGCCCGCAGCGGTGGAGGCCAGATTACAGACCATGAGATCGACCCTACCGTGCTCGGAGAGGAGACTGCCAATGCCCTGCCAAAATGCCTGGAGTTGCCCATCTGTCGCGAGACTGGCCGAGTCGACCGAACAGTCCCCGGTCAGGTAGAAGCGACCGTCACCCAGCTCATGGGCCGCAAATGCGATGCTGTCGGCCTTTTGCCCTGCCAACGCGCTCTCTATTAAGGAAAGAATCTCGGCCGGAGAGTCGGTGGAGCCGTCGTACACCACGGTGATGACTCCAGGCGCGGCCGCTTCGGCCAACTGATCCGCGCCTACGAGGCTCGACGACACGAGTAACACCCGCACGTCGCCATCCGTGGCGTCAGCAGATTCAGTGCCACCGGTGACGACAGCGGCATCGGTGGAAATAAGGACCTCTTTGGGGTCCTGGCTATAAATCTGAGAGAGCGGATCCGCGGCTGCGGCTACTGAAGACTCTCCTTCCGCTGTCGCATCATCGCCTGCAGGGATCCCCGCTTCGGAGGTCTGGAGAGTACTATCCTGATTCTCGGGATTATCCGGATTGTCCTGGGTAGCGGCCGCGGCGGCCGCGTCGAAAACAACACGCTCCTCGAGCTGCTCCAGGATGAAAGATCGCTGGCTGAGCACTTGTCTTCGCAATAATAGGCTTAGCATGAATAGGTCTCTCCCTCTGGTCACCCGAGCCCACCGAAAGAATAGAAGCTGTCGGCCCGGTCGAAATTCGAGCGATCGTAGTGGCACCCATACCCGTCGTAGCAGTGGGCGGAAGCACTGTGGGATTTCCCTGCTCACGGGTATTCGTAACCTGGCAGTAAAACGGGCCTTTCGCCCGATCTACTGATCCAAGGTGTCCTCCCCCTTCGTAAACCCGAGGCCTTATTCGCGCTCACGCACCTCAGGTACCGAACCCGTTCACGAATCTCAGGCGTCCTATCCTCCAGACGCGCAACCTGCCAGTAGAACGGGCGTCCCGCCCGTTGATGGATCCAAAGTGTCTCGCCCGTCTATTCTCGGATGACGTGCAAGATACCCTTTCTCGGGCGAATGAAGGCCGTGAGAAACGGACAGATTCACCAGGGCCCGCTGCTAACGCTTGCGGCTCCGCTCTCCAGATCCAGGGGAACAGGATGGCATTACTGAGATCCGCTAGTCGTTTACGAAAGAGCAATTTTCGGGCCAGACTGATTGAACGACGAATTCAAACTCTGTGTTGCACGCGTCCCAAGAACTGATGGCACGGCCGGAAACATCGGGGGAGGCCGGATGCGAGCCTTGCTCCCGCCGTTGACGCGACGCTCAACACGGCGCGGAATGGGGCGAGGTAAGACGTCAGGAAGTGCCGATTCGGGAGGATGCGAGACTGACGTAAGAGGGGCGAGCCTATCTGGGCAATGGTAAAACAATGACGAAGAGGAAGCAGAAACGCCAAGTGCCTGAAATGTCAGCAGTTGTCGCGTTATGGTTTTTCAATGACGATGCGCAGTAATTTCGCGCGCCTTACCTCAGAAGCGGCGGTCAAAATCATATGCCGTCAATACCGGCGGTACTCACGAAATGGCGTGCTCGGTCCCCGAGGATGTGTCTGTGCCCGAGACCACTGGATCATCCGCTCACCGAGGGCCGGCCGGTCTTTTCCCGAGGCGAGTCTCCATCGACCGCGTTCTCGGGAGTCCTGATCCTTTGGAGGATGCCGCTCGTAGAAACACCGGGGACATGTTTCACAAAAGCCACTCTGCCACCCCTGGCCTTAACGATCTCCTCTCCCACCACGGGTTTGCCCCGCCAGTCTTCGCCTTTAACCAGAACGTCCGGTCGGACTTCCTTAATGATGTTCAGGGGGGTATCCTCATCAAACACGATCACATAGGTCACGAAGGGGAGGGCGGAAAGCAGCTCAACGCGCTCGGTCTCTCCTATGATGGGCCTTCCCGGCCCTTTGATTCGTGCGACCGACCGGTCCGAGTTCACTCCCACCACGAGAATGTCCCCGTGGTTTGCAGCCTTTCTGAGAATCTCAAGATGCCCCACATGGAAAAGGTCGAAGCAACCATTCGTGAATACGATGCTCTGACCCTGTATTCGATGGTTGCGGAGAACCGTGGCGATGTCATCCTTTGACAGAGTCTTCTGCTCCTGCGAGGTTGCTCTGAGACTTTCCGCAATCTGATCCAAGGTGACCCACGCAGCTCCGAATTTGGAGACAACGAGAGAAGCCGCCAGGTTGGCCAATTCGATGGCCTCCTCGATTGAGAGACCACTGGCTACGGCCAAGGCGATCGCGGACACCACCGTGTCGCCGGCACCAGTGACGTCCACTATCTCCACGGGCTTGACTCGAAAATCCTGGTCCTTCTTTCGCGTCACGAGAGTCATTCCATCGCGCCCACGAGTGACAATAATGCCCTCCGCGGCGGTGTGGTCCAAGAGGATTCTTCCTGCTCTCACGAGGGAATCCCGGTCTCGTATTTCCGTACCAGACGCGAGCGAGGCTTCTCGGATATTCGGGGTGATGTACGTAGCGCCCGAGTACCGCCGATAGTCCATTCCCTTGGGATCCACAATGATCGGGATGCCGTTGCCACGCCTTCCCGCAGCTAGCAGAGCTTCTAGGACTCGCGCGGTGAGGAATCCCTTGCCGTAATCCGATATGACTATGCCATGCACCTGAGGAAGCACTTGCGCGATTTCCGAGATAATAGCGCTCTCGAGATCGGGGTCGAGGTCTCGCTCATGTTCTTCGTCGATCCGGACGATCTGCTGATTTCTTGCCACTACCCGAGTCTTCATCGTGGTAGGGCGGGTGCTGTCCTCCTTCAGCCAGAAGGTCTCGATCTGAGAGGATTCGCAATAATCCCTGAACCACTCCCCGGCCTCATCCTTCCCGACTGTCCCGAAAAGAGCCACTTTTGCGCCCAGAGAGACAAGGTTCCGCACAACGTTCCCCGCACCGCCGAGCCTTCGGAGACGGTCTCTCGCCACGAGGACCGGCACGGGGGATTCGGGAGAAATCCTGTCCACGTCACCGATAATGTACTCGTCTACCATCACATCCCCGGCCACCAAAATGGGCGCGGCCTTTACCTTCCTTATAAGAGACTCGTTCAATGCATGTCCTCCGCGAGCCACCCACGCTCCATAACCTGGAGGGGTCAGGTCTTGTTTCTTGATCTTCCCCTCAAGCCGTTAGGGTCAGTACATTTCCGGTCAGTGACCCATTCGCAGCCCATGATTAGCATACGTTGGTCAAGAAACAAGACCTGACCCCTTGGGTTTCGGGAACCACGTGAATCGCTCCAGCCAACTCGGTCGAAAAAATGTCCGGGGCATCGCAGGTCTTGGATGGGCTTCCCCCGTCTCGGCCTCGTTCGATCTATCACGATGCAGGCATACATAGCCTAATCCTCACTGATCGTCCAGGGCAAAGAAGGGTACGGCAGACGATCCTATTGCGATAAATTACTTCATAAAATCATAATAACCTGCTAATTTAGCTTGAGTTGATCCACAAAAAATGATACAGATTTCGCCAACGAAGGTGACCGAGAGAACCGGTGAACCTCCATGTGCCGATTCGGAATTCCAGAAACGCGAGCCCACAGAACGACGACGAGCCGAGGTGATTCGCCAGAAGCGATCCTCGGCTCTGAGGTTTGTCATATGAGCCTTTTAACGTCCTGCTCAGGACACGCCTATGCACCCTTCAGAACAATGGGCCACTCGAGGAATACGGAATCTTTTCACGGCTCCCTCCTTTTCATTGGACTTCGTAACAAGTATTCACACGATCATGAGGTTGTCAAGCCCAAGGCCTCACGAGAAGAGCAGGCGAGGAACCATGAGTGACATCCGAGAAAACAGAACTGAATGGCAGGTTCGGAGCTCCGAGCATCCGAAAGGGCAGCATGCTCCCAAACACCTGTATCCGACAGGGGCAGGCAAGAGTTGGACCTGGAACAGCCAGGTTCTGATCTGGCTGTTGGTTGCATGTGTTCCGGGACTGATGGTCGGCATCGCCTCGTACTACTTTGCGGTGGCGCCGATCGAGAGAAAACTCGTTGATGTGCACGCCCGGCAGGTGGCTCAGGAGCTTGATGCTGTGGTAAAGATTCGGAGCGCAGCGATTCAGGTGGCAGCCAGCACAAGGGCGTCATCGGATCTTACGGACACCGAGGGACTGGATCGTCTGCTCCAGGCCCTGAGAACCGCGTTCCCGGATTTCCTCAGCATGGAAATCATGGATGAGCACGGTGAGACCCTTGCCATGGTCGGCGAATTGCCCCTTTCTGAAGCAAGCCGCTCACTGGGGAAATCCAAGACAGCCAAGGTGGGGACCATGTCCTATCGGGATCGAGACCTCTTCCAGGACGATCCGGAAGCTGATTCATTCCTGATTACTGCGAAACACAAGAAGGAAGATGGAAAAGCATGGTTCAGCCGGACCAGGTTTTCGAGGGATCCCATTAGGCAGGCTCTCGCTGCCTCGTCTTCCACCACAGAGGTGAGTCTCCTGCAAGTGCCGGACGACGCTG
The DNA here is from genome assembly GCA_040753915.1 of Thermodesulfobacteriota bacterium. Lineage (GTDB taxonomy): Bacteria > Desulfobacterota > Desulfomonilia > Desulfomonilales > Desulfomonilaceae > JBFMDN01. The sequence continues at coordinate 29,826 of JBFMDN010000038.1, read as the reverse complement.
CTTCAGGAGGGGCCGGCTCATGGAGAAGCGTGAGCACGGGAGCTGTGGTCAGACTGGATACCCCAGGTTGGGTATTGAGCGTGGGGAAACACTCGGGGACAACCCTGTTCTCCAGATGGACTGTTGTCGGCTTACTCGTGGCTATTTTGATGATAGGTCTGGCCATTGCCTATCGAAAACTCCTTCTTGCAGGGGCGCTCTTACCGCCGAGTTTTTCTCATAGGCCGCGAAAGGACGACTACGAGGAGTCGACTCACGACGGGACCGGCCCCGATGAAGAAGCTCTATTCGACTGCCAGGCTCGCAAGCAGGATCAGCAGCCCGCAGTTGCCATCGATTTTTCCGAGGACTCTTGCGACGTGACCATGCCCCGAAACTTGCCGCTCGGTTTGAAGGAAACGGACGAGAGGCTGGGGGAACCATTCCCCAACGTGCTGGAAGTGACGTGGTTCGAGCCTGAAACAGGAGTTCCCCAGGAGACGGCAGTGGAGTCGGAGACCGCTGAGGATGACAGTGCCCACCTAGGCATTCCGGAGGTGCTGGACGTGGTCTGGCTTGAGCCTGAGCTTGCAGGCGAAAAGGACAAGCAGCCGGCTGAGGACACTAAGAGGAACGACAGCGCGCCTGAGCTTCCGTCCCCAATGTTTAGATGACCCGCGTGCAGCGCGCTCCACGCCCTGCAAATCCTTCTTTGCCCGCATCTGTTGCGGCGGGCAAAGAAGGATTTATGCTTCGGGCCGCGTTTCTTTGAAAAGCCTTGTTGAAAGCAGACTTATCCGGGGACCACTGTCGACACTGCTCTGTATAATTTCTGGTACTTATAGCGGTTGCCAATAATAATTTCTTTTTCTCCTCCTCAACACTGACGGGCGAGAGGAAACTGTCTCAAAACTCGGGACACACCAAAAATCGTAGCACGATTGGGCGTCGATGCGTGGAAAGGCACCCTCACCCCAATCCTCTCCCAGAGGGAGAGGGAGCCTGAGGAATCCCCTCTCCCCAGCTTCGGGGGAGAGAGTCAGCGTGAGGGGGTGTGCCACGATTATCACGGACTGCAGGCTTTTGAGACACTTTCAGACGCCCGTCCCACCGGTCTGAGAACCTCCCATAAGTGCTTTCGGCATATGGGAAGCGGAAATAACTCTTGGCATCGGGTATAAAAAGGCCCTTTCACAGATTTCCTTATCTTTCGATCCTTCGACTTGGCATCGCTTCTTGCGCATGATGCGCTCTCCCGATTATTATAAGGCAGCCGGGCTTCATTCGCTTCCCAGCTTCAATAGCCGTTCTCTGGAACGGCGATGATGTGGTAGATTAACCGGTACCTGAAGGGCTCCATGACTGTAACAATGCCGAAAGTCCTTGCCATCGCTGGCTCCGATTCAAGCGGGGGGGCCGGCATCCAGGCGGATCTCAAGACGATCCTCTCCCTTGGCGGGTACGGTATGAGCGTCATCACCGCGCTGACAGCCCAAAACACGATGGGGGTGCGCTCAATTCAAGCGGTAGACGCGGATTTCGTCGCTCAACAAATGGATTGTGTTTTGCAGGACATTGGTGCGGACGCAATCAAGACGGGGATGCTGCTTAATGAGCCAATCGTCCGGACTGTGGCTGACAGGCTTCGAGCTTTCGGTGTGAAGAAGATAGTGGTGGATCCGGTGATTCACTCGAAGAGAGGAACCGCACTACTGGATGAAGATGGCAGGAAAGCCATTGTGGAAGAGATCTTCCCCCTCGCGTACGTGGTGACCCCGAACATTCCGGAGGCAGAGCTCCTTCTCGGAGACCGGATTTCGGACGTTTCAGGGATGATCCGAGCGGCAAAGGAGCTCCAGAAGATGGGGCCGCAGTATGTCCTTGTCACAGGTGGACATCTGCCGGAGGCGCCTGTGGACGTGCTCCACGACGGATCGCAACATTACGAATTTGCCACCCGTCGCGTCCGCACGAGACACTCTCATGGCACAGGCTGTACTCTGGCCGCGGCGATAGCTACGCTCCTGGCACGGGGGCTTCCTCTCATGGAGTGTATCGACAAGGCGAAGCAATACCTGTATCGGGCCTTGAGATTCTCTCTCACCATCGGTCGAGGAACAGGTCCGACCAACCACTTCGCATCTATCGCTCGGGAAATAGCCCGGACGCAGGTGATCGAGGAGCTCGACAAGGCGTGCGACAGGCTCAAGCGGCTGAGCATTGCTCACCTCATACCAGAGGTGCAGTCGAACCTCGCGTACGCGATCCCTTTTGCCGAGTCACTCCAGGACGTGGCCTCCTTTCCGGGGAGGATCATTCGCGTGGGAAACACGATTGACACCCTTGCCTCTGCCAGGTTCGGAGCATCGAGGCAGATTCACCATCTGGTTCTTGCTGCCATGGAGTACGATCCTGACAGAAGAGCAGCTATGACAATAGCGTATTCAGACTCTCTCGTCAGAAGGATCAAATCCCTCGGACACAGCGTGGCGGAATTCGACCGGAACCGCACTCCGCCGGACCTTCAGGAGGAAGAAGGGAGCACACTGGCGTGGGGCGTGCAGGACGTGATGGAAGAGCTCGGGAGAGTGCCCGATGCAATCTTCGATCGTGGTGCCGTGGGCAAGGTTCCCATGATACGGCTTTTTGGAAAAGACCCGGCATCTATTGTGAACTTGATCGCACGACTCTAAATTACAGGTATCTATTTTCTTGGGTCCAGGGCAAGGAGAGCATATGAATCAGCTTTTCGATCTTCATCATCGAGTTGTCCAGTACCTGCGGGTTTCCATCACGGATCTGTGCAATCTGCGATGCGTTTACTGCCGGCCTCCAGAAGGGCTAAAGCTGACGACTCACGAAGAAATTCTGCGCTATGAAGAAATCCTCAAGCTCGTAACCATAGCCCGTGACATGGGGATCAAGAAGATCCGTGTCACAGGAGGGGAGCCGCTTGTCCGGAGGGGTGTTCTTCAGTTCCTTGCCCGCCTGACCAGCCTGGAAGGTATCGAGGACGTGGGATTGACCACGAACGGTGTGCTGCTTGCAGAGATGGCCGCAGATCTCAAGGCAGCGGGGCTCCGGAGAATCAACATAAGCCTCGACTCCCTGAGGCCGGAAGTGTTTCGCGATATTGCCAGAGGCGATCAGCTTTCTGCTGTGCTAGCCGGCGTGGACAGAGTGCTTGAGTTGGGATTTCAGCCGGTGAAGATCAACGTCGTTCTTCTCCAGGGGATCAATGAGATCGACGTTCCTGCATTCGCTGCCATGACCTTTGAGAAACCGGTGGACATCAGGTTCATTGAACGCATGCCCTTTGGCAGCGACCCGGTTCCCGAAGACTCACCGCCGCCCTTTAGCGCACAGGCCACTCTCGCAATGATCCGAGACGAGTTCGGGGACCTGCTTCCCGTGGAGCGTTCCCCGCTGGACGGACCTGCGACGATGTACAGGCTTGAAGGCGCAGTCGGGCGCATAGGGGTCATCGACCCCGTAACGGGTCACTTCTGCGGCACATGTAACCGCATGCGGTTGACCGCGCGAGGAACTTTGAGGCCGTGTCTGCTCAGCCCTAATGAGATCGACGTAAAGGGCGCGCTTCGAAGCGGAGCTTCTCGTGACGAGCTTGTCCGGATCATCCAGGCCGCTGTGCTTGCAAAGCCCATGGGCAACACCGGCGCTGTTCGCGGCCAAAGTAAGGGCATGTACCTCATAGGAGGGTAAGAGCTCGGCCACGTTCCGGGTCCTCGCAAGCAAGCATGAACGGGTCATGTCCCACCATCTCCTTCATAGTGGTGAACAGAAACACCGCTGATCTGCTGATTGCCTGCCTTGAGCACATCTATGCATCCGACCTGGATGAGACGCCCCAGGTAATCGTGGTGGACAATGGCTCTACGGACGATTCCGTGGCTCGCGTGGCAGCGGCGTTCCCTCAGGCCACCGTCATCGAGGCAAACAGGAATCTGGGTTTTGCTAGAGCCAATAATATGGCGTTCGCACGCGCCGATGGCGAGCTCCTCATGCTCGTCAACACGGATGCCATGCTCGAGAAGAGTTGTGCACGGGTGCTATGTTCGCTGATGCGTTCCCGGCCCGAGGTGGGCATGGTTGGTCCCCAACTACTCAATCGGGACGGGTCACGGCAGACTTCGTACGAGGCGGTTCCGGACATTGCCACGGAAACCCTTAACAGAAGCCTCTTGAAGCGACTGCTCCCCTCGAAATATCCCGGCAAGCATCGACCACTGTCCGGCCCGGAACACGTGGAAGCTCTCATTGGAGCCGTCATGATGATCCGTAGACAAGCTGTCGAACAGGTGGGAGGCTTCGACGAAGATTACTTCTTCTTTCTCGAGGAGACGGACCTTGCTGTTCGCATGCGAGCAGCGGGCTGGGCCGTGATGCATGAGCCCCGAGCCAGGTCAGTTCATCTGCAAGGAGCTACTGCACGGAGCAATGAGTCAGCCGCACGAATCGAATTCTACCGTTCCCGCTATCACTTTTTTAGGAAGCACTATGGGAATCGGTCCGCTTCCGTCCTCAAAGCTATACTCACGGCCAACCTCGCATTGAACGTGGTAGGCCTCGGGTTAGGATCGCTCGTGACATTCGGACAGTCCCAGTCCCTGGTTAGGCGATTCCGAGTGCGACGGGATCTCTTGAGGTGGCATCTCGCGGGCTGCCCGCAGGGTCCTGGCCTTCCGAGGGATTGACTGTGGCCTCGGGACATCCGCTCCAAACGGGTAGATCGTCGGCCGAATCCACACGATCTTCATGGGAACAAAGTTACGGACTGTCTTCCTCGCCTGTGCCGATCTCGGGTCCGAAAAGCCGCTCTTCCCACGACTGGCCGGTCGTTTCGGACCTTGTGGGGGCACGGACGGGCTTGTTTCTCCGAAGCCGTTCGGCTCGATGGCGCCCTCTGGACCCAGGCGGAAGATCCTCTTGGCCCGTGACCGCGGTCACAGCGCTGCGCTTCACGCTTACACCGAGCGATCCTCCGGCAAAGGGCAGGAAGAGCCAGAGCCCATCCGCCCCTCGTTTGCGCACGGGTATGGTCTGAGGGCTTCTGCCCGTGTTGGATGAATCGTAGATGACCAGTCCCTGTTCCGTCAGCTTCCAGTGGCCGCGCTCAGGCTTAAACAGGTTGTCCATCACGATCGTGCCATCGGGGGATAGGACCATGCTGCATTTGTTTCTCATGCGACCCGAGCGAATCTCTTTCACGTCTGTGACGTCCCAGCGCACGAAATCGTCCGAGCAGCGCCATGTTCCTATGAGAAACTCTTCAGTTACCGTGTCCTCAAAGCCGAGCATCGCCAAGGGGGACGTCCCTGAAGGCGGATCGATGCCGGAGAGAAATGATGCCATAGTCAGGATGAGTACTTGGAGAGAAAGCACGCTGAATATCTCCGCGAGCGAATGCGCCCGATTGCTTACCAGTGTATGCGAATGCCCGGCAGCCTGTCCGATGAGCGGCCGCTATTCCCCCTTGGGGGGATTGTCGGGCACGATTAGCACGAGGCTTCTTGTGTGAGCTGGGCAGCCGCGGCCATTTCCAGCGAACGCCCCCACATACCCTCTTCACCAAGAAACCGAACTTTTCTCTTGGCACTTGCTGTATATCAGAAAGAGGTTTAGCCTGTCCATTGCTGTCGCAGACTCGCGCTCCATGCTCTCATTTGCGGTTGCTTCGGCGCGTGGTCTTGTTTGTGTCGGAATTCCCACTGCTGCTTGACAGGAAGGAAGATACCAGGAGCGCTCGGCATGAGAAATGTCCTTCTCCTTTACTATCATCTGCTCTCGAAGCGATTCGGTCACAGAGGTTGGTGGCCTGCCGAGACCCCCTTCGAAGTGTGTGTGGGCGCGATATTGACCCAGAACACTGCGTGGAAAAACGTGGCGAGGGCAATCGAGAACCTCAAGACCGCGTCCGCGCTCGACCCGTTCAAGATCTACGACATCAGCGAAGAAGAGCTGGCTTCTCTCATTATTCCAGCAGGTTATTACAATGTGAAGGCCAGAAGACTGAGGAATTTCATTGTTCATCTGGTGGAGAACCATGCCGGGCGGTTGTCATCGCTCTTCAACTCGGAGGTAAGCTCTCTGAGGTCCGAGCTTCTCTCAATAAACGGCATCGGCAAGGAGACCGCTGATAGCATGATTCTCTACGCGGCGGGCAAGCCCATTTTTGTAGTGGACGCGTACACGAGGCGTGTGCTGACGCGGCACGGCTTCATCAGTGAGAAGGCCACGTACGACGAGATTCAGGATCTATTCCACGCCGCACTTCCTGCTGACACAGCCCTGTTCAATGACTTTCACGCTCAATTCGTCGCTGTGGGACACCATTTCTGCAAGCGCATTCCCCAGTGCGACGCCTGTCCCTTGGGTGGGCTGAAAAACTCTCTTCCTGGGGCATCCCTCGGGGGGGCGGGGCGGTAGCGTGTCTCTGCCGATGCTCGGACCGCTCAGTCGGCGGATCCTAGCACTCGGTGGGCCAAGTACGGTTGCGCATCCAACAGCAACGCGGCTGAGCCGGGCATACCGGCACGCGTTGAGAACGGCGGCTTGTTCACGCAAGGGCGGGTTCGAAGCCCACCACAGGGGAATGCGGATCGAACTTCTCGTAGCGCCGGCGTCCCTCCGGTACTCTTGTCTTTGACATGCCCCGAGGGAAGGACAGGTATGAAGAAAGTGTCTCAAAAGCCGGCAGTCCGTGATAATCGTGGCACACCCCCTCACCCTGACCCTCTCCCCCGAAGCGGGGGAGAGGGGATTTTTCCGGCTCCCTCTCCCTCTGGGAGAGGGTTGGGGTGAGGGTGTCTTTCCACACATCGACGCTCAATCGTGCTACGATTGTTGGTGTGTCCCGAGTTTTGAGACATTTTCTTCAAACCTGCCCTGCACCGGGACAGGCTCTGAATCTATTCGTCCTCTTACCGCGAAGGTTAGTGCGCGTCGCCCGAATCAGAAGGATAGGGCGTCTCTGTCCTTTTCGCCTGTGCGAATGCGCAGTGCTCCCAGTATCTTTCTGACGATGATCCGCCCATCTTCGGTTTTTCCAGCGTTTCCGTGGAGGCAGATTGCTTCGATGATTCGTTCTGCCTCATGGTCGGGGACGGCGATTTCGATTTTGATCTTTGGAAGGAAGTCCCCACTGTCGCGCGCTGTCCCGAAGGAACGACCTCTTGGCCTGGCTTGTGCCTCCTGCATGACTTCCACCACGGTCATGCCTGCCACGCCGAGCTCTTCCAGCGCTTCTTTCACGTCATCAAGCTTGAATGCCTTGATATACGCTTCTACGAGGACCATCGTCTTTCTCATCTCTGTTCGTCCGTACTCGGCTGTATACACTATTGCGCCACATATTGAAAGGCTTGCAGAATCCTTCAGTTGTCTTCCAAGGATCGGCCCGTGGAGAGGGCGATTGCCGAGTCCACTCCCTCGGAGAACCTTGACTTCAGTCGCGACAGAATGCTTGACTTGCCGGGCTCTTCCGTCATATCTTAAAAGATCACCGCGGACGTGGTTGACTGTGCCCCCGTAGCTCAGTGGATAGAGCGACGGATTCCTAATCCGCAGGTCGCAGGTTCGATTCCTGCTGGGGGCACCAATTCCGGGGGTCAGGTTTTGTTTCTTGGTTTTTTGTTGGCAAGAATGCCATGAATGCCTGGTGACTGACCGCTCATCCATTTCTGAAGAAGCCCTGACCGTGTCTGAAGGGTAGAACCTCCTCTGCCGAGATCAATGGTACCCATCGGCTTTCGATCTGCCGGCCCCGCTATTGTCCCGTGGCAAGAGTCAACTCCAAATCGAAGCGAGACCGGGCAATCGCCAAGGCTTCAGCGCAACACGGTTGTCCGCAACAGGAAATCGTAGGGCGTGTCAATTTCCATTACCATGCAGTGAGCAGGACGGTTCAGCGGGAAGGGGAAATGCAAGAAACAAGACCTGACCCCACGCCTGCGTTCTAGTATACGAGGATCGAGGTTGCTGGGATCTTGGCAATGCTCGCTGATGGCGATACGGCAGATGAAATTATTGAAGATTACAGTGGACGGATCTCCCGTGAGGCGATTCTTGAAGCTATACAGACAGACAGCCAGCAAGGAAGTTCGGAAACTCGGTCGGCGACCTCAGCGAGCAGCATGATCGTTCTCGATGAGCACATGTCCAATGAGAGGGTGTCAGCAGCCATTAGGACATGGTACAAAGGCAAGATTATATTTGTTTGGGATCTGCGGGCCGGTTCCGTGATCAAAGACGACGCCATTCCGCAACTTCTCCACAAAACAAAATCTAAACCGGCACTTGTGACCATCAACGTCAGTCATTTCTGGCAAAAGGTGCCGATTGACCAACGGTTCTGCTTGGTGTGCCTCGATATTCCTGTCGTGTCCATCCCTCGTATATCACCACTCTCGAAAAACCTGAACCGTCTTTTCAGCCATCCCGATTTCAGAAACAAGAAACAACGTATCGGCCATGTCTTCCGCATGACCGCAGACGACCTCACGCGGTATTACAGTCACAATGACACGCAGATACGGTCCTTTGATTTGTGAAAAGGGCTTCTCGTATGATTTTAGCTGTTGCCAACGTCAAGATTTTCTCTCCTAATCCTTATGACCAATTCCTGAGGCGAAACACCGAGAAGGACGGAATAATGACCGCCAATTATGACAATCAATCCATTGTCGGCCGGTTCTGCGAGATCGCCAGGGTGAGCCCATCCCGCTTCGCCGCAAGTCGGCAGAGACAGAGCGCCGGCGTCCCGGCTTGGAACTTGGCGTCACAAACCGGCTTGACTAACCACCTGATTTTAAAAACCATTGGCGTCATACCTCAGCGACTCACTTGTCGGACAGGATACGACGGAAAATGGCGCAAAACTTTAATATGGCGGAAAGTATTTGACGTTATTAAAGGTAGCCTTTACTATGGAGCAGTTGGATGTCCATAGGAAAGGCTCGGCAACCTTTGACAAGAGATGTTCAACCAACTGAGACCCAGGCTCGCGCCGGGCGCTACATCAGGCAACCGACCGGCTATCGAGCCTTCATTCCGGCCCCGTTGCCGCCGAATCCACCGGTGGCTCTGACCGGAGTGCTCCAGCAAGTTCTATCAGAGGCGGATCGGGCGCTCGGTAGACTGGACGGTTCAATCCAAACGCTCCCCAATCCTGATCTGTTTGTATACATGTATGTTCGCAAGGAAGCCGTGCTGTCAAGTCAGATCGAAGGGACTCAGAGCTCGCTTCAGGATCTTCTTGCGGCAGAGGCTCAGATTCTCGGGGCTGACCGACGGAAGGATGTGGATGAAGTAGTCAACTACGTCCGTGCCATGAACTATGGCCTGGCTCGGCTTTCCGGACTCCCTGTCTCGGTCCGTCTCATCAGGGAGATCCACGAGAGATTGCTGACGGGGGTGCGCGGTTCGCGCCTTGCACCTGGGGAACTCCGCCGCACTCAGAACTGGATCGGGCCTTCGGGCTGCACTCTGTCGGAGGCTACCTTTGTCCCTCCTCCCCCGCAGGATGTGCCGCAGGCACTGGGAGACCTCGAAAACTTCCTGCACTCAAAATCAGATTTGCCGCTGTTGATCAAAGTCGGACTTGCCCACAGCCAGTTCGAGACGATCCATCCTTTCCTGGACGGGAACGGCCGAATAGGCCGCTTGTTGATTACCTTCCTTCTGTGCGAAAGCCAGGTTCTACTCAAGCCAGTGCTCTATCTTTCGTACTATTTTAAACGGTATCGGCAGGCTTATTACGAGCGGCTCCAGGCCGTCAGAGATGCTGGAGCATGGGAAGACTGGCTCATTTTCTTTCTGCGCGGTGTCGCTGAGGTTAGCGCCCAAGCAACCGAAACAGCTCGCCGCATTCTCATTCTGCGCGAAGAGCACAGGGCTTCTATTACAGAGTATCTCGGCCGTGCTGCGGGCAATGGCCACCGCGTTCTAGAACACCTTTACCAAAACCCTGTGGTGTCCGCCAATGAGGTCAAGGCACTGATTGGGACCTCTTACCCGGCCGCCAATTTACTTGTGGCCAAACTGGTCGATCTCGGTATCCTGAACGAGATCACCGGACAAGCTCGTAATCGGAGGTTCCGGTACGACAGCTACATTCGTTTGTTCGATGAGCCTCAGCAGCCCTCGGGTGTGGCGGACGCCTGATTCTCTCGTGCCGCTCACAACGGATCTACCCCCTCTCGGAACAGCCCTTGATCGCCTTTTTCGATTTCCGGGCGCGTTCCCAGACGACGGGGCTGGAGTGCAAGGCAAGTTCTCGGGGTCAGGTCTTGTTACTTGATTTTTTCCTTGGCAAGAATGCCATGAATGCCTGGTGACTGACCGCCCATCCATTTCTGAAGAAGCCCTCACCGTGCCTGAAGGGTAGAACCTCCTCTGCCGAGATCAATCGTCCCCATCGGCTTTCGATCTGCCGGCCCCACTATTGTCCCGTGGCAAGAGTCAACTCCAAATCGAAGCGAGACCGGGCAATCGCCAAGGCTCCAGTGCGACACGGTTGTCCGCAGCAGGAGATTGCAGCGCATGTCGGACTCCAACACTCGGCAATCAGCAGGATGGTCTAGGGGCGAGGAAAATGGCAGGAAATGATGCCCGGCCCCGCGCCGATTACCGCTATGGAATGCATTTTCCGAGACCCGTTGCCATCAGGACCGTCTCATCGGGACCGCGACCGGCGCAGCAGTCCGCGAGTTTGCCGTCAACAGCCACCGCCGGAACAGACCGAATACCAAGAGTCTTTGCTCGGTCGGCTACGCTAGGCTCATTCATGTCCAGGACGTTGACTTCGCACGACTCGCATTTCAGACGGTTCACCATGGTCACCGTCTCTTTGCAGACAGGACATCCCGCGCTGAACACCTCGATCTTCCGTTTCATCGTGTCGCTCCTTTAAGATGATTGGGTCTTCTCATAAGCCTTTATCGGTTTCCCTGGGAGAGCGAGTTGCAGGGAGAGCCTTGCTCGCTTTGGCAGCCCTCACTTGGAAACGTTCAGCAGTGCCTCTCGTACCAGCTCCCTAGGAGGCACACCCGATGCCCCGTAGCGGCGTCAAGTGAGACCAAATGCAAGACTCTCACGGGCTGACGGCTCAATATCCGATCCTTCGATTTGTACCGTAGGACTTCCTAAGAAGCGGAGTTCCCGAGCTTGTTCCTCACTGCTGACCATGTCCATCTCTATGTTGACCAGGAGATTCACTTCCTGAGCAACCTTCTTCACCAACTCGACGGTCGGAGGCGTGCTGACACATCCTTCCGAGTAAAGGACTCTGATCTGAACTGCTCTCGTTGTGTTAGTCATCGCTCACCCTCTGTCTTCACGGTCGAGTGCCTCCAGGATCGGGCATTCGGACACCGGCCCTGCTTCCACACAAGACCCCGTCAATCTGGTGAGGACGTCTTTCATCCGCTCGAGAGCCAGGATTCTGCCGTGTATGTCGGCAATCTTTGCCTCCGCACGCCCCCGGATGTCTGAACAGGTAGCTGTCGGATCAACCCGCAGGGAGAGCAACTCTTTGATTTCTCTCAATGAAAATCCGAGCTCCTTTGCTCGCTTGATGAACCGTAGCCTGGAGATCACGCTCTCAGGGTATTGCCTGTACCCTGACAACCTTCGTGGCGGCTCGTCTATAAGTCCGTTCCGTTCGTAGAATCGTACCGTTTCGATCCCGAATCCGGCTCTTCGGGCCACCTCGCCTATGGTCAGTCCTTTGGGTTCGTCAAGATTCACGGCCTTTCCCCTTTGATCTTAATATAGACCCTGGACTATACTACGGAGTCAAGGGCTATTCAGAAAGTCTTCGAGTTGCGGGGTTGCGGGGTCAGGCTACTTTTTGGTCTGCTTCAAGGCAAGGATTATAGATGAGCAGACTGCTTACCCATTTTTCGAGGCTCCCCCCCGCGTCTGAAGGGCGCGGACACCCTTGTGTGATATCTGTTGATATCGATAGCTGGGGACATACAACTTGTTTCTTATGAGGTTGCCGCGTGCGCGGTCTTCGGGTTTTTCTTTGCTCAGGTCTGGACCGGTGATGGTCTGGACCCTTGCCACAAACGCTGCATCTTTGGCCGGGCGACCGGTCCGAGTCCCTTTTCGGAGCGAGCTGAACCGACCTTCGTCAGAGGAGGGCAGCAATCGCTCCCAATCCTGGACAAGTCCCAGTAGGGCTCGATCTGTGACGAGCGGGTCGTGCACGGTAGTCCCCATGTGAAATCGCGCACTCGACCAGGGATAGTCCCATGGTACGTTTGCCATTCCGGCCCGTACCGGATTCTGTTCCACATAACGTACTGCCCCCAAAAGATCACCCTCGTCCAGAACACACGAGCTGAATCGCCCCTGGAACAGGTAACCCCGGCCCCTTGCAGCGAAGCTCTTCATGCGTGTGTATCGCCGGTGAGCCCGGCCAAAGCACTTTGCCAGAGAGTCCTCTCGGTGCGGTACTGCGAGAAAGTGGACATGGTTGGTCAGGAGACACGAAACAAGTACCGGAACTCCGTGCCGGCCGATCTCTTCTCCCAGCATTGCAAGATACTCACGACGGTCCGATTCTTCATGAAACACGTTCATGGACCGAACACCACGCCGCGTGACGTGATGCGGATGTCCGGGGACCACTATGCGCGACAGACGAGCCATTATCTCTTGCTGCAAGACGATCTCATGGTTGTCAGCAAAACCTAGTGTATGTCCCCAGAAATCCAGAAATCTATGTCCCCAGAAATCATGGAATTTCAAAGAAATTTAGCAATCCCTCATACGGCGGACCTTCCATCTTGATCAAAATTGGTGCCCGAAGCAATTCGCGGTCCGCCCTCCCGTCCGGAGGCTCCTGATGTAGGTGAGTCCTTCGTCTGACGCCCACCGATTGTTGACAGGCCTTCACAAGACTGGCAATATATCGACAGCGAGGTGTTCAAGGAAGAGTATCAGTGCCTGGAGCCCGGCACCAAGAGAAGGGGAATGGCCGTGCGAAAGCTAGTGACTGAAAAAGTGGGTGATGAAGACTACCAGTATTTTCCAGTCGGAGAGTATATTGTGTGTGCGCCCGACGTGTGCGATGGCCGACCCACGTTCAAGTATACTGGGATCGAGGTTGCTGGAATTTTGGCAATGCTCGCTGATGGCGATACGATAGACGAAATTATTGAAGATTACAGTGGACGGATCTCCCGTGAGGCGATCGTTGAAGCTATACAGATAGCTGGCAAGGAAGTTCGGAAACTCGGGAGGCGACCTCAGCGAGCAGCGTGATCGTTCTCGATGAGCACATGTCCAATGAGAGGGTGTCAGCAGCCATTAGGACATGGTACAAAGGGAAGATAGTCTTCGTTAGGGATCTGCGGGCCGGTTCCGTGATCAAAGACGACGCCATTCCGCAACTTCTCCGCAAAACAAGATCCAAACCGGCATTTGTCACCATCAACGTCAGCCATTTCTGGAAGAAGGTGCCAATTGACCAACGGTTCTGCGTTGTCTGCTTCGATATTCCGAACTTGGCCATGAGTCGTATAATACCGACCATTGGGAACTTGAACCGACTTTTCAGCCATCCCGATTTCAAAAACAAGAAACAGCGCGTCGGCCATGTCTTCCGCGTGACCGCAGGCGGCGTCACTGAATTCTACAATCACAATGACCCGCAGATACGGTCTCTTGATTTGTGAAAAGGGCTTCTCGTATGATTTTAGCTGTTGCCAACGGAGTGAGACAGGGCCAGGTCTTGTTTTTTGGTGTGATTCACGGTTAAGGATAACAGATGGACAGGCCGCTGACCCATTTTTCAAAGAACCCCCACCGCGTCTGAAGGGCACGGACACCCTTGCGAAGATGAGTCGCGTCCTTCGATCTTCCCTCTGCAAGCCTCTCAATCGTCCCCTGTCGAGAGTCCAGTGCAGATCCAGGAGGCATCGGGCAATCGCCAAGGCTTATGGGTGCCACGGCTGTTCGAAGCGGGTAATCCCAGGGCGTTTCTATCTCCATTACCCTGCAGTGGGCAGAATGGCCTAGCGGAAAATAAAGAAATCAAGAAACAAGACCTGACCCGTCAGAGATAAGCATGCCTCGATGGATACAGAATTCTGTGGTATAAGAGATCCTGGCGATCGAAAGCTCTGATCGTAGACAAACTGCAAGCGCTACTGTTAAAAGCATGAGTCTCCGAGGCCGTTGATCGGCATTGAGAAGGATATCAGGCAGGTCGAGCAAAAGATCTCGGAATCGCTGGGGGAGGTGGCGGGATGACCTCCGAAGTCAAGACCCAAAGACTAGCCCTTCGGTTTGAAGGAAGGAGACCTGAAGACGTGCAGGTCCCAATTGAGACCCTCACGCAGGTGCTGAATGGAATGCAGAAGACCATCTACCTCCTGGCCATGTACCACGAAAAGGTCGAGGTACGCCAACGGGCCGTTCCCCCCTCTCACATAAGGCGTCGCTACGAGGTCCTTTGCTCGCCCGTTCAACCTGGCAGCCTGGTAATTCCGGTCGAAGTCGGAAATCCTTCTGCTGACCTCTTCGCCCCAGATGACATAGCGTCCGTCGTTGAAATTTTCCAACGAGCTGGTGAGATCGTCTCTTCCAAGACACTCGTTGGTCTTTCCGATCTCATCGGCGATAGGCTTATGAGAATGAGGATCGTAGAGTCATTTCGATCCATGGTCCCCAAGTCGGGAAGTGGTTGGAAACTTAGGGTGGCCGGCGCGGAAGAACAGGGATTCTCCTTCTCCGAAGGCCTGCACGGCCCGATAAAATCCTATCTCAAGCGGTCTGAGGAAGATGAAGCCGTGCAAACGGTCACGGGCCAACTGATCAAGATAGATTTCAGTGAACGCAAGGTGACGATCCTTTATCCCGTCACGAAGCGAGCATTGGACTGCTTTTATGACGAGTCCATAGAAGAATTGCTCTTGGAAAACAGAAGGGAGATGATTCAGGTAACAGGGAAGGTGATTCTTGATGAAAATGACCAGCCGACCAAGATTATCGACGTGGAGAACATCTCCGAGCTGGATTTGTCCCCATTCTATCTGTCGGATTTCCAGTACGAGGATCGAGTGATCAAATTTCAGCCTCCTCAGTACCTGGAACCACATTTGGACGAGACTCGTCAACTGATCTGTCTAGAAAGTCCAGATCTTGGTATCCATGTCTTTGCTCCCACCCGGGAAGAGGTTCTTGAAGAATTATATGAAGAAATCATGATGTTATGGATCGAATACGCCCAAGAGCGGGATGAGGTGCTGACGGACAAGGCGAAGGAACTGAAAACCAATCTCTTCCGGCATTTGACGGAGGAAAGGGTTGCAACGGGACAAGGAGAAGGTTGAAAGGTCACTTCGCTCAAAAGGTTTTCGTAGGACCGCTACCCATCACAAGTTCTTCATATACTGGACTCTCAAAGGGGAGAAGACCACAGTCAAAACCAAGACCAGCCACGGTTCGTCCAGTAAGTCGCTCGGTGTGGCACTCCTCGGGAGAATGGCTGATCAATGCCATCTTGAAACGTCGGAATTCCTGGATCTCGTTGACTGCCCTCTCGACCAAGAAGGATACGAGAACATTCTCGTGCGGAAGGGGTTGGTTTGATTCTTCGTGGTCAGGATAATATATGCATGTCGGACTCCATCACTGTGCTGTGGAGTGACCATAATGGTTCAGCGGGAAGAGAAGAAGTCAAAAAACAAGACTTGACCCCTTGCGGAGACGGTCTAGCAGGTCGTTCTTCTGAATCTTGCCCATAGCGTTCCTCGGCAGTGCATCCACTATAAGGACCTCCTTGGGACATTTGTACCCTGCCAGACGCTCCCTACAGTAGAGGATGAGGTCCTCGGGTTCTGCAGATCCATCCCTATCCAGAGAGACTACCGCTGTCACCCTTTCGCCAAAATCCTCGTCAGGCAAGCCCAGAACTGCAGCTTCTCTCACAGAGACATGGCTCTCCAGAACGTCTTCTATCTCCTTTGGATACACGTTATACCCGCCGGTAATGATGAGCTCCTTTGCTCTCCCCACCAAGAAGACCCTCCCACGGTCCTGAGGGTCCAGGTAGCCGAGGTCGCCGGTCCTGAACCAGCCCTGTTGGAACGACTCGGCAGTCTTTTCCGGCATTCCCCAATACCCTTGAAATACATTGTCCCCTTTGATCCAGACTTCTCCCACCTCACCTGTGGGCATGTCGGCGCCTGAAGCACCCACCACCCGGATCGACACGCCAGGTAGCGGGAACCCGACACTTCCGGGTAATCTTCCCGCAGGGTCCATCGGATTCGACGTAATCATCCCCGCTTCCGTCATGCCATAGCGTTCCAGAATTCGGAAGCCGGTTTCCTTCTCGAACCGGTTAAACTGCGAGGCTAACAGCGGGCCGGACCCGGATATGAAGAGCCTCATGGAAGCGAGGCTCGGTTTGGGTTCCATTAGCTCCCACTGTTTCACAAGCCTTTGGTACATCGTGGGCACACCCATCAGAAGGGTGCATCGCTCCCTGTCGATCGTATCCCATATGCGCGAGGGGTCGAATTTCTCGTGCATGATGATAGTGGCTCCAGCATTGAGCCCGCCGTGAAGCGCAACAAACAATCCGTGTACATGAAAAAGGGGGAGCACGTGCAACAGAATGTCATTATGCGACCACGCCCATGTCTCGTGAAGCGCGACCATATTCGCGATGAGATTGCCATGACTGAGCATCGCTCCCTTGGAACGACCGGTCGTGCCTGATGTGTATATAATCATAGCGATGTCGTTACTGCCGGTGGGATAGGCTCGTGTGTATGCTGCGTCCGACCGGGCCAACAGTGCAGCGAGGGATAGGGCTCCTTTTTCTTCCTGTTCACCCGATATGACGGTTGTCACATCCGGAAACTCTCCAGCCATGCCCTGAAGACGCCGGAGCCGATCAGCGTCGGTGAAGAAGAAGCGGCTCCCCGAATCTGCGAGGAAATAAAAAACCTCCTCCCGCTTGTAATCGGAATTGAGCGGCAACACGATGCCCCCGACCGATAATACAGCCAGCTCGAGGAAGATGAACTCCATGCATTTGGGCAACTGGATGGCCACACGATCTCCGGGGCTCACCCCAAGCCGGGTCAGCATTGACGAGTATCTCGCTACCTCAGCGTCAACGTCGCCATACGAGTAGCTGACATGCTCGAACTTCACTGCAGTTTTGTCGGCATATTCTGTGGCTATAGATGAGAGCCTTCGCGCCAGGTTCATAAGACCAACCTCCTCAGAAACCTCAACCCAGCATCTTGCTCGGCAACCACGTGGCCAGCTCAGGGAAAATGCACAGAAGCACCAGCACGATTATGTCGACCACGAGGAAAGGCACCATGGCCCGCAGCACCCGAGACAACGGTACGTCGGGCGCGATGCCCTGCACCACGTAAAGATTCAGTCCCACCGGCGGTGTGAGAAGGCCCACTTCCAAGTTGACGGTCATCATCACCGAGAACCATACGGAATCGAACCCGAGGTTCGTGATGACTGGAAGCAGCATCGGAGCAACCATGAGAATGACCGCTGCAGGTGGTATGAAACACCCGAGCAACAGGAGCAGTATGTTGATGAATATCATGATTCCCCATTTGCCGAAAGGTAGCGCAAGGATGAGCTGAGCGAGGGATTGGGTCACGTATAGATCCGAACAGACGAAACCGAACAGAGAAGCCGCTGCCATGATCATCAGAATCATGGTGCTATCATTGAGGGATTTGGTGAGCATCCTTGCAAAGGCTTCCACTTGATACACCCGGTAGATCACCGCCACCACCACAATGGAAATAATCGCTCCCACCCCTGCGGCTTCACTTGGCGTTGCCCATCCTCCGTACAGGGAAGCCATGATTCCCACGATAATGAGCACAAGAGGCAACACCTTGACAAGGGATTCTATCTTCTCCTTGAACGTGTAGTCATCTCTCGCCACGTATTCTTCTTCCATAACAGCATCAGCATTGTCCGCCACAACGGCTACGTCTCCAGGATTGTTCGAGGATTTTATGCTGAAGCGAATCACGATCCACACCGAGCTCAGTATCACCAATAAGATCCCTGGAATGACACCGGCCATGAAGCATTTACCGATAGAGGTCTCGGTCGCCACCCCGTAAAGTATCATGGTGATACTTGGAGGGATCAAGATGCCGAAGGTCCCGGCGTGAGCGACCATTGCGCAGGCTACTGCGGGAGAATATCCTCGCTTGCGCATCTCCGGTATGCCAATTCCTCCTATGGCCGCTGCAGTAGCCGGACTGGAGCCGCAAAGCGCTGCGAATAGGCCACCTGCAAGCATGGTGCTCACGCCCAAGCCTCCGGGTAGACGGTGCACCCACCGGTGCATCGCTTCATAAAGGTCTTTGCTCGCCTGGGAAACGGCCAAAGGAGCACTCATGAGGATGAACAAGGGAATAGAAAGCATGGCAAAGCTGTCCATGCTCCCGTAAAGAATGTGCGGCATGGTCTGCATCATGTGGGGCGAATAGATCAAAATGTAGATCACCGAAATCGCGACCAGACCCGACCAGATCGAAATCCCCGAGCAGAGCAGAATCAGGGCTGTGCCAAACACCACCACGCTCAATGAAGCCTCACTCATGGCAGGCTCCTTTGCGTTTCGAGGCTGTAGGCTCTTCTGCCACGATGTCTTTCAGCTCAGACGGAATGATGGTCTCGTCGACCACGCCCAGCTTGATAGCCTCTATTCGTCGGTACACTTGGACAAGACATTGAAGAAACACAAGACTAAGCCCCAACGGCAAGAACAGGTAGGGGATCCACAGTGGCGGTCCCCACAACGACTCGCTATGCTCATTGCGTATTACCGCCTCCCACCACATGGGCCACGCATAGTACGCTACTACCAGGCACACGAGACAGGTGGCCGTGTCTGCAACCGCGAGCAGTATTTCCCTTGGCTTAGGCTTGAGATGTATGATGAGCATGTCGATGTTCAGGTGGTGCCGTCCGAATTGCCCGTATGCTGCACCCACAAAGCATGAGAACATGAGCAGAAAGACCGAGAACTCGATCTGCCAAATGGTCGACCACCCCAGAAGCTTGCGAACCAGCACCGCCTGCGTAGTTACCAACGCAGCCCCAAAGAGGCATAATGCGCCTATGAGACCGGTGAGCTTGCTGAGCACCTTAGCCACATGTTCCAGGCTAGCCCAGAATCCTTGGTTGGTGTTCTCCATGCTATCGCCTTTCCGATGTAGTGGATCCGAAAAGAAGCCCTGGAAGACGCTCCAGGGCTTGTGCCTATGGGGTTACTATTCCATAGCCTTTATGGCTAAATCCAAGATCTCCTTTCCATTGGGCACAGTTTCCTCGTAGTTCTTCCACGCAGTTTTCTTCGCGAACTCAGCCCACGCTTCGAATTCTTGCTTGGTCATGTAGTGGATTTCGGCACCCGCTTTTGAGAATTCCTTGACCAGGTTTTCACCGTCTTTGGCAAAATTGGGTATGATCCACTCTTGTTCCAGTTCCGCGCCTACCTCTTCGATGGCTTTGCGCTGTTCTGGCGTGAGCCTGTTCCACGTTTTCATGGAAACCACCAACGGTTCTGCCATGAACCAGATTGCATAGTCCCGGGGCGCATTCATGAACTTGAGTTGCTCATAGAGGCGGTACGACACAAACGATGACGAAGACGTGAGGCATGTGTCCAGCACTCCCGTTGAAAGCGCATGGTAGATTTCCGAAGAAGGCATGCTTGTGATCGAGGCCCCAGCTTCCTTGAACATGAACTCGAATTTCTTTCCTGCAGCCCTAAGCTTTAGTCCTTTGGCGTCCTGCGGCAGCTTCACCTGGCGAACAGAGCTTCCAATTCCCCCGTCTAACCAAGCCCACACGATGTCCTTGACGCCGTTGTCCGCCAAGATCTTGGAAATTCGCTTGCCTATAGGCTTTTGCTGCCAGCTCATCGCCTGCTTCAGGCTCATCACCGAGCACGGAAGCAATGTGATGGAAAGCTCCGGGACTTTGCCTGCCGCGTAATCCAGAGGAAACACGCTGAAGTCAAGGGTTCCTTGTCGCATGGCGTCCCACTGTTCTTTGGGCTTGAAGAGGGAACTGGCAGGATAGATGCGGAATTCCAGTTGATCACCGAGCTTCTTGGTGACTTTCTCCACGAAGACCTTCGCGAGCTGGTCTCTGATGTCGCCCTCGGCAAATTGGTGGGAGATTTTCAGTTTCATTCCAGCGTACGACATGGGGCTGAGCAGCACCACAATCACGATAGCGGCAAGCAGAGCTCCCCATGCTGCATTCACCTTCCTGCGTGTGCAGATCATGTTCCCTCCTCCTTGTGTCTTGCTGGATGTTGATGTCACACGTGGTGACGTTCTATACCGCCACGCATTGAATATGCGTGGCATTCATTGCGGTTGAAAGCCAATGAGCCTTCGGTCGACATGTGTTCATAATAGAGGTTGAGATTTCCTGTCCGTGCCTGGGGGCTCCTGGCTTATGGCCAACACGATAGTGGAGCGCGGCCGTTACTTTCACGCTGTCGTTGATAACTCGGTTTGTAACGAGGTTCCGACCTATTCTTACTGCGCTCCACTATAGTGGCCCGTGGTTCCTACCCTATCTTTCGCTTCATCCTGACACGCGTTTTTGAGTGCTGCACACTGATTCATGAGATGGCCTCTCATGAGGAGTTCCGCGTCTACCGAGCGGCGTTCCCTTATGGCGACCATGAGCTCCCTGTGTTCATTCATGGAGGCGTCAAACCTGTGGGGTTGATAGAGTTGTCTATAGCGGTAAAGGAGGATTTTCTCTCGCAGTCCGTTGATCACTTCGTTGAGCGATTGATTGCCGGCGAGCTCCTGGAGGAGGGCGTGAAATTTTGCGTTGACTCCGAGGTATTTTTCGGGTTGGCCAGCCAAGTAGTGTCGTTCCAACCTTTCATGGAGCTTCTCAAGCTCCTGAATCTGTGAATCGGAGGCCCTTTCGGTAGCGATCCTCGCGCACAACCCTTCAAGGAAGCTCATCACCTCGAACATGTCCTGAATCTGGTCCATGGACGGTTCGGCGACGTACGCTCCTCGATGGGGGCGAAGCTCAATAAGGCCTTCCGCTGTGAGCGAACGGAGGGCTTCACGGAGAGGGGTTCTGCTAACTCCCAGCGTTTCGGACAGGTCGCTCTCGATGATGCGGTCGCCTTTTTTGAGGACCCCTTTCCGGATCATCCGGCGAATGCGGTGCGCCACCTCTTCGGGGAGGGATGTCTTGGTGATCCTGGTCATGGGCGTTTCCGCTAGGAGGGTTAGGGAGTGTTTCTACAGCTCGATTATACTGTGTACTGTATACAATCCTCTGTGCTATGTCAATCTTTTTCCCCTCACCTGCGTCATTGTCGCTCTAACGGCCTGAATACTTGCGAGTCCTCCGAATCCTTATAGCGCACCGCAATCCTTTATTTCTCCTGGGCAGGTCAACACAGAGGAGGGCCTTCCGGTGGCTTTTCCAGATCCTCCCAGACCACGCCCATCTTCTCTTTGAAGTAGGGGCCCAACCTCGCGAACAGACGCGTCCAATGACGTCTTCCTTCAGCCAACTCCTGGAGAATCTCCGCGATGAGCTCCGCAAGCTTGCCGAGCTCTTCTTTGGGCAGGAAGGAGAGGGCACCACCTTTGATGGAGCGATTCAGACTCTCCACATTTATGGCTTTGGCAGTCAGCATGGCCGCAGGAAGGCCCCGCCGGCGGCAAGCCTCCAGCAGCTCGAAGCCTCGCACTCCCATAATGTCGAGCACGACCAGATCGAAAGACTGCCCGTTAATAAGGTCCAGCGCCTGCGAGAAATCACCGGCGGTCGTGACCTGGCACATGTTCAACTCATCCCTGACCGTTTCCAGAACATCAGGCTCATCATCAACCACAAGGATTTTCTTTCCCTCAAGAATGTCGTAACCGCCCATGAGCTTGTCTCCCTTGCTTGACAGTCCCGGGTCCCTAATGACGTTTCGCGGCGATGGCCTTCCGCTTCAACCGTCTTGTATGCCTTGGCCCCATGGGAAGGTCAAGTGTTTCTTTGCTTACGAGAAGGAATCGACGGCCACGGGGTTCTACAAGAGTTTGATCCGCAGATTGCGAAGATTTTCGCAGATGAGAAAATGGGAAATGCTTCAGGGGAGGGGAGCGGCCTAAAGACCGCATTTCACAAATATGGTCCCGTACTTGCTTCAGCCCTGTTCGGGGAAGCGGGTTTCAAACCACCCCTACGTCTGCTGTTCCGGTACTTCTACCGCAACGATGAACGCTCCACCCCAAAGTAGGGGCAGGTTGAAGAAAATGTCTCAAAACTCGGGACACGCCAAAAATCGTAGCACGATTGAGCGTCGATGCGTGGAAAGGCACCCTCACCCCAACCCTCTCCCAGAGGGAGAGGGAGCCGAAATAATCCCCTCTGCCCCGCTTCGGGGGAGAGGGTCAGGGTGAGGGGGTGTGCCACGATTATCACGGACTACCGGCTTTTGAGACACTTTCTGAAAACCTGCCCTCCATTGAAACAGGCTCTGAATCTGTCTTTCCTGAAGGGGAGGAGTTGCCCAAATATGTAACCGTACTTATGAAATCCTGTACTCAGTTGCCGAACGTCCCCCATCTGCTCACCGACGATCGCATGTGCTTGCGGCTCTCGAATCTGCGTCCATCTGCGTCATCTGTGGATAGATTTCTTCACGGCACACAGCTCCACGCAGATTGTCGGCGGAGTTATTCTTGGAGGTTCGGGCCACCCCGCTCACAGCGACGGACCTCGTGGAGTCTCAGCTCTTTCTCGCCAATTTCCTCCTTGAATCAAGGGCCGTCCCGCGACCTGATTCGGTTCCATTAGATACGTCTCTGCTGATATTCCCCCGGATAACTTGATGGGAGCTCGGCGGTACCAATCCGGATGCCCTTCGAGCTCGTCAAGCGCTTCGAGCACTTCCTCGGTCACTTCATAAATCTCACCGATTACGCTGGTGCAACCTCCGGAAGACATAGCCGGATATCCGCCTAGGTCGAACAAGCTGAAACGGGGTTCGGTCCGTGCCATTCCGAGAAATCGTGAATCCGTCAGCACGTTGTGATTCGACTCACCCCTCAGAAGGGTGCCATATACAAAGACGCGAGTCATAGGATGCTCCACAAGCACTGGTCTTCTCTCGGGTCCCCTGGGGGGCCCAGTGAGGGTAGATTTTCGGGGACCTGCGGAGAGCAGTCAAGAACAATCCCGTTGACGGCTTCTGTGGGGGCGCTTCAAGTGGGCCTTCCACTGGGAAAAAGCTTGACACGTAGCATCTCTCCGAATAGGATGCCATGAAGACGGCTTAAAATAAATTATTGTACCATCCGTTCCCGTTTCCCAATGGCTGATCGTCTTTCTGTGCTCCTGCGTGCAGATGCGATCGCGTGCAGCGGATCTCGTCATCGTGCTCGGTCCGGGCAATGAACGAAAGCCAAGGGTCTTGTTTCGAAGCGTTACTGGCCTGTGGGTGCCCGGATGCTGCAGAGAATTCCGAATGCACACTGTATGCGCAGTCCCGATCGGGGCAGCGCGAACATCGGTCATGTCGCGGCAGTTGCGCCCGAGAGCCTGAGCATGTTTGCCAGGAGATCGGAAAGCGATTCTGAAAATGTCTCAAAACTCGTGACACACCAAACATCGTAGCACGAGTGGGCGTCGATGCGTGGAAAGGCACCCTCACCCCAACCCTCTCCCAGAGGGAGAGGGAGCCGGAAGAATCCTCTCTCCTCCGCTTCGGGGGAGAGGGACAGGGTGAGGTGGTGTGCCACGATTATCACGGTCTGCCGGCTTTTGAGACACTTTCTTCTCGCCGGCCAAAGGAGTGTGACGAATGGATAATCGAATTCCGTGGGCGGTTCCCCCTGTTGATGTCGCGCCGCTGTACGGATTTCTGAGCAGTTGCTCAGCGGGTTTCAAGCAGTTTTGCGCGCTTTCGGCTGCCGTCAATCTGAAGATTTTCGACCTGATCGATCGACATCAGACAGTGGACAGCTTGGCTGGCGCTACAAGGGCTGACCGTCTCATGCTGGAAGACTTGTGCGAAATCTTAACCGATCAGGGCTTCCTCGAAAGAGTTTCGGAAGGATATCGGAACACCCCGCTAAGCCAGACCTTTCTTGCTGAAAATTCAACTTGGTATCAAGGTGAAGTAATCAAGAACTTCATATTCGGATTTCAACTCTGGGAGAGACTTGCTCAGATATGCCAAAACGGGCCAATTACGCTGAACCCTCTGGACCTGTTTGGAGGCAACAACTTCATTCGCGCTCTCCAAGCAGAGATTCTCACAGGTGAGCTTCAGAGAACGGTGTCGATCGTCTCGGCAATTCCTGAATTTGGATCCGCTGAGAATCTTCTCGATCTGGGGGGAGGACACGGTCTGCATGCAATAGCCTTCTCTAAGGTGAATCCGAGGTTGAATGCGGTTATATTCGACTTGCCTCCGCTCGAACAGTACGCCCGTTCCCTGATCGAGCAGTACCAGGCAATGAACGTGCGCTTTGTGTCAGGCAACATGTTTGCGGACGATTTCGGAAAAGAATACGACGTGGTGTTCTTCTCCTACAACCCTGGCGGTAAGAATCGTGCCATGCTCGAAAAAATACATGGCAGCCTGAAGGTTGGCGGGCTCTTTATAACCAAACATGTCTTCTACCGAGAAAACGAGGGGTCAAAGAACCGTCTGTGCGACCTGGAGTGGAAGCTCACGGCAATCAGTGGTCTTGAAAAGGGCAAGCACATCTATAGCTTTCCCGGCGACCTGAGTTTCGAGGAGTACTTGACGCTCCTGGAGCAGAGATTCACGATTCTCAAGCTTGTCGAAGCTTCCGAGTTTGCAAAACCGCCTCTGAACAAGTTCGGAGACATTTTCGATTCGGTAATTATCGTCGGAAGAAAGAAGGGCGGCCCAGATGGGTCTTCCCCCGCCTGATACCGTACGAATCCTGGCCTCCCGGGCCACTTGAGGAGAACGTGATGAAGCGAGTCTGTCTATACGTACCTGTTATTCCGGTGCTGATGTTCGCGCTGTTCGCAACAAACATTTGCTGGGGACAGGAAAGGACAACAGTGACGGATACTGCCAACAGGTCAGTAGAAGTCATGTTAAACCCGAAACGGATAATCTGCCTGGCACCAGGCACCCTTAGACTCATATGTCTTCTCAAAGCGACCGAGAATCTTGTGGGAATCGAGGATTTTGAGAAAACGCGTCCCACCACGCGGCCGTACATTTTGGCGAATTCCGATCTGACGAAACTGCCTATCGTCGGTCCGGGCGGGCCTGGCAGCATCAACAAGGAACCGGATCTGGAGGCTATAATGAAGGTCCGGCCGGACGTCATTTTCATATCGTACATGGACGCGACAAAAGCTGATGCTCTTCAGAAAAAATCAGGAATCCCGGTGATTGTGCTTACTCATGGCAGGTTCGCGTCCTTTGACGAACGGGTGTACGATTCGCTGCGAATCGCCGGAAAGATACTCAATAGAGAAAAGCGAGCAGAAGAAGTTATCGCTTTCATAGAGAAATCAAGGGAAGATCTGCGGAACCGCTCGGCATCCGTGACCTCCGATGAGAAGCCAACGGTCTATGCCGGAGCCATAGGTTATAAGGGGGTGCAGGGCATTGAAAGCACTGACTCGAGCTACACGCCGCTGGAGTGGGTGCACGCGAAAAATGTTGCGAAGTCGATTTCGGAGAAAGGCCACCTATTTATAGACAAGGAACAGCTTCTCCGTTTGAATCCTGACGTAATATTCATAGACGGTGGTGGCCTGAGCGTTGTCCGTCACGATAGTACCAGAAATGCCGCTTTCTACGAAGGATTGAAAGCAGTTCAGAACAAACGGATTTACGTTCTATATCCATTTAATTATTACGTCACAAACATTGGCATTGCCATTGCCGACGCGTACACAGTTGGCAAGATTCTTTACCCAGACAGATTCTCTGACATTGAAATTCCAGCAAAGGCCGATGAGATTTTCACCTTTCTGTATGGAAAACCGGTTTACGAGAAGTTGAAGACGGAATTAGGGGACCTCGGCCAAAAGGCGGATTTGGGCTTCTGAAATGGAAGCGAGGGTCCTTGGCGACGAAGGAGATCCCATATAAGAGGTTGAATTTAGCGATACCGAGGGCTGAGGGGTGGTGGCCCGACCTGGAGGACCTATATACGTGTTTCAACAGACTGGACGGCGAGGTTGATCTCCCGCAAGCCCCGTGACGGACTCGAACACCTTTCAAAATATTCCTGCCGCCAAAACGTCTGCCCGCGAGAATAACAGCGCGAGAAATCCTTGACGGAGTTTGTATCGCGACGCTATGGTACTATGGTAGAAGAAGGGTGTGGGAGGCAGTCTTGTTACGCATGCAAGAGCTCAACTATCTGAGATTCCCACTAGAAATTGGTTGGCGATTCCTCTGCCTGGCCAACTGAGCGTCGACGTGCTGAGCCAGCGGATTCCGCGTTGGTTACGGACGCGCACGGGACTGTAAGCGTGACCTGGATGCATGAACATTCCTGCGATGAGATCCGTGGATCTTGTTGTTCTGTCATCAGGGGGAATGAAGTCGATGTCACGAATTCTCATTGTGGAAGATGATTTCGTCGTCTCGTCTGACCTCGAGGAAAGCCTCCTGAATCTCGGTCATGAGGTTTTAGCACCGGTCTCAACGGGTCCCGATGCGCTTAGGGCTGTAGAGGAGCTCAAACCGGACCTTGTGTTGATGGACATCGGCCTTGAAGGAGAAATGGATGGCATTGACACGGCTGGCCTGGTAAGAGAGCGCTTTCACATTCCTGTAGTGTACCTGACCGGTTATGCGGAGACAAACGTCCTGGAAAGAGCCAAGGTCACGCAGCCATTCGGATATCTGGTCAAGCCCTTTCGATACAATGACCTGAAGGCCGCCATAGAAATCGGTCTCCACAAATCGCTGATGGAAAAACAACTGAGATTGAGTGAAAGTCGCTACCGCGCGGTGGTGGAGGATCAAACCGAGCTGATTTGCCGCTTCTCCCGGGACGGAACTCTTGCGTTTGTTAACGACGCCTTTTGTCGTTTCTTGAACAACGGTAGGGAGGAATTGCTCGGAAGAAATTTCTTTTCCATAGCCGCGAGTGGGAACAGCGAACGATTGGCTAAGCAGTTGGAATCACTAGACTCTCACAGTCCGACACTCACATGGGAACATGAGTTGACCGGGCCTGCGGGGGACATCCGCTGGGTCCAGTGGATTAACCGGGTGATCTTGCCCCCATATGGACAAGAGCGTGAATTTCAAGCAGTGGGACGAGATGTAACCGATCGAAAGCGCTTGGAAGAGGAGCTTCAGAAGAGCGTGGCCACGGCTGAGCAACTTCGCCTAGAGGCGGAGGCGGCCAACCAGGCAAAGACTCAGTTCCTGAATTACGTGAGCCATGAACTTCGAACCCCATTGAATGCCATCATAGGTTTTTCGGAAATCCTAGAACAACAGCTTCAAGGAAAGGTGACCTCGGAGCACATGAATTTTCTTCGATGTGTCTCGAGGTCCGGTTGGCACCTGCTTCGACTCGTAAA
The DNA here is from genome assembly GCA_040753915.1 of Thermodesulfobacteriota bacterium. Lineage (GTDB taxonomy): Bacteria > Desulfobacterota > Desulfomonilia > Desulfomonilales > Desulfomonilaceae > JBFMDN01. Next base: position 2,226 of record JBFMDN010000038.1, on the reverse strand, counting down.
TGATCTGCTTGACTTGGCCAGGGTCGAGGCAGGGAAGACGGAATTGGAGCTCTCCCAGGTAATTATTGGCGACGTGGTGGACAAGTGCTTGATGATGCTCAAGGAATCGGCACTGAAGCGCAACGTCACCGTGACTGTGGACATTGCTCCTGACCTAAACGGGAGGCCCATATACGCGGATGAGCTGAAGCTCAGACAAGTTCTGCTGAATCTGCTCTCTAACGCAGTGAAATTTAATCCCATTGGAGGACATGTTGAGGTAAAAGTGAGAGCCGACGGCCAAGCGCTCTGTGTTTGCGTAAAAGATACCGGGATTGGGCTAAGTTCCCAGGACAGTGAACGGATTTTTGACCCGTTCGAGCGAGTCAAGCACGAGCCTGGGCAAGGGCGAGAAGGGACTGGATTGGGCCTTGCTCTGACCAAGATGTTCGTGAATTTGCACGGAGGCAAGATATGGGCTGAGAGCGAGGGGCCCGGTCGGGGGAGCTCCTTCATATTCACAATTCCTATCCTCAGATCCGATCGTTAGCAACAAAAAGGTGTACAAGTGTGTGCGAAGGGTCAGGAGGGGGAGTACGTGATTGCTAAGGCCAGGATTTTATAAGTACGCATACGCATTTGGGAAATTGCTCCCTTTAGGAAGAGCAGGGGCAGAGCCTGTTTCGATGGAGGGCAGTCTGAAGCAAATACGTGACCATAGTTCCGTATTTGGGAATCGGTGTACTAAGGACGACGGTCCGAGCACGGGCTGGTATGACTTGTTCTGCATTGAAGCACGGTGGGAGATGCACGGTTATAGGGGCTCTGTCAGCCAATTCTTCGTATCATGTCGAGCCACTCCGTTGTCGGTCATGACCCCGTTTCAGACCGGGTGGGGGAGCCTATGAATCGGGGTCTGAGGTGTTGCATATGCTGAGCATACAGGGATATCGCGACTTTAGTCCGATTTATGTGGGGAAGAGATCTGTTGTATACCGCGCTGTCAGGGAGGTTGACGACCTGCGCGTGGTGTTGAAAACGTCCGTCAGTGACCGTCCGACGCCAGAGGAGGTCGTCGAGCGACGGCGTGAATACGCGCTTCTTTCAGCTCTGAAACTCGATTCTGTGATCCGCGCATACGCGTTCGAAGAGATTCAGGGCAGGCCGGTCCTCGTGCTGGAGGACTTCCGTGGCAGCCCCTTCAGAGGCTTCATCGCCGGTCAGACCCGTGGGCTTCAACCTCTATTGAAAATGGCGATCGGTCTGACGCAGGCCCTGGGGCAGGTGCATGCGGCAGGTATTGTGCACAAGGACATTAATCCCGACAACGTTCTTGTCAACGAAAAGTCCGGCGAAATCAGGCTCATTGACTTCGAGCTGGCAGGGCCCTCCCTGAGAGAAGATCCTTCCGAAACCACAGTCAAGCTCCAAGGAACGTTACGGTACATCTCGCCGGAACAGACCGGCAGGACCAATCGCGTCCTTGACTACAGGACGGACCTTTACTCCTTGGGTGTGTCGCTCTACGAGGCGCTGTGCGGAAAACCTCCGTTTGAATCGTCCGACCCCCTGGAATTGATTCATTGTCACATCGCCATAATGCCTGTCCCGCTGGCTGAAGTCGATGCTGACATCCCCAAGCCCATTTCCGACATTGTCATGAAGCTCCTCAGCAAGGATGCGGAGGACCGCTATCAGAGCGCGGAGGGGGTAGCCGCTGACCTGGAGGAATGCCTGCGCCGACTGGAGGTGGGGGAGCGAATAGAGGGCTTCGTACCGGCGAAGAGGGATGTGCCGCGACGGTTTGATCCGACTCAGAAGTTGTTCGGCAGGGCGGAGGAAATGAGAACGTTGATGGATACGTTCGAGGTCGTCGCACGCGGGCTCAAGAAGACGGTTCTCGTGTTCGGCCCAGCGGGAGTCGGAAAGACTCGACTCGTGCGCGAGTTATATGCTCCGGTGGTTCAGATGGGCGGCTGGTTCGTATACGGCAAATTCGACCGGACGCACCAAGACAGGCCATACTCTGCAGTCGAGGAGGCGCTTCGGGGGTTGGTCAAGCGGGTTCTAACGCTGCCCGACGAACAGCTTGAGCAGTGGCGAGAGAGGCTTGCATCAGCCCTAGGAGCCTGTCGCTTAACGCTTTACATTTTCCGGACGGTGCGATATGAGCGGGCGGCATGAAAGATCACCGATTCATAGAGTACGATCCGGAAAAGTTGTTAGAGTTGCCGCCGGATATTCGGA
>JBFMDN010000037.1:0-53671 GCA_040753915.1 Thermodesulfobacteriota bacterium | reverse complement strand
CCCCTCACCCTGACCCTCTCCCCCGAAGCGGGGGAGAGGGGATTCTTTCGGCTCCCTCTCCCTCTGGGAGAGGGTTGGGGTGAGGGTGCCTTTCCACGCATCGACGCTCAATCGTGCTACGATGTTGGGTGTGTCCCGAGTTTTGAGACAGTTTCGAAAGGCTACCCACATCTGAGGAAACGACAAACGTGGTCGCTTGGCCATGCTTCCTGTTCACTGAGCGGACCGGAGAGCATCCACAATCTCCAATCTGGCAGCCCGCCAAGCCGGCAATAGCCCACCCACGAACCCCATGACAACGGAGAATCCCATCGCATAAACGGCTATCCACGGCGTGAGGATGAATCCGAAAGACAACTCGGAAAAGGTCTCCCAGTTCAGCGTGGAGATTGTCATTAATTGCAGGAGCGAGCCGAACCCCATGCCAACCGCCCCGCCGATCAGGCCGAGAGCTATCGATTCCGACAAGAAGGCCATGAGTATACTGGAACGTCTGAATCCGAGTGCACGCAGTGTCCCGATCTCCCCGATTCGGTTCGCCACGGCCGTATACATGGTTACCATCGCTCCAAGCACCGCGCCTATGCTGAAGAAAATCGTCATTGCGATGCCAAGGATACGGATGAATCTTGCCATCACCGCAGACTGATCCCTGTAGAAAGCCACTTCCCGCTTCACTTGGACTGACAGACGCGGATCCGACTCGAGTCTGTTTTTCAGCCCCTTGAATGCCTGCTCTCCCGGTGCTTTCATAACCACCACAGAATAGCTCTCTCGCCGAAATGCAGACATGAGCTGTTCTCCTTCGGCCCAGAGCTCGGAATTGAACGCGGTTCTCCCGGCATCGAAGATCCCGACCACTCGCCAATCTGTGAGAGCGAAGCTCAGCGTACCACCGAGAGACGCGCCTGTGATGGCTTGTGCTATGGCCCTCCCTGCAATTACTTCACGAGATCCCGGCCTGATATTCCTCCCAGAAATCAGATGGACCTGGGGCCGCAATTTCATCGACTGGGACCCTGTTCCCCGGACTACGACGTTCGTCGGCTTGTCCGTGCTCTTTTTGGGCAGCGTGACCAGGACTATGGTTTCCTTGGCAGCAACATACTCCCCGAGGTGATCTTGCACTATTTCGGGTTGGACTATTGCTACGGATGCAGCGTCCCGGTCAATCACGCTCGAGACCTCGGTCTCTGCAGAACCTCGCAGCACTACCACGTTATCCGGGGAGCCGGTGTCGACCAGAGTCCGTTCCAGGCCCTCCGCAAGCATGAGCACCGCAGCGAATACGAACGTTACCAGGGCCATGCCCCCGGCGGTGAGGAACGTGGTCAGCTTGCGGGTCCACAGATTTCGTATGCTGTAGCTGAGTGGTACAGCCATGAAGCAGCCCCAATTATACGGCTTCCCAGTCCAGCCCGAGGATGGTGTTCAGGCTGACGGGATGCAGCCGGACTCCGAGGACCCTGGCGAGGCAGGAAGCTGCAGCGGCTCGCACCGCAGCCATTTCCACGTCTCTCTGAGCCAGTTCCCGGAGATTTGCCAACCGGGTATTCGGATCACCACAGGAAACCATAAAGCTGGCCGGCTCAAGGGGAACGTTAACATTGAGGCTGAATCCGTGAGACGTAACACGCCGCTGGACGCGCACACCGATGGAGGCAATTTTCCTGCCGGTCGGGGTCCAGACGCCAGGCTTGCCTTTGACCCTGAACCCGGTAACCCCGAAGCTACTCACTATACATAAGATAGTTTCCTCCAGACGAGTGACATAGTCCCTGACCGACAAGCCATGACGCCGCAAATCCAAGAGAGGGTAGCAAACCAACTGTCCTGGTCCGTGGTACGTGGCCTGTCCCCCTCGATCCGATCGGCACACGTCAATACCTCTGGCAGTCAGCTCATCCGGAGAGAGGAGCAGATCCGACTCATCCGCTCTCACCCCGAGCGTGATTGTTGGGGGATGCTCGAGGAGGATCACCACATCCTCCCCGCTCGATCTTAGTCTTTGTTGGAGAATGGCACGCTGGATGCGGATAGAGCTTTCGTAATCCGTCTGAGGGAGATCGAGTAGCAGGACTCTCGGGGATTTCTCCTGAGAAGATCCCATGCAAAGTCCTCCCTGATGTCAGCGCTGTTCCATTCGCAGGGATACTCCGCTGGCACAGACCACCACTGGATACCGGCAAGACGCTGACCCGAAAAAATGTTCGTCGGCGATGCAGGGGCGATCTGACGCCCCCTTCCACGCATCGTCACACCTTTTCCACGATCATTGCCGCGCCCATGCCTCCTCCCACGCAGAGAGTGGCGAGCCCGCGCTTCACGTCGTCCCTTTTCTTCATTTCGTACAGCAGAGTCGTCAATATGCGGGCTCCGGAAGCGCCAATAGGATGTCCAAGGGCAATTGCTCCTCCGTTCACATTCACTTTGTTCAGATCGAATCCGAGATCTTTGCCTACGGCGCAGAACTGAGCGGCGAAGGCCTCATTCGCCTCAATGAGGTCCATATCAGCTATGGTCATGCCTGCCTTCTCCAAGGCACGCCTGGTAGCTGGAATGGGGCCCAAGCCCATGACTTTGGGATCGACGCCCGCTGACGCGTAGGACACAATCCGTACCAGCGGCTTCATGCCCAGTTCTTTGGCTTTTTCGGCCGACATGACCAACACCGCGGCTGCTCCGTCGTTTATTCCGCTGGCATTACCGGCAGTTACTGTGCCATGATTCTTGAACGCGGGCCTAAGCTTGGAAAGCCCTTCAAGGGTTGTCCCAGCCCTGGGATGCTCGTCTGTGTCGAAAACCTTGGGGTCACCTTTCTTCTGGGGAATGACCACGGGTACTATCTCGTCTCTGAAGCGGCCGGACGTAATGGCCTCTACCGCTCGCTGCTGGCTCATGAGGCCCCATTCGTCCTGCGTCTCGCGGGAAATCCCGCATTGTTCTGCGACATTCTCAGCAGTAATGCCCATGTGATAGTTGTTAAATATCTCCCACAGACCATCATGGATCATCAGATCCACAAAGGGCGCGTCATTCATCCTTGCTCCCCAGCGGGCATTTGGTACAGCGTAAGGAGCTGCGGACATATTTTCCGTGCCTCCAGCTATAACAACATCAGCGTCTCCGGCCTTTATGACCTGGGCAGCCAAAGACACCGACCGTAAACCCGAGGCACACACCTTGTTAATAGTCATCGCGGGAACTTCCTGGGGGATGCCCGATCGGATCAGTACCTGGCGAGCCACGTTCTGCCCCTGTCCGCCCTGGAGCACGCATCCGAAAATCAGTTCGTCCACTTGTGTAGGATCCAGCCCCGTCCTCTTGATGAGCTCTTTGACTGCGATGGTGCCGAGCTCCACAGCAGGAACGTCCTTTAACGAGCCTCCGAACGAGCCTACAGGGGTTCGAACGGCATCCACAATAACCACTTCCGTCATAAAGAGACCTCCTCTGCGCGTTTGTCGCGGTATCTGCGAGGTAAACCACTGGAAACACGTGGTCAAATGAGCAAGATTATCGGAGCATTTTACATGCTTAGGAGAAACAAAGCAAAAGTATAGTGGCGAATTTCGGGAAAAATGCGATTTCTTGGAGCCACGGCTCCCAGCTCTGCGCGCGAGGCTGGCCATTACTGGAGCCCATGAGGGGGGATCTCGATATTTCGCTCCCGATAGTAGCGCTCTGCGCCGCGATGCAACGGGATGTCCATCCCCATGAGAGCTTTCTCCGCCGAGATGTTCCTGCAGGCTGGATGGACAGTGGCCAAGTACTCCAGGCTCTCGAACAGAGCTCGGGTAAGCTCGTACACGACCTCTGGATTCAAGCTTGCTGTAGTAGCGAGCACGTTGGCGGAGCCCACCGTTCTCACAGGCTTGGCTTGCCCGGGATAGGTTTCCGCAGGGATTACGACGCGTGAAACGTCCTTCCAGCCTTCCCTTTTCAGCATTTCCAGGGAGGAATCGGGAATGTCCAGTAGCTCAAGAGCAACAGACGACTCACTGAACAGGCCGGTGACCAACGGGACCGGAATTCCTCCCGTGAGGTCAAACGCCTGTACTGTTCCCTTTCTTACGGCCTCGGCGCCAGCGAGGCTGCTCATCGAGCGCATTCGTACGCTCTTGATCCCCCCCGGAATGGTCTTGAGCAGTAATTCCGTGGTAAAGCGGTTGCCGCTTTCAGGAAGACCCGTTGCGAGAATGACCCCCTGCAGGTCTTTGATGGTCCCTGTCTTCACGAGGTCTTTCCGGATCAAGATGTGAACAGTGTCCTGCCACAGCGATGCGATCGCTCTCAATTCTTCGAGAGGTCTTCCCTTGTACCCTCCTGTTCCGTGGTATGCCGTGGAGCAAAAGAGATTCTCCGCAAGGATCAAGTCAGCGTCGGCAATGCGTATGGCCTCAATGTTTTCCCTTGATCCCTCGGAAATCGCCGCGGAAACACGGATGCCTTTCGACTTCAAGTTCGTGGTCCACAGAGATGCCATGCCAAGCCCGACACGGTAGTACGTCCCTCCTGGCATACCAGTGGCTATGAGCAGGGAAATGCGGGCTCCCTGCTTGTCCGGCGGAGCGCTCCCGTGAGCGGGACCCGAGGAAAGGGGAACAGCGAGAGCTGCGCTGATGAGAAGCAGACATACTGCACACTTCGATGATAACGAAATGGGCTCCTCCTCGACAGTCCTCAGAGCTCGCAGATGGATCCGTGCCATGAAGCTCCATGAACAGGAAAGCGGCTTTTCTGAGCCACCGCGGGGCGATATACCCGCATCGGCTTACCTTCGACATGCATTTTATTATTGAAATTGAACCAAACAGTGATTAAGCTTCGATCCGTAGGTAGCTACCACTGGTAAACGCCTCGTCGGTGATCGGTTGTCCACCGTGAAGCTTTGATCAAGAGGCTATACTACATGACCTGGACTTTCAAGCTTCCATGGGAATCGCATGGGTTTTCTTGCAATGATCGGCTTCAGGCGGTGGCATGCCGTGGGGGCAATCCTTCTCTGCGGTTGGCTCCTCGCTGCTATCTTCTGTGTAACAAGCTTCTCCGTGTATCTCGCGTCCGCTGAAGCACGGGACAAGACCAGCAAGGCGGATGAGTGGACCCTCTCGAACGAAGAGATAGGGGGGATGGAGAACAGTGTGTTGCGTTACACAAACGAGGAACGGACGAAACGAGCTTTGCATCCTCTCCAATTCAGTCCTGCCCTCGGCTTTCTCGCCGTGCAGCACGCTCGGCACATGTGCCAGACAGGAAGCCTCAAACACGAATCCCTGACTTTTCCCGAGGGATGGCAGAAATTCTACCAACGCTTACAAATCATAGGTCTCAGCGCTGGGGGGGAAAATATCGCATACAGGACGGTGCAGACCACGCCAGATCAGTGGGCCAAGGCCATTGTGGACGGCTGGATGAAAAGCCCCAACCACAGGAAGAATATTCTTCGTGAGGGATTCCGTTATGTCGGCGTGGGCGTTGCCCCGTGTGCCAAGAGAATAGCATATGTGAGCCAGGTTTTTTCGCCCTATACCGGGCAGTATCCCGCTCATGACATCGGGAGATGAATTGTCGCCCGCATCAAGAGTTCTTGTTGCACAGATCGTCTCCTGTTAAGATAGTTTAAACGCCCGGCTCGTGACACTGTGGTAGGTGTCCGCCGATTAGGATATCCGCATGGTTCCTCGGGTGATGAGAGGTTTTTTAAGTGTGTGCCTCGCAACCGTGTTATTCGGGTGTGCAGATGTAGTCCAAAGGGCAAAGGACCCCGTTCCCGAGCCTCGCATTCTCGAGGAGGACGTGACCGAGCCGAAATCGCGGACGGAGGGGATGCACGAGGGACCGACTCTGCCTTCCCTGGAGCCGCCGCCTGTAACATCACCGCCTCCGGCGGTAGAGCATGGTAATCGACCCCCGCGGCGAATCCCTTGGAGAGATCGCTAGGACGGGGAGGGCGCCCTAATTAACTAGTCAGAATTATTGCGGAGTTATGCCCACTATGTCTGAAAAATTAATTACTGGACCCTTTCTTGCTGTCACTTTCGCCAATTTCTGCTTGTTTCTCATTGTTACCGGATGGAGTCTTCTGCCACTTTTCGTCGTGGAGCTCGGGGGAAACAGCCTTGATGTGGGCATCTTCATGGGCTCCCTGGGGGTGACGTCCCTCGGCTCACTTCCTCTGTTGGCCCCTCTCATAGACCGCTACGGTCGAAAGAAGTTTATCGTTGGGGGCATTCTGACCGCTGGCTTAAGCAACGCCGGTTTCATGGCATTCGACCAATACTCCCTCGCGTTGGTTCTCCTGCGACTCGTTCAGGGAATAGCTTTTGCTGCATGCTTCAATGCGTGTGCGGCATCTGTCGTCGACTTCGTCCCTCAACAAAGGCGGGCCGAAGGCATAGGCTTCTTCGGTGTCTCGGGCTCAGTCGCCACTGCAATAGGTCCTTACCTGGGGGAGACGTGCATTGTTCACTGGGGGTACCAGGCCTATTTCCTTCTTCTCGTCAGCTTTGGAATTCTGGGGTTCGCTGCCGCGTTGATCATCAAGGAGTCTATGCCCCAACGTGCACGGGGACACCTCGACGGCTTCTTCGCGACCGCCATTAACGGTCGCTATCTTCACATGATGGCAATCGCCGTGACCTTTGGCGCGGGATTCTCGGCTATGGTAACCTTCTTCCCCTTGCTCGCGAAGGAGCTCGGTATGAGAGTCGGGCTCTTCTTTCTCTCGTACGGTCTGGCCCTCTTGCTCATCCGCGTCTTCCTCGGGAGACTGGCGGACCGGCTCGACCGTGAAAAGCTGATCCTAAGCTGTCTTCTCGGATTCGCGGCAATGCTCGGCGCCACGGCTTTTGTGGATCAACTTTACCAAACCGCCGTCATTGGAGCCCTCTTCGGGGTGGCCCAGGGGTTCTCGTACCCGGCAATGATGGCGAGAATGGTGGACAAGGCCAGCGATGGCAACCGCGCCGTTGTGGTAGCCCTGTACACCGGCTCCTTCGGGATAGGCATCCACGCCTCCTCCCTCCTCTGGGGATCCCTCGCCGAGCTTCAGAGCCTCTCCTTCATGTTCTTGTCTGCAGCCACGCTGATGGCATTCGTCGCAGCGCTGGCCCTGTATCCTCTGCTCCTCCCGTCTGGCCGCGGTACGGCCTCCCCTAGGGCCGTAACCACACCCGGACCGCAGCGACGCTACCCGTGACGGACGCGTCTGCGCCAGAGTCTTCCCAAGAGTCCGGAGGCCTGCCTCCGGAGAGACGGCCGCCACAGTGTGTCACCCAGACAAAACGTGGACTTCATGTGCCCGATGCCAAAAGTTCTTTCCCCTTCCCATATGCCGAGAACATTTATGGGAGGTTCGCAGACCGGTGGGACGGGCGTCTGAAACGGTCTCAAAACTCGGGAAACAGCAGAAAGAGTGGTACGGTGAGGGAGGATACTGCCCAAGCAGCCCTCACCCCACCCTTTCCCAGAGGGAGATGGCTCTGTTATTCCGGGCGGTTGCAGGTCCCCTCTCCCTTCGGGAGAGGACTAGAGTGAGGGTGTTAAAGAAGGAGCGTGCCACGCTCCTAACATTTGCCGCTATTCCGAGACAGTTTCGTCCCGCCCGTCAGTGCTGAGGAGGAGAAGCGGAAATTATTATTGGCAACCGCCATAATTGCGGTCACGTATTATGCCACAACTCAGTTTGGGATTTGCGCTCTGCCGGAGCGCACCTACAGTAGTCCCGCGAGCCCCGGGATTTCAACCTGTGGTTCGGCGCGTCACATCCACCAACCGACCCTGACTGGGTCGACCAAGAGCCATCTCCTCGCCTGCTATAGGCATCGACCACGAATGAGCCTTGCATTTCGCACATTTCAATGGTGGACCCCTTCAGGGTCATCGCTTGTTTGTTTCCTCATTCCCGTTGGCTAAAATCCGGCGTCCCGCCGGACTACTTATGCTATGCCCCTTCCAGGCATGAAGCAATCAATGATCGCCGTCAGCCCTCGGGTTGATGACCCTGAAATACTTGACCGTACTGAGGAACCGATGTGCAAGTACTCCCCTTCACAAATACGGCCGCGCATTGACGGCAATGCGTGCCACCCCTGGTCTCAGGTGGTATGCCTGCGGTCCCCATCCCAGGATAATCAGCCCATGCGTTTCCACCGTAGTTGCGGCTGGGGGTCGCCCTCTGAACTGCGGCTAAGAGGAGCTGGAGCGTCCGGATCATCACCGTCCCCGGTTAGGAACCCGGGACAACGGCTGTCTTGCCCGTTGATCATTCAGAATGAGGCGCAAGATGCCCGCCCTGTCAAGACGCCGCAACTCCAACTGCGGAAAATCCGATGATATGAGCGATGCCGAGAGATATTTCTCGTGCTCCTCAGGGCGACCGCCGGTGGCCCCTACCACGGTGCTGGATCGCAGTCCCGCCGTGATTTGGTCGTGCATCCGCGCAGTCCTTCGGGACTATGATGCTGTGCATCACGCTCAGCGGCTGATATCCAGCGCTAGAGTCGGGTTTGAAACCCACCCTTGCCTGAAGATGCTCCCCGTTGCGATCATTGTTAGCGTGTGCCACCGCAATCAGGTGCGCCGGCGGGCCGTGAATACGCATCCGGATTTGCGAAGAGCAGTAGTTATTGTGGAGCCCATTGGGACCATGTCCGAACCCCATTCGCCGAGCGAGTCATTCCCGACAGCGTGAAAGCAACGGCTGCGCTCCGCTATCGTCTCGACCATAAACAGGGAGCTCCCCAGGCACAGACAGGAAATCTAGACCTCTACTATGACCGCATGTCGACCGGGGGCTTATTGGCTTTCAATCGCAATGAATGCCACGCATATTCAATGCGCGGCAGTATAGGAGGCGGTTCGTCAGCGTGCTTCGAAATAAATAAGCCGGACAGAGTCCGGCTTACCAACTCGTCACATTTGGTGAAATGTGCTGCGCTTTGCGGCGCGCCCTTAGAATCCGCAGGGGGGCACGTACCTGTTAACCGCTGTGCACGGCACCGCCGCGGTAACATACGCGGGGTCGCCAAGCTTCACATCGCAGCAGCCGGCCGTGGAGGGCAACCCACCGGTGAATATCGGGGTCAGTGCATAGCCTACTGCTGCGAACGGGACAGCCAGTGCTCCATGGATAAGACCCGGAACGAGGGGGCTCTCACACGCTGGGGCCACCGGGCCGCGCAAGGTAGTGTCGCAGTCACCGCCAGGCAGGCAGGCGCCACCCGGCTGAAATGTCGTGTTAGGTATGCCCGGAACGGGCCATTTGCTCACTGTGTAACCCCAGGACATCCCCGCACCAATTGCCAGCATGGCAAGGATTCCAAGAATTACAGCGGTTTTCTTAACCATACCCTTATCCTCCTTTCATTCAAGCCCTTCCAGCCGTAACCGGAAACAACGTGATACCGTATTGTATGAGTCCTAAGATTTTCTCAACTGTATCGAAATGTTGGCCGAATGTCAACTTCTTTTTCGGTCTGGGCTTCCCCAACCATTCAGCCTACGACTCAGCTCCTCAAGGACTCTGTGTATCGAGGGACCGAGCCGATTCCGATCATCGGCTCGGCCCAGATTCGTATCCTGTCTCGGTGCCTACCACAAGCCGCCGAAAAAGGTAAACGGAGTGGTCGCAAACGACCCGAAGAATCGGGGCAGAGGCCCAAAGCACGTGCCGCAGGGAGCTCCGCCATCGCCGCCGCCTAAGCAACCATACACCGCGTCAGGACCGGCAAACAGGCAATCGAACGGTGACGGTATCGCCTGCGCAAGCGACATCAACATGCCGCCAGGATCTTCCGCGGTCTTGGCTGTCCCGCACGCCGGCCCTCCGGGGGGCGGACACGGACCAACGATCTTCACTTCCCACTTCTTGACTATGGTCTTTTGCACTGCGTCAGGGCAAGGAACCGGAACGTACAGCGGCTTGGCGCAGAACTCTTCTCCGCCAAAGCACCCGCCGAGAGGCGGATAACCCGGCAGAAATGCCATGCTCGTTCCTGCCATCATGAGCACAAGCGACAATACACCGAGAACACCAAAAGTTCTCTTGACCATACCCTCATCCTCCTTTCATCAATCCCTATTCAAGGAAGCCTAATCAACCGGAATTGGATTGCCTCCAAAAAATATGACTTCGGATGTGTTTTTACCTTATTGCAGAAATACCACCCGTTGTCAACTGTTTTTTCTGCGGACTACGCTCCCACGCTGACCGCCTGCAGTCCGCGCTGTCGTGGCCTACCTTAGCCGTGGTCCAGAGATATTGTCAAGGAAAAAATCGAATTCTCGCGCGCTTAGCTCCCTTGATCCCCGACGGATCGCCCCCTTAACCCCCGTGTCCACGCTCCTCGGCAGCTCCCGGACACTCCTGAGCGGAACGGGCGGTGCAGCCTTTGGCCAACTCTTCTCCCATCTGGACCGCATACCCGACCCGCAATCTGACCCTCCCCTCTCCCCTCCAGCTCTACGTTTATGCCGAACGAAGTCCAAAGGGATTGACTCTGCTGATAGGCCCCGCTAAATATGGAGATCGTGTACGAGGGCACGTGCGGTACGCGATTTTTCGGAGCATGCTTCGCAAGGATAACAAATCGATGCTGCGACGACTCATCGAAACCAGGCTTTTCAGAAAAAATAAGGAGCAACGGTCTATGACGTATGGCACTCATCCCACCTTTTCCGGGGCATCGAAATACGTACTTGATGACGAGCTGGCCCAGGTCGTGAACATATCCATAGCATTGGAGATGCCACTCTTGCTCAAGGGTGAACCGGGAACTGGCAAGACTATGCTGGCTCACGCTATTGCAGAGAGCCTCAACATGCCTCTGCTCATTCTCAACGTGAAATCGAGCCTGAAGCTTGTGGACGCGCTGTATCAATACGATACCCTGACTCGATTGAACGACAGCCGTTTCGGCGACTCTAAACGAGATGTGAGCAACATCGAAGAGTACATCCGCATGGGAAAAATAGGACAAGCATTTGTCGCTTCCACCCGCACGGTCCTGCTTATTGATGAAATAGACAAGGCTGACACGGATTTCCAGGACGATATGCTGGATGTGCTCGACCAGATGCAGTTCGACATCATAGAGATCGACAAGACGATCAGGGCAAAGCACCGGCCGGTGATCATCATTACCTCCAACGCCAAAAAGGACCTGTCCGATCCGTTCCTGGGCCGGTGCAATTTTCACCACATCGCGTTTCCGGAACCCGACATGATGAGACAGATAATTCGCGTGCATTTCCCTGACTTGGACAATGATTTGCTCGATGCGGCCGTGAAGACCTTTTACAAGATACGCGAATTTCAGGGGATCGAGAAAAGGCCGGCAACTCGCGAATTGATTAACTGGGTCCGAGCTCTGCGCCTGGATCCTGATTTCAGACCCAAGGATCTGATTCAGGGCAAAATCCCTTACCTCGGCGTCCTTTTCAAGAAGAGCGGTGACCATCTGCAGGCGACGCATCAGATCCGTCGATTGCGGATGTAAGGGGGCGGCCGAATCATGTTTGTCAACTTTTTTTACCTGTTGAGGCAATCCGGTGTGCCGGTAACCCCTACCTCGTTTCTGAGGCTCCAGAAAGCCTTGAGAAGTGGGTTAGTCGAGGGTCTCGACGATTTTTACACCGCGGCCCGAACCATCCTGGTCAAGAGCGAGCGTTATTTCGACATTTACGACCGGGTCTTTGCCCATTACTTCCATGGTGCGGAGCTCCCTGATTTTTCTGGTGTGGACTTGGACGCCGCTGCACGGGATCTCCTCGCTGAGTGGCTGAAAGACCCAGAGGCCCTTGCGCGAGCTCTGGGTATGAGCCAAGAGCAGATGCAGGCAATGTCGCCGGAAGAGCTCATCAAGTATTTCCTGGACCGACTCAAGGAGCAGACAGAGGCCCACCACGGAGGGAGCAAGTGGATCGGCACACGGGGAACTTCCCCTGTCGGGCATTCCGGATATCATCCCGGTGGAATGCGCGTGGGGGGGCGGTCCATGGGCAGATCCGCGGTAAAGGTTGCAATGGAGCGGCGCTTCAAGGATTACTCTTTGGAGGGCCCTCTCACACAGGCTCAGATCGGCGAGGCCTTGAAGCGGCTGCGAAGGCTGGTGCCTGTCGGCCCCAAGGATCAGGTCAATGTTGACGAGACCATCCGTGCGACGACCAAGAATGCCGGCGAAATAGAGATCGTCTTCGACAGGAGCATGCGAGACCGATTAAAAGTGATTCTCATGGTCGACAATGGCGGCTGGTCGATGGATCCATACGTTGAGCTGGTCCAGACTCTATTCGATTACGCAAGGGCCCAGTTTAAGGATCTTAAAACCTATTTCTTCCACAACACGATTTACGACTTCGTGTGGGAAGACCCTCCCCGGCGCTACAAGCCTCACCGTGTAGAGGACTTTGCCTCGTGGGATGCTGAAACAAGACTGATTATAGTGGGCGACGCCAGTATGGCACCTTACGAGCTGATGGCCACTGACGGATCGATTTACATAGATGAGCGCAGTGGCTTGCCCAGCATCGATCGCCTCAACATGCTGTCGAAGCTCTTTCGGCACAGCGCCTGGCTGAATCCTACTCCCGTGCGATTGTGGCCCATGACGAGAACCATTGGGGTCATTGCCAACGTTTTTGAGATGTTTGAGCTCACTCTGGACGGTCTGGACCGGGCCGTGTCTCACTTGATGACCCGTAACTGACCCAGGCGCATGCGATTTACCACAGAATGACACCCCCCGGACGCGCGACGGTTGGACCTTAACCTTAGAAAATTTTTTGCCGCGTGGAAAAGGATACTGATCATTGCTGCTGCTATCCTCGGCGTGTACGCGCTCTACGTGGCAGGATCGGTGCTATGGGCCTTTGAATTCAAGCTCAAGCGCTGGCCTGTACCCATACACGGGACCCCTGTCAGCACGCGAGTCGGCGACGATATTGGAAGAATTCAACTGCTCCAGCGTCTCGAGCGTTTGGGTTATGTGAGAGCCTCCGGGAACGTGCCCGAGGTAGGAGAATACGTTCAGTCAGCTACCAGCCTTGATGTGCATTTCAAACATTGCCCACTGGAGGGAGAAGGAATAATCAGCGGACCCGTGAGCTTCACCATCGATGCAAATCGTATCCGCGCCATCCATCTAATGCGCTCTCTCCAGGATGTGGACCAAATCACCATCGAGCCGGAATTGCTAAGCGTCCTCCCTGCCTCGGGATGGGGGCAGGATTTGTGCCGTCCCGTTCCTCTCGAGGAGTGTCCCGATTTGCTTAAGGACGCAATCATCCTTACGGAAGACAGACACTTTCTTTCACATTCGGGGATAGATCTTACCAGTATTATCCGGGCGCTAGAGGCCAACCTTAAGGCATGGCGTTATCTTCAAGGCGGGAGCACCATCACCCAGCAATTGATGAAAATGACATTGCTTTCCCCCCGAAAGACCATCCCGCGAAAGATCCATGAGATCGCGCTCGCGCTTGCCACGGAACTGCTGTACAGCAAGCATACCATCCTCGAAGCTTACTTGAACAGGCTGTATTTCGGTCATTGGGGCCAGTTTCCGCTCAGGGGGGTGGACGCTGCAGCCTCCCACCTTTTCGGAAAGTCGCTGAGACAGCTCGATCCCGCGGAATGCGCCTTGTTGGCAGCGGTCATCAGAGCCCCTAATATTCTCACTCCACTCAGGCACCCTGAACGAGCCCTTGCTCGCAGGAACATGGTTCTCGGGCTCTTATTCAAAGAGGGAAAGATATCGAGGGACGAGTACGAACACGGGCTCAACACACCCGTTCGTGTGAGAAAGCCGGGGGCCCTTCCGGTGAAAGCTGGCGCGTTTCTAGATCTCGCGCGAGATGTATTTGCCGACGAGCTTTCACGCTCCAGAAGCAGATGTCCGAGCATCATAACTTCGCTGGATCCTGTGCTGCAACACGACACATATATCCATGTGAAGCGGCTGGGAAACCTGGCAGCGGAGTCCTTTGCGGTCTTATCCAACCCGCAGACCGGGGAGCTCAGAGCCATGATCTGTCCCGAGTCGGGCACGTGGACAGGGAGGGGAGGGAATCTGGAGACCGTGCTTCCCATGAGCCTCATTCCTGCGTTGATGCCCCAAAAGAACGCACCTGCTCGGTTCACTCTCACCTCGCAAGTATTCGCTCCCGGTGCATCGCTCAAGCCCGGGACCTTTCGAGAGGTTTTTCGGGAGGACCGGCCCTCGTTGATGCGCAAGGTGCTCGACACTATCGGCCACGAAACCGTGGTGGATGCGCTGAGGGAGTTCGGAATCAACGCAGAACGAGTGGGCGACGAGGTACGAGTGAGTCCCCTGTCGCCTCTGAAGATGGCTCACGTTTACGGAATCATGGCCGCTGGAGGCAGTGCCCCGCCGGTAACACCGAGAGCCAAGATCGCCGGAGAATCGGACACAGCTCCCCCCCCTCCGAAGACAGCCGTTTCCTGCGGTCCCGCCCCCCTCTTTCTCGTGAATCACCTGCTAAGAGGAGTCCAACCGACCCCGGCAAGGTTCGTGGTTCCCGAGCGCTTGTGTCTCGTACCTTCCGTATTTGTGGCACGCGATGGAGAAGGAACGTGGGGAGTTGCCTACAGGTGGGAAGAGCTTGTGGTGATTCGGATTCCGGACACGAAAATCTCCTCCGGGAAAGTGAGGGCAGTCCTGCTCAGAGCGCTTCCCGGCCTCCGTAGCGAAAACGGATCGTTTCCTCCTATACCCGAGGGGATCACTTTTGTTAACATCTGCCTCACATCGGGATTGCGTGCTACCTCGATCTGCCCCGATGTCTTGCGTGAGCCCTTCCTCAAAGGGTCTCAGCCAACGGAGTGGTGTCCGCTGCGGCACGGTGCAAAGCCCATCCGCTCGGAGGACCCATGACGCAGTGCCACGTTTGACTGCTGAGCTTGGAAAACCGGATCAAGAAAGTCAGGAGAGAAGAGGAGAAAACCTATGGATGAATTCGTCAAAGAACATCACAGAATCTGCATGGAAACAGCGGTGGAGTCCCTTCAAAAACACGGATTCGAGGCCAAGCTCCTTGCCGACCGCGACGACGCCTCCCGCCACATTTTGGAAGCAGCCAGGGACTGCGCAACCGTCGGGATAGCTGGAACCCACACGGTTCGTGCGCTCGGTGTGATCCCAATACTGGAGAAGGCTGGCAAGACAGTGTACGATCACTGGCGGTTGACGCCTGGGACCCCTGAAGAGTTGGAGTGCAGAAAGAACCAGATGAGGGCCGATCTGTTCCTTTGTTCGGTCAATGCAGTAACCATGACCGGAGAAATAGTGAACAGGGACGGGTGCGGTAACAGAATAAATGCTATGACCTTCGGGCCCCGGAAAGTAGTCCTCGTTGCCGGCCGAAACAAAGTCGTGAGCGATCTGGATGCGGCACTTACCCGCATAGAAGAGACTGCGGCCCCGATCAGGGCCATGAGCCTCAACAGGAAGACTCCGTGTGTCAAGACAGGGGTTTGCATGGATTGCGACTCTCCGGAGCGGATCTGCAGGATAACGAGTATCATACATCGCAAGCCTCTCATGACGGACATATCGGTACTGCTTTTGGACGAGGATCTCGGGTACTAGCCATGGAGCTCAGGATCAGCGCCCCAAACCGAATCGATCTGGCCGGAGGCACCACGGACATTTACCCCCTATACCTGTTTATGGACGGGGGATTCACCGTCAACGCCGCGGTTACGGTAAAAAGTCACGTCGTCATTCGATCTGACGGGCAGGAAGGCGTGCGAATCGTTTCCGAGGACCTCGGCGAGACCTTCGAATGCGCGTGCCTGGAAGAGCTGGCCGCGCACGGTCGGCTCAGCCTCGTGTGCCGTGCTGTTCGGCTTCTTGCCCCAGACACGGGCCTCGAGATCATAACCAGGAACGAGGCACCTGCCGGGTCGGGGCTCGGGGCTTCCAGCGCCCTTCTCGTAGCTTTGCTGGTGGGGCTCCACGCGTTGCGTGGCGAACACCCTCCCGGAAAGAATGTTGTTGAGTTGGCAGCGAACATAGAGGCAGCCGACATTGGAGTCCCCACCGGGCTTCAAGATCACATAGGGGCTTTTTTTGGAGGAGTTTCAGCAATCGATTTCGGATGCAGAGGCTTCGAGCGAGAGCCGCTCTGCACGGATCCGACTGTCCTGAGCAAGCTGGAATCCATGATCACTCTGGCATACACCGGGATGGGAAGGTTCTCCGGCATGAATAACTGGGAGGTGACAAAGGGATTCATCGACAACCGGCCGGGCGTAAGAAGAAAGCTACTGGAAATCAGGGACATCGCAAGGGAACTGGGAAGGGCGCTCCAATCGGGGAGCCTGGATGACGTTCCCGGGCTGGTGGATCTCGAGTGGCGAACGCGCCGGTCACTCGCATCTGGAATCAGCAATCCCTCCATTGAAAGGATCATGAATGCTGCACGAGAGGCTGGAGCCTCGGCAAGCAAGATCTGTGGCGCGGGAGGAGGAGGGTGTATGGTCACGATCTCGCGGCCCGGCAGAAAACCGCACGTCGAGGAGGCTATCTCCCGGGAGGGAGGAACTGTCCTTCCCGCATCGCTCGAGACAACGGGGGTGACCGTGACGACCGTACCTCCAGGCGAGCTATAGTGGAGCCCACTCAGTGCTGTCATCCAGTTGTCTATGCGTCGGTTTACGAGCGAGCTTCTGACCCGGTCTTCGTACGTTCAACTGAAATTCAGCGTAGGATCCGTGATCCTCAACGAGTCCTCTGGCCGTTGGCCGCCTGTCCGGGCCCCTGTTGCGAGGGCAGGCGTGCCGATATCGGGCACTGGTAGGTCGTGCCGGAACAATTCGACTCGACTCGAAAGGCTCGCTTCCCAACCTCCTCTCCGCTCTGCGACGTGGGCCGATATGAAGCTCAAAATTCCCGCTTGCCGGCCTTCGAATTTCGTGATAGCAGGGGGCAGATTTTATGGAGGTGTAGCCATGGGCAAGAAAGTGCGGAAGATGATGGTAGTACTCCTGGTGGCATTGTCCCTGTCTTTGGTCACGGCACTCGCGTTCGCCGCGGAACAGTGGTTCGTCGTCAAGGACGCCAAGGGAGTTTGCAAAGTGATCAAGGCAAAAGCCAAGACTGCCAAGAGTATTGCCGGGCCTTTTGCGAAGAAGGAAGAAGCGATGAAGGCAAAAGAGGAGAAATGCCCCAAGAAAGGCGCAAAATAGAAGGGAACCTGGGAATCAGGGGAGCCCGAGCGTCTGCCCAGGGCTCACTCCTCCCCACGATCACCGCGCAGGCCTACGTGTGAGACGAGGAGACTGCGCGGTTGATCAACCATTATCATCAGGCACGTGCATAGCATCAACGGGACGGCGGGTCATCCCCATTTGCTAGGCAAGTGGCATCCAATCGGTTCCTTGGCGAAGGTGGAGGAACGCAGTGACTCAAAGGTACCCGAGATCGCCCAATCTCTTCTTCACGATCTCTTCCTCTTCGGGTGTGAAACCGCTGCCAGCCACTAAGATGTCGGCCAAGGTCTTTTCACGCTGATCAGCGGTTTTTCGCCGGGATCCGGCAAAGCTCTTCACAATTCCATCTATCCGAACAACATTGCCCGCCAACGAATCAGGCACCGGCACTCCGAGCTCCGCGAGTATGGTAGGCGTTACATCAGGACAACTCACATCCTGTAGCTGGAGGTTCCGCCGCGTACCCGAGCGTAAATCCGACATGCGAGTCATCAAAAAAATGCCGTCGTGATCGTGATTCGCGTCGTCCGGCCCCGTGTCGTTTCCGTAGCAGAAGATGTCGCCGGGTCCTACCGTGGCGATGGATCGCCGGTTCAGCCCATCCAAGTAAACGAGAAGATCCGGGGGCACCCCGTTGGTGGCCCTGTACGTCTGTTCCGGCTTCAGGACTTTGGTCTCCATTGGCGCGCCGGTTTCGTCTACCATTGCCATAAGCCGGTTTGCGATTTCTTCCCGAACCTGGTTGTAGGCGGAGGGCTCTACAATTCCTTGCGGTTCCCTCCCCCTGACGTTGAGAAATATCCGGGCATGATATCCGCCTTCACTCCAGGCCATCGTTCGCGACCAATCTATCAAGTCCCAGGAAAATTGACACTCTGACTGGGGAGCGGACCGGAGTGAGAGATATCCATTCCGGATCAGCCACTCATTGATCCGAACCCCTCCCTTCATGCTGCGAGCTCCATGGTCTGACACGATCAGGAGGGTGGTGCTGTCATCAAGGAGACCCATCAAAGATCCCACACACGAATCGATAAACCGGTAAAACTCCGGAATGGCCCTTTCGTAGCGGTTTCCGGGTACGTACAGACGATGATCGCGGGCCCAGTATCTCCAAAATGCGTGGTGCAACCTATCGGTGGCCATTTCTACCATCATAAAGAAATCCCATGGTTCATTCTGGAGCAGCCCCGACGCGACTCGGAACCTCCGCCTCACCATGGTGTACAGATCCGCCAGCAGTCCCTCCTTGTGGTCGGTTCGGAAGTCCTTAACATCCGCCACATATTCGCCTTCTGCCAGCTCATCAATTCTCCTTGCCAGATTGGGGGGATGAGTGAAGCAGGTTCGTTGGCCGGCACCACGGAAGTCTGCAACGGTTATCCCGCAATGGGGGAGCGGCGGATAGGTCTGCGGCACGCCTATGAGAATGGAAGACTTCCCGTGTTCCTCCAGGTAATTCCAGACCCTTGGCGCAGGAACGTGGGTGGAATCGACCACTGCCATTTCTTCGTATCCATGATTCAGACGATTCCTGAAACCGTAGATGCCAAGCTCACCCGGATCCTTTCCTGTGGTGATCGTAGTCCACGCTGGTAACGTGATTGGAGGATCCGTGGATCTGAGAGTCCCCCAGACCCCGTGGGCCATGAGGTTGCGTATGGTAGGAAGGCCATCTCCTTCCGTGCCGAAAGCAAGACTTGCCGGGACGCAGTCAAGCCCCAAGACCACGAGCCTCTTACCCTTGCTCCTGACGGGTCTGACACGAGGAGGCGGAAAAATGTCTGGGAAGCGCTCATCGAGGAAATCCGCCAGGCAACGGAGAGATTCCTCTGCCGTCTGATCCCCTGTCCGCACGACGATCTCGGCGTTGACGGCCTCCTCGAAAGGCGATGAGATTCCCGTGAATTCAGGCACATCCCCTCTTCGCACCTTGGCGTAAAGGCCTTTTGGATCCCGGGCCTCGCACACGCTCAGCGGACAATCGAGAAACACTTCCACGTATTGCCCTGGAGGAAAGATTGATCTGAGGGAGGAGCGGAGCCGTTCGAGAGGAGTAATGAACGCAGCCACGACGACGTGGCCAGTTTCCGCAAGCAATAGAGCGGTCTCACCTGCCCTGCGAATGTTCTCCTCCCTATCGGCAGCGGAGAATCCCAGATCGCGATTCAGTCCGGAGCGCAGTTTGTCTCCATCGAGGAGTACCACCGGAACCCCGCGAGACTCCAACCAGCCCTTGAGCAATTCAGCCAACGTGGATTTGCCTGAGCCTGAAAGCCCTGTCAGCCAAATCGTTTTTCCGCATTGTTTTTTCACGAGATCACACCTAAGCCAAGCGTTTCCGCAATCTTGTTCTTGTCGGTCGCGCTAAGAATGTCCTCACGGTGTACTGGAGGGCGATGCGCCTCTCATGGGCACACAAAAACTCGGCTATCATACCACAACCGGATCAAAACAGAGCGCGTTCGCTTGCTTAAGGCTCGTGTTCTGCTAGAATTAAACAGGAATTCACGGAGGGAGCGGGAGGTCAACATGACCGGTGCCCAGGCCTCGGCAAGCGTCAAAGAGCCGGAAGTGTCTCAGCGTTCGGAGCCCACCAAGGTTCTCATTATAGGTGGAGACGAAGCCATCCTCGAAAGCAGACCCATCCTGGATTCGCTCGCCCTTCTCGGCTTTGATCTGGACCTGATCGGCATCGCGTACACAGGGGAAGGAGACCCGAAGGAGCTTTGTGCCTGCGATGTCCCCATGTACCGGGATTATGCGGAGGTCATTGCCAATAGAGAGCTGGATCTGGTCCTTATGACCTCAGACGATCACGAGCTCCGCAAGAAGTTAATCGGACTCATTTCGCCCCAGACCCATATCATTGATTCCTTCTCTGTCGGAGTCCTCAAGAAGCTCGAGAACCTTTCCGGGAGGCTGGGAACATGCCAGGAAAAGCTCGAGAGTGTTGAGCTTATCAAAGAGGTCCTGATGCAGGGGTCTGAGGTGAGCATCATGGTGGTTGACGAAGACTTCAAGGTGCTCGACATCAACAATGCTATTCTTCGCAGAACAAAGATGTCTCGGGAGGGTTGCCTGGGACGAAGCTGCCACTGGGTTATCCACCGGTCCATCGACCCGTGCCATGTCAAGGGTGAATCGTGCGTCGTGCTGGAGGTGCTGAGGACCGGCAAGTCCACCCACAATGTTCGAGAAGAAAAGAGAGCTGACGGCTCATATCGTTATTTCACCAGAAGCGCGTATCCGTTGAAGGAGAACGAGCTGGGAAAGAGGAGTGTCCTCATTGTCTGGAAGGACGTTACGGGTGGCATGGGGTCAGTGCTCGACAAGCAAGCGCGGAACATCAAACAGAATTTCTCCTATTTCCTGCAGCAAGACAAGATGATGGCTCTCGGTAAGCTTGCGGCCGCTGCCGTTCATGAAATCAACAATCCCATCCAGGGGATCCTCACATTTTCGAAGCTCATGAGGAGCGGCCTGGAGGGCGAAACCCTGGCCCAGGATCAGTTGCCCAAGTTTCGAGTCTACCTGGATCTCATTTCTGACGAGGCTGCCCGATGCGGTCATATCCTGAGGAACCTGCTCTCTTTTGCTCGGCAGGGGGAACTGCGGAAATCCTGGTTCGACTTGAAGCTCTTGTTGGACGAGATCTTCTTGCTGGTGAGGAACCGAATCACTCTCCAAAATATAAGCCTGTGCTGGGAGGTTGCCCCAGACGTGCCTCTGGCATACGGTGACCGCAACCAAATAAAGCAGGCGATTCTCAACCTCATTCTCAACGCGGTAGATGCCATGCCGGGAGGGGGTATCATAAGCCTAGTAGTGGAGTACGACCCCGACGCAGAAAACATACGAATCTCTGTCAGCGACACCGGACCTGGCGTGCCCAAGGAAATTCAGGGAAGTATTTTCGAGCCTTTCGTCACCACCAAGCAGGTGGGCAAGGGTGTGGGATTGGGATTGAGCGTAGTGTACGGCATTGTCACCCAACATTCCGGAACGATTCAACTGGAAAGCGAAGACGGCAAAGGTGCAACATTCATTATGACGCTCCCGGCTGTCAAAAAGACCCGAGAAGAAAACGGCTGCTGACGTTTGGCACATACAGGAAGGACATGTCAGGTCATGAATGCCAAGAATCGCTTCATGGTCGTGGACGACGAGCTCATCGTGCGAGAATCGCTCGCAGCGTGGCTCGAGAAGGAAAACGCTGTAGTTGACAGAGCAGAATCCGGCGAACAGGCGCTGGATTTCATGCAGCAGAATCTTTACGACATCCTTTTCGTGGACATCAAGATGCCGGGCATGGGGGGGATGGCCCTCCTGGAGAAGGTGAAAAAGAGTTTTCCGACTACAGTGGTCGTTATTATAACGGCATACGGTACCGTCGAGCATGCTGTTCAGGCCATGAAATTGGGCGCGGACGACTTCCTGGTGAAACCGTTCGATCCGGAGGGCTTGGGGCTGCTGGTTACCAAACTTCTCGAACATAAGAGGTTGCTTGAAGAGACCCATTACCTGCGGTCCGAAATCACGAAGTGCTGGGGAGGCACCGACGAGATTGTTGGCCGGTCCCGCCCAATGCTGGAGCTCTTTGACACGATCATGGAGATAGCCCCCAGCGAGTCGTCCGTGCTCATTCTCGGGGAGACCGGGACGGGCAAGGAGCTCATAGCACGTGCAATCCACGCACACAGCAAACGTATGGGAGGGCCGTTTGTTCCCATTAACTGCGGTGCGATCCCCGAATCGCTCATGGAGAGCGAAGTGTTCGGCCATGAAAGGGGCTCCTTCACTGGCGCGGATAGGCCGAAAAAGGGACTGATCGAGGTCGCGAAAGGGGGCACGCTCTTTCTCGACGAGGTGGGCGAAATCACCCCCAAGATGCAGGTAGACCTCTTGCGAGTGCTCCAGGACAAGGCGTTCTACCGAGTGGGAGGAGTAGATCCAATTCAGGCCGATTTTCGTCTCATCAGCGCCACGCATAGAGACCTCACCCAGGAGATTGCCGCAGGCACGTTCAGACAGGATTTCTTCTACCGTATCAATGTCATAACCCTGAGAGTCCCGGCCCTGAGAGAGCGCAAAGAGGACATTCCCATCCTCGCCTCGTATTTTCTCAAGAAGATCGCTGTGGAAACAAATCGGCCGGTAGATTCGATACAAGAAGAAGCAATGCGGATCCTCGTCGAGCACGACTGGCCCGGGAATATCAGAGAACTGCAGAATGTCGTCGAACGCGCGGTTGTTACCGCCAAGAAGACCGTGATCGGACCGGATGCCTTCGCATACCTCAACCCCCAGGCGCACGGACCGTCCATTGATTCGGATTCCCGGTCCCTCAGGCATGTTGAAATGAATCACATCAGGAGGATACTCGAGGAGGAAGAGTGGAACATTTCTCGTGCAGCAAAAATACTGGAAGTAGATCGCAGCACACTTCATAATAAGATCCGCAAATACGGGTTAAAGCGCGCAGGTGATACGCCCCTCTAGCCCCTTCTGGCCAGCCGGCCAGAATAATCCGTGCGAACGCAGACGAGAGTGCCCATCAAAGACTCACCGAAAAAAGGGATCATTGCCGTCTTGCCGATGGGCAGAGCGGAAGAGGACGTACTGACGGTCGTTGGCGATAGCCTTCAAGGGCTTCTGCGACTGCCCGTGGACCTTCTCGACCCCATCCCCATCCCCCAGCACACATTCATGGAGGAGCGCAATCAGTACAACGCGATGGGGATCATCAAGTTCATGGATCAGGAGTACCCTGCAAACCCCGTAAAAATTCTTGGTGTCACGCGAGCGGACTTGTGCAATCCGATCCTCACATACGTGTTCGGAGAAGCGTACATGGGAGGAAAGTCCGCTGTCATGTCTTATGCACGCCTCCACCTGGGCGAAGCAAATAAGTTCGTTTCCCGGGAACAGTTCCTTGACAGAGTCGTAAAAGTGGCG
Source organism: Thermodesulfobacteriota bacterium (assembly GCA_040753915.1). Taxonomy (GTDB): domain Bacteria; phylum Desulfobacterota; class Desulfomonilia; order Desulfomonilales; family Desulfomonilaceae; genus JBFMDN01. The sequence goes on along the minus strand of JBFMDN010000037.1, from coordinate 30,477 downwards.
ATCCACGAAATCGGCCACACCTTTAACCTCCCGCATTGCCACCAGGGCAGATGCGTCATGCGTCCCTCCAACACCATTCCCGATCTTGACAGCAAGCTCAACTACCTCTGCCCGTACTGCGAGCTGTTTCTCTTTGAAGCGCTCTCCGCTCTTCTTCGCGGCCGCTGACACCCCGACGACGCGTTGAAAGCCAGGCCCAAAGGCTGCTGCGAAACGCAATACACAGCACCATGGCTTATTCAATAGGCGAGACGCACGTTCGACCCCATCCAACGGGCGAGACGCACGTTCTACTGGATCCTCGGTGCGGATCTCCCGTAGCGCCGGCGTCTCGCCGGTAATCTTGTTTCGAGCCAACCTTGAGACCAGGACACGTCGGCAACCGCGTACCGAAGGCGCGATCGTCTCGAATCCGCGTGCTTGCGGAAATTTCCTCAGATCCGCGTCGCATTTTTCTACACCATGAGGAAAAATCCGACAGCACTCATTTTAACCAGTCATATCACTTGGTTACTTACGAAGACCCTGTATAACCTATCCACACGTGCCGGATTCTTCTACATGTTGATACGCGCCCATTCTTGAGGGGATCAGCCAACTTATTTCGTCTTTCCAAAAGCATACATATTTTTCTGCTACCTGGCACGCCTTATGCTTATACCAAGGGCAAGAGACAAGACACGCAACACACGAAGCGGCATGCTTCGAGAACAATGAAGGAGGCTCGTCATGGCAACCCAAGCAACCACCAGGGAACGCAATCAGGAGAATCATCGGCAACTGTGCATCCATGCTCTTACCGGACGGGCTCCTCATGCCAAGATGTGCGCTAACAACTACGAATGTGGAACCTGCCCATACGATCAGATGCTCGATGATATTGCAGAGACCCGTGCCACTACCCTTTCAAGACCACGCCCGGCTCTGGCTGCATAACAGACTGAACGCGAGAGGCACGCCTCTGAGCCTACGGACAGGCTGGCGCCTCTCGCCCACTCTTGTGAGGCTGATCGGAGCGAAGAGCGGACTGGCCCTCTCACCAACCCCTGTTTCGACTGTCTGGAGCTTACGGGGGAGGGGCCGGTTCAGACACTCAGACGGCTCCTCTTCGCTTACAGAAAGACTTTCATAATCATACCCCTGAGGAGGCAACCCATGGCTACCAAGGTCACAGGATTCAACTTTTCGCAGAAGGAATGCGTGTGGATGCGGGCGAAGGTGGTCCCGATCAAGTATTGCGACAATGCCTTCGATTGCAACACCTGCGCATTCGACAAGGCTATGGCCAAGCGAATGTCTCGAGAAGAGCCTCGCAGCGATTGGACGACAAAGATGTTTTCGCTGCCAGCAGAGGAGCAACGCTGCCGCCATGCCCTCACGGGACGTGCTCCACAACACAAGGTGTGTGCGAGAAACTATGAATGCGGAACGTGTCCGTACGACCAGATGCTGGAAGATCTGAGCCAGATCGACCACACCCTTTTTGGACCGCCGCAATACTTGAACGCCCACGGATACCTCGTCCCGAGGGATTACTACATCCACAGCGGGCACGGCTGGGCTCGCATCGAGTACGGCGGCCGGGTGCGTGTGGGCCTTGACGATTTCGGAAACCGGCTTGTAGGGCCCGTGGATCAGATGCGTTTGCCGTCCCTGGGAACTCGATTCAAGATCGGGGAAGAATCGTTCATCCTCCGGAGAGAAGGACATGAAGCAGGGGTAAAAGCCCCCCTTTCCGGGGTGGTAACCGCAGTGAACCAGAGGCTCACCGATTACCCCATATGCGCGAACCAGGACCCGTACAGCGCGGGCTGGGTGATGCTCATTGATCCGGTCGAGCTGCGATCGGACCTGAAAGGCCTCAATTTTGGGATGGACAGCGTGAAGTTCATCGAAGCAGAGGCCGAACGTTTGCTCGGCATGATCGTGGATGATCCGAAAGCTGCGGCTGCTACAGGTGGTCAGCCCATCAGCGATGTGTACGGTTCATTCCGGGATATCGGATGGGACAAGCTGGTAAAGGGATTCATCTGATCTGACATCCTCACCTGAAAACTTCCCTCCACTTCAACAGCTCTCCGCTACGTTCGGGGGGCTGTTCTCATTCTCCTGCCGGATGTGTCCTCGAGTCGCGACGTCCCTACTCTCCGATCTCCTCAAGTGGGCAATTTCATAATGACAGTCACGTATTCTGCCATGACCCGTCAGGGATTTGCGCTCCTTCAGGGCGAAAATCACCGCATCAGCCATAGCAGACTTCCGCCGCCGAGTTTACCTAGGGACATGTCAAGAAGGGATTGCGACGATAGGGGCACCCCCTGTGGGTGCCCTGGGCGGGCACAAGGCCCGCCCCTACAGTGCGAACCATGCGCTCACCACGTGCACCTCGGTGCAGATACGGTACCGTATTTGTGCCATCGACCACTCAGGAGCTCCGCAGTAGATTGTGGGGAGCGAACGCTGGTATAACACGATGAACGAGAAAAGTCGGCCGCAGATCTTGATGACTGCGGGGCATGACCTTGAAAAAAGGGGGTTGCTGTTCTTCATGGCATGGGTATATCTCATCTTCGCAGGTATCATGGAATGGGGATGGCCTCTCGGGCTCAAACTTGGATGGACTAGTCAGGGACCGCGCTTCTGGCCCCTTGCCCTTGCCATTGTATCCATGGTGGTGAGCGGCGCACTCTTGCTCCTGGCCCAGCGCGTCATTCCTATGGGCACAGCGTACGCTGTGTGGACGGGTATTGGAGCCGTCGGCACCTTCGTTCTCGGCATCGTATATCTTGGCGAGCCGGCTGATGTGGCCCGATTCGTTTGTGTAGGGCTCATTGTGGCCGGTATTGCGGGTCTTAAGCTCTTGTCCGCTTGATTCTGCCCTGAGGGGGATCGGCCTTTCACGCAGACATACTTGCTACGGGGGCCCTTACGGATTCCTCACACAATTCTCACTGTCACCACATTCCTTGATGCTCTACTACGGGAGCCGAATGTGCTGAATCTCCGAAAAGATTCAGTCCGAGATCCTATCGAGTTGACGGGAAATCCTCCGCCGGCTGTCGAGATCGCCGGACATTTCTTTTGGCAACTGCTCCACATTTGATGGAAGAGTTACGAGCCATGGAGAAAAAGAAAAAGGTACTGTTTCTCTGCACGCGAAATTCCTGCCGAAGCCAGATGGCTGAGGGGTTCCTCCGAGCCTTGGCAGGTGATCGTTTTGAGGTCTTCAGCGCGGGTATGGACCCTTCTGAGGTGCATCCTCTGGCCATACGGGTGATGAAAGAAGTAGGCGTGGATATCAGCAATCAAAGGTCAAAGGGAGTCAAAGAATTTCTGGGGCGCCATGTTTTTGCCCACATTTTCACTGTTTGCGAGGCTGCTCACCAGAGGTGCCCTAGCGTGTATCCCTCGTTCATGAACAACGTGGAGCTCTGGCGATTTGAAGATCCTGAAGCTTTCCAGGGCACTGAGGAAGAACGGATTGCCAAATTCCGTGAGGTGCGGGATCAGATCCTCGCCAAGATACGGGCATGGCTCGCCGAGAAGGGGTCAGGTCTTGATTCTTGATCTTCTTCTCACCTCTCAAACTCGCCTGCTCGGTCTAGACCAGGCCACTGGACCTTTGACAGACCATCGTCATCATAGATTCGTCAAGAAACAAGCCTGACCCCGAGCGCTATTCAGCGACCAGCGAGGAGACTCAGCAGGCCAAAAGGCCGTGTGCGCACTAATGCAGAGGTGTAGGCAAGAAAAGGGACCGCTCCCCATTTTTCCTTAAACCTCCGCACCCCTGGGCTTATTCCTAGTCCGAGGTTGAGCGATTTCTTTCCCTCGGCCCACGACACGCGAGCCATCTCCCGCAGGAGAAGGTCGCTTACTCCGGGAACCGCTATCTCTGAAGAACGAAAGTTGAACAGGTAAAAAGAGTAATTGCGCGATCCGAGGTCCAGGATGCTGAACGCTGTCAGCAGACCTTCCCTTCTTGCTTCCAAGAGCCTGGCCGTGGGCGATCGCGACAGGTACCGGGGAATCCGACTGAATATTTCTTTATGCTGGGACGAGCATTCTTTCCTTTCCAAGAAATACTGCACGACCCTCTCGTGCTCTGTTCCGAAAGAACCGTCACTGACGAGCACCTCCCGTTCCGCTCGTCGGATCATGTACCCTACCCTCGGGTCCACTCTATCCAGAGGCAGGTCAAGCCTAAAATATTGGTCCTCCGCCAGGTTCTGAAGTCGCTCTTTGGGCAGCCATGTGTTTGCGGAAATGACTGCCACGGTGCGGGGCCGAAAACGATTGAGCACAGACTCGTAGCCATTTCGCGGATTTGGAGCAGCCTCGTCCAGCGGATATCCCACGAAAATCAGGTGGCCACCACCGAAAAAACAGAGGTACCCCTCCTGGATAAACGGCTCTGCATCTGATACGGACTGCACGTAATCTGGAAGATGTTCGGGCACGTAACCGCAATCATAGACAAGTCGTCGTTCCTCCGAAGTCAGCATTCCGCTAGCCTCCTCCGCATGGGGAGTGGTTGACCGTTATGTCTACCAAGGTTACCATGAGAACTTGAAAAATCGGAAGCTTGACACCTCGGCTCAAGCGTGAGACGGTCCCGCCGAATCGTGCCGTTCCCGGGCCTTTTGCGGGGTGAGCATAATATAGACGCGTTCGTGAACGGAAAGCCGGTCGCATGCTCACGAGTGCCCAACAAGAGCATATTCTGACCCGTGCCTACGTGCCCGAGCACCTCGTCGGTCTCATGACGCGGGTTTCGGGAGGAGAGCCATATCTCGTGGAGGACTTCTTCTGCTGCCGGAAGGACGACTTCATGATCGTGGTCGGATACCCTCTCGAGCGACCGTTTGCCGTTCACCTGATGGAAGCGATTCTGGACCGGGTAGCGAGGGAATTCTCTCCGCGGCGCATTTCCTTCATCGCGCCCGAAATACCTCCTTCGTACGGGTCCTCGTGCATCGAGCGAGAAAGTGATTTTTACTTCGTACTGGAATTGGGAAAAGTTCGGTACAGGTCTAACGTGAAGAGAGCAGTGAGAAAGGCGCGGGAGAATTGTGTTGTAGAGCGTGCCGCGCTCTTCACTTCGGACCACTGGGAACTGACCGAGGAATTCGTGAAACGAGTCAAGCCTCATCCACGTGTCCGAGAGCTTCTTTTCCGCATGCCCAATTATGTGGGGCACTCCGACCGTGCGATCGTTCTGAACGCCTGGCGAGCGGACCGAAAGCTTGCAGCCTTCTCCGTGGTCGATCTATCTGCTAAGAATTTCTCCACGTACGTCATAGGCGCCCACTCGAAGAAACACCAGGTGCCCGGAGCGCCCGACCTGCTCTTCAAGGAAATGATCGATGTGACCCAGGAATGTAACAAACCGTACATCCATCTCGGCCTGGGAGTGAACGAGGGAATTCGCGGTTTCAAGAATAAGTGGGGGGGAATCCCAACCTTGCCCTATGAAATGTGCGTGATTGCCGTGAGAAAACCTTCTTTTGTGGAGACACTCCTCGCGTACACGACGAAGAGATAAGGGGTGGACATGCTCTTCGGATTGTTCCAAGAAAAAAAGCTCAAGATGGTGTGGCAGGCCAGGAAGGGGGGTCTCGTCTCTTATCTTGTGGGCACAGCCCACTTTTTTCCTCACAGTTTCAAGGCTTCGCTCACGCGGTTAATTGAAAAAGCTGAAACATGCATTTTCGAGGGCCCCCTCGACGAGGCCAGCATGCGGAGGGTGGTAGAGGCGGGATACACGGCGGACCGAAATTGGAGCCTGCTACAGGAGTTAGATGCCGCCACGATCTCGAGCCTGGCACGTACAGTCTCACCAAACCTCAGTAAAGAGTCTCCTTTCCACGAGCTCATCCTCCGCGCAACTCAGAGCTCTCTTTCAGAATTGGTCAAGGGAATGAAGCCGTGGATGGCTTTTTTCACCATCTACTCGACCTTTCTGGAAACCCTGCGATGGAAGCATTCGGTTGATATGGAAGCGTTTGAGATCGCAAAGGCCCTGGACAGACGCATTGTTCCTCTCGAGACCATCGAAGAACAGATTGAGGTCCTCGACACAATCGATCGGCAACAGATCATAGAATTTCTCAAACGCGTGACTTACTGGAAGAAATATACGAGCGATTTCGTACGGTGGTATCTCAGTGGGAACCTGGACAAGATTGCGTCAAATCCGTACGGGTTTCCCACTCGTAATCCCTCGGTTATCGACCGTCGCGATCGGATTCTCTTCGAGCGGATGCTTGGACACCTCGACCGCGGCAACGCCGTGGTCTGTGTAGGAGTACCACACATTGTCGGCATCAGCGGTTTACTGGTCTCCAAAGGCTACGAGTTGACGCGATACGGCCACTCTCACACGTCGTACAGGTAGTGGCACACTTTGCAACCCTCGGGGGCCTCGAGCATGGCTCGCACCGCTTCCTGTTGCACCTTGTCTTGGTTTCCTCCCGAGCCTCCCGTAAGCCTTCGCATGAATACGTCCTCGTACACGCGTACCCGATCCTGGAAACGCGTGCGATAGAATGTGCACGTTTCACATTCCCAGAGCTCCAGAAGATCATTTTCCGGAATCCTCCCGTAATGCACTGTGGGCATGACGACGTCTGTACCTAGGAACGTGGTAGGCCCCCCTAGCGCAAGGTTTATGCACGGCGCCACAGTCCCGTCAAAACGAACAAACATGGAATTCCTGGGATCCTGATCGCAGACCGGCTGTTCCGTGGGGACAAACGGGAATTCCGTGATCTCAATGCGCAACTTCTTCGCGAGACCCCTGGCTCGCGCAAGTGCCCTTTTCAGGCCGCGCACCTGGTCGCTCTCCTCAAGCCTGATCACCCCGAAACCTTTGCCGTGGTCGCCTCGAATCACATCGCACTGTTTGAAATTGACCTGATCTACGCCCAACGTGGCGGCGAGTCTGACCATGTCTTCCACCTGATGTGCGTTCATGTGCATGATGACGAAATTGATCATGGTCTTCGGGAGCTTGCCGGAGCGCATTTCTCCTATGCGAGCGAGGTTCGAGCACACAGTGTCGAAATTCGACCCTCGCCGAATCTTTTCGTAAAGGTCCTGGGTGGCGGCATCGATAGATACGCACAGCCAGTCCATACCCGCGGAAAGGAGCTTTTCTGCCATTTCTTTGTTCAAGAGGAGGCCGTTGGTGAGGATTCCCGTCTCACATCCTTCAGACTTGGCTTCGGCCATCCATTCAGCCAGCCTCGGCTGGAGGAGCGGCTCACCTCCGCCCGTAAAATCGACGGTCCTGACCTGCGAAAGGTGTGGTCGTATCGCGTCCCACACTTCCTGAGGCATGAGACCACGGTGAGGAGCTTGGGCACGGAATTCGATCCAGGGGCACATGATGCACCTGAGGTTGCATGCCAGGGCAGATTCGACCTGCAATAGGCGCCAACGCTTCGCCTTCAGGGATTTCTTTCGCACCACTTTGTCGCGAATTCTCTGCAGGCGTGAGTCAACGAATTTCGGCCAGATGAGGGCTGCGGCGGAGAGCCACTTTCCAGGACGTTCCAGCCAGACTTCACCCGGCGGACCGCATGCTGCCTCGACCACTTGGTCTGCGATCTGGATCTTGGGGTCTCCGCAACGGTCAGTCGGACACAACCCCTGGCGGTCGTTTTCCCGAAGGGCATTTTCTTCGAAGGAGGAGTCTATGGTGCCCGGATAAACATTTATGATGTCGATCCCCCAGGGGGCCACTTCGAGCCGCATTGTATTCGTCATTACCGCGAGAGCGGATTTGCTTCCACCGTACACGCCGACGCTCGGAATCGGGACCCGACCTGCTGCTGAAACGACGTTTACTATCCTCCCGTGGCCCCGTTTCCTCATCGAGGGGATAAGTGCCTTGATCAGGGCTAGAGGAGCAAATGTGTTCACTTCGAACAGGTATCGTATGTTTTCGTCCGTTGCTTCCTCCATTAACGCGAAGTACCCGATTCCCGCGTTGTTGAATATCACATCAACATGGCCCAAAGCTTCCAGGGCCTTGCGAGCCAGGGCATCGGCTTCTCCGGGAATGGAAAGATCGGCCGTGATCGGGATAACGTCGGTTGATGCGGGTAACGAGGCGATAAGCTCGTTCAAGGCCGTCATGGATCTCGACGTAACGATGAGACGCGCGCCCGTGCCCGCCAATCGCCTCGCCAGCGCCGATCCCAACCCACCGCTCGCGCCGGTGATGAGCGTATGTTTTCCGGCAAAGGAATAGGGGGTCATTATCAACGTGATCTCAGAGTGTTGGAAGGCCTGGACTCAATCATATGCCAGACCAGTAACAACACCTTATCCATCTTGCCGGGGCAAAGCAAGACCAGGCACTAGGGGAGCACGCCAATAATGCTCAAGAGATGAGCCATCTAAGAGCCAGGGGCCGTGTGCGGGCCCCTGGTTGTGCGGATTGCCGACCGAGCGCTCTTGCCCGCTCGGGCTAGAACGTCGGTGCAACGAAAAGAATACCGCCGAAGATGAGAAATGCCAGGAGAAGAGTCCAGAGAATGTTGAATCCTTGCGCCAAAAGGAAAGCCGCAGCAGGGCGCCCTCCGCCGAGTGTCGTGAGCTCGCGGAAGTTGGTCTCCAGGCCGATCGACGTAAAGGCAAGAGCGAACCAGGTTGTGCCGATTCCAGTCAGTTGCCCTTTCACCGCTGAGACAGTCTTAGGATCCAAGAAGAATGAGAAGAGAATCGACGCAGCAATGAATCCGAGCACGAACTTGGGGAACCGATTCCAGATCTCGATGACTCCGGGACGTTCCGCTCCCGTCCTTTCCGCCTCTTTGAAGGTCCACACAACAGCGAGAATGAACGCGGCCACTCCGATCAGCACGTTTTGGGACATTTTGACTATGACGCCCACTTTCATCGCGGTTTCGCTGATCAACTCTCCAGCGGCAACTACCGATCCGCTGGTGTCAAGCGTCCCTCCGAGCCATGCTCCTGCTACCGGGTCGGGAATCCCCACTGCCTTGGAGATGATCGGCATCAGTACCATCATCGGCACTGCGCACACAAGGACCAGCGACGTCGTGTAACTCAGCTTCTTCGGATCTCCCTTAATGGCACCGGATGTGGCAATGGCCGCGGACACACCACAGATGGACACAGCGCTGGCTAGAATGGCAGAGAATTCCTCGTCAACCTGAAGTCTCCGTGCGATCCAGAAGCAGAGATACCAGACTACACCCACCACCAGCAGCGCCTGAATCATTCCCAGCGCGCCCGCCTCGAGGATCTCCCAAAACAGGATGCGCGTCCCCAGAATCACGAGTCCCACCTTTATGTAGAATTCCGTCTGCACTGCCGGCTTGAGCCACTCGGGAATCCCTATGACGTTACTGATGAACAGACCGAGAAACAGACACCATAGGACATATTCGAGCCCGTACAGATTGATCGTGTGATTCCCCGCCAGAATGAGCGCAAGCCAGGTGATGACATACACGATGGGAAAGCCAGTTATGAACCATCCAACATTGTGTCCTAAGAGCGCCATGGCGATGATGCTGAGAAAAAACGCCGCCACGCCAATGATGATTGCGTCCAGGATGTTGCCAGGTGCAAAGACTTTGCCCACGGTGTTCCCGGCGGCTGAGCTGATCTCCTTGTTCAGGCGCTGTGTGCTCTTTTGCAGGTCCTTATCCTTGGCGGCCTTTATGACCCCATCGAGCTTTTTGGCCTCAGCGGCCGCCGCTTTTCGATCGAGTTTATCCAGGGCTGCTTTGAGTGCAAGGACCTGCTTCTGAAGGTCTTGCTCCCCCTTTTGTCCTGCTGCTGCCGCCACGTGGCCCAATTGAGGAGCAGCTTTCGACGCAAACGATTTGAACTCACCCTCAGTGGTCCATTTGTACTTGGGTATTGAAACCTTGACTCCTAGAAGAGTGACGATGATAATCAGAAAGCCTATCCACACCGCAAGCCACTCTTCGTTTTTCCATAAGACCGACCAACCACTTGCCTGGTTTGCCATTCAGCCTTACCTCCTGATAGACAGAACGTTAATGAGTAGCGTCATGCAATGTCGCATCCGGGACAGAACCTCACAGACATGAGAGGTGTTACCGGCCATGTCAAAACAATTATTGGTTGAAGTGAGCCCCGTGGAGCGGATCGGCAGAGATTGGGAATCGGGTCCGCAGTTTCTGGGCTTCTGCACTCGAGAACCAGTGCTTTTTCATGTGAAGGCGGGACCCTGTCCCAAGGTGAACGGACCCCTCAAAATCGGCGATGCTCTTCTTGACGACAGGCAACAACAGCCGCCTGGCGACCGCCATCCTCCCGCCCGAAAGGGCTCTGATAATCGTATCGCGACCGTACTACACGCAAAAACAATTGTAAAGTAAGATAATGCTGTTGCCAGAGGTTCAGATTTACCGAGAGCGAATATTCTCGCATCGGCAGCAGAGTCCAGCCCATTTAATGAAAAAAGGCCCTCTGAGCAATGTTTTTCAGCAAGATAGCAGGAATGCCTTGGGACAAACGGAATACTGCGAAACCTCGTCCGGTCACAGCCTCTTTCTGTTCTCCAGTGCCTTGCTGAGGGTCAGAGGGTCCGTGTATTCCAGGGAGCTGCCCACGGGAATCCCATACGCAATGCGGGAGATAGTAACCCCCGTATCTTGGAGCCGCTCATGAATGTAGGCCGCAGTAGCTTCTCCTTCGACCGTCGGGTTGAGTGCCAGGATGATCTCCCTGATGTCCTGCTCGGCCACTCGGAGAACCAGCTCACCCAACCGAATGTCTTCAGGGAGTATCGCGTCGAGAGGCGACAGCGCCCCGTGTAGCACATGATAGCGTCCTCTGAAGAGACCTGACTTCTCTACCGCAATGAGATCGAGGGGGGCCTCCACTACACAGATCGTGGATGCGTCTCGCTTGGGATCGGAGCAGATCCGACAGGGGTCCGTGTCTGTGAGATTGTAGCACTGTGAACAGAGGCGAAGCTTCTGCTTAACCTCCATGATTGCTTTGACGAGGGCCTGGATCTCTTCAGGATCCGCGTTGAGGATGTGAAAAGCATACCGGGTCGCGGTCTTCTCCCCCACGCCAGGGAGCTTGCGCAAAATCTGAATGAGCGATTCCAGCGGTCCTATCATCTGCCCATGAGACCCGGGATAGGAAGCCCCCCGGCAATCTTGCCGAGCTCCTCTGTAACCAGCTCACGAGATTTAGTGAGCGCGTCGTTCACCGCTGCAGCGATGAGCTCTTGCAGAAGCTCCTTGTCGTCCGATCCGAGGAGCTCATCCTCAATGTGGACAGAAAGGATCTCTTGGGCCCCGTTGGCTTCCACCTTCACCATGTCTCCGCCGGCGTAGCCTGTTACGACCTTCTCCGCAAGCTCCTCCTGCATGGCAGCGATCCGTTGCTGGACGCCCTGCGCCTGCTGCAATATATCCTTTATGTTAAACATGCGTGCATCCCCTTCTCGGTAGACCGTGAGACGGGTGAAGCCGAGACTCACACCCGAACAAAGCGCTCGATCCCCTCGACCATTTTGCGCCCCTCCTGGCTGGTGTCAAGTGCAGTACGACGTAAAACAGCGGGTAGTCATTGTGCGTGTGCCACCTATTCCGTGGACCGAAAGGTTCTGGTACAAATGGAGCGAGTCAAGGAGCACCCAGCGATCGCGGCCAAGCAAGACGACCGAAAGAGCCTCATACTCTGTTGTGCTTGCGGTGACTTATCGGAAGGAGGCCGGTCTACCGTATCAGAAATTTGTCGGACGGACAATGTCAGGATGAAACGGCCACGCATTCTTCTCCTCAATCCCTGGATCCATGATTTCGCTGCGTATGACCTGTGGGCACGGCCCATGGGGCTGCTCGTGCTCGGGAAGCTGTTGCGCGTTGGGGGCTGGGACCCCGTCCTCGTGGACTGCCTGAGCACCAGTCACCACCTGATGGAGCCCGTCAAAGTGCGAGACCAAACCCACGGCCGGTTCGCGCGCACCCCCATACCAAAGCCTCCGGCCCTGGCAGATGTTGCTCGAACGTACAGTCGCTACGGGGTTCATCCGCACCTCATCGCCGCGGATTTGTCATCCCTGGCCAGGCCTGAAGCCGTTCTCGTCAGCAGTATGATGACTTACTGGTATCCAGGAGTCCGGGAGGCGGTTGACCTTGTCCGCGAAATTTTCCCTGGCGTGCCCGTCCTCCTCGGAGGAGTGTACGCGTCGCTCATTCCCGAGCACGCTCGCCGGCACATTGCGGCAGACGAGGTGATCACGGGTCCCGGAGAAACGGCACTTGCAAAGGCTCTTTTCCGGCACACTCGTAAGAGGTTGAACGGTCGGTCCGCTGTTCCACACCTCGCGCTGACCCCTGAGCTTGACCTCATGGAACATATCCGCTTTCTTCCCCTCCTGACCTCCCGTGGCTGTCCCATGCGGTGTACCTATTGTGCGTCCGGCAAGCTCGTTCCCAGCTTCCTGCGCCGCGCCGTGCCCGACGTGATAGAGGAGATACATTCCGCGCGCGTGAAATTCGGAGTCCGGGATATAGCCCTCTACGATGATGCATTCCTGGTGGACGCCCCATCCCATGCCATCCCGATCCTGGAAGCCGCGGCAGAGCAAGCACCTGGAATGCGATGGCACACTCCGAACGGACTCCACGCCGCAGCCATTGACGCTCGGGTCGCGCGTGCCATGAAAAAGGCCGGATTTGAAACAATCAGGCTCGGGGTGGAGAGCTCCTCGGATACCTTTCACGAGCAAACGGGAAAGAAAGTGAGCTTTCAGGCCGTGACTACCGCGGTCCGGCATCTCAAGGACGCGGGATTCAGGACGGATCAGATTGGCGCTTACCTTCTTGTGGGCGTACCAGGCCAATCGCGGCAACAGATCGAACAAGACGTCGAACGCTGCCTCGAGGCAGGAGCCTACCCCAAATTGGCCGAATATTCCCCCATACCAGGAACCGCACTGTGGCCGAAGGCCCTCGAAGCTGCAAAATATCCCATCGATCGAGAGCCCCTCTTTCACAATTGCACCCTGTTGGCAGCGGCTGAGCCCGGCGTAGATGCTCAATTTCTCGGGGGACTGCGGGCACGCATCCGAAGGCTCGTGGAATCCATTGCCTAGTATTGTCTCGAAGACCTCGGAGGCTATTTCTGCTTGATTTTGTCATCTTTTTGAGCGCGGATTTCAATGCAAAGTACTAGCGTCGCTAAGTTAAATCGATTATAATCTTCTCAATGGCTGTCAAGTAATCGGAACCTGAGACCAAGCTCAGGCCAATCGATCGATGCACCTCGCGGGCGCTGTTGACAGACTAGCTTCATGCTGCTAAAAGAGGAAAGCTCCATTGCATTACCCAAAAATACCCATAGTTGAAAGTGAGATCACAATGGCCCAAACGAAGGACGTTGTAGGCGCGGCGCTCGTCGTCGGAGGCGGCATTGCCGGCGTTCAGGCCTCGTTGGACTTGGCCGAATCAGGGTACAAGGTTTATCTCGTGGAAAGCCAAACGGGAATTGGCGGCCGGATGGCTCAGCTCGACAAGACGTTCCCGACAAACGACTGCTCTACGTGTATCTTTTCCCCAAAATTGGTGACAGTCGGTCAAAATCCTAATATTGAGCTCCTCTCGTACAGCGAGGTGGACGATATCCAGGGCCAAGAGGGACGTTTCAAGGTCAGGATTCGGCAGAAATCCCGGTATATTCGGAAAGATAGATGCAAGGCCTGCGGCGACTGCGCCACAGCCTGCCCTGTGAAGGTATCCAACGAGTTCGACCAAGGCCTGAGCAAGCGGGCAGCGACGTACCGGTTGTTTCCCCAGACTATCCCCCAAACATTCGTGATCGAAAAGGCGGATCGGGCCCCCTGTGTGGTGGCTTGTCCCGCTCACATCAACGTCCAGGGCTACGTGCAGCTCATTGGCAAGGGCAAGTACAAGGAAGCCGTCGAGCTCATATACAACAATCTCCCCCTTCCTGGCGTATTGGGACGCGTCTGCCCTCACCCCTGCGAGAAAGTGTGCCGAAGGGCTGAAAAGGATGAGCCCATCTCCATCTGCAAGCTCAAGAGGTTCGCTGCGGACCAGATTGACTACTCCGAGCTGACCCTGCCGCACATCACTCCGCGGGAAGAAAAGGTCGCCATTGTCGGGTCCGGGCCTGCAGGGCTGTCGGCTGCTTACTACCTGGGGCTCAAGGGATTCAAAATCACCATTTTCGAGTCAGCGCCCGTGCTCGGCGGCTGGCTGCGAGTGGGTATTCCCGAGTACAGGCTTCCCCGGGATGTCCTCCAGAAGGAGATCGACCACATTCTCAGCCTTGGTGTGGAGGCGAAGACCAACAGCTCCCTCGGCAAGGATTTCAGCATTCAGGACCTCAAGGATCAGGGATTCAAGGCAGTTTATTTGGCAGTCGGATGCCAGAAAGGCGCGAAGCTCGCTATACCGGGCGAAGAGGCCCAGGGAGTCCTGCAGGGAGTTGACTTCCTCCGCGATGCGGCACTGGGAAAAGCCGGCAACGGCATCAAGAAAGCAGTGGTCATCGGCGGTGGCAACGTGGCTATTGACGCAGCCCGCACCCTCAGACGTCAGGGTGCTGAGGTCACCATCGCGTATCGTCGTTCCCGCAACGAAATGCCTGCATTCGACGAAGAAGTGACTGCAGCAATCGAGGAGGGAGTCAAGATTCACTTCCTCGCCGCGCCAGTTGAAGTGCTCAATGGCAGCGGCAAAGTGACCGGTCTCCGGTGCATTCGCATGGAGCTTGGGCCACCGGACCAGTCAGGGAGAAGGCGGCCGGTCCCGGTCGAGGGATCTGAATTCGTTATCGACGCGGATGCGGTCATTCCAGCCATAGGCCAAATCATCGACCCGTTTATTTGGGACAGCATCGCTGGACTGGAGCGGAGCAGGTGGAACACTATCCAGATAGATCCCGTTACGTACGCCACTTCGATCGAGGGCGTCTTCTCAGGGGGAGACGCAGGCACCGGACCAGCGACGGTGGTGGAAGCAGTGGCCGCAGGAAGGGAAGCAGCAGAATCCATTGGACGCTTCATTGACGGACAAGACTTGCGGGAAGGTCGTCCCTTGTTCACGGGTCCAGCTTCACCCCACTATCCCCCTATTCCCGAGGATCTGAAGGCAGCACCAAGGGCCCACAACCCAGTGATTCCCGCGTCGGATCGTATGAATTTCAAGGAAGTGGAGCTGGCATTCAACGCGGAAGACGCCAAGAAAGAGGCTGATCGGTGTCTCAATTGCGGCATCTGCTCGGAATGCATGGAGTGTGTCCGGGCATGCCCCGCAGAAGCGATAGATCACAGTCTCCAAGACCAGTACTTGGACGTGGAAGTGGGCACCGTGATCCTCTCCACCGGGTACGAAATGATCGACCCGTCTAAGATACGCGGCGAATTCTCGTACGGCACGGCTCCAAACGTCCTGACGAATATGGAGTTCGAGCGGATGCTCAGCGCTTCCGGCCCCAATGCCGGAGAGGTGAAGCGTCCGTCGGACGGGTCCCATCCCAAGAAAGTGGCGTGGATTCAGTGCGTGGGCTCCCGTGACCCGCAGAAAGGCATGCCTCACTGCAGCGCGATTTGCTGCATGGCATCCATCAAGGAAGCCGTGATAGCGAAAGAGCACGACGCAAACATCGAGCCCACGATTTTCTATATGGACATGAGGGCGTACGGTAAGGACTTTGACGCCTACTACGAAAGAGCCAAGAGCAACGGATCCGTCCGTTTCATACGGTCCATGGTGAGCCGGGTGGTGGAAGATCCGATCACCCACAACCTGGATCTGACATATCTCACCGAAGATCAGAAGCTCGCTACAGAGACGTTCGACATGGTGGTCTTGGCGGTGGGGCTGAAGTCATCCGAGGAATCAAGGAAGCTCGCGGGCAAGTTGGGGCTCGAGCTCAATGATTCCGAATTCTGCGCCACGTCTTCCTTCGCGCCGGTTCAGACCAGTCGGCCCGGTGTGTATGTGGCGGGAATGTTCCAGGGACCCAAGGATATCCCCCAGACGGTTATGGAAGCCTCTGCTGCCGCGGGCGCATCATCGCGCTTGTTGGCCTCTGCAAGGCATACCCTGTCCACCAAGCTGCAGTTCCCTCCGCAACGCGATGTGTCCGAGGAGGAGCCTCGTATCGGGGTATTCATCTGTAGATGCGGGATCAACATCGCGAACACCGTGGATGTTCCGGCAGTGGTGGAGCACATCCGCAATCTGCCCAACGTGGTGTATGCTGACGAGAAGCTGTTCACCTGCTCCCAGGATACGCAGGAGCAGTTCCTCGACATCATCAAGGAGCACAACCTCAACAGAATCGTGGTTGCCGCGTGCAGCCCACGAACCCATGAACCGATGTTCCAGCTCACGATGGAGAAGGCGGGGCTCAATCCCTATCTGTTCACTATGACAAACATTCGAGACCAGTGCTCCTGGGTCCATGCTTCCCACAAGGCAGAGGCTACCGAGAAGGCCAAAGACCTGGCGCGCATGGCAATCGCTCGGGCAAGAAAGCTTGCGCCGCTGCAGAAGAGCAAGATGGAAGTGGTCCCCAACGCCCTCGTCCTGGGGGGTGGTGTGGCAGGGATGACCGCAGCCCTGAATCTGGGCGACCAGGGCTTTCAGGTGTACCTGGTTGAAAAGTCCGATCGCCTTGGGGGAAATGCCCTTTCTCTGGAAAAAACCATCCAGGGAGAACCAATCAAGCCATTCCTGGACGATCTTATCGGACAGGTGGAGAACCATCCGAAGGTTGAAGTGTTCAAGAGTTCCAGGTTCACCGACCTCTCCGGTCACGTGGGACACTTCAAGGGCATGGTGCGCAATGGTGCCGGCCCTGGCAGGGAGGTCGAGTTTGGAGCGGCAGTGATCGCCACGGGCGCTGTGGAGTCCAAGCCGAAAGAGTACCTGTACGGCGAGCATGCTGCAGTGGAAACGCAGCACTCCCTGGAAGAGCGGATTATGGCCGGAGATCCGAAGCTCAAGGATGTCCAGAACGCGGTCTTCATTCAGTGCGTTGGCTCCCGTTGCGAGGAGAGACCCTATTGCTCGAAGATTTGCTGTTCCGGATCCGTGCGTCTTGCGAGCAGGCTACGGGAGATTAATCCGAATTGCAGGACGTACATTCTCTATCGGGATCTCAGAACATACGGACTCCTGGAAAGCTATTATGCCGAGGCCCGCAAGGCGGGAACTATCTTCATCAAGTACGATCCTGAGCAAAAGCCCAGGGTGGAAGCAGCCGGGGACAAGGTCAACGTGATCGTGCGCGATCCGGTGGTCAACCGGGATCTCACTATTCCCGCGGACCTCCTCACGTTGGCCGCGGCCATTGAGCCGGCTGAAACGAACCACGACTTGGGGCGCCTCTTCAAGGTCACCGTGCACTCCCAGGGCTTTTTCATGGAAGCGCACATGAAGCTCCGGCCGGTCGACTTCACGACCGAAGGAGTCTTCCTCGCGGGGCTGGCACACTATCCGAAACCTCTGGATGAGTCCATAGCACAGGCGACTGCGGCTGCGCAGAGGGCCTCCATCATGCTTAGCCAGAAGGAGATGACCTTCCCAGGCGTCATATCCAAGGTGGATCCGACCAAGTGCGCGGTATGTCTCACCTGCGTCAGGATGTGCCCGTATGGAGCACCATTCATAAACGAGGAGATTCACGCGGCCGAGATAGTCCCGGCTCTCTGTCAGGGATGCGGTATTTGCTCCTCGGTATGTCCGGGCAGAGCCATAGATCTGCACCACTTCAAAGACGAGCAGGTATTCCAGGAGATTGACGCTCTGCTGGAAACCGGGGCTTGATGGCAAGGAATCGGGACGGTAGCACCCCAGTGCGAATGCGACCCGGCAACAACGGTCCAGGGAAGGGCCACGACCCCTTCCCTCTCTCAACCACGGGGCGAATGCTCGCCCTGAACATTCCCGTAATCGGGAGAGTGAGATGCAACAAGCTAGTTACAGCCCTCTGACGGGCAAGTCGAGCAGACTTCCTGCGAACCTGGAGTCGGTAGTCAATCAATGTTACCAGTGTGCCAAGTGTTCGGCAGGTTGCCCTATGGCCAGTGAGATGGACATTCTTCCGCACCAGATGGTACGCCTTGCGGTGCTGGGAGACGTTCAGCCTATTATTTCTTCCAAGAGCCTGTGGTTGTGCCTGACCTGCCATACCTGTGGCGCTCGATGCCCAAACGGCATTGATGTCCCTGCCCTGCTCGATCCGATCCGACACCAGGTGGTTCGGGATAAAGTGAGCACGCAAGAGCCCCAGATTCCGGCATTCCACGAGATCTTTCTCAAAACGATCAAGTGGTTCGGGCGAGTGCACGAGCTCTCTCTCATTGGATTGTACAAGTGGAAAACCAAGACTCTGTTCGATGACATGGAGCTCGGTATGCAGATGTTCAAGAAAGGGAAGATTCATGTGCTTCCCCATCGATCGAGCCATGTGAGCGAAGTGAAGGACGTGTTCAAGAACTCGTCCATGAAGTAATCACCCAGCGAGACAGTCCCAAGAAGGGTCTGCTCGATGGATGAAATAAAGAGGAAGACGATGGAATTCACCTATTACCCGGGATGCAGTCTTACGGGCTCGGCCAAAGAGCTTGATGATTCGTTCAGAGGAGTCGCTGCGAAGATCGGCGTGAAGCTCAGCGAGATCCCTGACTGGACGTGTTGTGGCGCGTCTTCGGCCCACATGATCGATGCGTATCTCGAGACCGCTCTGCCAGCTCGCGACCTGATGACCGCGGAACGGATGGGTCACGACGTAGTAGCTCCGTGCGCGGGATGCCACGTGCGGATGAAGCACACGGCCATGCGTCTGATGGAGGACAGCACATTCCAGGGCAAGTACCCGTTCAAAGGTGAGATCAAGGTGCTTTCAGGCCTGGAGATGCTCCATTCACAGCCGGTTCTGGACCTCATTAGAGATATGGTGACAAAGCCCTTGGAAGGTCTTCGAGTCGTACCCTATTACGGGTGCCTCGCGGTGCGCCCCGTAGATATTGTTGAGCCGGCCGATCCGGAGAATCCCAAGGAGATGGACCGGATTCTCGAGGCCATTGGCGCGGAAGTCCTTCAGTGGCCTTATAAGACCGATTGCTGCGGCGGCTCACTGTCTCTAACACGGACAGACCAGGTGATGAGGCTGAGCCAGAAGCTCCTTGACATGGCCCGGCATGTGGGAGCGGACGCGATGGTTACCCTCTGTCCCATGTGTCAGGCGAACCTGGACACCAGACAGGCCGACATATCGAAGAAAACAGGACGGGTGTACCACACTCCAATCCTGTACGTCACGGAGCTCATCGGCATTGCTCTGGGCGTTCCGGATGCTCGGACCTGGTTCGGGAAACACATCGTGTCTGCCGAACAGTCTCTTTCACAAAAGGGGCTTCTCTAGGACTGTGGCTCAATGACGGCCGGACGCCCGAGTGGTCGACATGCGTGCTTGGGACCAAAATGGTATAATCGGCATGCCGCCCATTCGCGGGTAGTGTGAAGTCTTGCCAAAGACATTGCACGACAGACAGAACCGAAGATCCTTCGCGGACCAGGGAGATCCCTCCATAGTTGGTGGGGAAAACAGGGCTCATCGGGAATCAAAACCGGGTGAACCATGTTGAAGAAAGATCTGGAGCGACAACGTGAGTAAGACAAACGTAGGCGCAGTATTGACGGTCGGTGGAGGCATCGGCGGCGTGCAAGCCTCCCTTGACTTGGCCGAGTCAGGATACAAGGTGTACCTCCTCGAGGAAAAACCCTGCATCGGTGGGGTTATGGCTCAGTTGGACAAGACGTTTCCCACGAACGATTGTTCGGCGTGCATATTCTCGCCCAAATTGCAGACCCTGGCACAAAATCCCAACATAGAGATAATTGCATATAGCCGGATCGAGGGAATAGAGGGCCAAGCGGGGGACTTCAAGGTTAAAATTCGGCGAAAGGCACGGTACGTGGATCCTGCCAAGTGCACGTCCTGTGGAACATGCGCGGAGAAATGCCCCACCAAGGTTCCAAACGAGTACAATTTCGGCCATGACATGAGAAAGGCCATTTACAAGGACTACCCGCAGGGAATTCCGTCCGTCTTCACCATCGACCCGCAGCACTGTCGGATTTTTCAGGGGAAGAAGTGCGGTGTCTGCGCAAAGGTCTGTCCGGCCAAGGCCATCGATTACGAGCAGGAAGACACCTTCGAGGAGCTCAATGTGGGAGCGCTTATCCTTGCCCCCGGATATGAGCTCTTTGACACGGGACGCATATCCGAATATGGCCACGGATACATGCCTAACGTGGTCACCAACCTCGAAATGGAGCGCATTCTCAGCGCATCGGGTCCGTTCGAGGGCGAAGTGAAGCGTCCTTCCGACGGCAGGCACCCCAAGAAAGTCGCGTGGATACAGTGCGTCGCTTCCCGTGATCGCAGGAAGGGGATGCCCCATTGCAGCTCCGTGTGCTGCATGGCTTCCATCAAGGAAGCGGTGATAGCCCGGGAGCACGACGCATCCATCGAACCGACCATCTTCTTCATGGACATACGCGCGTACGGGAAAGACTTCGACAAGTACTACGAAAAAGCCAAGGGCGACGGAGGTGTCCGATTCATCCGTTCCATGGTGAGTCGAGTGGTCGAAGACCCCCTCACACGCGATCTGGAAATCACGTACGTGGACGAGAGCAACAAGCTCCTGACAGAAACTTTCGACATGGTAGTGCTTGCAGTTGGGATAAAGCCTACCGCAAGCACCATTCGGGCAGCGGACCTGCTTGGGGTCAAGCTCGACGAAACCAACTTCTGCAGCACTGGAACCTTCGAGCCGGTGGATAGCTCTCGCCCGGGCATTTTCGTGGCAGGAGCTTTTCAGGCGCCCAAGGACATTCCTCAAACGGTCATGGAGGCGTCGGCAGCGGCAGGTGCAGCGATCAGGCTCCTCGCTGATGCTCGCGACACCTTGACTAAGAAGAAGGAGCTCCCCCCGGAGAAGGACGTGTCGGGTCAGGACCCGAGAATCGGTGTGTTCGTGTGCCGCTGTGGTATCAATATCGCGTCCACCGTGAATGTTCCGGAGGTAGTGCAGCAGGTGCAGGAGATCCCGGGTGTGGCGTACGCGGGGGAGAATCTGTTCACCTGCTCGCAGGACACGCAGGTCGAGATAAAGAGAATCATCCAAGAGAACAATCTCAATCGCATCATCGTGGCATCGTGCACTCCTCGAACCCACTTGCCCCTCTTTCAAGACACCGCGCGTGAAGCCGGTCTGAACAAGTACTTGGTAGAAATGGCGAATATCCGCGAGCACTGTTCGTGGGTCCACATGAAGGACAAGGAGCACGCAACAGCGAAGGCAGTGGATCTTATCCGCATGGCCGTGGCTCGTACCTCTCGGCTGGAGCCCATCCAAGACCAGCAGCTCCCCATGGTACAGGCCGGATTGGTGATAGGAGGGGGCGTCGCGGGGATGACTTCCGCTCTGAGTCTTGCTGACCAGGGCTTTCCCGTCCATCTTCTGGAAGCCACCGATTCGCTCGGCGGCAATGCTCTCAAGCTTTCACACACTCTCAAGGGAGAGGATGTGCAACCGTTCGTGGAAAAGCTCGTGGACAAGGTAAAGTCCAATGACAAGATCACCCTCCATTTTAACGGAACGATCGAGCATGTTGAGGGCTTCATCGGCAAGTTCAAGACTACCATCAGGAGCAACGGCAAACCTGTCGAGGTTGAGCACGGCGTCACTGTTATAGCAACGGGCGCGTCCGAATGGAAACCGGATCTGTACGGGTACGGGTCAGACCCCCGCATCCGGACCCAACTCGATATGGCTGCTGCCATGAAGGCAGGGGATCCGGGGGTCATGAATGCGGCCACTACGGTATTCATTCAATGCGTGGGTTCTCGATGTGCCGAGCGTCCCTGGTGCAGCAAGGTGTGCTGCAATCACACGGTGAAGGACGCTATAGCCCTCAAAGAAGCCAACCCTGCCGCGCGGATTTTCGTTCTGTATCGAGACATCCGCACTTTCGGTCTCAACGAGCCATACTACGAGCAGGCCAGGCGGATGGGCGTGGTCTTTGCCCGTTACGAGCCCGACAATCCGCCGCTGGTCGAAGTGGGCACCAAGATCGTGGTTAAGGCCAAGGATCTCGTCCTCGGCGGGAACATGACCATCGAGGCGGACAACCTCGTGCTCGCCGCGGCAATCGTGCCCAACGGCCAGAACAAGGAATTGGCCCAGTTCTACAAGGTGTCGACCAACGAGGATGGGTACTTCCTGGAAGCGCACATGAAGTTGAGGCCGGTGGACTTTGCGACAGACGGCGTTTTCCTGGCAGGTCTGGCCCACTATCCGAAGCCTCTGGACGAGACCATTGCCCAGGCAGAAGCTGCGGGCGCACACGCCGCGCAGGTACTGGCCAGAGGGTACGTCGACGCTCCCGGTATGGTCTCGTACATAGACCCGTTCCTATGTCGCGGCTGCGGCAGATGTGTGGAGGTCTGTCCGTTCCACGCGCCCGAGCTGAAGGAAGTTGCGGCGGGGATCATGAAATCCGAAGTGAACCCCGCCCTGTGCAAAGGGTGCGGCGCGTGCGGAGTTGTCTGCCCCACGGGCGCCGCGGCAATTAGACATTTCAAGGACGACCAGATCGGCGAAATGATTGAGGCTGCCATGGCCTGAGGTGGTGGAAACCCCACGCGATGCTCTCGTGTGCTGCGTCTCGCGGCCGCGATCGCGCTGATACCCGATGGAGTGATCATGACTGAACAGTTTCAACCCAAAATAATAGCGTTCGCGTGTAACTGGTGCTCGTATGCGGGAGCCGACCTCGCCGGAGTGAGCCGCCTGCAATATCCCCCGAGCATACGATTGATTCGGCTGATGTGCTCGGGCATGCTCGCACCGTCCTATGTCCTTAAGGCCTTTGAGGCCGGGGCTGACGGCGTGCTGGTCACCGGTTGACACATCGGTGAATGCCATTACCTGGAAGGTAATGAAAAAGCCGTAAAAGTGTTGGAAAAAACGAGAAAGCTGATGAAACTGCTCGGCATCGAAGAAGGCCGCCTCAGAAGAGAGTGGATATCCGCGTCCGAAGGGACAAGATTCGCCGAAGTAGTTCGTGATTTCACCGATCAGATAATCAAGCTGGGACCCAATTCGCTCCGCAACAGGGAGACCGCTGCATGAACCTACCGGAAATCGTTGACCACACCCAGGCCTTCTACTGTCTGGACTGTGGAATCTGCACGGGAAGTTGTCCTGTTTCTCGAACAACTCCGGATTTCTCCCCCCGTCTTATGGTGGAAAAGGTGTTGATGGAGGCAGAAGACAACCCGTTCGAGAATATAAGTATCTGGTCCTGCCTCTCGTGCGGCCAGTGTAGCTCACGATGTCCCGCCAAGATCGACTATCCCACGTTCGTGAGGATGGTTAGGGAAGAAGCTGTTCGTCAGGGCAAAGGGGGCGTTCAAGCCCATCGGGGCTTGTTTCAGACCATAATGCGCCTGCAGACCCTTGACCTGAAGCAGAGCAAAACCGAATGGGCCAGGGAAGCAGGTACAATCGCAGAGTCAGGCGACACCTACTATTTCGTCGGATGCAGCCCTTTCATGGACGTGGAATTCCATGAAGACTGGAACCTGGACGTTATGGACGCCCCGCGCGCAGTCCTCAAGCTGCTCAACGCGATCGGGATCGAGCCGGTGATCCATGACGACGAGCGGTGTTGCGGGCACGATCTCTTCTGGTCCGGCGATCGCGAGCATTTCGAGAAGCTCGCCCGCAGGAACGTGCAGCTTCTGAGGAATCTCGGAGTGAAGCGGGTAGTGTTCCAATGTCCGGAGGGTTACCTGACGTTCAAGAAATACTACCCCGAAGTGGTGGGCGAACTGGGATTCGAGCCCATCCACTTTTACGAGTTGCTCGCTCGGGAATTGGGCGAAGGTAGATTTTCGCTGGAAACCATGGACGGTGTGGTGACGTACCACGATCCTTGCCGGTTGGGGCGCCAGGCCGGCATCATGGACCCACCGAGGCAGATCATTCAGAGCATTCCGGGTGTTATTTTGACCGAGATGGAGCACAACCGGGAAAATGGCCTCTGCTGTGGCACGAGCGCGTGGATGAACTGCTCCGCGTGCTCCAAGGAGATCCAGAAAATGCGTTTGGGTGAGGCTGTGGCAGCCGGCGCGAAAACTCTGGTAACCGCGTGCCCGAAGTGCCGAGTACATCTGAACTGTGCGTTGAGGGACACGGAGTTAGACCTGAAAATTCAAGATATCAACGACTTGTTGGCGAGGGCCATCAAGGCTTAGTCATGATGCGGGCTTTTTTTCGCGGCACGCATTCTCATGGGGATGATCTCCCAGGGACGGTAACACAATGGCATCAAACGAAGTTCTCATCATCGGAGGCGGTATAGCCGGCATGCAGGCTGCGCTCGACCTCGGCGAAATGGGAATCAAGGTCCACTTGGTGGAAAGGAACCCCAGCATCGGCGGCAAAATGGCCATGTTGGACAAGACTTTTCCGACCAACGATTGCACCATATGAATTCTGTCGCCTAAGCTGCTGGATGTCGGTCGACATCCTCATATCGACGTATTGGCGTACAGCGAGGTAACGGAATTCTCGGGACAGGTGGGTGACTTCAAAGTGAAGGTGCACCGCAAGGCACGATACGTGGACGACACCAGATGCACGGCGTGCGGCGCATGCGCCGAGAAGTGCCCGACGAGAGTCCCCAATGAGTTCAACTTTGGACTGGATGACCGGAAGGCGATCTATAAGGATTATGCCCAGGGAATCCCGTCCGTATACACCATTGACCCGAAGGCCTGCAAAGTGCTGCAGGGCGGTAAGTGCGGCGTCT
Organism: Thermodesulfobacteriota bacterium; assembly: GCA_040753915.1. Taxonomy (GTDB): domain Bacteria; phylum Desulfobacterota; class Desulfomonilia; order Desulfomonilales; family Desulfomonilaceae; genus JBFMDN01. Next base: position 5,584 of record JBFMDN010000037.1, on the reverse strand, counting down.
GCGCCAAGGTGTGTCAGGCAAAAGCCATAGACTACGAGCAGAAGGACACGGATGTGGAGCTCACGGTGGCAGCCGTCATCGTGGCGACAGGATACGAGATGTTCGATGCTACCCAGATTCCGGAGTACGGTTACGGCCGCCTCCCGAACGTGATCTCGTCCCTCGAGATGGAACGACTCCTCAGCGCGGGCGGTCCGACCAAAGGACACCTGTCCCGTCCCTCGGTGGTCCGCGGCGAGATCCGACTCAAGGATCTTGCCAAGCAGATCAAGAAGGCGGAAAAGGCTGAGGACGCCGAAGCGCTGGCGAAGCTCAAGGCAGAGGAAGAGTGGTTGGAAGATCATGTGAAGAAATACCACACTGCCAAGAAGCTCGGGTTCATCCAGTGCGTGGGGTCTCGAGATTTTCGCTTTCACAAGTACTGCTCCAGCTACTGCTGCATGCACTCGATCAAGGAAGCGATTATTGCACGAGAGCACGAGCCTGAGACCGAGTCCTCCATATTCTACATGGATCTTAGGACCGTGGGCAAAGGGTTCGAGGAATACAAGGTGCGAGGCGCACAGGTGTCGGGGCTCAAGTACATACGGGGACGGGTCGCAGAGGTCACACAGGACGAAGATCTCAATCCCGTGGTGCACTACGAAGACACCGAGCAGCGCAGGGTAATGAGCATGACGCTGGATATGGTCATCCTTGCCAATGCGTGCTCGCCGGCGAGAGGGGTAGTCGGGCTCTCCAAGCTCCTCGGCATTGAGCTCGAGGAAAATAACTTTGTCAAAACGCATCCGAACAGGCCTCTGGATACGAGCGTGCCGGGGATATTCACATGCGGCTGCGCGCAGGGTCCTCTGGACATCCCGGAGTCTGTTGCTCAAGCAAGCAGTGCTGCAGCCCGGGCGGCGGAAGTGGTCATGACCGGCGGGAGGGCCCTCGCGGTCTGAGGAGATACGTCATTGGAAAATACGTCAGGATCGGGTATACGCATCGGGGTGTTCATTTGTGATTGCGGTTCAAATATCGCAGGATACTTGGACATGAAGGAATTAGTGGAGTACGCGAAAACGCTCCCCAATGTGGCCTTCGTCCAGGAGAATCTCTACACCTGCTCCGAGGGCGGGATCAACGAAATCAAATCTGCCATTCCCAAGCATGACCTCAACCGGGTAGTGGTGGCTTCCTGCACGCCGCGGACCCACGAACCCCTGTTTATGGGGGCATGCGAAGAGGCGGGCCTCAATCCTTATCTCTTCGAAATGGCCAATATTCGGGATCAATGTTCTTGGGTCCATATGCGGGACAAGGAGGGAGGAACAGAAAGAGCTAAGGGCCAGATCGCCATGGCGGTGGCCAAGGCAGCCCGCCTGCGCTCTTTGAGCCGAATCCAGCTTGGACTCACCCACAGGGCACTCGTAATCGGCGGAGGCGTTGCCGGCATGTCCGCTGCGATGGCTCTTGGAAACATGGGATACGAAGTCGATCTCGTTGAAAAGCAGGACCGCTTGGGAGGCTTGCTCAACTCTGTCAATCTTGTGCTTCCCACGCACGAGCCCGCAGCGAAGCTGGTGGATGACCTGGCGGGTCGTGTCAACGAGAATCCAAAGGTCACGGTTCATCTCAGGTCCTGTGTGACAAAGGTGGAAGGATACGTTGGCAACTACGTGGTGTCTGTGGCCGAGGACGGCAAAGATATCTCCATCAAGACCGGTGTCATCGTTGTAGCGGTGGGAGCGCGCGTGCTGAAGCCGGAACAAGGATTTTTCGGGTACGATGGCGAGAAAGTCGTTACGCATTACGATTTGGAATCCATGATGCGCGAGGGATTATCCTCGCCGGAAAACGTGGCAATAATCCAATGCGTGGGCTCCCGTTGCCAGGAACGCACTTATTGCTCCCGTATCTGTTGCATGACAGCGGTAAAGAATGCCATCCTCTTGAAGGAGGCCAATCCCGCCACGAAAATCACGATATTCTATCGGGACATGCAGATGTACGGGGTTGAAAACGAGGACATGTTCCGGCGCTCCAAGGAGCTCGGCGTCCGATACGTGACGTACGATCCCGAAAGGCCGCCCCAGGTCGGGAATGGCGCAGTAAAGGCTTACCACGTGAGAATGGGAAGAGACATCGAAATACCCGCGGATCTCGTTGTCCTCTCAACACCGCTCGTGGCCCAGGAGGAGGCCGGAGACATCTCCACCATGCTCAAGGTCCCGATCAACGAGAACGGCTTCTTCCTCGAGGGACACGTTAAGCTCAAACCGCTGGATTTTGCCACGGACGGGGTCTATCTGTGCGGAAGCGCCCGTTTTCCTTCGACCATCAGAGAGGCAGTGGCGCAAGGTCTTGGTGCGGCATCGCGCGCTGCTGGGGTGCTTTCCAAGGAGGCACTGTTCACCAGCGGCATAGTAGCGGATATCAACCCGGAAACCTGTTGCGGATGCCTCGGGTGCGTCGCTGTATGCCCCTATGGAGCCATCAACTTCTTCGCGGATCGCGGTGTCTGTCAGGTGAACAAGGTGTTGTGCAAAGGCTGTGGTGGCTGTGCAGCTACATGTCCTTCAGGGAGTGCTCGGCTCGACGGCTTTTCCAACGACCAGCTCTTTGCCCAGATCGAGCAGGCACTCACCGGCTGAACACCGCTCTCGTGGCGGACAAGTGGCAACAATGCTTTCTCTCTTCCACGGCAGGTGCAACCTGCCGGCGTGTGAAGATTCAGGGGAAGGCGTCCGGAGATGACCTGTTCTGCCGGAAAGAAGATTCCCGGTCCGTGTTTTGATAGAAATCGGAATCGAGAGATCCTTATGATTTCTCTAGAGATCGGCCTAAACCGATTCCATCTGCAGGGGAACATGTATGTCCGAACAACCCTTTGAACCAACTATTGTAGGATTTCTCTGCAACTGGTGTGCATATGCCGGCGCGGATTTGGCCGGAGTCAGCCGCTTGCAGTACCCGCCAAATCTTCGGACCATCCGCACGCTCTGTTCCGCGACCGTCGGGCCTCATCAGATCTTGAAGGCTTTCCAGAAGGGAGCGGACGGCGTCTTCGTGGGCGGGTGACACATCGGTGATTGCCATTACCTGTACGGTAATTACATGACTGTAAAGAGAATAGCTTTCATGAGAAAACTTCTGGACTTCTATGGAGTGGACCCGAATCGGCTCGATCTCAAGTGGGTGTCCTCTGCCGAAGGTCCCCGGTTTGCCCAGGTAGTCACCAACTTTGTGGAAAAGATTCGACAATTGGGCCCGTCACCCCTCGGGAAACCCGTGGCCCAGAAAGCCGGATAGACGGATTCCGGCTCCGACATACGCGGAGAATGACACTACCCCCGCAGGCGGGGTTTCACTAGCACATAGGTCAATACCATGATCGAAGACGTGAAAAATCATGTACGAACGCTGCTGACCGATGGTCGCATCAGCGCTTTTCTGGGCCTGAAAGACCTCAGCGGCAATATTACTCCGTATCTGTACACGACTCCGGACGAGCTGGACAATGGGTTCAGCCTCGGCGACAAGGACAAACCGGGGGACTCCCGTTACCCGATGGCCAAGCTCCTCCTGTCGGTCCTTCGCAATCAAAAGGATCGTAGCGTGGGGATCCTTTTGCGAGGATGTGACGAGCGGGCTCTCAATGAGCTGATCCGATGGAACCAGATCACCGAGCCCGAATCGATCGTGCGAGTAGGAATCGCGTGCCCCGCGGAATTGGCCAAGAATCACGAATGCCGACAGCCCTATCCTGACGAAGTGGTGGCAGGAGAGAAAACGGAACCGGTTGCCAACGCGTCAGTCGCGGAAATCTCGGCTTTGAGTCTGTCAGATCGTCTCGCGTATTGGAAACAGGTGTTCGACCGCTGCATCAAGTGTTATGGTTGCCGGGACGTGTGTCCCGTCTGCTTCTGCAATGTATGTACTCTTGAGGATGACACCCTTATCAAGACAGGGAATCTTCCACCGGAAAACCCTATTTTTCATCTCACCCGCGCGGTTCATATGGCAGGCAGATGCATTGACTGCAACCTCTGTACGGAGGCGTGTCCTGCCGAGATTCCCCTGAGGACTCTGTACAAGAAAGTTGCCGAAATCGTTCAGGATGAGTTTCAGTACGTCACCGGGCTGCCCGGAGAGGGCAAGTCCCCGCTCAACATCCTTGGCTCCGAGCCGGGTCATACGTCTGCAAATGATTGATCGCGGCAATCTGTTGTGCTAGGGGTTCTCGGGAGGCTCTTGCAAAACGTGAGAGCGCTTCTAGACCTGAGCACGGGATTGTTTATCCCCGTCTCATGATGGGCTTCTGATATGTTTGCCCGCGTCGTAGTCGTGCCGGGCGCTTAAGCTGTCCTGGGATCGCCAGAGACGCTCTGGGGCCGAGTCATGCCGCGCTCGGCTTGACACCGACTTCGAGGGAGAAAGTCATGGCTCCACGGTACAAGCGCGCGGTCGCGGTTCTTCATGGGGACGCGATCTTTCTGGAGTGCCCGTTTTGCGGCAAGACATTAGTACGAACCAACTATGAAAAGATGGGAAAGGTCATCGCAGCGCAAGGCACTCCGAGGGGCAAGATATGTCCCAAGTGTGGAGATGTGGCCGTCCTGAAGTTCAGCGCTGAGGTTAAGCAAGCGGTTCAGGCCAGGCTAGCCCAGCTTGCTCAACCTACTTCCGAAGCACCGACAGTAAAGATCCAGGACGCGTTGGAGCCGCGGCGGGAGCACTAGCATCCCGTTAGCCGACAGCGGAGTTGTTTCGATCTGCCGCTGTCTCCGCCAAACAGGACGTGACCGTGGATCGCGATAGGTAGGGTAGCCTTTTAGGCTGCCATCTCTTCAGATGCAGGCTAAAAGCCTGCACTACAGGCCCGCACTACAGGCCTGCCATATTCCGGAAATGTAGGGTAGCCTTTCAGGCTGCCAAATCTTCAGATGCAGGCTAAAAGCCTGCACTACAGGCCTGCCACATCCCCCACATGTAGGGTAGCCTTTCAGGCTGCCAAATCTTCAGATGCAGGCTAAAAGCCTGCACTACAGGTCTGCCACATCCCCCACATGTAGGGTAGCCTTTTAGGCTGCCATCTCTTCAGATGCAGGCTAAAAGCCTGCACTACAGGCCTTCCACATCCCCCACATGTAGGGTAGCCTTTTAGGCTGCCATCTCTTCAGATGCAGGCTGAAAGCCTGCACTACAGGCCTGCCACATCCCCCACAGGTAGGGTAGCCTTTTTGGGCTGCCATCTCTTCAGATGCAGGCTGAAAGCCTGCACTACAGGCCTGCCACATCCCCCACATGTAGGGTAGCCTTTTAGGCTGCCATCTCTTCAGATGCAGGCTAAAAGCCTGCACTACAGGGCTGCCATATTCCGGAAATGTAGGGTAGCCTTTCAGGCTGCCATTTCTTCAGATGCAGGCTAAAAGCCTGCACTACATGCCTGCACTACACTTCTGCACTACAGGCCCGCATTCCGCTAGGTTTCCAACCGTTTCTTCTCTTCGCTCCGGATTTCTCGTCTGAGGAGCTTGCCCACCTTGGATTTTGGGAGCATGTCCCGGAATTCAATGTATTGGGGGATCTTGTAATCTAC